>JANSXS010000017.1 GCA_024742835.1 Paracoccaceae bacterium | reverse complement strand
GGGTGGGCGTGCGCGTCTAGACATATCGCCTTTCGTTGCAGACGATGTGGCTGGTCGTCGGCACATCACAGGGCACGCGAAGCAAGGCAAAAGCTTTTCCGCCGAGCGGGCAAGCGCCGAACGCAACGTCTTCGATGCCGTACGAGAACACGCAGCGGCTTTGGTCAAAGCGGGCAAGAAAGTTGCCATCGCCTGTTGGTCAGAAGGGTCGCGCGACCGCATGGCGCAGGTTTTGGCCGACCATGACCTTTCCAACGCCCGCGCTATCAAAAGCCTGAGTGAACTTGCCGATGCGCCAAAGGCGCTGGTTGGGCTTGTTGTTCTGCCCATCGAAGAGGGGTTTGAAACCGACAAGCTCGGCATCATTACAGAGACCGATATTCTCGGCGAGCGCATGGTACGTGGCACCACGCGGCGCACCAACAAAGACGCGCTGACCGAAGCGGGAACGCTGCAACCGGGCGATCTGGTGGTGCATGTCGATCACGGCGTGGGCCGCTTTACCGGCACCGAGGTGGTGACGGCGGCGGGGGCGGCGCATGAATGCCTGCTGCTGACCTATGCCGAGGATGCCAAGCTGTACCTGCCGGTGGAAAATATCGAGCTACTGAGCCGGTATGGCCACGAGGAAGGGATGCTCGACCGGCTGGGCGGCGGCGCGTGGCAGGCCAAGAAAGCCAAGCTCAAGCAGCGCATCCGCGAGATGGCCGACCGCCTGATCCGGATCGCCGCCGAACGCGCGTTGCGCAATGCTCCGGTGCTGGAACCCGAACATCTGGCGTGGGAAAGCTTTGCCGCGCGTTTCCCCTATCAGGAAACCGACGATCAGCTGACCGCGATCGAAGACGTGCTTGGCGATCTGGAAAGCGGCACGCCGATGGACCGTCTGATTTGCGGCGATGTGGGCTTCGGCAAGACCGAGGTCGCGATGCGTGCGGCCTTTGTCGCCGCGATGTCGGGCGTTCAGGTGGCCGTCATTGCGCCGACAACCCTGCTGGCCCGCCAGCACGCGCAGGATTTCACCGAGCGGTTCCGGGGCTTTCCGCTGACCGTGCGGGCACTGTCGCGCTTTGTGCCCACGACACAGGCCAGCAAGACGCGGGCGGGCATGGCCGATGGCACGGTGGATATCGTGGTGGGCACCCATGCGCTTTTGGCCAAGAACATCCGGTTCAAGAGTCTGGGCCTGCTGATCATCGACGAGGAACAGCGCTTTGGCGTGGGCCACAAGGAGCGTCTGAAATCCATGCGCTCGGAGGTGCATGTCCTAACGCTGACGGCGACGCCAATTCCGCGCACGCTGCAATTGTCGCTGTCGGGCGTGCGCGATTTGTCGATCATCGGCACGCCCCCCGTCGACCGGCTGTCAATTCGCACCTATGTCAGCGAGTTCGACCCCGTCACCGTGCGAGAGGCGCTTTTGCGCGAACATTACCGGGGCGGCCAAAGCTTTTTCGTGGTGCCGCGCCTGACCGATTTGCCCGAGGTGGAGGCTTTTTTGCGAGAACAGGTGCCGGAGGTCAGTTTCATCGTCGGTCACGGGCAATTGGCGGCCAAGGATCTGGATGATCGGATGAACGCCTTTTACGACGGCAAATATGACGTGCTTTTGGCAACGACCATCGTGGAATCGGGTCTGGACATCCCGACCGCCAACACGATGGTGGTCTACCGCGCGGACATGTTCGGGCTGGCACAGCTTTACCAGATCCGGGGCCGCGTGGGCCGGTCCAAGGCGCGGGCCTATGCCTATCTGACCACCAAGCCACGCGTGAAGCTGACGTCTTCGGCGCAAAAGCGGCTCAAGGTGCTGGGATCGCTGGACCAGTTGGGCGCGGGCTTTACGCTGGCCTCTCAGGATCTGGATATTCGCGGGGCGGGCAACCTTCTGGGCGAGGAACAATCGGGCCAGATGCGCGACGTGGGCTACGAGTTGTACCAGTCGATGCTGGAAGAGGCGATCGCCAAGATCAAGGCCGGCGAGCTGGAAGGGCTGTCGGAGGCTGACGAGCAATGGGCACCGCAGATCAATCTGGGCGTGCCGGTGCTGATCCCGGAACAGTATGTGCCCGATCTGGATGTGCGGCTTGGCCTTTATCGGCGTCTGTCGTCGCTGTCCACCAAGGTGGAGCTGGAAGGGTTCGCCGCAGAGCTGATCGACCGCTTCGGCAAGCTGCCGCGCGAGGTCAACACGCTGATGCTGGTGGTGCGGATCAAGGCAATGTGCAAGCGGGCGGGCATTGCCAAGCTGGATGGCGGGCCGCGCGGCGCGACGATCCAGTTTCACAACGACAAGTTCGCCAGCCCCGAAGGGCTGGTGGCCTTTATCAAGGACCAGAACGGTCTGGCCAAGGTCAAGGACAACAAGATCGTGGTGCGTCGCGATTGGAAATCGGATGCCGACAAGATCAAGGGGGCCTTTGCCATCGCCCGCGATCTGGCCGAGAAGGCAGGCACGATCAAGCGCAAGGCGGATTGACCCGATCCTTCCGCGCCCTCGTGCGAGTGCGCGTCAGGAGGTTGGTGTATCGCTGTCAGTGGCGGAGGTTTCGGCTTGTGTTGCCTGGAATTTGCGAACCCGGTCAAGCAGGAGTGCGCGCGCCTTTTGATTGGCGCGGCGCACCCGCATGGAGGTCAGGAACGCCTCTTCGGCAGTTTGGGACGTGGCCCCAAGGATATTGACGATGTCCGTGATGACCCCGTCATCACCCGAGGCGTCGACATACTGTATCACCTTTTGCGCCAGATCGTCGGCAAGATCCTCGGCCACGCCCATTGCCCTTACCTCGTGCTTTCGGTCAGACGGCGTTTTACATAGGTGCTGACCGTGTCGATCATCGTGTCCATATGCGGTTCTTCGAAAAAGTGCCCGGAGCCGTCGATTTCATCGTGGGTGATGGTGATGCCATGCTGTTCATGCAGCTTGCCCACCAGCGCCCGCGTGTCGGCGGGGGGCGCGACGCGATCATTGGCACCGTTGATGACAAGGCCCGACGACGGGCAGGGTGCCAGGAAAGAGAAATCATACATGTTGGCAGGCGGCGAAACCGAGACGAAGCCCGTGATCTCGGGTCGGCGCATCAAAAGCTGCATCCCGATCCACGCGCCGAAAGAGAAGCCCGCGACCCAGCAATGCTTGGAATTGGCATTCATGGATTGCAGGTAATCGAGCGCCGAGGCGGCATCGGACAGCTCACCCACGCCCTGGTCGTATTCGCCCTGGCTGCGGCCCACCCCGCGAAAATTGAAGCGCAGCACGGTGAAGCCCATCTTGTGGAAGGCGTAGTGCAGGTTGTAGACGACCTTGTTGTTCATCGTCCCGCCGAATTGAGGATGCGGGTGCAGCACGATGGCGATTGGCGCGTCTCTTTCCTTTTGCGGGTGGTAGCGGCCTTCGAGCCGGCCTTCGGGGCCGGGAAAGATGACCTCGGGCATGCATGTCCCCTTACTGTGGTTTATGTGCAGGCTCATTCTTGACGAATTCGCTCAAGCACCTTAGAACTGTTCTAAATCATTGCGCCGCGCGGGGCGGTGCCGAGACGGGATAGGCGCTGTGCGCGTCAACGTCAATCTATTCGCCGGGAGTGGGCCATGAAACTCAGCACCAAAGGGCGTTATGCCATGGTCGCCCTGGTGGATATCGCCTTGCAGCAAAGTGAGGGTCTGGTCTCACTGGGCGACATTGCGCGTCGGCAATCCATATCGCTGCCCTATCTGGAGCAATTGTTCGTCAAGCTGCGCCGGGCCGAGCTGGTCACGTCGGTGCGCGGGCCGGGGGGCGGCTACAGGCTGGCGCGGGCGGCAACCGAGATCCGGGTGATCGACATCTTTGCCGCCGTGGACGAGACTGTGGACGCCCTGCACAAGGGCGCGGGTGCCTCTGGCGGGGCGTCGGGATCGCGGGCGCAATCCATGACCAACCGCTTGTGGGAAAGCCTGAGCGCGCATGTCTATGTCTTCTTGCACCAGACCCGGCTGAGCGACGTGGTCGGCAATTCGCTGGCCCCTTGCCCGGCGGTACCGACGCTTTTTGCGGTGGTGGACGACGAATGAGCGGGCCACGCGGCATCACTATTTCGCCGCTTTTGGCGTGGGACAGGGAGGGGCGCTGCCCCTCTTGGCCCCGGACCTTGTCCGGGACCAATTCACCCCGAGGTATTTTTCGCCAGATGAAGTCTGGAGTGGCGTGATGGGGCGGGTCTATCTGGATTACAACGCGACTGCGCCGCTGCGGGCGGAAGCCCGGGACGCGATGCTGGCGGCGATGGATCTGGTGGGAAACCCGTCTTCCGTTCACGCGGAGGGACGCGCGGCCAAGCGTCTGGTTGAGCGCGCGCGTGCGCAGGTGGCCGCATCAGTGGGCTGTGCGCCGCGCGAGGTGGTCTTTACCTCGGGTGCGACAGAGGCCGCGCGGGTGCTGGCCGGGTTTTCCGGTGTCACCGTGCAGGCGACCGCCCATGACGCGCTTTGGGCATATCATGCGCCGGAATCAAAGGTGTCTTCCGTGCGGGCGATGGGGCTGGCCAATTCAGAGACCGGTGTGATCAGCCCTGTCGAGCCGGGCGCGGGAGTGTTGCTGCTGGATATCACGCAGGCCGTGGGCCGCATTCCGTTTTCCTTTGCGTGGTCGGGGGCCGATCTGGCGGTGATGTCGGCGCATAAGCTGGGCGGGCCAAAGGGAGTGGGCGCGCTGATCGTGAAGCAGGGTCTGGATATTGACAGCCTTGGCCCCGGTGGCGGGCAGGAGATGGGCCGCAGGTCGGGCACCGAGAACATCATCGGAATTGCCGGTTTCGGGGCCGCGGCAGAGGCTGCGCAGCGTGATCTGGAAAGCGGCGTCTGGCAGCGGATCGAAAAACTTAGAAACATTCTAGAAATGAGTCTTGAGGATTCGACAAATAAGACTATTTTTGTCGGGAAATCAGGCGAGCGACTGCCCAATACCAGCTGCGTGATCACGCC
This sequence comes from Paracoccaceae bacterium, assembly GCA_024742835.1. Lineage (GTDB taxonomy): Bacteria > Pseudomonadota > Alphaproteobacteria > Rhodobacterales > Rhodobacteraceae > Roseovarius. The sequence goes on along the minus strand of JANSXS010000017.1, from coordinate 51,898 downwards.
GGGCTGGAAGGGCGAGACGCAGGTGATGGCGATGGATCTGGCAGGTTTCGCCATTTCGGCGGGATCCGCCTGTTCCAGCGGCAAGGTGCGCGAAAGCCGGGTGCTGCGCGCGATGGGTTTCGGACCGGACGAGGCGGCAAGCGCGGTGCGTGTCTCATTGGGGCCGGAGACGACGGAAGACGAGATCGACCGCTTCGCCGCCGCGTGGCTGAAGCATCATGAAAGGTTTCGCGACCGGGCAGCCTGAGGGCGGTCGGGACGCAGGATCACAAAAGAGGAGGTGGCCCCATGGCTGCACTGGATGAGACGAATGTCAAGGAAGGCGTTGATCAGGGAACGGTCGATGCGGTGCGTGAGGCTGGAACCTACAAACACGGCTGGAACACCGATATCGAGATGGAATACGCGCCCAAGGGCTTGTCTACCGATATCGTCAAGCTGATCTCGGAGAAGAACGACGAGCCCGAGTGGATGACCGAGTGGCGGCTTCAGGCCTATGAGCGTTGGCTTCAGAAGAAAGAGCCTGACTGGGCAATGGTCGATTATCCTGAAATCGACTTTCAGGATCAGTATTACTATGCCCGCCCCAAGAGCATGGAAGTGAAGCCCAAGTCGTTGGACGAGGTGGACCCGAAGCTGCTGGAAACCTATGCCAAGCTGGGTATCCCGTTGAAAGAACAGATGGTTCTGGCCGGGGTCGAGGGTGCCGAAAACGCCCCCGCAGAGGGCCGCAAGGTGGCCGTGGACGCGGTGTTCGATTCCGTGTCCGTCGGTACGACTTTCCAGAAGGAACTTGAGGCGGCAGGCGTGATCTTCTGCTCGATCTCGGAGGCGATCCAGAAGCATCCCGAGCTGGTGAAGAAATACCTTGGCTCGGTCGTGCCGGTCAGCGACAATTATTATGCCACGCTCAACTCGGCCGTCTTCTCGGACGGGTCATTCGTTTACGTGCCGCCGGGTGTGCGTTGCCCGATGGAGTTGAGCACCTATTTCCGGATCAATGCCGAGAATACCGGACAGTTCGAGCGGACGCTGATCATCGCCGACAAGGGCAGCTATGTCAGCTATCTTGAGGGCTGCACCGCGCCGCAGCGCGACGAGTCGCAGCTTCATGCCGCCGTGGTGGAGATCGTCGTCGAGGAAGACGCGGAAGTGAAATATTCCACCGTGCAGAACTGGTTCCCGGGCAACGAGGACGGCACCGGCGGTATCTACAACTTTGTCACCAAGCGCGCCGATTGCCGGGGCGACCGGGCCAAGGTGATGTGGACGCAGGTGGAAACCGGCTCTGCGGTTACGTGGAAATATCCGTCCTGCATCTTGCGCGGTGATGAAAGCCAGGGCGAGTTTTATTCCATCGCCATCACCAACAACCACCAGCAAGCCGATACCGGCACCAAGATGGTGCATCTGGGCAAGAACACCCGCTCGCGGATCGTGTCCAAGGGGATCAGCGCGGGCAAGGCGCAGAATACCTATCGCGGGCTTGTCTCGATGCATCCCAAGGCCAAGAACAGCCGCAATTATACGCAATGCGACAGCCTGCTCATTGGCAGCGACTGCGGCGCGCATACGGTGAAGTATATCGAGGTCAAGAACAATTCCAGCCGGGTCGAGCACGAGGCGACCACGTCGAAGGTGGATGACGACCAGCTGTTCTATTGCCGTCAGCGCGGCATGGACGAGGAAGAGGCCGTGGCGCTGGTGGTGAACGGGTTCTGCAAGGACGTGTTGCAGGCGCTGCCGATGGAGTTTGCCATGGAAGCGCAGCAGCTTGTGGCGATTTCGCTGGAAGGGTCCGTGGGATAAATCACGAGGCTGGCGGCAGCAGCAGGGCTATTGCCGCCACGCCTTCGCCTAAGACCAGTTCCTTGAACGCAGCTTTGCCTCGGTTTTTACCGGGCGCAGACCTGGGCTAACAGCGGTTGGAAAGCCATGATCATCACGACCACGAACACCATCGAAGGGCGCAAGATCACCGAATACCGCGGGATCGTGGTCGGTGAGGCGATCATGGGGGCCAATGTGTTTCGTGATTTCTTTGCACAGGTCACGGATATCGTGGGCGGTCGGTCCGGTGCCTATGAGACCAAGTTGCAGGATGCGCGCGATGCGGCCATGAATGAGCTGGAAAGCCGCGCGGCTGTGCTTGGTGCCAATGCCGTCGTGGGGGTCGATCTGGATTACGAAGTCGTGGGCGACTCTATGCTGATGGTGTCTGTCAGCGGCACGGCGGTGGTGCTGGCATGAGCGGAACGCGGCCCATATCGCGCCCCGGGCTTACCTTGCCCGAGGCGGAGGCAGAGCGCCTTCGTGCGGCCTATGAGGGCGCGGGCGTCGTGCTGGAATACGGCTCTGGCGGGTCGACCGTGATGGCGGCGGAGATGCCGGGCAAGACCGTGTTTTCGGTGGAAAGCGACCGGGACTGGGCGGAAATGATGCTGGGTTGGTTCGAGGCGAACCCGCCCGCAACTGGCAGCGACGCAAAGGTGATCTGGGTCGATATCGGCCCGACGAAGGAGTGGGGGCACCCGGCCAAAGCGTCAAAGCATTTGCGCTTTGCGCAGTATCCGCTGGCGGTCTGGGACATGGACGGGTTCTCGCAGCCTGATGTCGTGCTGGTGGATGGCAGGTTTCGCACGGGCTGCGTGATGGCCACGGCGTTCCGAACCCAAAAGCCGGTGACAGTGCTTGTGGATGATTACAAGCGTCGCAAGGCCTATCACAAGGTCGAAGAGTTTCTGGGGGTGCCAAGGATGACCGGCCGGATGGCCGAGTTCGAGGTTACGCCCATGCTGCCGCCGCCCGCGCGGCTGCTGGAGATCGTGGAGATGATGACGCGACCCTGAGGCGCGTTGGACTGAAATTGGAAGAAAGGTACAAGACATGCTGGAAATCAAAGGCTTGAAAGTCGATCTTGAAGACGAGGACAAGAGCATCCTCAAGGGTGTTGACCTGACTGTCGAGGCGGGCAAGGTGCACGCGATCATGGGGCCGAACGGCTCTGGCAAGTCGACGCTGAGCTATGTTTTGTCGGGGCGCGACGGCTACGAGGTGACCGGCGGGACCGCCACGCTTGACGGTGAGGATATCCTCGATATGGAACCCGAAGAGCGCGCGGCGGCGGGGCTTTTTCTGGCATTTCAATACCCGGTCGAGATCCCCGGTGTGGGCAACATGACCTTCATGCGCACCGCGGTGAACGCACAGCGCAAGGCGCGCGGTCAGGACGAGATGAGCGCCACCGATTTTCTCAAGCTGGTGCGCGAAAAGGCGGCGATGCTGGAGATGAGCAACGACATGCTCAAGCGGCCCGTGAATGTCGGCTTTTCCGGTGGCGAGAAGAAGCGCAACGAGATCCTGCAAATGGCGATGCTGGAGCCAAAGATGTGCATCCTCGACGAGACAGATTCGGGCCTTGACGTGGACGCGATGAAACTTGTCTCGCAAGGCGTGAACGCGCTGCGCGAAGAGGGGCGCGGCTTTCTTGTGATCACGCATTACCAGCGTCTTCTGGATCACATCAAACCGGATGTCGTGCATATCATGTCTGATGGCAGGATCATCAAGACCGGCGGACCGGAGCTGGCGCTTGAGGTCGAAAAGAATGGATATGCGGATATCAAGGCGGAGGTGGCGTAATGGGATTGCCACAGGCAAAACTGGATGCAACCGAGGCGCGGCTTGCGTCCATGACCCGCCCCCAAGGCGGCGCATGGGCCATTGCGGCGCGCGACGCGGCATTGGCGCGGGTGCGGGCCATGGGCCTGCCCCATGCGCGGGATGAATACTGGAAATTCACCAAGCCTGACACGCTTGTTGCGGCGGACGCCCCCCAGGCGGCGCTGTTCGAGGATGACGACGCGATCGCGTTCGAGGCAACAGACCGGCTCAGCATCGTCTTTGTCGATGGCGTTTTTGACGCGGATGCCAGCGACGACCTGAGCCTTGAAGGCGTCAGTATCGAGCGGTTGCAAGAGGCCGCGCAAAAGGACATCCACTGGGCGCGCGATGTCTATGGCGTGCTGGAAACCAACGGTCAGACCCCGGTGGCGCGCCCGCTTGCCGCGCTTAACTCGGCAATGGCCACGGATGGCGTGCTGATCCATGTCACCGGCAAGGCGACAAAGCCGATAAACCTGATTTATCACCATAAATCAGAGGCTTCAGATGCGATGTTGCACCATGTCATCAAGCTGGACGATGGCGCGGAGCTGACCGTTCTGGAAAACGGACCGGCGGCGGCACGCTTCAACAAGGTGATGGAAGTTGAGATCGCGGACACCGCCACATTTCACCATGTCCGCACCCAGGGACGCGACCATGAACGCCGCGCGGTGACGCATCTTTTCGCCCGTCTGGGCCGGGAAAGCACGTTCAAGTCCTTTACCATGACAGCCAATGGCATCCTGACGCGCAATGAATGCGTGATCGAGCTGACCGGCGACGACGCGGTGGCGCATGTGGCGGGGGCCTGTGTGGGCGATGGTGATTTTCACCATGACGACACGGTGTTCATCACCCATGACGCGGTGAATTGCGAAAGCCGTCAGGTGTTCAAGAAGGTGCTGCGCAACGGGGCCGTGGGCGTGTTTCAGGGCAAGATCCTTGTCAAGGCGGGCGCGCAAAAGACCGATGGCTACCAGATCAGCCAGTCTTTGCTTCTGGATGGTGACAGCGAGTTTCTGGCCAAGCCCGAACTGGAAATCTATGCCGACGATGTGGCCTGTTCGCATGGCTCTACCTCTGGGGCGATCGACGAAGAGGGGCTGTTCTACCTGCGCGCGCGCGGTGTGCCCAAGCCGATTGCGACGGATCTTCTGACGCTGGCCTTCCTTGCCGAGGCGGTGGAGGAGATCGAAGACGAGGATCTGCGCGCCGACATGGTCGAAAAGCTGGGTAGCTGGCTGGAGCGGCGGCGCGGCTGATGCCAGTGACAACAGACATCGCGGCGTCCTACCGCGGGCCAAGGCCGGTCATGCGCCGACTTCTGGAGATGGGTGCGCGCGAGGGGCGGCTGCTGGCCATTCTGATGGCCGGCTGCCTGCTGACATTCATCGCGCAATGGCCGCGTCTGGCGCGCGAGGCGCATCTGAGCGAGCAGGAGCTGCAACCGATGCTGGGTGGTGCGCTGATGGCGTGGGTCTTTATCATGCCGCTGGTATTCTACCTGCTTGGGTTTCTGGCCTACCTGATCAGCCGGGTGGCAGGTGCCGCGCAGATGACGCCCTTTGGCGCGCGACTGGCGCTCTTCTGGGCCTTTCTGGCGGCAAGCCCCTTGATGCTGTTGAACGGATTGGTAGCAGGCTTCGTCGGCCCCGGACCCGGCTTGCTTGCGGTCGGTGCGATTTGGCTTGCGGTGTTCCTGTGGTTTGTGGTCAGCAACCTGTATGTCGCAGGTTGGGAGCGTGACGCATGACATATGACGGCTTCAAACCGCTGTTTGTACTGACCCTGAAAAGCCCGCGCGCGGCGGCCCGGCAGATTCTGGCAATGGATCTGCCGCCGCAGGCGCTGTGGCTGGCGCTGTCGCTGGTGTCGGTGCTGACCTCGTTGATCTTTTCCGGCCTGTTGCAAATGGCCGAACTGCCCGAGGGCGACGTGGGCGAAATGGCCCGTGGCAGCCCAGGCTACTCATCGCCGCTGATCTTTGCGCTGATGCAATGGGGGCGGGCGGTTCTGTCGATCTTTGTTTTGCTCTGGGTTGGCCAGACGCTTGGCGGGCAGGGACGGCTGGTGGATGTGCTGGCGGTCATCACATGGCTTCAGGTGGTCGGGTTCTGCGTGATCCTTGCCCTTTCGGTTGCGGGCCTCATCTTGCCCTTCGTGACCACGCTGGGGTTTTTCGCCTTTTTCGTCTGGTGGCCTTGGGCCGTGGTCGGCTTTCTTGACGAGGCTCACGGGTTCAACAGCCCGATAAAGGCCTTTGGTGTTCTATTGATGTCGGTTCTGGGCGTGCTGATCGGCTTGTCGATCTTCATGGGGGCGGTGCTGTCGCTCTTTGCCGGACTGACCGGAGGAGTCTGATATGCTTGACGTGCAGAAGGTCCGCGCGGATTTCCCGATCCTGTCGCGTGAGGTGAACGGCAAGCCGCTGGTCTACCTTGATAACGGGGCCAGCGCGCAAAAGCCGCAGGTGGTGATCGACGCCATCACCTGCGCCTATGCCGAGGAATATGCGAACGTGCATCGCGGCCTGCATTACCTGTCGAACCTGGCGACCGAGAAATACGAGGGCGTGCGCGGCATCATCGCGAAGTTCCTCGGCGTGGCGGATGAAGACCAGATCATCCTCAATTCCGGCACCACAGAGGGGATCAACATGGTCGCCTATGGCTGGGCGATGCCCCGGATGGAGATGGGTGACGAGATCGTGCTGAGCGTGATGGAACATCACGCCAACATCGTGCCATGGCATTTCCTGCGCGAGCGGCAGGGGGTAGCCTTGAAATGGGTGGATGTGGACAGCCGGGGCGCGCTGGACCCGCAAAAGGTGATCGACGCGATCGGGCCAAAGACGAAACTGGTCGCGGTCACGCATTTGTCCAACGTTCTGGGCACCAAGGTTGACGTGAAGACGATCATCGACGGTGCCCATGCCAAGGGTGTGCCTGTGCTGGTCGACGGCTCTCAGGCGGCGGTTCACATGCCGCTGAACCTTGACGAGATGGGCGCGGATTTCTACGCCATCACCGGGCACAAGCTGTACGGGCCTTCGGGATCGGGCGCGATCTATGTCCACAAGGACAGGCTGGCGGAAATGCAGCCCTTCATGGGCGGCGGCGACATGATCCGCGAGGTCAGCAAGGACGCCGTGATCTACAACGACGCGCCGATGAAGTTCGAGGCGGGCACGCCCGGCATCGTCCAGACCATCGGGCTTGGCGTGGCGCTCGATTACATGATGGGTCTTGGGATGGAGAACATCGCCGCCCATGAAGACCGGCTGCGCGATTACGCGGTTGACCGGCTGGGCGGGCTGAACTGGCTGACGGTGCAGGGCACGACGCCCGACAAGGCCGCGATTTTCTCCTTCACGCTGGATGGCGCGGCCCATGCGCATGACGTGTCGACCATCCTCGACAAAAAAGGCGTGGCCGTGCGTGCGGGTCAGCATTGCTGCGGGCCGCTGATGGAGCACATGCAGATCACCGCGACCTGCCGCGCGTCCTTTGCCGCCTATAATACAGAGGCCGAGGTCGATGCGCTGATCGACGCGCTGGAACTGGCGCATGATCTTTTTGGCTGACGAGTTGCCCCTAAATAAATTCGAGTGACCGCAACGCACCATGATCCGGCCATCGGCCAGGCCCCGCACCACCGCGAGAAGTGCTTGACCGATGAAGGCGTATTTTCCTGATTGCGACACGCCCCCAGAGCGGCTATAGACCGCAGTAACGCACCCATAGCTCAGCTGGATAGAGTGTCGCCCTCCGAAGGCGAAGGTCGTAGGTTCGAATCCTACTGGGTGCGCCATTTGCCACTGTCACAGCCGCTCATGGCCGATAGCGTATGCCGCGTGGCTCCATCGCCATCCAGTCGGGCAGGCCCCAGATATATTCGATCCCGAACAGCACGATACACGCCAGGATGATCGCCAGCACGAGTTTGACCCGCCCCTCGCTGGGCGGATTGCGGGCCCATCGGGCCATGCGAAAAAGCCAGTGATAATTCATGATACTCCGGGATTTTATGGAAAAGGATGCGTTATTGAAATCAGGTGCGGGGGTTTCCCTTGCATTTCAAGCGTCAGTCTAGGACACAGCGGCTCACCTTCACAAGGAACGCGGACAAAGATCAGCCGATGCCATCCCATGCAGAAACCCGCCAGCTGCCCTATAGCGCGCAGCAGATGTACGATCTGGTGGCGGATGTGGGGAATTATCCCAAATTCCTGCCATGGACGGCGGCCGCACGCGTGCGCAGTATCACGCTGCGCCCGGACGGCGCGCGCGAGATGGAGGCGGATCTGGTGATCAGCTTCAAGGTGTTCCGCGAACGCTTTGGCAGCCGCGTTGTGCTTTGGGATGCGGAGAAGCGGATCGAGACGGAATATCTGGATGGCCCGTTTGACTTCATGCGCTCCAACTGGGCCTTTGCCGACAAGCCAGAGGGCGGGTGCGAGGTGCAGTTCGACGTGGATTTCAAACTGCGCAGCCGCCTGCTGCAATCGGCCGCCGAGCTGTTTTTCTACGAGGCGATGAAACGCATCGTGCGGGCCTTTGAAAAACGCGCGGAGGCGCTTTACGGCGCGTCCTGAGGCGCGGGCGGTTCATCGCCGGTGTCTTGTAGCGCCTGCAAAAGAAGGCCAAGCGCGTGATCCCGCGCCAGTGCGCGCACGTGTTCCCGGCCCGGTGCCCCGAAGTCCTGCGTTTCGGTGGATGTCGGGCACCCCACCCGCGCCAGCCCGAAACAGACCCGGCCTTCGGGCTTGTGCTCTGATCCGCCGGGGCCGGCGATGCCGGTGATCGACACGGCCAGCGCCGCACCGGACCGGGCAAGCGCGCCTTCGGCCATGTCGCGCGCCACCTGTTCGGACACCGCGCCATGCGCCGTCAGCGTGTCGGGGCTGACGCCCAGCATCTCTGTCTTGGCGCGATTGGTGTAGGTAACAAAGCCGCGCTCGAACATGGCGGAAGACCCGGCGATATCCGTCAGCGCCGCCGATACCATGCCACCGGTGCAGGATTCCGCCGTGGCAATCATCACGCCCCGCGCCTTTGCCGCGTCAAGGATCCCGCGCGCGCTCATAGGCCAAACACCCCATGCGATAGCGCCGCGAAAGCGACCACCCCGATGGCGGCGGCCAGACCGGCGAGCATATCGTCCAGCATGACCCCAAGCGCGTCACCGCGCCGATCCGCCCAGCCGATGGGGCCGGGTTTCCAGATGTCGAACAGCCGGAACAACACAAAGGCCGTGATCCAGCCAGGCCACAGATCGCCAAGCGCCGCCCCTGCATGAGCCGCGCCGATGGACACGGGCAAAAAAGCGAGCCATTGCCCGGCCACCTCGTCGATCACGATCTCGGACGGGTCTTGATCCGCCTTGCCCGCGGTCTCTTGTGCCGTGGCCCACCAGCCAAGCGCAAAGACCCCGACCACACCCAGACCCAACAACAGCGGCCCGCCCGCGACATGCAACAGCCCGGCCACGGGCAGCGCCGCAAGAGAGCCCCAGGTCCCCGGCGCGGGACGCAGGTGGCCGACGCCGAAAAACGTGGCGATCCAATGTGTTGCGCTCATGTTTTCACCAATGTTGCCACGGCCTGCGCCGCGATGCCCTCTTCCCGGCCGGTAAAGCCAAGCCGTTCAGAGGTGGTGGCCTTTACCGAAACGCGGTCACGCTCCAGCCCCATGATGTCCGACAGGGCCGCGATCATCGCCGCGGCATGGGGGCCGATCTTGGGGCGTTCGCAAATCAGGGTGACATCCACATTGGTGATGCGAAACCCGTTGCTTGCCACCAGATCCACGGCATGGCGCAGAAAGATGTCGCTGGCCGCCCCTTTCCATTGCGGATCGGAGGGCGGGAAATGCCGCCCGATATCGCCCATTGCCAAGGCACCATACAGCGCATCCGTCAGCGCGTGCATCCCCACATCGGCATCCGAATGCCCTTGCAAACCGCGATCATGGGCAACCGCCACGCCGCAAAGCGTGACATGATCTCCCTCGCCGAAACGATGTACGTCAAAGCCGGTGCCGGTGCGAATGTCGATCAAGGGGGGCTCCTTTCGGGCGGTCAGGATGGTTTCGGCCCGTGCGAAATCGGCGGGCGTGGTGATCTTGAGGTTGCGCTCGTCGCCGGGAACGATGCGCACGGGCAGGCCATGGGCGCGGGCCACTTCCACATCGTCTGCCGCGTTACCATCATGGGCGCGATGCGCGGCAAGGATCGCGGCAAAATCAAACCCTTGCGGGGTCTGCGCGCGGTAAAGCCCGGTGCGATCCTGTGTGCCACGCACCCGACCCGCATCACCGCGCCAAAGCGCATCGGTGACGGGCAGGGCAGGGGCCGCGGCTGGGGTCTTGTCGTGCCGCAACGCGTCAAGGATATCCGCGATCACCGTCTGCGGCAGGCAACAGCGCGCGGCATCGTGGATCAGCACAAGGTCGGGCGGATCGGGCAGCGCGGCAAGCCAATCCAGCCCGTTGCGCACCGATTGCGCGCGGGTGGCACCGCCCGCGACCGTAACGATACCTTCATCGGGGGTCAGCCTGTCCATCTCGTCGGGGTGCAGGACCACGACGATGCGGGTGATCGCGGGGGCGGTGCGAAAGGCGTCAAGCGTCCAGTCCAGCACGCGGCGACCGGCAAGCATCTGCCATTGTTTGGGTTGATCGCCGCCTGCGCGGGTTCCGCGCCCTGCGGCCACGATAAGGGCGTAGGCTGTCATGGGATCTGATTACGCGCGGCGCGGCGTGGTGGCAATGGGCCTGCGGGCATGGCGCGGGTTTCACGGGTCTTGCGGGTGAGGCAATTGTCGGCAATGGCTTGAGGCGGCAGCGGCCCATCGGCGCCAGAGGTTAAAATATAGGCAGTCACGCTTTCGCGCCCTTATTTTGAGCATAACTATTTGTCTTTGGCGCGGAGCCTGCGTAGAACAACCCCATGAACAAGGACTTGCCGAGCGTTTTGGCGCTCTCTGATACATCACTTTTTCCGCCCGTTCTTCTGGCCCCGCTGGCAGGAATCACAGATCTGCCGTTTCGCAACCTCGTGTCGCGTTTTGGGGCGGGTCTGGTGGTCAGCGAGATGATCGCGAGCCAGGACATGGTGCAGGCCAGACCCGGCACGCGGGAAAAGGCCGAGCTTGGCCTTGGCATCGAGAATACGGCCGTACAACTTGCGGGCCGCGAAGCGCATTGGATGGCAGAGGCCGCGCGCCGGATCGAGGCACAGGGCGCGCGCATCATCGACATCAACATGGGCTGTCCGGCCAAGAAAGTGACCAGCGCCAGCGGCACCGGGGCCAGCGGATCGGCCTTGATGCGGGATCTTGATCACGCGCTGTCCCTGATCGATGCGGTGGTCGGCGCGGTCAAGGTGCCGGTGACGCTCAAGACACGGCTGGGCTGGGACAATGACCTGTTGAACGCGCCCGAATTGGCGCGCCGGGCCGAGGCGGCAGGCGTGGCGATGATCACCATTCACGGCCGCACGCGCTGTCAGTTCTACAAGGGGCGCGCCGATTGGGCGGCAATCGCGGCGGTCAAGCAGGCGGTGTCGATCCCGGTCGTTGCCAATGGCGATATCCGCAACATGGCCGATGCGCGCGCGGCGCTCGCGCAATCGGGGGCCGATGGCGTGATGATCGGGCGCGGCGCGCAGGGCCGGCCATGGATGCCCGCGCGCATCGCCGCGGCGCTGTACGGCACGCCCGCGCCACAGGTGCCGCAAGGCGCGGATTTCGCCCGCATGGCACAGGGGCATTACGAGGACATGCTGTCCTTTTACGGCACGGATCTGGGCCGTCGCGTCGCGCGCAAGCATCTGGGCTGGTACATGGATGTGGCCGAAACACCCGTCGCGCTGCGCCGCGATGTGCTGACCGAAGCCGACCCCGGCAAGGTGATGACGCGTCTTGACGACGCGCTGACAACAACGGAGCGGCAGGCAGCATGACCGAGATCGAAGATTCCGTCTGGACCTCGCTGCCGGTGCCCGCGATCATCCTGGACGCGCAGGATCGCATCGTCGAGATCAACCCGGCCGCCGAGGGGTTTTTCATGACTTCGGACAAGGCGATCCGCTGGCAGCCCGTCTGGGACAGGCTGGCCGTGGATGCCCCGCTGGAGGCCGCGCTGGACCGCGCGCGCGAAAAGAACGCGCCGCTTTTCGTGAATGACGTGGATGTGGGCACTGGCGACCGCGCTCCGCTGCAATGCAACCTGCAAATCGCGCCGCTGTCCGCTCAGCCCGGTCACATGATCCTGTTGATTTCGCCGCGCGAACTGGCGGGACGGGTCACGCAAAGCCAATCTGTTAAGTCGGCTGCGAAATCGGCTATCGGCATGGCCGAGATGCTGGCCCATGAAATCAAGAACCCACTGGCGGGCATAACCGGCGCGGCGCAGCTTTTGTCGATGAACCTCAGCCAGCAGGATCTTGAACTGACGGACCTGATCGTGTCGGAAAGCCGACGGATCGTGAAACTTCTGGAGCAGGTCGAACAGTTCGGCAATGTCACCGCGCCCAAACTGCGGGCCGTCAACCTGCATGACGTGCTTGATCGCGCGCGACGCTCTGCGCTGGTCGGCTTTGCCGCAAACATGACGATTGTCGAGGATTACGATCCGTCCTTGCCCATGGCCCTGGGTGACCCCGATCAGTTGCTTCAGGTTATCCAGAACCTTTTGAAAAACGCGACGGAGGCGGCTGGCAAGGAGGGGGGGACGATCACCTTGCACAGCTTTTACCAACAGTCCTTGCGGGTGCGCCGGGGGGCGGGCGATGGCAAGTCGCTGCCGCTTCAGATCGAGGTGATCGACAACGGGCCGGGCCTGCCCTCCGAGATTGCCAATGATGTGTTCGACCCGTTCGTGTCGGGGCGCGAGAACGGCACCGGCCTTGGCCTGGCGCTCGCAGCGAAAATCATCTCGGACCATGAAGGGTGGATCTCGGTCAGTTCGGTGCCGGGAAGAACGGCGTTCAAGATCTCTTTGCCGAGGGCCGAACAGGAAATGGAGGATGACTGATGGATGGCACTGTTCTGGTCGCCGATGACGACCGCACGATACGGACGGTTCTCACGCAGGCGTTGACGCGGGCGGGGTGCCGGGTTCATGCCACCAGCTCTCTTACCACGCTGATGCGATGGGTGGGCGAGGGCAAGGGCGACGCGGTGATCACCGATGTGATGATGCCCGACGGCAACGGGCTGGAGATGCTGCCAAAGATCGGGCAGGATCGTCCCGGCCTGCCGGTCATCGTGATCTCGGCGCAGAACACCATCATGACGGCGATTCAGGCCGAAGAGGCCGCGGCCTTTGATTACCTGCCCAAGCCCTTTGACCTGCCTGACCTGATGAAACGCACGGCCCGCGCACTGGAATCGCGTGGGGCGCGCAGCACCAGCGCCAATAGCGGCGCCCAGGAGCGGCCTGACGAGTTGCCGCTGGTGGGGCGCACGGCGGCCATGCAGGCGCTGTACCGGGTGGTGGCGCGGCTGATGAATACCGACCTGCCGGTGCTGATCACCGGCGAATCCGGCACTGGCAAGACCCTGATCGCGCGGGCGATCCACGATTTCTCTGACCGGCGCACGCTGCCCTTCGTGACGGTGACGCCTGGCGATCTGGCCGATCTTGAGGGGCCAAGCCGGGTTATGGCGCGCGCCAAGGGCGGTACCATCGTGCTTGATGGTGTGGGCGATCTGGACATGGACGCACAGGCCCGCGTGGTGCGGATGATGGATGCGCCCGGTGATCATGTGCCGCGCTTCATGGCCACCAGCCTTGGCCGCCTTGCCGACCGGCTGGAAGAGGGCCGGATGCGCGAAGATCTGTATTACCGGCTTTCTGGTGCTGTGGTAGAAGTGCCGTCGCTGCGGGCGCGGGTTGACGACATCCCGCTTCTGGCCGAGCATTTCCTGACCCGTGCCGAGCGCGACGGACAGCCCGCGCGCCGTCTGTCCGAGGACGCGATGGAGCTGATGCGCGCCTATAGCTGGCCCGGCAATGTGCGCCAGTTGGAAAACGCCGTGCAACGGCTGGGCCTGACCGCGCGCACCGATCAGATCAGCCGGGTCGAGGTTGAGGCCGTGTTGGGCAATCAGCCCGAGGCCGCCCCCGTCATGGGGCGTGGCACCGGCGAAAACCTGTCCGACAGTATTGCCCGGCATTTGCGGCGCTATTTCGATCTGCACGGCAATGTGCTGCCGCCTCCGGGGCTGTACGGGAGAATCCTGCGCGAGCTGGAATTGCCCCTGATCGAGATCGCGCTGGATGCAACGGGCGGAAATCAGGCGAAATGCGCCGATTTGCTGGGAATAAATCGAAATACCCTGCGCAAGAAGATCACCGATCTGGATATTCGCGTGACACGCCGCCGCAAGTTGATGTAAAACTGCAACATCACTGTGGCCTGAAAAGGGCAAGTGCCCGCTGTCGGGCCACATCTTGGGGATGGCTTGGCAAGTGCCACGACCTGATGGGGGATGTGCGTGACCGCAAAAGCACGCAGCTGGACTTGGGAGCGCGTGGACCGTCTGCGGCGGCTTCAAAAGGTGCGCAACGTGGCCACTTTTGCTCTGGTGCTTTTGGGGCCGGTGCTGGCGGTGCTGACCTATGCGGTGATGGGGCCTTTGGATCAGGGCAGCAATTCGCAGACCCTGCGCATCGTGCTGCTGGCGGACCTGGTGTATATCATCATGATCGCGGCACTTGTGCTGCAACGGGTGGCGCAGATGGTGGCGGCGCGGCGGCGTAAATCCGCTGGATCGCGCCTGCACCTGCGTCTGACCGGGGTCTTTGCGGTCATGGCGCTTTTGCCCACGATCACGGTGGCTGTCTTTGCGACATTGTCCGTCAACATGGGCCTGGAGGCGTGGTTTTCGGACCGGGTCGGGCGTGTGGTCGACAGTTCTGTTGCCGCCGCACAAGCCTATGAGGAGGAACACCGCCGCGATCTGGTGACCGATGCGCGCGCGCTGGCCTCTTTGATCAACGCGACCAAGCGCGCGACGGTGTTTCTGGATGATGGCGACATAAGGCAGATCCTGTCGCGCGGCCAGCGAGAGATCCAGCGCGGCCTGCGCGAGGCTTTCGTGATCGACGGCACCGGCGATCTTCGCGCGCGGGGCGAACGATCCTATCTGTTCGATTATGAGGAACCCACCCGCGCCCAGATCGAAAACGCGGTAGAGGCGGGCGTTCTGGTGATTCAGGATTGGGACAACAACGAGTTTCGCGCGTTGCTGCCGCTGGCAGAAATCCCCGACCGCTATCTGTATGTCAGCCGAAATGTGGATGGCGCGATCCTGAGCCTGTTGGACGAAACGCAGGAAACCGCGCGTTTCTACCAACAACGCGAAGATGAACGCGATCGTGTACTGTTTGAATTCGGCCTGCTTTACCTTGGTTTCGCGTTGATCCTGATCCTTGCCGCGATCTGGCTTGGCATGTGGTTCGCAGAGCGCCTGTCACGCCCCGTGGGGCGGTTGACCAGCGCGGCACAGCGCGTCGGCGAGGGCGATCTGGACGTGCAGGTGCGCGAAGAGGACGGCGACGATGAGATCGGCATGTTATCGAGCTATTTCAACCAGATGACCCGCCAGTTGAAACAACAGCGTGAACGTCTTCTGGCCAATACTCAACAAATCGAACGGCGGCGGCGGCTGTTCGATTCCGTGCTTGGCTCTGTCAGTTCGGGGGTCGTGGGACTGGATGCCAAGGGGCGTGTTACCTTTGTCAACCGTGCCGCCGAGCGGCTGCTGGATTGGCAGGAGGATCAGCAATCGGTCGCGCTCAGCGTGGCCGTGCCGGAATTCGGCGCGCTTTTTGAAAAGCTGCGCGTGGCGAAGTCGGGCTTCGTGCAGGAAGAGATCAAGGTCAGCCGAGGTGGCGGCATGGAAAGCCTGCTGGTGCGGATGTCGACGCGCTACAACCGCGATGCGCGGCGCGAGGGCTACGTGGTGGCCTTCGACGACGTGACCGATCTGGTTACGGCGCAACGCATGGCGGCATGGGGCGATGTGGCCCGGCGCATCGCGCATGAGATCAAGAACCCGCTGACGCCCATCCAGCTTTCGGCGGAGCGTATCAAGCGCAAGTTTTCACGCCAGCTGGACGAGGAACAGGCCGCAAGCCTCGAACAGCTCACCGATGTCGTCGTGCGCCAGACAAATGACCTGCGGCGCATCGTTGACGAGTTTTCCAAGTTCGCCCGGATGCCCGAGCCGCAGACCCAGACCGAAAGCCTGACCCGGCTTTTGCGGGAGTCGGTGCTGTTGCAAGAGGCAGGCCAGCCCGGCGTGCGCTTTACGATCGCTTTGGCCGATGACCGGCTTTGGGCCGATGTGGATGTCACCATGTTAAGCCAGGCGCTGACAAACCTGATGAAGAACGCAGGCGAAGCCATTGAAAGCCTGTACGAAAAAGGCGCACCAGAGCCGCATGAGGCTGAGATCCGCGTCACCAGTGAGCGTGACGATACAAGCGCGCTGATCCGCATCGCGGATAATGGCATCGGCCTGCCCGAGGACCGGTCGCGCCTGTTCGAGCCTTACGTTACGACACGCGAAAAAGGCACCGGGCTGGGCCTGCCCATCGTCAAGAAGATCATCGAGGAACATGGCGGCACGCTTGCCCTGGAAGATGCGCCGCCCTTTGGACAAGGCGCGCATTACGGCGCCATGGCGGTGCTGCGCCTGCCGCTGACGGCGGCGGCGATCGGGCCGGTCGAAGAGAAACACGCGGTATGAGGTTGATATGAGCGATATTCTGATTGTTGACGACGAACGCGATATTCGCGAACTTATTTCCGATATTCTTGAGGATGAAGGTTTTATCACGCGGCTGGCTGGAAACTCGGACGAGGCGATGGCCCAGATCGAGAAAGAGCGCCCCAGCCTGTTGATCCTGGATATCTGGCTCAAGGACAGCAACATGGACGGGATCGACATTCTCAAGTCGGTCAAGCGCGACTACCCCGAGGTGCCTGTCGTGATTATCTCGGGCCATGGAAATATCGAGATCGCGGTCGCCGCCATCAAGCAGGGCGCGTATGATTTCATCGAAAAGCCGTTCAATATCGACCAGCTTCTGGTGGTGATACGACGCGGCATGGAAACCAGCCGTCTGCGCCGCGAGAATATCTCGCTCCGGCAACAGGGCAGCGCGCCGTCCGAGATGCTGGGTGACAGCCCCGCGTTCCGCACGCTGCTCGGTCAGCTTGACAAGGTGACCAAATCGAATGGTCGCGTGATGCTGTCCGGCCCGGCCGGGTCGGGCAAGGAACTGGCGGCGCGCTATATCCACGGCAATTCGGGGCGCGCGACAGCGCCGTTCATCTGTGTCGGCTGCGCCTCGATCGAGCCGGACCGGATGGAAGAGGTGCTGTTCGGCCGCGAGGGCGAGGATACCGGCATCGTGCCGGGCCTGCTGGAAGAGGCGAATGGCGGAGTGATCTATTTCGACGAGGTCGCGGACATGCCGCTTGGCACCCAATCCAAGATCCTGCGCGTGTTGGTCGATCAGACATTCCTGCGGGTGGGCGGCAGCGACAAGGTGCAGGTGGATCTGCGGGTGATTTCTTCGACCAGCCGGGATCTGGAAGAAGAGATCGCCGCCGACCGGTTCCGCCGGGAACTGTACCACCGGCTCAACGTGGTGCCGATCCGTGTGCCCAGCCTTGAGGACCGGCGCGAGGACGTGCCCGCGCTGGCCGCGCATTTCATCTCCGCGCTCAACCGCGATCAGGGCCTGCCACTGCGCGAATTGGGCGAAGAGGCCGCTGCCTTGCTTCAGACGATGCGCTGGCCGGGCAACGTGCGCCAGTTGCGCAACGTGATCGAGCGTGTGCTGATCCTTGGCGAGGGGCAGGACGCGATCGAGGCCCGCGAAATCCCCGGCGAGACGGCGGCACCCGCCGAAGAGGGGCGCGTCGTGCTGTCGGGCACGGTTGCCACCATGCCCCTGCGCGAGGCGCGCGAGGCGTTCGAGCGGGAATACCTGATGACCCAGATCAACCGCTTTGGCGGCAATATCAGCCGCACTGCGGAATTCGTCGGGATGGAGCGCAGCGCCCTGCACCGCAAGTTGAAATCGCTCGGCGTGGTCACGGGGGCCAAGGGCGGGCGCGGTTGCGACGAGGACAGCACGACAGGCGCGGCGGTGGGGCTGTCCTGACGCTCGGGCCACGCGCGGGGCTTTGGGACAAAGCAATTGACCGTGACGCGGGCTTCTGTCATGCCAGCGGTTCTTGGTTCATCAAGAGGCGAGACCCATGAAGGTCATCATCTGCGGGGCCGGTCAGGTGGGCTGGCAGATCGCGCGGCACCTGTCAGGCGAACGTAACGACGTTACCGTGGTCGACAACAATCCCGACCTTGTGCGCCGGGCCACAGAAACGCTTGACGTACAGGGCATCACAGGCTTTGCCAGTTACCCCGACGTTCTGGAGCGCGCGGGCGCGCGCGATGCCGACATGATCATTGCCGCGACCTATTCCGACGAGGTCAACATGGTCAGCTGTCAGGTGGCCCATTCGGTATTCGCCATCTCGCGCAAGATCGCGCGTCTGCGCTCGCAAAGCTATCTGGAGGCAAGCTATTCAGATCTTTACCGGCGCGATCACATGCCCATCGACGTGATGATCAGCCCCGAACGCGAGGTGGCCGAGGCCGCGTTGCAGCGTCTTGCGGCGCCTGCGGCCTTTGATACCGAGACGTTCATGAATGGCCGGGCGCAGCTTTTGGGGCTGCGCGTCGAAGAGGACTGCCCCATCGTCAACACGCCGCTGCGGCAATTGTCCGATCTGTTCTCGACCTTGCGGGCGGTGGTGCTTGGCATCCGCCGCGACGGTCGCCTGTTTGCACCCGAATCCGGCGATCAGCTTTTTGCCGGGGATCAGGCGTATGTCTTTGCCCCGATCGAGGATATCGCCCGCACCGTCGAAGTGTTCGGCAAGGAGCAGAAAAAACAGGAACGCCTCGTTATCATCGGCGGTGGCAATATCGGGCTGGCGGTCGCGCGCAAGCTCGAAGAGCGCGGCAAGCGTACCCGCACCAAGGTGATCGAGCGCGAGCGCGGCTGCGCCGAGCGCGCCGCCGAGGTGCTGGAACGAACCATCGTTCTGCATGGCGACGGGCTGGACAGCCAGCTTCTGGAAGAAGCCGGAATTTCCCGCGCGGATGCCGTTCTGGCCGTCACCGATGACGACAAGACCAACATGCTGTCCGCCGTGCGCGCCAAGGCCGAGGGCTGCCCCTATGCCATTGCGCTGATCAACGATCCCACGCTTTTGCCGCTTATGGGCCCGCTTGGCATCGACGCCTATATCAACCCGCGCGCCACCACCGTCAGCTCGATCCTGCGTCATATCCGCAGCGGACGCGTGCGCGCGGTCTATTCGCTTGGCGATGCGGAGGCCGAGGTGATCGAGGCCGAGGTGATGTCCACCTCGTCGATCGCAGGTCTGGCGATTCGCGACATCGACTTTCCCGAAGGCGTGCTGGTGGGTGGCGTGCTCAAGAACGGGGTAATCAAGAAACCCGCCGGAAGTTTGCGGATCGAGGCTGGTGACGTGGTGGTTCTGTTCTCGTTGTCCGATGACGTGGCAGCGGTCGAGCAACTGCTACAGGTCTCGATAGATTTTTTCTGATGCGCGGAGCGTTCGCATGATCGACCGCTTGCTGAAATTCCCACTGATCCTTGTGCTGACGGGGCTGGCCGCGTTTGCCATGTTGGTGCCCGCCCTGCATGCGTTGTATCACGAGGACCACAGCGTGGCGCGGGCGTTTTTCTATGCCTCTGTGCTTGGAATCGCGGGTGTGTCGATCATCGGTCTGGCGATATCGGGGCAAATCGGCCGCGACCGCACGGATCTGGAAAATCTTGGGTCGCTGTTTCTGACCTATACCGCGTTGCCGCTATATCTCGCCGTGCCCTTCTATGAAGGGCTGGAGACGACACGCTTTCTCAATGCCTATGTCGAGATGGTCTCTGGCCTTACGACGACGGGCGCCACGCTGTTCGACGATCCGCGCAGGCTGGTGGATACCCTGCACCTGTGGCGCGGGATGGTCGGGTGGCTGGGTGGGCTGCTGATCTGGATCATGGCTGCGGCGGTGCTGGAGCCGCTCAATCTGGGCGGGTTCGAGGTGACGGTGACGGGCGAGCCGGGGCAGGGCTCCCCCGACGGGCGGTTCGAGCGGTTTCAGCGCGCCGCATCCTCGCGCCGGCTATCGCAGGCGACATGGGATCTTGCGCCGATCTATATCGGGCTGACCGGGGTGCTTTGGGTGCTTTTGCTGATGAGCGGCGATGCGCCGCTTGTGGCAATCGTCCACGCGATGTCGACCATGGCCACCAGCGGAATCTCGGCGGTAGGCGGGCTTGAAAACGCGAATTCCGGTCTGGGCGGCGAGGCGTTGGTCTTTCTGTTCATGTTCTTCGCGCTGTCGCGGCTGACCTTTTCCACCGATACCGTCTCGGCCCGACGCACAAGCCTGCTGGAAGATCCCGAATTTCGCATCGGCATGGCGCTGGTGATCACGGTACCGGTGTTCTTGTTTTCGCGGCACTGGATCGCGACCTTCGATGTGGACGCCGCCGAGATGGAGACATTCGGTCTGGCGGCGAGTGCGCTTTGGGGATCGCTATTCACCGTGCTGTCCTTTCTGTCGACCACCGGCTTTGAAAGTGCGGCCTGGGATGACGCGCGGCTGTGGTCGGGCGTGGGCACACCGGGCCTGTTGCTGATGGGGCTGGCGATGCTGGGCGGTGGCGTGGCCACCACGGCGGGCGGCGTGAAACTGTTGCGGGTCTATGCGCTGTACCTGAACGGACAACGAGAGATGGAGCGGCTGGTACACCCGTCATCGGTGGGCCGTGCCGGAGCGCGCCGCAAGCGCATCCGCCGACAGGGGGCCTTTATCGCATGGATTTTCTTCATGCTGTTCGCGCTTTCGCTGGCCTTGATCACCATGGCGATGGCCGCTTTCGGCGCCGAATTCCAGGAGGCGCTTGTGTTGACCATCGCGGGGCTGACAACCGCAGGGCCGCTGACCCAGGTCGCGGCGGACACGCCGATTGCCCTATTGCAACTCAGCGATGGAACAAAGATGGTGTTTGCTGCGGCGATGGTCGTGGGCCGGCTGGAAACGCTGGCGATCATCGCGCTGTTCAATCCGGCGCTGTGGGGTGACTGACAACGCCGCGTGACAGGAGCATGTCAACAAATTGATTTTTGGGCTGGAAACTCGCCTTCACGCGCTTCATACTCTGACCGAGGGAGAGATTGTGCCGAGGCGCGGCGCATACAAGAACAAAGGCTTTGAATAACATGGCGACAGACCGACAGAATCTTCAGGACGCGTTCCTCAATCAGGTGCGCAAGACCAAGATTCCCGTGACCGTCTTCTTGATCAATGGTGTCAAATTGCAGGGGGTCATCACCTGGTTTGACAATTTCTGCATTCTTCTGCGCAGAGACGGACAATCCCAGCTTGTCTACAAGCACGCCGTGTCCACGATCATGCCATCGCAGCCCGTCAACCTTTATGACGGTGACGACGCGTCTTGACGCTGACCAAGGCCGACGACACCCGCGCCTGGGTTCTGCACCCCGACATTCCCACCAAGGACATGGCGCGCACGCCAGAGCACGCCTTGGAAGAGGCCGTATCGCTGGCCCATGCGCTGCCCGGTCTTGATGTGGCGGGCGGTACCGTGGTGCGGCTGGCAAAACCGCATCCCGGCATGTTGTTTGGCAAGGGCAAAGTCGAAGAGCTGCGCGCACTGGTCGAGGCACAGGAACTGGAGCTGCTGTTGATCGACGGTCCTGTGACGCCGGTGCAACAACGCAATCTGGAAAAGGCGCTCAAGGTCAAGCTGCTGGATCGCACCGGGTTGATCCTTGAGATTTTCAGCGATCGCGCCGCCACTCGCGAAGGCGTGTTGCAGGTGGAAATGGCCGCGCTCAGCTATCAGCGCACGCGACTTGTGCGGGCCTGGACCCACCTGGAACGTCAGCGCGGTGGGCTGGGGTTTGTCGGCGGGCCGGGCGAAACCCAGATCGAGGCCGACCGCCGCGCCATCGACGAACAGCTTGTTCGCCTGCGCCGCCAACTGGACAAGGTCGCCAAGACACGCGGCCTGCACCGCGAGGCGCGCGCCAAGGTGCCGTTCCCCATCGTCGCGCTTGTCGGCTATACCAATGCGGGCAAATCGACGCTGTTCAATCGGCTGACCGGGGCCGAGGTGATGGCAAAGGACATGCTTTTCGCCACGCTTGACCCAACCATGCGCAAGATCCCGCTGCCCGGTGGCGGGCCAGAGGTGATCCTGTCAGACACGGTGGGGTTCATCAGCGATCTGCCGACCGAACTGGTCGCCGCGTTTCGCGCCACGCTGGAAGAGGTGACAGCCGCCGATCTGATTTGCCATGTACGCGACATCTCGCATCCGGAAACGGAACAACAGGCCGAGGACGTGCGCGCCATCCTGGACAGTCTTGGCGTGGCTGACACGATCCCGCAGATCGAGGTGTGGAACAAGATCGACCGGCTGTGCCCCGATGCGCGCATCGAAGTGGCGAACCGCGCGGCCCGTGCCGAAAATGTGCAGCTTTTGTCCGCCGTGACCGGCGAAGGAATGCAGGCGCTGAGCGACGCGATCATCCTGCGCCTGTCGGGCACGACCCAGGTCGACAGGTTTACGCTTGGCTTTGACGAGGGGCGCAAGCGCGCGTGGCTCTTTGAAAAGGGGCTGGTCGAGGAAGAGACGCAGGACGAGGACGGCCATCAACTGGTCGTCCGCTGGAATGCTACGCAAAAAGCCCAGTTCGAAGGGCTGTAAACGCGTGCAACGCTGGTCTGTTGCGTGCGTTTCACGAAAAGCTGTGAGTCAGGTTTCTCGCGAAACGCTCTAGCCTACGTCACTTGCCCCGCAACCCGGTCCAGCGTTGCCTGCAACTCGCCCTGTTCCATGTTGTCAAAGGGCAGATCGAGCAGCGCCTCGACCCGGCGGTTAAGCAGGTCATAGGCCGTGCGCACCGCTTTTTCGCGCTCATCTTCGGGGGATTGCGTTGGGTCCGGCATGGGCCAATGCGTCAGGACCGGCGCGCCGGGCCATTCGGGCTGGTCCTTTTTGGCAACGGCGTCGCAGACAGTGATGACGATATCCATCATCGGGGCCTCGTCACCGGCGTACAGATCCCAGCTTTGCGGTTCCAGCGGAAGGATGTCGTATTCCTTTTCCTCAAGGATGCGCAGCGCGTGGGGGTCCACCGCCTTTGTCGGGGTGGACCCGGCAGAGAAGGCGCGAATGCCCTGCATCATGCCCTCCTCGTTGAGAATGGTTTCAAGGAGAATCGAGCGGGCCGAGTTACCGGTGCCAAGACAAAGAATATTCATGCCGCAGCCGTAGCCGACGCGGCGCGGTCTTTCAAGACTGTTGCAGGCGGGCAAACCCGCCGTGATGCATCAGAACCAGCTTTGTATCCCGCGCGACGCGCCCGAGATATCTTGTCCGATACCATCCACGGTGGCACAGCCCGAAAGGACCGCGATAAGCGCGACAAGGGCAATCTTCTTCATGTGAACCTGCCTTGGTTTCATTTTTCGTCGGTTGACGTTTATTTTTCTGCCTCTGACCACCAGACCGAAGGCAGGAACCATATCCCGTCCCCGTACACCGGCAGCCGGTCGGAAGGATAGGCCAGATCGGCACGGTGGGCAATGCGCCCGACAGCGTATTGGTGAATCGGTATGACATAGCGACCTGAAATCAACACCCGGTCCAGCGCGCGGACGGCAGCGGTGAAACCATCGCGGCTGTCGGCAGAGAGCATTTCCGCGATCATCGCCTCGGTGGCGGGGGATTTCATGCCCATCAGATTGCGGCTTCCAGGCTGGTCGGCATAGGCGGCACCCCAGTAATAGCTTTGCTCGTTGCCGGGGCTGAGCGAAAAGGCACGGCGAAAGAAGGTCATGTCGAAATCGAAATTCGCTTCGCGCTCGGCATATTGCGCGCTGTCGGTCGTCTCGATTTTCAGGGCGATGCCCAGACGTTCCAGCGCCTGTCCGTAGATCTGCATATAGGCTGTGGCCTGCTGGACCAGCCCGTCCTGCCGCAAGAGCACGTTCAGTTCAAATGGCTGGCCCGCGTCATTGCGCAGTACGCCGTCCACAACCTGCCATCCGGCCTCGTTCAAAAGCTGCATGGCGATACGGATATTGCCCCGGTTCCGCTTGGAGCCATCGCTTTGGGGCAGGGCGTATCCCTCAAGCGCGCCGGGCAACAGCTCTGCTTCGAATGGCTCCAGCAACTCGCGGACACGGCCCGTCGCGGGGCCGTCACGCATCCCCAGTTCGGACCCCGAGAAATAAGAGGTGATGCGCGGCTGCCGCCCGCCGGTCAGCGTGTCGTTGATGAACTCGAAGTTGAACGCATGAATAAGCGCATCGCGCACCCGCCAGTCATCCAGCGGCGCGCGGCGGGTGTTGAAGACAAAGCCGGTCATGCCGGATGGCTTGGAATGCGGAATCTCGGAAAGCGCGACCTTGCCGGTTTGCACCGCCGGGAAATCGTATTGCGTCGCCCATTTTTCCGCGTTCAGTTCACGTACGTAAGAGACGGCACCGGCCTTGAACGCCTCTTTCAGCACGCTTTCATCGCCATAGAACTCGATTCGGATCTCGTCGAAATTGCCGGTGCCGCGTCGGAATGGCAGGCGCGCGCCCCAATACTCTGGGTTGCGTTCAAGGGTGATATGCCTGCCCACCTCGTAATCAGCCACCATATAAGGCGCAGAGCCGATGGGGATGTCCTCGATCGCGGTATCGGCGAAATCCTTGCCCTCCCATTGCGCCTTTTTTAGGATCGGGCGCATCCCGGCGATAAGCGCCAGTTCGCGGTCCACCACATTGAACGTGAGCCGTACAGAGCGCGGGCCCGTCGCTTCGATCCGGTCCACCTTTTGCCAGAACCCGCGATACCGTCCGTGGCCTTGGGTGCCGATGGTCTCATACGACCAGATGACATCCTCGACTGTGACCGGGCTGCCATCAGAGAATCGGGCCTCGGGGCGGAGGGTGAATTCGACCCACTCACGGTCGGGGCCGGTCTTGACCGATTCGGCCAGAAGACCGTAAAGCGTGAACGGTTCGTCATAAGATCGCCCCATAAGGGACTCGTGCGTCAGGTGCCGCAACTGCCAAGGAACGTCCCCTTTCTGGATGAACGGATTGAGGCTGTCGAAGCCGCCGATATTGCCAGTGACCACGCGCCCGCCCTTGGGGGCATACGGGTTGGCATAGGGCAGGGACACAAAATCCGGTGGCAGGGCAGGGGTGCCATACATAGCTATGCCATGGTGCGGTTCGGCGTTGACGGAAAACGCCGACGCCATCGCAGCCATGACGACCCCGGCGCGCAGCGTCGTGCGGAAAAAATCTGATCTCATCTGGGCAACAATCCTGCTCGGCCCTTATTTGTCTGGGATCCAGCGTAGAGGGGGATTCAGGTCTTTTCAAACTTTTAACTTGGAAGGTCACGGTGAATTGCTTATACAGAAGTCACTGCTCGATAGGTTTCTTGCCTGTATGAAACCTGCCTCAATAACTTAACGCCGGCTTCGCGCCGGCGTTTTTTTTGTCGTTTGGCCTTTATGTGAAAGGCGTGGGCAAAGCGAATTCTTCAGCCCCGCCTGCGCAGATAACAGCCAGCCAGCACCGGCGAATCTGTCCAGTGGTGCGGAAGGCCATTTATCTTGCCCGCGCTGCGTGGCAGCATACGAAAGCGTATCGCGTTTGGCTGGGCTATTGTATTCACCGGACGGTGCAAGGCAGCGTTGGTAAAGCACAACGCGTTTGCGCACTCCGGTGGTGCCGACTGAACGCGATACGCTTTAGCAGTGCAAGGAGTGTGACATGTCCGTCAAAGGAAAGACCGCCGTCATTACCGGCTCAACCTCGGGAATCGGGCTTGGCATCGCAAGGAGCCTTGCAGAGGCGGGGGCGAATGTCGTGCTGAACGGGCGCAAGGCCACCGACGAGGCGCGTGCCCTGCGCGACGCCATCTCAAGAGAGTTCGGCGTCACTGTCACGCTTGTGGCGGCGGACCTGTCGGATCCGGACGCCTGCGCAGCGCTGATCGCGCAGGCGGGACGCTGTGATATTCTTGTGAACAATGCAGGGATCCAGCATGTGGACGCGATCCCCGAATTTCCGCGTGCAAAGTGGGATCAGATCCTCGCGGTGAATCTAAGCTCGGCCTTTCACACCACGGCAGCCGCGCTGCCGTTGATGCGCAAGGCGGGCTGGGGTCGGGTGATCAACATCTCCAGTGCGCACGGGCTGACCGCCAGCCCCTATAAATCCGCCTATATCGCGGCCAAGCACGGGCTTGTCGGGCTAAGCAAGGTCGCGGCGCTGGAAACGGCGGAAGAGCCGATCACATGCAACGCCATTTGCCCCGGCTATGTGATGACGCCGCTGGTCGAATCGCAAATTCCCGGCACGATGGAAAAATACGGCATGACCCGCGAGGAAGTTCTTCGCGATGTGATTCTGACCCGCCAGCCATCGAAAAAGATGGCCACGGTAGAGCAGCTTGGCGGCACGGTGGTGTTCTTGTGTTCGCCGTCGGCGGACCAGATCACCGGCACCACGATCAGCGTGGATGGCGGCTGGACTGCATTGTAGTCAAACGTTGCGCGCGGGCATACCCGGATAGACAAGACCGGCGGAAATGACCAGTTTCGCCGCCTCTTCGATGCTCATATCCAGCTCGATCACGTCTTCTTTCGGAAAAAACAGCAAAAAGCCCGAGGTCGGGTTCGGCGTGGTCGGCACGAAGACAGACAGCAATTCCCCGCTCACCTGTGCCTTGTCAAGCACCTCGCCGCGCGCGTTGGTCGAGATAAAGCCGATGGCCCACACACCCTTGCGCGGATATTCCACCAGGCAGGCCGTCTCGAAGCTGCGTTCGGATTGTGCAAAAACGGTTTCTGCGATCTGTTTGACGCCGGAATAGATCGAGCGGACCACCGGCATCCTGTCGACCAGCGATTCCGCAAAGCGGATCAGCGACTTGCCGATCAGCCCCTTGGCGATCCAGCCCACGAACAGCGTGAACAGCAAGAAGACGATAACGCCCACGCCACGGATGTTGATATTTATCCAGCCCTCGTCAGCAGGGCTGTCATAGCCGAGGATCCAGCGGTTCACCACATTCTCGGGCTGATACATATTCGGCACGAAGGGCAGCACGAATCCGTCGACCCAGCCGATCAATGTCCAGATCAGCCAAATCGTCAGCCCGACCGGGGCGATCACGATGATGCCGGTCAGAAAGCTGGTGCGCAGCCCGGAAAATCGTCCCGGGCGTTTGGGATGTGGCGGCTCTTCGTCGAATGGGGTGTTCATAGGGCTCTGCCGTTGCGGTCTTGCTTTTATCTAAGTGCAATGATGCGCGGCCACAATGGGCAAGCACATCACGAGCCTCGCTTAGCGAAGGCTGTAAAGCGAGATGGCTATTTTCGCGGCAAGACGCGCGTTGTTAAGCACCAGCGCTACATTGGTTGCAAGCGAACGCCCCGCCGTCAATTCATGCAGCCGTGCCAGCAAAAACGGCGTCAGCGGTTTGCCTGTGATTCCCTGCGCCTCGGCCTCGGCGGTGGCCTGCGCGATCAGCGGTGCAATCGCGGCCTGTGCGATTTCGTCCTGCGTGGGCACGGGGTTCGCGACAAGCTGACCACCGCGCAGCCCCAGGGCCGCGCGCGCAACATGCGCATGGGCAATGCTGTCGGGGTCATCCATGCGCAGCGGCGCGGCCAGATCCGAAGAGGCGGACCAGAAAGCGGGCAGGCTGTCCTGGCCAAAGGCGATGACCGGCACGCCAAGGGTTTCCAGCACTTCCAGCGTCTTGGGCAGATCGAGAATCGCCTTGGCCCCGGCACAGACCACGGTCACCGGGGTTTTGGCCAGCTCGTACAAGTCAGCGGAGATATCAAAGCTGTGCTCGGCCCCGCGATGCACACCGCCGATGCCACCCGTGGCAAAGACGGCGATCCCGGCATGATGCGCGGCGATCATGGTGGCGGCCACCGTTGTCGCACCGGTACCACCCTTGGCAATGCAGGCGGCCAGATCCGCCCGGCTGAGCTTGGCCACGTCGCGCGCGCGCGCCAGAGCATCAAGCTGCGCATTCTCAAGCCCGACATGCAACTGCCCTGACAGGACGGCGATGGTGGCGGGCACCGCGCCCGCCTCTCGGACCGTGGCTTCGATCCGGCGCGCGGTATCAAGGTTCTGCGGAAAGGGCATACCATGGGTGATGATGGTGCTTTCCAGCGCCACCAGCGGCAGGCCGGTTTGCCGCGCTTCTATGACCTCGGACGAAAAAGAGAGGGGCAGGGGGCGGATGGCGGCTTTCCTTTACTATGGTCGGGTCAGTCTAGCGCATTTCGCGCAGGGCGAAACCCGCGAGGCAGCATTTGCGGCATCGCTTTACCGTTTGGCCGCGGACGCGTATGGCAAGCGGCAAGATCCGTGACCGCCGGGCTGCGGCCAGCAAGAGGAGCCTTTTTCAAGTGAAAAACCGCCGTCTTGTCATCTTTGCGCTTGTTTTTGCGCTGGCCGGGATCGCCGCGAATGTGCCGCGTGGCTGGGTCCATGGTGTAACCCCGCAAGAGCGCATGTCACAGGTGTTGTCTGGCTTCATCAACCTTGGCAGCGATCCGCCCGAAAGCCTGATCAAGGCCGATTGGCTGGTGCGCAACGAACGGCTGCGCCTGTTGCGGGAACAAAGACTGGCGCATGTGCCGCCCGCGCTGGTCCGCGTCTATGCCGCCGAGCTTGGCCTGACCGCGACCGCCTTGCGCGCACGGCTGACCGACCCGGTCAAACCGGACCCGTTCGAGACGGCGCACGCTGCGCTGATCCTGCCCCAAGATGCGCCGCACGGGCAGGCGGCGGATCTGTCATGGGCCTATGTCCGGTCCGCCCCTTTGCAGGACATAGCCGCGACAGCCGCGAATGAATGCGGGCTTTGGCTTGTCTTTTGGGGCGCGGATGACTGGTTTTACGCCCCTATCGGCACGGAACGGGCAGAGCGGCTTTTGCGCAGGGCGATGCCGGAGCAGGCACGCGCGATGCTGCGCGATGCACCCCGCTGTTGATCTGCCCTTGCTAATGGTCCGGCAGGCCACTATACGCGCGGCATTCAATCCCGCAGGCATGGGCGGGCTGACCGGGGGAGACATCCCCGGCGGTCCACCGGTTGAAGCAGATGCTTCTCATCCCGTGCCGAGGCTAAACCGGAAAGGAAACGACCCATGGCTCTTCCCGAGTTCTCTTTGCGCCAGCTGCTTGAAGCCGGCGTTCACTTTGGTCACCAGACGCAGCGTTGGAACCCCCGCATGGGCGAGTTCATCTATGGCGCGCGCAATGGCATCCACATCATCGACCTGACCCAGACCGTCCCGATGCTTGACGCGGCGCTGAACGCCGTGCGCGAAGTCGTCGCCAAGGGCGGCCGCGTGCTGTTCGTCGGCACCAAGCGTCAGGCGGCCGGCCCCGTGGCCGAAGCAGCCGAGAAATGTGCACAGTATTACATGAATCACCGTTGGCTGGGTGGCACGCTCACCAATTGGCAGACCGTGAGCAAGTCGATCAAGCGCCTGAACGAGATCGACGAGATCATGGAACACGGTGCCGAGGGCATGACCAAGAAAGAGCGTCTGGGTCTTGAGCGCGATCAAGGCAAGCTTCAGGCCTCGCTTGGCGGTATCCGCCAGATGGGCGGCGTGCCGGACCTTCTGTTCGTGATCGACGTCAAGAAAGAGGCGCTGGCCGTCGCCGAAGCCAACAAGCTGGGCATCCCCGTGGTCGCCGTGGTCGACACCAACTGCTCGCCTGACGGGATTGACTATATCATTCCCGGCAATGACGACGCGGCGCGCGCGATAAGCCTTTATTGCGACCTGGTCAGCCGCACGGCGCTGGACGGCATGTCGGCCCAGATGGACGCCGCAGGCGTCGATGTCGGCGAGATGGTCGACGCCCCCGTCGAAGAGGCCGCCGCAGCCCCTGCCGAGGCACCGGCTCAAAGCTGAACCGCGACGCGGACACTGTCATGAATTTGAGCACGGCACGGGCTATGCCCGTGCCTGATCCGAACCCACACAAAGTAGGAGAGCCAAGATGGCGATCACCGCTTCACAAGTGAAAGAGCTGCGCGACAAGACCGGCGCGGGCATGATGGACGCCAAGAAGGCGCTGACCGAAACCGACGGCGACATGGACGCCGCCGTTGACTGGCTGCGCACCAAGGGTCTTGCGAAAGCCGCCAAGAAATCGGGCCGCACCGCCGCCGAGGGCCTTGTCGCCGTCAGCGTGACCGGGACCACTGGCGTCGCAGTCGAAATCAACTCCGAAACCGATTTCGTCGCCAAGAACGCTGATTTCCAGAAGATGGTTGGTGATATCGCAGCCGCCGCTGTTGGGGCTGCGAATATCGACGCGCTGCAAGAGGCACAGATCGACGGCAAAAGCGTGGCCGACACGATCACCGACAAGATCGCCACGGTCGGTGAAAACATGGGCCTGCGCCGCATGGAGAAGATCGACGGCGAAACCGTGGTCAGCTACATACACAACGCCGCTGGCGAAGGCATGGGCAAGATCGGCGTGCTGGTCGCGATGACCGGCGGTGACGAGGCGTTTGGTCGCCAGGTCGCGATGCATATCGCCGCCACGAACCCGGCCGCCCTGAACGAGGCGGAACTTGATTCGTCGGTGGTGGATAAGGAACGTCAGGTCCAGATCGACATCGCCCGCGAATCCGGCAAGCCCGAGCAGGTTATCGAGAAGATGATCGAAGGCCGCATGAAAAAATTCATGGCCGAGATCACGCTGGTTAACCAGGCTTTCGTCATCAATCCCGACCAGACCGTCGGCGCCGCCGCCGCTGAAAAGGGTGCCGAGATCGTCGGTTTCGTCCGCATGGAAGTGGGCGAGGGGATCGAGAAGAAAGAAGAGAACTTCGCCGAGGAAGTCGCCAAGGCGGTTCAGGGCTGAACGTATTTTGATGGCGGAGCCAAGAGGCCAGCCTCTTGGAATCCCTGGAGTATTTTCGCCTGGATGAAGCAGGAACAGCGCCTCGGGTAACCGGGGCGCTTTTTTTTGGGAAATGTCACAACAGAAAAACGGTGCCGCCCGGGCGGGACGACACCGTTCTTTCTGTGACCACCGTTGCATGGGGATAGAACGGCGATCAGGAAAGTGTTGGCCGACAGCACGAGAATAGAACCCTCGACCAACCACCCGGCAAGACCGGCAGATCGGGTCGCCCTGTAATGGTCAGGGTTTGCCGACCTGATTGTTCCCAGGCTCAAAAGCCACCACTCACGGAACACCTACAGTGTGCATCTTTATGCCATGAAGCGAAAGTATAGATTTTTTTACCTGATGAGAAAATTTAGAAGCAAAAGTTTATTCGTTTTATTGATATCTCAGGTTGAAGGCGGAACGCTTCAGGTATCCAGCATCATGCGGTTCAGCACCGACCACGAACACGCGCCCTCGTTCTCCAGCGCCCAACGCAGCATGGGGGCATGAAGATAAAGCCCGTCGCCGATAAACACATCGAGGTAATCGGGCGCGTGATTGCTGAGCAGGACGAAATCGTCTGGATCACCCAAAAAGGTGGCCGTCCGGTAGCGCATATAGCCATAGATCAGCCTGTCGAACCCGTATCCTGCCATGCGAGCAGTGTGCATGTTCCAAAGCTCTTCGATGGTCGGGGTGTTGATCAGAGCGTTGACATCCGCCGTTGGTATCATGGCCTATGTTCAAGGTGGTTGGCCAGCGCCTCGATCGCCATTGGATAACCGGCGGCCCCGAAACCACAGATCTGGCCGACCGCGACCCGCGCGATATAGGACACATGGCGAAACGCCTCACGCGCATGGATATTGCTTAGATGCAGTTCGATTGTCGGCAATTCCGTACTGCTGACCGCATCCATCAGCGCGATGGAGCTATGGGTATAGGCACCGGCGTTCAGGATCAGACCGTCATGCACGCCGCGTGCGGCGTGAATGTGATCTATCAGCGTGCCTTCGGAATTGGATTGCGCGAAGGCGATGCCAAGGTTCAGATCCCTGGCCTTTGCGGCACATAACTCCTCGATATCTGCCAAAGTGACATGCCCATAGATCTCGGGCTGTCGGGTGCCGAGCAGATTGAGATTGGGGCCGTTCAGGATAAGGAGGGAAGTCATTGACGCTGCGTCCTTTTAGCGTGTTTTAAACCGGACGGGGGGCGCATGTCGACAAAGACTTCGGCGAAAGTTGCGTTTGTGAACGTCACTTGAGCGCGGGACGCGGGCTGTGGCGATCACGTTGGGATAATGTGTTAGGGTTTTGAAAAGAAACCCGTATCACACGCATCGGGATGGGCGTTATTTATATAGTTAACATAATACTGATTATGCGACCTTTTGATTTTAGAATTTCGGATGCCGCAGGCGTCCCCATCGCCCGCGACATCCATGCACGGCGGAACGTTTCAGAAAAACGCCTGTAGCCCGGTCTGCGCGCGCCCCAGGATCAGCGCGTGGACATCATGGGTGCCTTCATAGGTGTTGACCGTTTCAAGGTTCATCATGTGGCGGATCACGTGGAACTCCTGGCTGATCCCGTTGCCGCCATGCATGTCACGGGCCATGCGCGCGATATCAAGCGCCTTGCCGCAATTGTTGCGCTTGATGAGCGAGATCATCTCGGGGGCCGCTCGTGCCTCGTCCATCAGCCGCCCCACCCGCAACGCTGCCTGAAGACCAAGGGTGATTTCGGTCTGCATGTCGGCGAGCTTTTTCTGGAAAAGCTGGGTCTGGGCCAATGGTCTGTTGAACTGTTTGCGATCCAGCCCGTATTGCCGCGCGCCGTGCCAACAGAACTCGGCCGCGCCCATCACACCCCAGGCGATGCCGTAGCGCGCCCGGTTCAGGCAGCCGAACGGCCCTTTGAGCCCATGTACATTGGGCAACAGTGCCTCGTCGCCCACTTCGACCCCGTCCATCACGATCTCGCCGGTCACAGAGGCGCGCAGGCTTTGCTTGCCTTCGATCTTGGGGGCGCTGAGCCCGGTCATGCCTTTTTCCAGGACGAAACCCCGGATCTTGCCGTCATGCGCGTCGGATTTGGCCCAAACCACGAACACATCGGCGATGGGCGCGTTCGAGATCCACATCTTTGATCCGGTGATCTTGTAGCCGTTCGCCGTCTTGACCGCGCGGGTTTTCATCGCGGCGGGGTCAGACCCGGCATCCGCCTCTGTCAGGCCGAAACAGCCGATCATCTGGCCGCTGGCCAGCCCCGGCAGGTATTTCTGGCGCTGTGCTTCGCTGCCATAGGCGTAGATCGGATACATCACGAGCGAGGATTGCACGCTCATCATGGAGCGATAACCGGAATCGACCCGCTCGATTTCGCGCGCTACCAGCCCGTAGGCCACGTATCCGGCTCCAAGCCCGCCATATTCCTCGGGGATGGTCGTGCCGAGCAGGCCCATGTCGCCCATCTCGCGGAAAATGGAGGTGTCGGTGGTCTCTTTTGCGTAGGCGTCGACCACGCGCGTTTGCAAATGCTGTTGCGCAAAGCTGCGCGCGCTTTCGGCGATCAGGCGTTCATCTTCTTCAAGCTGATCGTCCAGCAAAAACGAGTCGGACCAATCGAAACTGGACAGGTCGGGTTTGTCCTTGTCGCGCAAGGCTGGGGTATCAAGGCTCATGATGCACTCCTTTATTTGAAATTTATCATATCATAGGATGAAAAAACCCAATAAAACATCCAATGTTCCTCAAGAAGCCATGAGTTTTATGCATATGACCGCCCTGCCCCGACGCTTTCTGCCCTCTATCGCCAGCTTGCGCGCGCTGGAGGCGCTGGATCGTTTGGGCAGCGCCACTGCCGTGGCAGAGGAACTGAACCAGACGCAAGGCGCGGTCAGCCGGCAATTGCAAACACTGGAGGATCAGTTGGGCGTAGCGCTTTTCATCCGTCAGGGGCGCCGCCTTAGCCTGACGCCGGAAGCGGTTGATTATGCGTTTGAAATCCGCGCCGCCCTGAACCGCATCGGGCAAGCCTCTATGAAGCTGGCAACCAACCCCGCCGGTGGCGCGCTGAGCCTTGCGATCTTGCCCACGTTCGGGATGCGGTGGCTGGTGCCGCGTTTGCCGGATTTCGCGCGCGCGCATCCCGAGGTAACACTGAATCTGTCCACCCGCCTTCAGGACTTTAACTTTGCCACTGAAGCCTTTGACGCAGCGATATTTTTCGGAGTGCCCGATTGGCCTGGAACCGACAGGCTGCTGTTGCGAAAGGAATCGGTGATCGCGGTTTGCGCGCCGCACTTGATCGCTGCGCACAGGATTGACGGCCCGCAGGATCTTCGTGGTCTGCCGCTTTTGCATATCGAAACCCGGCCAGAGGCGTGGCGGACATGGTTCGCCACACATGGTGCGGACGCCATGCCCCCGGCCACGGGCATGATCTATGACCAGTTCTCGACAATTACGCAGGCTGCGCTGCATGGCTTGGGTGTGGCACTGTTGCCCGATTACCTGATCGAAGAAGATCTGGCGACCGGGCGTCTGGTGACGGTCTGGGGCGGGCGCACGGATATGCCCGGAGCCTATTACCTGGTCTGGCCGGTGCAAAAGGCCGCGAACAGCGCGCTGGTGACGTTTCGCGACTGGCTGGCGGACCAGATCGCAGAAGATGACCCCCTGCCCCGCTGACCCTGTCAGTCGATCTGCGCCAGTTGGTATCCGACCCCGCGCACCGTCAGGATCGGATCAAAGCCCAGCGCGGATTTCAACAGATGCCGGGTGGCGCAGATTTTCACGTCGATCAGGCGCGCGCCACTTCTGGTGGTCTGCCGCCCGATGGCAAGGCGCATCAGGGTTTCACGGTCAAACGTATAGTCAGGCGCATCGAAGAGACATCCAAGGATATTGAAATCCAGTTTGCCAAGCGCCCCGATTCGACCGCCCGCCGAAATCTGAAACCGGGCTTCGCACAGTTGCAGCCCGCCAAAGACCCGCGTCTGTGTCAGGCACCATGGCCGGACCCGGCGCATGAGGGCACGCGCCACCAGGACAAGCCCCTCGAAATTCGTGCCCGTCGCCACCGTGTCGCAGAACACCTTGCAACCTTCCCGGTCAATCGGCGTATCGGCGTTGAAAAGAACCGGCAGCGTCTCCGTCATGCAGGCGATTTCGATCCGATCCAGCAAGCATTGCGGCGCCGCCGTAGAGGACGGAAGGACCACAAGATCGGGCCTGTCGGCCTTTATCCGGGTCAGCAGGTCAAGGGGCGATGCAATGGGCATCACGGTGAAACCGGCGAAATTCAGCGCCGCCGTCATCGTGTCGCTATGTGGCCCATCATCGGCAAGGCGCAGCGCCAAAAGATCGCGGCCGCCGGTAACAGGCTGAAGCGAAAGCGTTTTCCTATCCCAAAGCATAGCCCGCACCGCGCACGGTGCGCAGCGGGTCATCCCCGCCATGTTGGCAAAGCGCCTTGCGCAGCCGCCCTATATGCACGTCGACCGTGCGGGTATCCACGTAGATATCGCGCCCCCAGACCCGGTCCAGCAATTGTTCGCGCGACCAGACGCGTCCGGGCTTTTCCATGAAGGTCGACAGCAGGCGAAATTCGGTCGGACCAAGCTTGAGCGGCTTTTCAAACCGGGTCACGCGATGGGTTTCGGAATCCAGCACGATGTTTTCGTATTCTAGCCGTTCGCCAACTGCCGAGGGGCGTGTACGCCGCAATTGCGCACGCACACGGGCCATCAGCTCGATCACTGAATAGGGCTTTATCACGTAATCATCCGCGCCCGTTTCAAGGCCGCGCACGCGGTCTACCTCTTCGGAGCGGGCGGAAATCATGATGATCGGCACGCCGCGCGTCTCTGGCCGTGTCTTGAGCCTGCGGCAGACCTCGATCCCCGAAACATTGGGCAACATCCAGTCCAGCAGGATGATGTCCGGCGCGGTTTCCTCGACAAGCATCAACGCCTCTTCGCCATTCTCGGCTTCGGCCACGTCAAAACCATCCGCCTTGAGATTATACGCCAGCATTTCGCGCTGCGAGGGCTCATCCTCGACCAGAAGTACCGTGGGGGTATCGGCGGTCATTTGATGTCTCCGATCAACTCAGGAATTCAGGCGAGGCGTCAGGATCGACCGACGTGCGGTCTTTCTTTTGGCGAATCTCGTCCGGCAGATCGCCGGTTACCAGATAGATGATCTGCTCGCAGATATTGGTGACGTGGTCGCCCATACGCTCGATATTCTTTGCGATGAAATGCAGATGCATACAGGGCGTTATGTTGCGCGGGTCTTCCATCATGAAGGTCAGGAATTCGCGGAAGAGAGCGTTATACATCTGATCCACATCCGTGTCGCGTTCCATCACTTCGCGGGCCAGTGCGGCATCGCGCTGGATATAGGCATCAAGCGCATCGCGCAGCATCCGTTCGGTTTCGCGCGCCATGCGGCGCAGCGCTGCCGCCGACCCGTCGATTTGGGTCAGCTGGCTTAGCACGGTGGTGCGCTTTGCCATGTTCTTGGCATAATCGCCGATCCGCTCCAGGTTCGATGCCATCTTCATCACGGTCAGGATCACGCGCAGGTCAACGGCCGTGGGCGCGCGCAGCGCGATGATGCGCGCGGTTTCCTCGTCGATCCTCAGCTCAAGCTCGTCAATGATCCGGTCGCCGCGGCGCACTTGTTCGGCAAGCTCCTCGTCGCGCTTTTCAAGCGAAATAGCGGCGTTCAAAATCGACTCTTCGACCAGACCGCCCATTTTCATGATCAGCGCCTGGACCGTCTCTAGATCCCGGTCGAAGGCCGAAGATATATGTTCTTCATTCATGTCGAGACACTCCTTAGCCGATCCGGCCAGTGATATAGCTTTCGGTGCGTTCGTCTTCGGGATTGGTAAATATCTGGCCTGTCTCACCATACTCAACGAGATGCCCGAGGTGGAAAAACGCCGTCTTCTGGCTTACCCGCGCAGCCTGCTGCATAGAGTGGGTAACGATCACGACAGAGAATTCCTGCCGCAACTCGTCAATCAGCTCTTCGACCTGCGCGGTGGCAATCGGGTCAAGCGCGGAACAGGGCTCGTCCATCAACAGAACCTCCGGGGCGGTGGCCACGGCGCGGGCTATGCAAAGGCGCTGCTGCTGGCCACCCGAAAGCCCGGTGCCGGGCTGGTCGAGCCGGTCCTTGGCCTCATTCCAGAGCGCGGCGCGGCGCAGGGATTTTTCGACGATCTCGTCAAGGTCGGCCTTGGTTCGGGCCAGCCCGTGGATACGCGGGCCATAGGCCACATTGTCGTAGATCGACTTTGGAAATGGATTGGGTTTCTGGAACACCATACCCACTTTGGCGCGCAATTGTACCGGATCGACACGCTTGTCGTAGATATCCTGACCATCCAGCATGATGTCACCCTGCACTTTACAGATGTCGATCGTGTCATTCATCCGGTTGATGCAGCGCAAAAAGGTTGACTTGCCACAGCCCGACGGGCCGATAAAGGCGGTCACGGTCTTGTCCAGGATATCGACATCAACGTCCTTGATCGCGTGGGTGTCCGCGTAAAAGACCTGCACGTTACGCGCTGAGATCTTGATATTGTCTTGAGTCACTTGGCTCTCCGCAAGATTTGGGGCGTCATACATGGTTGGATACCTTTCTTACCAGCGGCGTTCAAACCGGCGTCGTAGGATGATCGCGATGATGTTCATGGTCAGCAGGAAAACAAGAAGAACGATGATTCCGCCCCAGGCCTTTTCATAAAAGCTCGCGTCGGCCCGCGCGGCCCAGGTGTAAATCTGCGCGGGCATAGCCGAGTTGGGGTCCATGAATCCCGAGACAATTCCATCGGGATAGCCGCGCGCGACAAAGCCGACCATGCCGATAAGCAGGAGTGGCGCTGTTTCGCCAAGCGCCTGTGCGAGGCCGATGATGGTCCCGGTCAGGATACCCGGCATGGCGAGCGGCAGCACGTGGTGGAACACCGACTGCATCTTGGAGGCCCCCACCCCGAGCGCCGCATCGCGGATCGAGGGCGGCACGGCGCGCAGCGAGGCGCGGGTCGAGATGATGATCGTCGGCAGGGTCATCAGCGTCAGCACCAGCCCGCCCACCAACGGCGCTGATTGGGGCAGATGCGCGAACTGGATGAAGATCGCAAGCCCGAGAATGCCAAAGACGATGGAGGGTACAGCGGCCAGGTTCGAGATATTCACCTCGATGAGGTCGGTGAACCTGTTCCGCGGTGCGAACTCCTCAAGGTAGATCGACGCCGCGACACCGATTGGCAGCGACAGCACGAGCACGACCAACATCATGAAGAACGAACCCACGACAGAGGCGCCGATCCCGGCGGCACCGGGGTTGTCGACGCCTGAGTCCGCGCCGGTGATGAAGGTCCAGTTGATGCTGGAGCGTATAACCCCAGCCTCTGCCAGTGCATCCACCAGATCAAGGTCACCGGCCATCAGGAACCGGCTGTCCTGCATACTCTCACGGGTTACGCGCCCGTTGAAATAGCCGTCCACCCGCGACGATGCCGCAAGTTCGAATGTTACAGGCGTGCCGATCCGGTCTGGGTTGGCCTGAAAGAATTCGCGTATCGTACTGCCAGGCTTGCCGATGATGCGCTCGATGGCGTCTTCGTCGACAGCAACCTCCATTCCGCTTTCGTCAATCTGCCGCTTGAGCGCGTCAGTGAAAAATGCGGCATAGGCGGCAGTCTTGAAGAGTTGCTCTTCGGCCTCATTGATCTGTGCTTGACTAAGGGCAAACTCCACATCGACCACGGTCCGCGTGAAGGCCGGGCTACCGGAGCGAATGATCGACACCGCCAGCACCACGAGAAAGAAGATGCCAACCAGGATCGCTGTGAGGCCATAGGCCTTGAACCGGGCCTCGGCGCGGTTGCGGCGCTTCGTGCGCGCATCCTGAGTCGCGAGCGAGTTGCCGGCACGGTTCCCCCCGGCGTTGGGCGTTACGTCGGTCATTCATACTGCTCCCGGTATTTGCGAACGATGTAGAGGGCAAAGATATTGAGGCCGAGCGTGATGACGAAGAGCGTCATGCCAAGCGCAAAGGCGACAAGCGCCTCTGGCGAGGCGAAATCGGCGTCTCCGGTCAGTTGGCTCACGATCTTGGCGGTGACCGTTGTCATCGCCTCGAACGGATTGAGCGAAAGCCTGGCAGCCGCACCGGCCCCCAGTACCACGATCATGGTCTCTCCGATGGCGCGGCTGGCGGCCAGAAGGATCGCACCCACGATCCCTGGCAGCGCGGCGGGCAACACCACCTGTCGGATCGTTTCCGACTTGGTGGCACCCAGCCCGTAGGATCCGTCGCGCATCGCCTGCGGGACCGCGTTGATGATGTCATCCGACAGCGAACTGACAAACGGAATAAGCATGACGCCCATGACGAGACCTGCGGTCATAACCGCCGTACCCGCCTGCATCCAGCCCAACCCATCCTTGCCGAAGACCGCCACCAGCAGCGGGCCTACGGTCAGCAGGGCGAAGAGACCGTAAACAATCGTCGGAATACCGGCCAACACCTCCAGCATGGGCTTGGCAAAAGACCTCACGCGCGGCGATGCGTATTCGGACAGGTAGATCGCCGCGAAGAGGCCGACCGGCACCGCAACCAATAGCGCCACAATGGAGATATAGAATGTGCCCCAGAGAAGCGGCAGAACCCCCAGTTCAGAGCTGCCCCCGCGTCCGGTGAAAGACGGCGACCACGCGGTGCCGAAAAAGAAATCCCCGGCTGGGTAGAGGCGGAAAAACTCGATTGTGTTGAACACCAGCGACAACACGATGCCCAGAGTGGTCAGGATGGCGACCGAAGCTGCCGCGACCAGCACGCCCTTCACCACCCGCTCGACCACGTTGCGGGCGCGAAATTCGGGACGCATCTCGCGCAGGCTCCAGGCTGCACCCGCTGCGGCCACGAGGATCACGAGCAAGGAGAGGATCAGGTTGCCGGTATCATTCATGATCCGGTACCGCTGCGCGGCCTGAAGGATCGGCTGTGTGACCTGCGCGGTCACAATCTGACCCGCATCTTTCAGTCGTTGTGTGACGTCATTCAGGTCGCTGCGCGCGTTAGTGGCGAAATCCTCGGTCATGATCCCTTGCGCCACGGCATTGTCGAGCCCTTCGGCCGTGCGGCGTACCTCCGACATGATTAGATCACGACTGGAGCCTTCGGGAATCGCGCTTTGGGGAATGTCCGCGGCAACGGTGCCGTTGACGATCACCGGCTGTACCAGCAGCCAGACCAACAACAGAAAGAAGGAGGGCAGGACCACCTTCAGCGCGACATTATATCCGTAATAAGAGGGCAGAGAATGCAATTTTCGGCTATCTCCGCCGGTGGCTGCCATGACCCGTGAACGGCCCAACACATAACCGGCGACCGCGATGGCCAGGACAATAACAATCAGCCAGATAAGTGGCATGGTAGCCCCCGTGTCTTGGATTTTCGGTTGGCGTATAATGCAAATCGGAGGCGGCGCAATGACCGCCCCCGATCATGTCGCTGAGGAGGCTATCAGGAGCCGCCACCAATCACTTTTTCATTGGCCACGGTGGCCTGCACGTCGGCCAGTTCAGGGTCGGAGACAAGGCCGTAATTGGCCAGCGGACCCTTGGGACCAGCGATTTCGTCGGCGATGAAGAAGCCGGCGTATTCCTTCAGACCGGGGATAACACCGATATGCGCTTTCTTGACGTAGAAGAACAGCGGGCGGGACACCGGGTATTCGCCCGACGCGATGGTCTCTGTCGAGGGTGTGACACCGCTCATGGTCGCGACCTTGAGCTTGTCGGTGTTGTTCTCGTAGAACGCGAGGCCGAACACGCCGATGCCGTTTGTGTTGGCGTCGATACGTGCCAGCGTCTCGGTGTAGTCGCCGTCAATGTCCACGGACTTACCGTCGGTGCGCACGTCGAGACAGGCATCCTCGGCGTCATCTTCGGACATGCCGCCATCCATCATCGCCTTCATCGCGCCAGTCTCTTCACAGCCGATCAGCAGAACCTTCTCTTCGAAGACTTCGCGGGTACCGTGCTTGGTGCCGGGGATGAACATGGCGATTTCGGCGTCTGGCAGGTCGCTGTTGAACTCGGACCAGGTGTTGTGCGGGTTGGTGACGATCTCGCCGTCCTTCAGAATCTGTGCTCCGATGGCGTTGAAGATGTCAGTGGGCTCAAACGCGGTGAACGCGGGGCCCGACTGCTGGCTGGCGAACACGATACCGTCATAGCCGATACGCACTTCGATGATGTCGGTCACGCCATTCTCGGCACAGGCCTTGATTTCCTTTTCGCGGATCGCGCGCGATGCGTTGGCCACGTCGATTGTGTTCTCGCCCACGCCCTCACAGAAACGCTTGAGGCCCGAGGAAGAGCCGCCGGATTCGATGACCGGGGTCGGAAAATCGGTGTTGTCGCCAAAAAGCTCGGCCACGATCGAGGCGTAGGGCAGAACGGTCGAAGATCCGGCGACTTGGACGTTGTCGCGAGCAGCGGCGCTGCCAGCGGCCAGAGCAGCCAGAGCGGCCGCGGAAACTGTTGTTTTGAGAAGAGACATGGATTGCTCCCAGAGTTCGATTTCACGGGGTCACCTTCCCCGGCGACCTTGAGCGGGGTGCTAAGCAGCTTCGATGACGCTTATGCAAAACTTATATGACAGATATGTGACAAAAGACGGAGCGGTGATTTTCCCTGCATATGCTTGATTTCAGCGATGGCGAAACGCCGCGGCTACGCGCGATCCGCACGGTGCTCGGGCCTATTTTCTCAGCATAAACCGCGAATCATGACAGACCGGCAACGACCAGCTTGCATCGAAGGTCATGCATGTTGCCATTTCGATCCGATCACGCTATCGGGGCGCAAGCAACTTGGACCCGGATGAAACTTCGGGTGGCTCTTCCGGCCGCTGATCCGCCGGACAACACAGAACCGGACAGCCATGGGACATGGTACATGTTGGCGCATTGCCCTTGGATGCGGGTGGTTTACAATCGCTTCAGGCACGTGGCGCGCTGACCCGGTAACGGACAGGATGTCATGATTTCACTCGACGCGTACCGCGCCCAATGGTTCGGCAATATCCGTGGCGATCTGCTTGCAGGTCTGGTGGTGGCGCTTGCGCTTATCCCCGAGGCGATCGCCTTTTCCATCATCGCGGGCGTGGACCCCAAGGTGGGGCTTTACGCCAGCTTCTCGATCGCCGTGATCACCGCCATCACCGGCGGTCGGCCCGGCATGATCTCTGCCGCGACGGCGGCGACGGCGGTGTTGATGGTGACGCTGGTGCGCGATCACGGGCTTGAATACCTGCTGGCCGCGACCGTGCTGGCCGGGCTGTTGCAGATCGCCATGGGCGTTCTGCGGTTGGGCTTTGTCATGCGCTATGTGTCGAAATCGGTCATGACCGGTTTTGTCAACGCGTTGGCGATCCTGATCTTCATGGCGCAATTGCCCGAACTGGACCCGCGAAGCGTGACGTGGATCACCTATGTGCTGGTCGCGGCGGGGCTGGCGATCATCTATCTCTTTCCATTGCTGACCAAGGCCATCCCCTCGCCGCTGGTGACCATCGTTGTCTTGACCGTGCTGACCGTGGCCTTGGGGCTGGATGTGCGTACCGTGGGCGACATGGGCGCGCTTCCCGACACGCTGCCGGTGTTCCTGATCCCGGACATTCCGTGGACTTTCGAGACGCTGGCGATCATCTTTCCCTATTCGGTCGCAGTGGCCGTGGTCGGCCTGCTCGAAAGCCTGATGACACAGAATATCGTCGACGATCTGACCGACACCAAATCGAACCGCAATCAGGAATGCGTGGGCCAGGGTCTGGCCAATACCGCCACCGGCTTTATCGGCGGCATGGCGGGCTGCGCCATGATCGGCCAGTCGATCATCAACGTGAAGTCGGGCGGGCGCGGGCGGCTGTCGTGCTTCGTGGCCGGCGTCTTTCTTTTGATCCTCGTTGTGGGTCTGGGTGATCTGGTCAGCATCATCCCGATGCCCGCGCTGGTGGCGATCATGATCATGGTCTCGATCGGCACGTTCTCGTGGT
Organism: Paracoccaceae bacterium; assembly: GCA_024742835.1. GTDB lineage: Bacteria > Pseudomonadota > Alphaproteobacteria > Rhodobacterales > Rhodobacteraceae > Roseovarius. The sequence goes on along the minus strand of JANSXS010000017.1, from coordinate 9,026 downwards.
CGTCGATCCAGAACCTGAAACTGCATCCGCGCTCGTCCTCGATCGTGATGATCGCGACGGTGGTGACGGTGGTCTATACCCACAACCTGGCCATCGGGGTGCTGGTGGGCGTGCTGTTGTCGGGCATCTTCTTTGCCGGCAAGATAGCACAGCTTTTCCGCGTCACCTCGGACGGAAGCGAGGATGGCCGCACCCGGACCTACAAGATCGAGGGCCAGCTGTTCTACGGCTCGGTTGAGGATTTCATGAACGCCTTCGATTTCAAGGAGGCGCCGGAGCGCGTTGTCATTGATGTCAGCGCCGCGCATATTTGGGATATCAGCTCTGTCGAGGCGCTTGACATGGCAATTCTGAAATTCCGCCGCGACGGGGCCGAGGTCGAGGTCATCGGCATGAACGAGGCGACGGAAACCCTGGTAGACAGGCTTGCCATCCATGACAAGCCCGGCGCCATGGACAAGCTGATGGGACACTGAAAGGAGCATGACCATGACAGACAAGATCATCGCGCTGGTGGATGGCTCCATCTATTCCGAAAGCGTTTGCCACCACGCCGCCTGGATCGCGCAGCGCAGCGGATCGCCGGTTGAACTCATCCATGTTCTGGGCCGACGCGAGGCCCCGCAAAAGGCGGATCTGTCCGGCGCGATCCGGCTGGGGGCGCGGAGCAAGCTGATGCAGGAACTGGCCGATCTGGATGCGCAGCGCGCCAAGCTGGTCGGCCACCGGGGGCGGGCGATCCTTGATGATGCGCGCGCCATCGTCGATCAGGACGGTGTATCCGATATCACCACCCGTCTGCGACAGGGCGATATCGTCGAGGCCATCAGCGAGATAGAAGACGCGGCCCGCGTCATCGTCATCGGCAAACGTGGCGAGGCGGCCGATTTCGCCCAAGGTCATCTTGGCTCGAACCTCGAACGCATCGTCCGCGCGGCACACAGGCCGGTTTTCGTGGCCTCACGCGCGTTCAGCCCGGTGCAAAGCGTGCTGGTCGCCTATGATGGCGGCCGCTCGGCCATGAAGGCGGTCGACCATATCGCGCGCAGCCCGGTCTTTGCAGGGCTTTCGGTCACGGTCGTGACGGTCGGCGCGGAAACCCCCGAGACCCGCAAGGGGCTGGAAGACGCCCGCGCCCTGCTCAAGGCCGCCGGGCTGGATGCACAGACCCGGACGGTACCGGGACAACCCGAAACCGAGCTTGGCAAACTTGTCGAGGAAGAGGGTCATGGCATGTTGGTGATGGGCGCCTACGGGCACAGCCGGATCCGCAGCCTCGTGATCGGGTCCACCACCACTGAAATGGTCCGCTCCTGCAAGGTGCCCGTCGTCCTGATGCGCTAGAGTGTTTCGCTTGGCGTCTCGCCTGCCTTGTCAAAAGGCTGCGGACGCTATGCAAATCGGGATTGAAGCATTCCGTGTTTAGCCGATGTCGCCGGTTGAAGGAACCAGGCTTTGGAATGCAAAGGCGCAGGAGAAAACCGGGGCGGCAATTAAATGCCGACGCTTATGGCGCGGATCATTCCGGCGGAAACGGCAGGATCAGGCGAAATTCGCTGCCCTCGCCCGGCTGGGAAAAGATACGCAGACGCCCGCGATGCCGGTTCACGATATGTTTGACGATCGCCAGCCCAAGCCCGGTGCCGCCCATGGCCCGAGACCGGTGGCTGTCTATGCGGTAAAAGCGTTCCGTCAGGCGCGGAACGTGAAGCGGGTCGATGCCCGGCCCCTCGTCACAGACCGATATCGTGGCCGCCGGACCGCGCAAGGCAGACTCGTTTTCCGCCGTGCTCAGCGCGATCCGCACACGCTTGTCGGGGCCGCCGTATTTGATCGCGTTCTCGATCAGGTTGGTAAAAACCTGTTGCAACTGGTCGGCATCGCCCGCGATGACCACAGGCGTCTCGGGCAGCTCCAGTGACAGGGTCACGTGCTGTTCTTCAGCGATGGGGCGCATGGCATGGCGCACCGCCCCCAACAGCCGGTTCAGGTCAACAGAATCGGTCGGCCGCACCCGTTCTTGCGCTTCTACCCGGCTCAGCGACAGCAGGTCCTTGACCAGCCGCTCCATCCGGCTGGCCTCGTGCTGCATGGTGGACAGAAACCGCTCTGAGGCCACGGGATCGCCACGCGCGGGGCCGCGCATGGTTTCGATGAACCCCAGTAAAGAGGTCAGCGGGCTGCGCAGCTCATGGCTGACATTGGCCACGAAATCCCGCCGCATCTGGCCGGCCTGCTCAACCTGTGTGATATCCTCGAAACAGACCAGCACGGCCTTGCCAACCTCGATATCCACATGGCTGCATGTGACCCGATAGGTCGTGTCCTGCCCGCCCTCGGACCCAAGATACCGGGTTTGCCGCGCCACGTGGTCGCGCAAACAGCTTTCCACCGCATCCAGCACCGACGGCTGGCGTATCGCGGTGATGAAATGCCGCCCCCCAAGCCCCTCGCCCAAAAGCGCGCAAGCGCCGCTATTGGCCCCCAATATCCGTTCGCCGCGACCGATCAGCAGGGCCGGCAGCGGAATCGCCTGTAGCAGGGAGGCGATATGGCTCTGGTTCATGGCGTCCCGATCCGCCGCAACCCGGCGCGGAACCGCGCCGCGTTCTGTTGGTAATGGCTCGCAGTCTCGGCGAAGGCCGCGATCTCGGCTTCGGACAGCTGTCGTACGATCTTGCCCGGCGCGCCCATCACCAGGCTGCCATCGGGGATCTGCTTGCCCTCTGTGATCAGCGCGCAGGCCCCGATCAGGCAGTTGCGCCCGATCACCGCGCCGTTCAGCACCGTGGCCCCCATGCCGATCAGGGTGTTCTCGCCCAACGTGCAGCCATGGAGCATGGCCTTGTGCCCGATGGTGCAGCCCGCCCCGATGGTCAGCGGATAGCCCATATCGGTATGCATCACGACATTTTCCTGCACATTGGTGCCCGCGCCGATGGTGATCTGCTCGTTATCTCCGCGCAAGCTAGACCCGAACCAGACCGACGCGCCCGCGCCCAGCACGATCCGCCCGATGACATTGGCGTCGGGTGCAACCCAAACCCCCTCGCCCGTCTGCGGTTCGTGGTCGTCCAGCGCGTAAAGGGTCATGATCTGTCCTCGAATTCCTGTTGCAGCCTGCGCACATGGTCGGTCAGCCCCGGTTGCTGCGTGCGCCGCAGACGGGTGGCCTCGACAATGGTTCTCAACTTCGTCTCGGTGCGGCCAAGATCGTCATTCACCAGCACGAAATCATACCCGTCCCAATGGCTGATCTCGTCCCAGCTTTTCTGCATCCGCCGCGCGATCACCTCGGGCGCGTCCTGGCCTCGGGTCTCCAGCCTGCGGTGCAACTCCGCGATCGACGGCGGCAGGATGAAGATCGACAGCGTATGCGCGCCAAGGGCCGAATTGCGGATCTGTTGCGCGCCCTGCCAGTCGATATCAAACAACACGTCGCGCCCGGCATCTATGGCCGCCTGCACCGGCGCGCGCGGCGAGCCGTAAAAATTGCCGAAGACATGCGCATGTTCCAGCATGTCCCCCGCCGCCACATCGCGCTTGAACCGGGTTTCGGACAGGAAATGATAATCTTGCCCCTCCACCTCGCCCGCGCGCGCCTCACGGGTCGTGGCCGATACCGAAAACAGGATATCCTCGTCCCAGGCCCGCAGCCTTTGAGACAAGGTGGATTTGCCCGCGCCCGAGGGCGACGACAGGATGATCAGCAATCCACGTCGATTCATGTCACGCCCCTCCCACAGGCTTCATCTGGCGAAAAATACCTCGGGGTGAATTGGTCCCGGACAACGTCGGGGGCCACGTGGGGCAGCGCCCCTGCCAACATTCGCATTCCGCGCCGCCTGTCATTCCACATTCTGCACCTGTTCGCGCATCTGGTCGATCACCGTCTTGAGCTCCAGTCCCGTCGCGCTCAGCCCCGCGTTCTGTGCCTTGGAACACAGCGTATTGGCCTCGCGGTTGAATTCCTGTGCGAGAAAGTCCAGCTTGCGCCCTACCGGGCTGCCTTGCGTCAAAAGCGCCCGCGCCGCTGTAACATGGGCGTGGAGCCGGTCGATTTCCTCGGTCACGTCCGCCTTTACGGCCAGCAGCGCCAGTTCCTGTGCCAGCCGCGTCTCGTCGCCCGCGCCCGCCTCTGTCAGCCGGGTGACAGAGGCGCGAAACGCGGCTTCCATCGCGGGTTGGCGCGCCTTCGCATCCGCAGCGGCTTGATCTGTCAGGGCCGCGATGCGCGCGATCTGCTCGATCAGGATTTCATGCAAAGCCGCGCCCTCATCGGCGCGCATATCAAGGAAATCCTGCAAGACCGGCGCGAAATCCGCCAGCAGCGCCGCGCAGAGCGCGCCTGTATCGGTCTCGGATTGTGCGCCTGTCTCAAACACGCCGCGCAGCGCCAGAAGATCGGCGGCGGTGGCGGGGGCCAGGGACACGCCGCGCGCCATGGCACGGGTCTCGATCTCGGCCAGCGCCTCCAGCGCCGCGTCAAGCTGTGCTGTCTGAAGCTGTGGGATATGCGCGCCGTCCCCGGTCTGAAGTCGCAAGGACACGGTCACATTGCCCCGTGCAAGCCCCTGCCCCAGCCGCGCACGCAACCCGGCTTCCAGCCCGTCGATCCAGTCGGGCAGCCGCAGCCGCAGATCCAGCCCCTTGCCATTCACGCCGCGCAGCTCCCAGTTCCAGGCGAAACGGTCATGTCCCCCGGTGCGGGACGCAAAAGCGGTCATGGATCGAAGCACGGGGCACCTTTCGTGAAATGTGCCCCGTCCTAGCCATTTGCCCGCGCCCGTGCAAGCGTGGCCACGCCCGCGCCGCCGACCCGTCGCGGCGAATTAACCACTCATAAGGAATTGAGAAGAAAGTCTGACCGGATTGTGGCAAAGTTTAGTCATACCGCGCAAACCCTCGCGCCAACAGTATAGTGATCAGGATAGCATTATGGCCAAAGACCTGGACCAGCCCACAGACGACCGGATCGTCGCCATGCAAAACCCGGACCTATCGTGCCGCGTGGCCGATCTGCGCGCCTTCAAGGCGTATTGGCATGGCTTGCGACGCGGCGCGGATGTGCCCAGCCGTGGCGACGTGGATCCGCGCGGCATCGAATCCCTGCTCAGCGAGGCGTTCGTGGCCGAAAAGATCGCCCCCGGACTGGCGCGCCTGCGCATCGCCGGGCTGCATCTGTCGGATCTGATGGGGATGGAGGTGCGCGGTATGCCGCTTTCGACCTTGATCGACACGCAGGACCGAGGCCGGTTTTCCGCCGCCCTGGTCGAGTTGTTCGAGCGTCCGGCAACACTGCGGATCGCGCTGTCCGCGGCTGGTGACCTCCGGCGTGGGCCGGTGACGGGCACGATGCTGATCCTGCCCCTGCGCTCGGATCTGGGCGATATCTCTCGCGCTCTTGGTTGTCTTGTCACCACGGGGCGGATCGGGGCGACGCCGCGCCGCTTTCGCATCACCGCCTGCGACATCAGCCCGATCGACATCACCGCCGATGCTGCGCCGGCGCAGGCGCCCGGTGTGGCCGACAACCGCGCCCCGGTCGGCCCCGCGCCCGGTGACAACAGCGCGACATTGCCCGCCGAGCGCCCCTATCTCAGGCTGGTGCGCGATTGACGGACGGGTGCGCTGCCGTCGTATCACACCTGTGCGGTCAGACCGTCAGGCGCGATCCCTGGCTGCCGCGTTCGCGGTAGGGCGTGGTATTGTAATGTGACCGGTAACATTTGGAAAAATGGCTGGGTGAGGCAAACCCGCAGGCAAGCGCCACGTTGATCACCGTCATATCGGTCTGCATCAGCAGGTTGCGCGCCTTTTGAAGGCGCAATTCCATGTAATACCGTTTGGGGCTGCGGTTAAGGTAGCGCCGGAACAGCCGTTCAAGCTGCCGGGTGGACATGCCGACATCCTTGGCCAGCACGGACGGGCTGATCGGCTCTTCGATGTTCTGTTCCATCTTCTGGATCACAAGGCTCAGCTTGGGGTGCCTGACCCCGATCCGCGTCGGCACGGAAAGACGCTGCGTGTCCTGATCGGTGCGGATAGAGCTGTAGATCATCTGGTCGGCCACGGCATTCGCCAGTTGTTCGCCCTGATCATCGGCAATGAGCTTTAGCATAAGGTCGATGGAGGATGTTCCGCCCGCCGTCGACATGCGGTTGCCGTCGATCACGAACACCGATTTTGTCAGCGTCACATCCTCGAATTCTTCGGTAAAGCTGTCCTGGTTTTCCCAGTGGATCGTCGCGCGCCGTCCATCCAGCAGCCCCGCGCGCGCCAGCACATGCGAGGCGGTACATAGCCCGCCGATCTTGAGCCCCCGGCGCGCCTCGCGCCGGATCCAGTTCAGGATACGCTTTGTCGTGGCCGCCTGAATTTCGGCACCGCCGCAAAGCAATACGGTATCCTCGCGCCGCAGCTCTTCCAGCCCCATGTCGATCTGAAACCGCGTGCCCGCCGAGCAACTTACCGTGCCGCCCGCGTCGGCATCGCCCACAAGGCTCCAGTCATAGGCCTGATATCCGGCCATGCGATTGGCAATGCGCAGGCAATCTAGCGCAGACGCAAAGCTGAGCAAAGTGAAGTTTTCCAGAAGTACGAAGACAAACCGCCGTGGTGTGTCGCCCGCACGATTGACAGCTGTGGACGCGTTGTTCCGCATCGTGCTGATTCCCGCTATCTTGAACCTAGCCGGGTGTTTCACAAAACCCGCAGACTTGACAAGTGCGAGCATTCCCTGTTTGCCGGATTTTGCTGTGTGCATGTTATGGTCACCGGTCCGTTTTGCCCGTATAAACCGGGTTCAAGACGCCTCAAGGCAGGAGAGAAAGACGATGAGCGAATGGCACAAGTCCGACTGGCGCAAGAAGCCCCGGGTGCAGATGCCCGATTATACCGATGCCGCCGCGTTGGCGGCGGTAGAGGAAAAGCTCTCGGCCTATCCGCCGCTCGTGTTCGCCGGTGAAGCCCGGCGGCTGAAGCGCGAGCTTGGCGCGGCCTCGCGTGGTGAGGCGTTTTTGTTGCAGGGCGGCGATTGCGCCGAGGCGTTCGACCAGTTTTCCGCCAATGCGATCCGCGACACCTTCAAGGTGATGTTGCAGATGGCGATGGTGCTGACCTACGGGGCCAAGGTGCCGGTCATCAAGGTGGGCCGTATCGCGGGCCAATTCGCCAAGCCGCGCTCGGCCCCGACGGAAACAGTCAACGGGGTGGAGCTGCCCTCTTATCGTGGCGACATCATCAACGAGCTGGATTTCTCTCCCGAGGCGCGCATCCCCAACCCCGGCAAGATGTTGCAGGCCTACACACAGGCGGCGGCCACGTTGAACCTGTTGCGCGCCTTTTCCACCGGCGGCTATGCCGATGTGCATCAGGTCCATGCCTGGACACTTGGCTTCACAAAGGGCGAAAAGGCCGAACGCTACCGCGAGATGGCGGCACGGATTTCCGACACGCTGGATTTCATGCGCGCCGCTGGAATCGACAGCGACAACGCGCCCACCTTGCGGACGGTCGATGTCTACACCTCGCATGAAGGGCTGTTGCTGGAATACGAAGAGGCGCTTTGCAGACTCGACACGACATCCGGCAAATGGCTGGCCGGGTCCGGTCACATGCTGTGGATCGGCGACCGCACGCGCCAGCCCGATGGCGCGCATGTGGAGTTTCTGCGCGGCGTGCTGAACCCGGTGGGGCTGAAATGCGGGCCGACCATGACCACCGAGGATCTCAAGACGCTGCTTGCCACGCTCAACCCCGAAAACGAGCCGGGCCGCCTGACGCTGATCGCGCGCTTTGGCGCGGGCAAGGTGGGCGAGCATCTGTCGCGCCTGATCAAGACGGTGCGCGAAGAGGGCGCGAATGTGACCTGGGTCTGTGACCCGATGCATGGCAACACGATCAAGGCGGCGTCGGGCTACAAGACCCGACCGTTTGAAAGCGTGCTGCGCGAGGTGCAGGAATTCTTTGCCGTCCACCGCGCCGAGGGCACGATCCCGGGGGGCGTGCATTTCGAGATGACGGGACAGGATGTGACCGAATGCACCGGCGGTGTTTACGCTGTCACAGACGACAGCCTGTCCGACAGATACCACACCGCCTGCGATCCGCGCCTGAATGCGTCGCAATCGCTGGAACTGGCCTTTCTCGTCGCAGAGGAACTGTCCGGGTTCCGGCAGGCACGCGCCAACGCACAGGCCGTCTGACTGCTAGCCCCACCATGGAACGGCGCGCGCCGGTCGCGCGCCGCGTCAGCCGGGGGTAAGGCGCAGCAAGCTGCCCGCGCCCGCCGCCAGCACCCAGATCGCACCGTCAGGGGCTTCGCGTATATCGCGCAGGCGGCGAAATTCCGGCGCTTCGATCTGTTCGGCCTCTGTTATGGGTTCTCCGTCAAGGCGCGCAAGATAATCGAACTTGAGAGATCCGGTGAAGAACGCGCCGCGCCACTCTGGCCAAAGACGCCCGGAATAGATCATCAACCCTGAGGGCGCGATGGACGGATCCCAGTAATGGGCCGGTTGCTCCATACCCGGCTTGGCGGTGCCCTCGCCGATTTTCATGCCCGAATAGTGCCTCCCGTAGGAAATTACGGGCCAGCCGTAATTCGCGCCCTTGCGCACCTTGTTCAATTCATCCCCGCCGCGCGCGCCATGTTCCACCACCCAAAGCTGGCCTGCACCGTCAAAGGCGGCCCCTTGCGGGTTGCGGTGCCCGTAGGAATATATCGCCGGTTGCGCGCCACCGGTTTTGGTGAACGGGTTATCCGACGGAATGGACCCGTCCCGCGCGATCCGGATAACCGCGCCGTTCTCGCGCTCCAGATCCTGTGCGGAGGGCCGATCGCCCCGATCCCCGATGGTGGCGTAAAGCAGCCCGTCCGGGCCTTCGACCAGCCGGGAGCCGAAATGCCGCCCCCCCGAAGAGCCGGGCGTCAATTCAAAGATATCGCGCCAATCCCTGAGCCTTTTAGCGTCATCCGACAGCGTGGCGCGCGCCACGACCGTACCCGCCCCGCCCGATTGCGG
>JANSXS010000038.1 GCA_024742835.1 Paracoccaceae bacterium | reverse complement strand
TCCGCCGCCCGCAGCGCCGCCCTTCATCCCGAAATTCGGGCCAAGCGACGCCTCGCGGATGCAGATCATCGCCTTCTTGCCGATCCGGTTGAGCCCGTCGCCCAGACCCACCGTCGTCGTCGTCTTGCCCTCGCCCGCAGGCGTCGGGTTGATCGCGGTCACAAGGATCAGCTTGCCGTCTTCGCGGCTCTGAACCTCGTTGATGAAGGCCTGTGACACCTTCGCCTTGTCGTGCCCATAGGGCAGCAAATGCTCGGTCGGAATGCCGAGCGTGGTCCCGATCTCCTGGATCGGCTTCTTAGACGCCTCGCGCGCAATCTCGATATCTGACTTGTAGCTCATGACTGGTCCTTTGATGGCCCGCACCGGGCCGGTTTGTGTCCTGCCAAGGCTTACAAAGCCGCAGCGCGCGGCCGGGCGAGAAATCCGACATTTCACAGCGCCGATGCGGCGGCATGTCGCGGCGCGGTTTCATATCGGAAACCCGCCCGGTGTGGCACGTGACGGTCGCGGGCATGGGGTGGCACGGCTTTGTCAGCGACGGCACACGGGTCAAACGCCGGGCTGTCCGGCGCGCCGCCGTCAGACCGTCAGCGTAAAGAACAGACGCCGGAACGGGAACAGCACCGAGCCGTCGGCGCGGACCGGATAGGCCGCCTCCATCGCCTCTTCATAGCGCTTGATCAGCGTGGCTTTTTCGCCCTCGTCAAGCTGTTGCAACACCGGGCGCGCGTAGGTGCTTTCGGTGAAGCGGCGCACCGGATGGCTGCCCGGTTCGGCCATGAGGCGCTGATAATATTCGGTTTCCCACATGCGGAATTGGCCAAGCCCGGACAAAAGCTCTTCGTATTTGACCGGGGCCATGACACCCGGCGTGCCCATCTTTTCGACGCGGCCGGGAAACATTTCCTCGCTCAGGCTGAGCCAGACACGGTGCGACGGGGCCTTGTTCTGATGGGGCAGTTGCACCGCAAGGGTCGCGCCCTTGCCCAGAAAGCGCACAAGGCGCGGCAACAGGTTTTCGTGATCCCCGATCCAGTGAAGCGCCGCGTTGGAAAAAATCAATCCCGGTGTCTTGCCCGGATGCCAATCGGCGATATCGGCCTGACTGACGCTGTCATAGCCTTTGGCGGCGCGCGCCTTTGCCAACATCGCGGGGCTGGCATCGACGCCGATCACCGGCCTTTGACCGGCACGGGCGCGCAGGGCTTCGCCAAGCGCGCCATTACCACAGCCCAGATCGTATATCGCCCCCGCCCCCATACTGCTGATCGCGTTGATCAGGTCCAGACCCGGGCGAAGGCGAAGATCGTGGAACCGGGCATAGGCGCCCGGATTCCAGTCTTTGCTCTTTTGTGTCGTCGTCACGTCGAGGGTTCGGGCTCCAACCCGCCATCCCCCGCATCGGGCGCGGATTTCGGCTTGGTTTTCGGGATCGCCGTGACCGATGGCGGCTCGTCGCTCTTGACCGATGCGCCACCGCTGGTGTCGCCAGCCTCTGGCGGCTCGCCCCTGATGACACGCTCGATTTCTTCGCCGGTCAGAGTTTCATATTCCAGCAGCCCTTGCGCAAGACGCTCCCAATCCTCTTGGCGCTCCGTGAGGATGTCGAAGGCGCGCTGATAGGCGGAGTCGATCATGTGTTTGACCTCGTCCTCGATCAGCTCCTTGGTGTGCGCGGAGATCGAAAAGCCACCGGCCCCGTTGCCCATGTACCCTTCGTGGGCCTGCTCGTAATCGACATTGCCGACCTTGTCGGACATGCCCCACCGGAGCACCATGGCACGGGCCAGTCCGCTGGCCTGCTGGATATCGCCCGCAGGCCCGTTAGAAACCTTGTCAGCGCCATACTTGATGATCTCGGCGGCCTTGCCGGCCATTGTCATCGCCAGCTTTTCCTCGCATTCCGACTTGTGCCAGTTCAGACGGTCGATCTCGGGCAGGCTGACCACCATGCCAAGCGCACCACCGCGCGGGATGATCGTGGCCTTGTAGACCGGATCGCATTGCGGCAGCGACAGCCCGACAATGGCGTGACCGGCCTCATGATAGGCGGTCTTTTCCTTTTGATCGGGTGTCAGCACCATGGACCGTCGTTCGGCACCCATCATGACCTTGTCCTTGGCCTGCTCGAAATCCGTCATGGTCACGAAACGCCGACCAACGCGGGCAGCCATAAGTGCAGCCTCGTTGACGAGGTTCGCCAGATCGGCCCCGGAAAAGCCGGGTGTGCCGCGCGCGATGATGCGCAGATCCACATCCGGGCCAAGCGGTGTCTTGCGGGCATGGACGCCAAGGATCTTTTCACGGCCCTTGATATCGGGATTGGGTACGGTGACCTGACGGTCAAAGCGGCCCGGACGCAGCAGCGCCGGGTCAAGCACGTCCTTGCGGTTGGTGGCCGCGACGATGATCACACCCTCGTTTGCCTCGAACCCGTCCATCTCGACCAGAAGCTGGTTGAGCGTCTGTTCGCGCTCGTCATTGCCGCCGCCGTAACCGGCGCCACGGTGGCGGCCCACGGCGTCGATCTCGTCGATGAAGACAATGCAGGGGGCGTTCTTTTTCGCCTGCTCGAACATGTCGCGCACACGCGATGCGCCGACACCCACGAACATTTCCACGAAGTCGGAGCCGGAGATGGTGAAGAAGGGCACACCCGCCTCACCGGCAATAGCGCGCGCCAGAAGCGTTTTACCCGTGCCCGGAGGGCCGACCAGAAGCGCGCCCTTGGGAATCTTGCCGCCAAGACGCGAGAACTTCTGCGGGTTGCGCAGGAATTCAACGATTTCCTCAAGCTCTTCCTTGGCTTCGTCGATGCCGGCCACGTCATCAAACGTCACGCGACCGTGCTTTTCGGTCAGCATCTTGGCCTTGGACTTGCCAAAGCCCATGGCACCGCCTTTGCCGCCGCCTTGCATCCGGTTCATGAAATAGATCCACACCCCGATCAACAGGACGAAGGGCAGAAGCGAAATTAGGAAAGTCTGGAAGCCAGATTGCTGCTGAGGCTCTGCCGACACCGGAACATTGTTGTCGATCAAAAGGTTCGTGACCTCGGCATCGTCCGGTTTCACGGTGATGTAATCGCTGCCGTCGCTGCCGCGAAAGCGGACGTTTTCGCCGTCCAGCGTGACTTGCGACACGCTGCCGTTCTGCACCGACTGCACGAATTCCGAATAGGGAATCGATTTGCTCTGAAGCGTGTTGCCCGACCCGCTGAACAGGTTGAACAGCGCCAGTATCAGCAGGAACAGTACCAACCAGAAGGCGATGTTTCTCGCGTTGCCCAAGGGCTTTCTCCTTACGTCTTGATCAGATCAGACCTACCACAGGCCGCTGACCACTTAAATAGACATCCTCAGTGTATATTCAACGCGCCAGAAGCGCATCGAAGAACTGATCTTCATTTCGAACAAGTGTCGCCTGCCAGCCATTTCTCAACCCCGCGAGTGGCGCGGCAATGAGACGCTGGCCACGCCAGACCGCCGGGCTGGCGGCAAGACTGGCCGCAGGCAGGCCCGTGGCCCGCCAGTTCGGGCAGTCCGCAAGCCCGGAAAGACCCAGCGCCGCGATCTCGGCCCCGTCGGCCCACGGCCCGTCCAGACGCCAGCGCCCGTCCCACGTGGTGCAGACCGGCAGACGCAGGTCCGCGACCGCACGCGCCTCGCGGGTAAAGCGCAGGGTTTCGCCACTGACCGTCATCAGGCACCCGTGCAAGGTCATTGTGGTGCCGCCCCGGATCGCTTCGAGCAACAGATCGACAGAGCGGCCGCGCGGCGCGTATTCGGCCCCGCTCAGCCAGCGCAGCACCTGTTGAACCAGCCGTCGGGCGATATCGCGCTGCAAGATGCGAAACCCGCCCCGATCCAAAAGCACATCGCCGCTTTGAAAGCGTACGCACTCCTGTGCGGCCAGAAAAACGTACCAGTAAACCGTTTCGCGCAGCTCGGACATGTGATTGGCCACATTCGACAGGCTGCGCGCCGAAAGCCCCAGACCTTCCAGCGTTTCCAGCACCTTGCGCACGCGGGCGCGCTCGAATGCCGTGTCGGAATTGGTCGGGTCGTCGACCCATGCGATATCCTTGGCGGTCAATACGCCTTGCAGTTCGGCCCGCGACAGACCCAGTGTCGGCCGGCAAAAGCGCACGCCGTCCTGGACCCAGCTTTGGGTCATGGCGGCCAGCCCGTCGACCCCCGCCTCACGCGACAGGCGCATCAGAAAGGTTTCCGCCTGATCGTTGAGCGTGTGGGCAATGGCCACTTGGGGAACCCCCGCGTCCAACGCCCACCCGGTCATCAGCCTGTAACGGGCGCGGCGGGCCTGATCGGGCAGGTTGCCTGACCCGTCCCACCCTTGCCAGACCAGCACATCATGCCCGATACCCAACTTTTGGCAGATGCCCGCCACATGTGCCGCCTCTTCAGCGGATTCGGGCCGGAGGCCGTGATCGACCGTCACCGCGCGCAACTGCGGACCACCTTTTGCGGCCCAACCTGCCAGCAATGTCAGCAAACCAAGCGAATCACTGCCCCCCGAGACGCCGACACCCAGCTTTTCGGGCACATGTGGGCCGAAATGCGCGGCCACCCGTTCTTGCAGCAGCAAAAACGGCTCTTTCACGAGCAGCCCAGCGCCTGCATCTCCGCTTGCGCCTCTGTAACCACGTCGACACCGGGAAACCGCGTGCCCACCTCGGACAGCGTCACGCACGCCTCGGAGGTCTGGCCAAGCCGACCCAGCGCGCGCCCCAGAAAAAACAGCGCCTCGGCGGCTTGCGGGCCTTGGGGCGCTTCGCTGAACGTATCGAGAAAGGCGCGCGCCGCCTGCGTCTGTTCGCCCGCCGCTTCCAGCGCCTCGCCACGTTTCAGCCCGGCCTGCCCCGCCAGCGGGCTGCCCGGATAATTGCTTTGAAACAGCGCGAACTGTTCGGCGGCGGCACTGTGATCGCCAGCGTCGAACGCCGCCATGGCGGTATCGAAATCCGCTTGCTCGCCCACGGCCAGTTGCACATCCGTGCCGGTTTCGGAAACGGTGTCGGGCAGTTGCAGCCCCATCGGCACGGTCGTTGTCCCGCCCGAACCGGGCGTGACGCCGCCCAGCGTATCGCCCGTCTCGATCTGCGAGATGTCGCAGGACGGCTCCAGCTCGCAGATGCGGAATTCCAGATCACCGACACGGTTGGTGCCGTCACTGACAACCCGGTCGATGCGGAATTCAAGCCGTTCGGTCTTGGCCGTCAGGCGCTGAAGCTCTGATTCGATGGCACCGACACGGTCCAGCACGCTGCCGCCCACGGTCATTTGCCCGGTTCCGCCCGTTGTGCTGAGTTCGCGTTTGAGCTTTCGCAGCTCGACATACAGCACGGACAGTTCCTGCCGGATATCGGCCAGCGTTTCCGACCTGTCCTGCGCAGGGGCCAGCGCCGGAACCCCGATCATCACCATCGTCAAAACAAACAAGTACCGGCGCATCCGAAGCCCCCCTTGGCTTAGCTTGTCGGCACCGCCGAGATGACCGTGACAGCCCGGCGGTTCTTGGCGTAGCAGGATTCCGCGCTGCAAATCTCCAGCGGGCGTTCCTTGCCATAGCTGACCACCTTGATCCGCGCCGGGCTGATGCCCTTGCCAATCAGGTATTCCGAGACGGAATTGGCCCGCCGCGCGCCCAGCGCAAGGTTGTATTCGCGCGTGCCCTGCTCGTCGGCGTGGCCTTCGATGATGGCGTTGTATTCCACATTTCTCATCAGCCATTGCGCCTGACCGTCCAGAGTTTCCTCGGCAGTGGCCGACAATGAAGACTGGTCCACCGCGAACAGCACCCGGTCGCCCACCGCCTGCTGAAAGAAAAGCGGCGAGGTCGGGTCATTTGCGCTGCCCGGCACCACGGCGCCTGCACGGGCGGCATTCAGATCGGTGGTGTTGCCACCTCCGAAACGGTCCGGCTGCGAACAGGCGCTGAGCGCCAGCCCCGCCACAAGGATCAAGGTCTTGCTAAGATATGTCATGATTTGTCTGCCCCACTCGAATTAACGTTCCTGCCCGCGCTTTGAATACCATAGCGCGGCATGGCTTGCACATCACTTCTGCAATGGCGACCACGACGGGTCCGATGCGCCCGTGCGGGTCTGCACCTGACGCAGGTTGCGCCCGGTGATGTCCACCGAATACAGGCTGGCGCGGCCCTGTGCGCCTTGCGTTTCACGGGTGAACATGATGACCCGCCCGTTGGGCGACCATGTCGGCCCCTCATCAAGGAAGGACGCCGTCAACAGGCGTTCCTCGCTGCCATCGGTGCGCATCACGCCAATGTGAAACCGGCCCTTGGATTGCTTGGTGAAGGCCACAAGATCGCCGCGCGGCGACCAGACCGGCGTGCCATAGCGCCCCTGCCCGAAACTGATGCGCTGCGCCTCGCCTCCCGAAGCCGGCATGATGTAAAGCTGCGGCGTGCCCGAGCGGTCGGATTCGAACACGATCCGGTTGCCATCGGGGCTGTAGCTGGGCGCGGTTTCGATCGAGGGTGCCGAGGTCAGGCGGCGGGCCTGCCCACTGTTGATATCCATCGTGTACAGATCGGTATTGCCGCCCTGCGTCACGCTATAGACAATGGTGCGCCCATCCGGGGCAAAGCGCGGCGCAAAGCTCATCGTGCCCTCGTTGCTTTCCAGAACGCGCCGCCCCGCCGTTGCCACGTCGAGGACGTAAATCCGGGGAAAGCCGCTTTCGTAGCTGGTATACAGTACCCGGTCTCCTGTTGGCGAAAAGCGCGGTGCCAGCACGATCGAGCCGCTGTCGGTCAGAAAGCTCATGTTTTCGCCGTCGTAATCCATAATCGCGAGCCGTTTTTGACGCGCATCCTTGGGGCCGCTTTCGGACACAAAGGCCACGCGGCTGTCGAAATAGGGCGCCTCGCCCGTCAACCGGGCATAGACCTGATCGGCCACCTTATGGGCAATCCGCCGCCAGCCATCGGTGGTGCCGACAAGCTGCAAGCCCTGCCCAAGCTCTTGACCGGCGAACACATCGTAAAGCCGGAAGCGCACCATGAGCTTGCCTGCATCGTCCACGCTGACCGCGCCCACGATCAGCGCCTGCGCGTTGACCGGCGTCCAGTCCGAAAATTGGACCGGGCTGGAAAAGCTGGTGATGCGCCCGATATGCGCATCAGCGGGAATTTCCCTGAAAAGCCCGGTCCCCGACAGATCGGAGGCGATAACCCGCGAGAGGCGGGCACCCCATTCAGAGGCCGCCGCGCCGTCGCCCACGAAATCGGGCAGCGCATAGGGCAAGGGCTCTATCACGCCCTCGGTGATCTCGATCCGAAGCGGGCCGTCACGCTCCTGCGCCGTTGCCGGCAGGGCAGCGCAGAGCGCCACCACAAGCAGCCATGCCAAACGTTGCATCATTTGATCCTCATATCCTTCGGATTGAAACTCATCTCGATCTCTCGCCAATGGTCGTATTTCTCGGCCGGAAGGTCAAAGCCCGACGCGCCACAGCGTAAAATGGCCCGTCTTGCGGCCTCGAACGCCTGCCGTGCGGCACCGCCGCTGCCACCTTGGGCAGAGATCTGACGCACATCGCCCGCCAGCGTACCATCACGGTTAAGGCTGACCCCGACCACCACGGTGGTGCGCAGCGCATCCGAACTCAGGCTGCCAACATTCCAGCATTGCTGCACGGCCACCCTCAGCCCGTCCCGCTCTCCGGCGGTCAGCGGCGGGCCTTGCGGCGTGCCGGTCTGGCCGGTGGCACCCGCCTGCTCCAACGCCTCTGCCAGCGCATCGGCAACCGCGCTGTCATCGGTTTCGGGGTCATCCTGCGCGGGTTGGGCTGTCGCCGTCGGCGCGTCTGCCGACTCTGGCAAAGCAGGCCGCGGCCTTGGGCGCAGGGACCGGCTGGGTGCGGCGGCCTCGGCGCGTTCAGCCTCTGTCACGATCTCGGTCGTGGCTTCCTCGGGGGCCGTTGCCTCCTCGTCGGGCACGGACGTGTCCGCCTCGGGATCAGGCGTGCTTTCCTGGCGTTCCATGTCGTCGATGCGCACATCCGGCGGGGGCGGGGCCACAGGTTCCGGGGCCACGCGGGGAGCTTCGCGCGCTTGCGGGCGGCTGGACACCTCTGGTGCCAGCACCGCCAAATCCTCTTGCGGTGTGGGTGGCTCGGCCGGCGCGTCGCTGACCTCGGCTGGCGGCACCGGGACCGGCTCCACCACCTGCGGGGCCTCGTCGGGGGGCTGCGCCTGCGATACTTCGGGATCGGCCTGCGCCGGTGCGCTGTCGGCTTCGCTGCTAAGGCTGGGCGCGTCCCCGGCCTGCGGCGGCTCTGGCGTGTCGACATTGGCCGCGGCCTCCGGACTGGTCTGCGCGGCGGTCAGCGCGGCGTAGTCCTCTGCCGAGATCGCGGTGACTTCGGTGATCTCGAAAGGCAGCGGCTCGCTGTTGAAACTGCCCCCCAGAACGGCCCAGGCGATCAGGCTGGCATGGCCCGCACCCGATATGATCTGCCCCGTGTTCACAGCCCTGCCTCAGCCGCCCCTGTCGTCAAGCGACGGGCCGCCGGTATCCGTGACCAGCCCGATATTGCCAAAGCCGCCACGGTTGAGCGCGCCCATCACCTCCATCACGCGGGCATAGGGCACCGCCCCATCCGCGCGCAGGAAAACCCGCGTGCTGTCGCGCTCGGCGGCAATCGCGCGCAGGCGCGTCACCAACTCGTCGCGCGCCACATCCGTAGTCTGGATCATCACCGCGCCCTCGGCGGTCAGCGTCACTGTCAGCGGTTCTTCCTCTTCGCCGGGCAGCGCGTTGGCCGCGGTCTTGGGCAAGTCCACCGGCACCCCCACCGTCATCAAAGGCGCGGCCACCATGAAAATGATCAACAGCACCAGCATCACGTCCACGAAGGGCGTCACGTTGATTTCGGACATCGGCCGCGACCGGCCCCGCCCCCGGCGACGGCGTCCCCCGCCTTCGGCTTTCTGAATGACACCGCCCGCCATGGCTCAGCTGTCCAGCTGGCGGCTGAGGATGGTGGCGAACTCGTCGGCAAAGGCTTCGTAACCGGCCACAAGACGATCCGCATCAGAACTCAGCTTGTTGTAAAAAATCACCGCCGGAATCGCGGCCAGCAGGCCCAGACCCGTGGCCAAAAGCGCCTCGGCGATGCCGGGTGCCACCACGGCCAGATTGGTGCTTTGCTGTTCGGCGATTTCGATAAAGGCGTTCATGATGCCCCAGACCGTGCCGAAAAGACCGATGAACGGCGTGGTGGAGCCGATCGTGGCCAGGATCTGAAGCCCCGATTGCAGCTTTTCGGACTCCTTGGCGATGGCCACATCCATGCTGCGGTCGATGCGCGCCGTGGCTCCGGGGATCAACGCGCCATCGCTGCGATGACTGCGCCGCCATTCCGTCATGCCGGCGGCAAAGATACGTTCGGACCGCCCCGCCGGGTCCGCGCCGATCTCGTCGAACAGCTCGTCCAGCGGATCGCCCGACCAGAAACGACGATCAAAGGCTTCCGCCTCGGCGCGTGCCTTGCGATACATCAGCATCTTCTGGATGATGATCGACCACGCCCAAAAGGACGAGGCGATCAGCATCAACATCACCAGTTTCACGATCAGGGTGGCACGCGCGTAAAGCGCCCACAGCGAGAAATCCATCTCCTGCGCCACTGCGAGGGTCTCTGCTTCCATGTACCTGCTCTTCCGCCTGCGGCCGTGTTGTTCCGGCCCTTTTGTCGAACGCTACCCGATTTGGGACGCAAAAGCCAATATCAACAGGGCTACCAGCGGATTTGTTGGCGGATTAATGCAAAACCCGGCGGATATTCGCCGGCAATCGCGCCGGTTGCCCGGACTCCGAGACACAGACGACGGTCACAATGGCCGAAAAGAGCAGGTGCTCGCCGCGCCAGACCGCTTGCTCCAGCACCAGCCGCGCCCCCGTCACCGCCCGGATCACCGTGCGCACGTCCAGCTTGTCGTCAAAACGCGCGGGCTGATGATATTCCGCCTCCACCCGCTTGACGGCAAAGACCAGCCCCTCGGCAACGCGCATCTCGGTCTGGTCGATGCCCAATGCGCGCACCCAGTCCGAACGCGCCCGCTCGATGAATTTCAGATAATTGGCGTAATAGACGATCCCCGCCATGTCGGTGTCTTCGTAATAGACGCGGATGGGAAAGCTATGGGTCATGGGCTTGGCTTACCCGCTTGTGCACGAAAACTGAAGCCCGCCCCCGACCGACCGCGCGCCCGGCTTTTTCTGGGCAGGAATACTCCCAACGAAGATGAAATACTCTTTTGGCGCACGATATCATGGCGTTCGGTAAAACCCTTCAGTCGTCACCAAGGGCGAGCGTATGCGCCCGCAGCCACGACATGAAGCCGCGCGGATCCTTCTCTAACAGCGTCATGTCCGCGTCCGAAATCGGCTCTCCGACGATCGGATTCTGCGGCCTGTGGCAGCTTTTGACCACCTCATGCAGCAACAGGCTCTGGCGCAGCGTCGACGACAGGCAATTGGCCATCTGATAGGCCCGCGTGTTCGCACCGGGAAAAAAGATCGGCACGACCCTGGCACCTGAGCGGCGGATCATCTGCGCGGTGAACACGTTCCATTCCCGTTCCATCACCGGCCCGAACAGCGTGTCCGATGACGCAACAACACCCGAGGGAAAGACACTGATCACGCCCCCCTCCTTGAGATGCGCCATCGCCTTGGCCCGCATCTCGACAGATTTGCGCTGTGCATCGGGTTCATGCGGGAACGGCACGGAAATCATGTAAGAGGCCGCAACCTCGTCGATGCCGGTCAGAAGCGCGCGGGTCAGGATCTTGTAATCCGTGCGGCGCCGGCCGATCAGGTCGGCAAGGATCATCCCGTCGACCAGCCCGTGCGGATGGTTGGCGACCACCACGACAGGGCCGTCCTTCGGGATCCGGTCAATCTGCGCCTGCGGCGTCAGAAGGTCGATCCCCATAGTGCCAAGCGCCGCCCGCCAGAACGCTTGCCCCGAGGGCGCGCCACGGCGTTCAAAGGCCCGGATCATGCGCAGGATTGTCAGCTTGCCGGTGAACCATTCAACCGCGCGAATGGTAAAAGCGGTCAGCGGCGTGTCAAAGGAATTGGCATAGGTCAGGCTGCGCCTGTCGTATTTCGCGGGGGATGCCGGGCCTCTGGTTTCGTTGCCGGTGTGCTGTTCCACGCGTTCCGCCACTTGCAATGATCCCGTCCCGTCGCGCCGCATCGCGCGTCACATGTCTTCGCCGAACCTGTCGGACACCAACGCCTCCACGGCATCCGCCAGTGCCTCTGCGTCCGCGCCCCAAGCCCGCACATCAATAGTCTTTCCTTTCGACGCCGCCAACATCAAAAGCCCCATGATGCTGTCAGCCCCTGTCGATTGCCCATCATGCGACACTTCGGCGGCGGCGTCGAATCCCTCGACCACCTCCACCAGCTTGGCGGCGGCCCGCGCATGCAGACCCTTTTCGTTCACGATTTTCAACTGGCGGGTCACGGTCTGGGTCATGATGTCTTTCGGAATAGTCTGCAAGGGCACATGCCGGATACCACTCAGTCTGCGGACACGTTGTGACTGTCAATATATTTTCGCCCCGCATCCAGTGCGGCGCGGGCCGCTTCGGGCACCGAAAGATCGCGGCTTTTGGCCAGCTTGATCAACATCGGCAGGTTGGCCCCGTACAGGATGCGACGATCATCGGGACGGCAGGCCTTAAGTGACAGGTTGGAGGGCGAGCCACCGAAGATATCCGTCACGATCATTACCCCGTGACCTTGGTCCACCAGATCGGCGGCGGCACAGATTTCGGCCTGTTTTGCAGCGCGGTCATGGTCACTGTCGATGGCGATGGCGAGAATCCCGGTCTGGGCCCCCACGACATGCTCTATCGCCCGGAGATATTCCTGGGCCAGTGCCCCATGCGCCACGATCACGATGCCGATCACCGCTGGTCGTCCCCCTTGCCCGGCTGCCATTCTGCGTCTTGCGTGCCGGTCGCGATGGCGGGTTCGATCTGCCCGCGCCGCTCCAGTTCGCGATGCCTTATAGACACTTGCCAGCCCGCCTCTGCAAGAGCCGCAGCCAAAGTTTCTGACATGGTGACGCTGCGATGCTGCCCGCCGGTACAGCCGAAACCGATGGCCAGATAGGCCTTGCCCTCGGCCTCGTAGGCGGGCAGCAAAAGCTTTACCAAGTCGATCACCTTCGCGCGGAACGCGACAAAGCGCGCATCCTGGCCAACATAGTCCTGCACCCTTGGGTCGCGCCCGTCAAAGCTGCGCAGCGCCGCGTCCCAATAGGGATTGCGCAGGAACCGGCAATCAAGCACCATGTCCAATCCACGCGGCAGGCCGCGCTTATACGAAAAGGACTGCACCGTCACCGCCAGACGGCCTTGTGTCTTTGGTCCGAACCAATGCCCAAGTTCAGCGCGCAGATCATGCGGCGACATCTCTGACGTGTCGATCAACACATCCGCCCGCGCCCTTATCGGCCCCAGGAGATCGAATTCGCGCGCGATGCCCATCTCCGCGCCTTCGGCCGGGGCCAGCGGATGCCGGCGGCGGGTTTCGGAAAAGCGGCGTTGCAGGATTTCGGCCCGGCAATCAAGGTAAAGCACCTGCATCGGAACCGCCACGGACGATCCCATCCTGTCGATCGCCTCGATCAGCGCCGCGGTCGAGAAATCGCGGTTGCGCACATCGACGCCAAGCGCAAGGGGCGTTTGGGGCGCATCACCCTCCAGCAGCCGGGGCAAAAGCGACAGCGGCAGGTTGTCGATCGCCTCGTATCCCATATCCTCGAGCGCGCGGATCGCCGTGGTGCGCCCGGCCCCTGACGGGCCCGTCACCAGAACCAGACGCTTGTCGCTTACCTGTTCGGACATCTGACCCATTTTCTGAAGCGTTCCACCATTAATCTGAAACATCGGCTAAAGTCGGCAAGCGTACCACGATTGAGCAGAGCAGCACGTTTCGCGAAAATCCGTGATCCGGGTTTTTCGCGAAACGCTTTAATCCACCCTGCCACCCTTTACATATGTCATCAGAGCGGCGGAAAAATGGGGGGCGGTGCAGTTTCTCGCCAGCGGCAGGCTTATACCCAGAATTTCGGTCTCGTGGCAGGCCGGAAGCCGGTCTGTTTCGCTTTGGTCAAGATCCACGACCAAGGCGATGGGCACAGGCCCGAACGCGGGAGCCGACAGGATGCCGACGCCGCGCGCCTCGATCCGGCCCCGTAGCGTGTCGGGCGCGTCGACGATCAGCCGCCCGCCCTCGCACCAGACCAGGCAGCGGTCATCGGAAACCAGCCCCGCGCCCCGCGACATCAAGTCAAGCGCAAGCGCGGACTTGCCCGCGCCAGACGCGCCAAGGATCAAAAGCCCACGCCCCGAGATGGCCACCGACGTGGCATGAAGCGTGATGCGGTCTGCTGTGGCCTGGGTCATGCGCGCCCTCTTTATCGCGTCGGTCCCGCTGTTATGCGACTATCAGACGGGCAAGCCGACCACAAAACGCGCGCCCAGCGGATCAGAGGTGCTATCGGCATCCGTGGGGCGGATGTTCTCGGCCCAGATCACGCCGTCATGCGCCTCCACGATTTGCTTGGAGATGGACAGCCCAAGACCGGAATTGTTTCCGAAATCCTTTTCCGAGCGCTGCGAATAGAAGCGCTGGAAAATCTTTGTCAGCGCCTGTTCCGGGATGCCCGGCCCGGTATCCTCGACCACGACGACCACGCGGTTTTCGCGCTTGCGGGTCCACAGCCGTATCGCGTCGCCTTCTTCGCAAAAAGAGATCGCGTTGGTGATCAGGTTGACAAAAACCTGTGCAAGGCGCCCCTCGAGCCCCATCACAAGTACCGGATCATTGGGGAAGTCAGTGATGAACTCTATGCCCTTCTTGTCCGCCTCTTCACCCAGATATTGTGCGAGGTTGCCCAGCATGGAAATCAGGTTGAAGGGTTCCTGCTCTTCCTTGACCAGTTCGCTGTCGAGGCGCGAGGCGTTGGAGATATCGCTCACCAGCCTGTCAAGCCGACGCACGTCATGCTCGATCACATTGAGCAACTGTTCGCGCTGGTCGTCGCGCTTGGCCACTCGCATGGTGCCAACCGCGCTACGCAGAGAGGCCAGCGGGTTCTTGATTTCATGGGCCACGTCGGCGGCGAATTGTTCGTTGCCGTCGATCCGGTGATAAAGCGCGGTGACCATGCCGCGCAGCGCGCCCGAAAGGCGCCCGATCTCGTCGGGGCGCGCGGTCAGGTCGGGGATGCGGATGCGCCCGCCGCCGCGATTGCCGCCCGTACGGTTGCGCGCGCCGCCTACCTCGGCGGCGGCGGCAAGTTCCGCCAGCGGATTGGCAATGGTCGATGCAAGGATCAGGCTCAGCCCCACCGACACAAGGGTGGCCACCAGAAACATCTGCAAGACCCGCTCCCGCTCGATCCGGCTCAGCCTGTCGATCTCTCCCGAAGCGCTGGCCAAGGCCACCACGCCCACCGGCCTGTCCCCCTGCATGATCGGGGTCGCAACGGTGAAAACGGTGGTGCCTTCCGCCGCGCCCTGCCCGATTTGCGTGCCGTCTTCGAGCGCGGTGTCGACCATGGCGCGCGCCTGGTCCTCGACGCTAAGCCGCGCGTCCTCGGCAAAAACAGAGGCCAGCGGCCCGGATACGGTATTCCAGACCCGGTTCAACGTATCAGTGATTACCGTCGGGCGATTCTCGCCATCCTCGGCACCCGGCCGCGCAAGCGCACCCTCGGCACGTCCTGCCAGGGTTGAAGAGGTGTCGAAAACGAACACCTCGATCCCTTCACGCACGTCCAGACCGTCAAGGGTGGCTTGAACGTCAAGACCATCGGTGGCCACGAAACTGACCGGCGCACCAAGGGGCAATTGCGCCTCGAACACGTCCGCGATCAGTTCCACGTCGCTTTGCAGCCCGTCGGCGCGCTGTTGCACCATGCCGTCGCGCGAGGAGGTCAGGTAAAGGATGCCGAGGACGAGCACGTTGAGCGCGATCAGGTTGAATGTAATGATCTTGCGCGTCAGCGACCCGCCGCTGCCACCGGAAAAATAGCCCCGCCGTTCCCGGCGCTTGCGGACCTCTTCCTCGACGACATTTTCGGGCGCCACGAAATCATCGCCCAGAACGACGCCGTCATCGTCCTGCTGCGCGTGATCCCGCATGGTTATGCCCTCGGCCAGTGCCATTATTCCTCGTTATATCTGTAGCCAATTCCATAAAGTGTTTCGATTGCAGAGAATTCGGGATCGACCATGCGCAGTTTCTTGCGCAACCGCTTGATATGGCTGTCGATGGTGCGGTCATCGACATAGACCTGATCGTCATAGGCCACATCCATCAGCTGATCCCGGCTTTTGACGAAACCGGGGCGCTGCGCCAATGCCTGCAACAAAAGGAATTCCGTAACCGTCAGGGAGACGTCCTGTTCTTTCCAGCTGACGGCGTGGCGCAGCGGATCCATCCGCAGCTGACCGCGCTCGATCACCTTGGTCTCTTCGGTTTCGGCCACCGGGTTGCCGTCCATCGCATCCTGACGCCGCAACAGGGCACGGATCCGCTCTACCAAGAGGCGCTGCGAAAACGGTTTCTTGACATAATCATCCGCGCCCATGCGCAGACCGAGCACCTCGTCGATCTCGTCATCCTTGGATGTCAGGAAAATGACCGGCATAGATGTTTTCTGCCGCAGCCGCTGCAAAAGATCCATGCCATCCATGCGCGGCATCTTGATATACAGAACCGCCATATCGGGCAGTTTCTTGCTAAAGGCGTCAAAGGCCTGCTGGCCGTCATTATATGTTTCAACCTCGAAGCCTTCCGCTTCGAGTGTCATGGAAACCGATGTCAGGATATTCCTGTCATCGTCCACAAGGGCGATTTTAGACATTAACTGATTTCCTTGTACTGCTCTACGCCTGCTTTTTTATATTACTATGCCTAATTTCAGTCTTTACAATCAATCCCTATCTGCGAATCACAGCTCTCTTCCGCCTTATTTGCGGTGAAAACTTCTAAGGAATGGCTAAATTGACTCACCTTCCTGCGGGGCCGCGCCCAAAAGGGCCGATCCGGCGGGCGGTCTTTCGCGCGTGTTGGCGCTAACCCCCGACTGATTGCGCTAACGACGCAAATGGTTGCGCTAACTACCAAAAACCCCGCTGTTCATTCGCAAAACCGTCATGTTAAGAGGCAACCGCAACCTTGGTATACATTCCGGTACGACGCCCCATGCCGGGCGCGTCTGCCCATTCCCGCCGCGTCCAGCGGCACAGCGACAAACGGGAGCGCAAACATGTCAGCAGGACGGGTCAACCCGCAATTTCGCCTGGAAGATCAGGGCATTACAGGTCTCGGCGAGGTCCATTACAACCTGATCGAGCCAGCGCTTATCGAAGTGGCGCTGAAAAAGGGCGAAGGCCGGTTGGGTCAGGGCGGCACGTTCCTTGTCTCCACAGGCACCTTCACGGGCCGGTCGCCCAAGGACAAGCATGTCGTCAAGACCGCCAGCGTCGCCGACAGCATCTGGTGGGACAACAACGCGCCGATGACACCCGAGGCGTTCGATCAGCTTTACACCGACATGATCGCCCATATGCAGGGCCGCGATTACTATGTGCAGGATCTGGTCGCCGGGGCCGATCCGACCCATGCGCTCAACATGCGCATGGTCACCGAACTGGCGTGGCATGGGCTTTTCATCCGCCACATGCTGCGCCGTCCTGAACGCGCCGCCCTTGACAGCTTTGTGGCGGATTTCACCGTGATCAACTGCCCCACCTTCAAGGCCGATCCCGCCCGTCACGGCTGTCGCTCGGAAACGGTGATCGCGCTCAATTTCGACCGCAAGCTGATCCTAATCGGCAACACCGAATATGCGGGCGAGAACAAGAAATCGGTTTTCTCCTTGCTGAATTACATGTTGCCGGAAAAAGGCATCATGCCGATGCACTGCTCGGCCAACCATGCCAAGGGCAACCCGGTGGACACAGCCGTCTTCTTTGGCTTGTCGGGCACCGGCAAGACGACGCTGTCGGCGGATCCCAACCGCACGCTGATCGGCGATGACGAACACGGCTGGTCGGATCGCGGCACTTTCAACTTCGAGGGCGGCTGCTATGCCAAGACGATCAACCTCGACCCCGAGGCAGAACCCGAGATCTATGCCACCACGCAGATGTTCGGCACGGTGATCGAGAACATGGTCTATGACGAGGAAACCCTCGATCTGGATTTTGCCGATGACAGCCTGACCGCGAACATGCGCTGCGCCTACCCGATGCACTATATCTCGAACGCGTCCGATACGGCGCTTGGCGGGCATCCCAAGAACGTCATCATGCTGACTTGTGACAGCTTTGGCGTGCTGCCCCCAATCGCGCGGCTGACGCCGGCGCAGGCGATGTATCACTTCCTGTCGGGTTTCACCGCCAAGGTGGCCGGGACAGAGCGGGGCGTGACAGAGCCTCAGCCGACCTTTTCCACCTGCTTCGGCGCGCCCTTCATGCCGCGCCGCCCCGAGGTCTATGGCAACCTGCTGCGCGAGAAGATCGCCAAGCACGGCACCACCTGCTGGCTGGTCAATACCGGCTGGACGGGCGGCGCCCATGGCACCGGCTCGCGGATGCCGATCAAGGCCACGCGCGCGCTCTTGACAGCGGCGCTGGACGGCTCGCTGAACGAGGTGGAGTTCCGCAAGGATCCGAATTTCGGCTTTGACGTGCCGGTGGACGTGCCGGGTGTGGCGGACGTGCTGCTCGACCCGCGCCGCACCTGGGACGACGCAGCAGCCTATGACGCGCAGGCCGAGAAACTGGTCAAGATGTTCGCCGACAATTTCGAGCAATACCTGCCCTATATCGACGAGGACGTGAAAGCCGCCGCCATCGGATGAGGCTCGAACAACGTTGAAAAGTGACCATCCCTCGCGCCCCGGCGCGGGGGCTCAGACCGCTTCCGAACCCGGTCAGTTTGGCCGGGTTTGTTTTTTCGAAGGATGATTTGAGGGCGTTGTCCTCGTTTCATGCCAGCCGCGGGCAGTCCAGACAGATCCCTACGGATCGCTTCGGGTTTGTTGAGTAACATTGAAGCGTTTCACCTTCAATTAATGCCTCGGATTAAAGGCGAAACTCTGTAGCTTCATTCCACGCGACCATTTCGAGTACGTCGCGCTGTGCATGGAGGTTGTCTTCGGCCTCGGCTGGTAGGATGTTTGCGATGGGGCCAGGCAGGCGTCTGTGGTTGAACCAATCGACCCGGCCGAGCGTGACTATTTCCAGATCCTGCATGTTGCACCATGGGCCTTGGCGGTGGACCAGCTCGGTTTTGTAGAGACCGTTAATCGTTTCAGCAGGGGCGTTACCACACGAATCCCCGACGCTGCCGACCGACGGTTCGATGCCGGCTTCGGCCATGCCCACAACGACTAGCCGCGCTCTGGCGCGTCGTCCGTCAGTTTCCTGGATAGCTCTTTGGGACTCGGGCGCGCGGAGTCTCGGTCTGACCCTCGACGTGACGAGGCACAGGCCCATCATCTTTGTCGTCAAATAGCAGACTAATAAAAATTAAATATAAACATGACCTTGACAGGGTTTCACACCGACAGCGGCCGTTTTGCGCAGCCATATGTCCCGTAAATATGCCCCATCGACACATTGGTATGCAATTGGCGGCCCCTGAAGGACTCGAACCCTCGGCCGTCCGCTTAGAAGGCGGATGCTCTATCCAGCTGAGCTAAGGAGCCACGGGTCAACGTTTAAACGTCGCAGTCGGCTTGGGCAAGACGCTAAGCATCTGGCCCGGTCCTTGTGTTGGCCTTGGCCGCGTCCGTCCTCGCACACTCATCGTCAAAGTCTAGGTCGTCTCCCGGCTTACGACGAACACCGCCACCACGATGGCGTGAGTCGCCACGTCCCTTGGCGGTGGACCAGCTCGGTTTTGTAGAGACCGTTAATCGTCTCAGCGAGGGCGTTGTCGTACGAATCCCCGACGCTGCCGACCGATGGTTCGATGCCGGCTTCGGCCAAGCGCTCGGTGTATCGAATGGACAGATATTGCCCGCCGCAATCCGAGTGATGAATCAAACCGCTCTCCTGGACGGGCCGTCGATCGTGCAGGGCCTGTTCAAGAGCATCGAGAACAAAGTCAGTTTTGGCAGACCGCGAGACCCGCTACCCCACGATGCGGTCGGCAAACGTGTCGATGACGAAGGTCACATAGACAAAGCCCTGCCACGTGGACAAAGAGGTAAAATCGCTGACCCAGAGCAGATTTGGGGCTGGTGCCCGAAACACGCGGTTCACCTTGTCACGCGGACACGGCGCTGACGTGTCAGGGACGGTTGTTTTGACCGCTTTTCCATGCACAGCCCCACGGATGCCGATCTGTTTCATCAGCCGATCAACCGTGCAGCGCGCCAGATCAAAGCCCTCGCGCTTCATCTGCTGCCACGCCTTGCGGACGCCATAGACAGGATAGTTTTCATCCCAGACACGCTTGATTTCTGGTCGCAATTCCGCCTCCTGCTGATGTCGCGCCGAGGCTTTGGACAGATCCGCGCGACATGCGAGGCGGTGATAAAACGTTGACGGCGCGATCGGCAAAGCCCTGCAAATCGACTCGAAGCCGTAAACAATGCGCTGATCTTCCCCTCTCATCGATACTCCGTATCGACTGCCGGGCAGTGAATGAAGGCGATATCGCTTCAGTGAGCGGTCGAGTTCCGCCTGCGCAAAATACGCTGACGCCTTGCGCAGGATCTCGTTCGCCTGGCGCAATTCGCTGTTCTCTCGTTCGAGGGCGTTCGCCATTGGGCTTGAACCAATGGCACCTTCAATGGCTCACTCCGGTCGCGTTCCTCGGTTGTCACGCCATCACGCATACCGCAGTCCTTCTCGGCCTGCTTGACCCATCCGTTCAAGGTCTGGGGAATACAGCCGATCTTCGGTGCAATGGCCGCGATCGCGCCCGCCTGCGTTTCGTATGAGCCTTGATGCTCAAAGACCATCCGGTCCGCACGCGCGCGGACCTCTGGTGAGTAGCGATTTACCATTTTGCTTTTTGTCATAACCATCATCCTTAGTTAAGTTGACGATCTCTGACAAATTCGGGGCGATTCAGACCACTACGACACTGGGTTCACGACGCGAATCTCCCATCTGGTTTGTGCAACACCGCCCATACAAGATCTCGTTGGTCAGGGGCATCCACCGCATCGGTTCAGGGTCAGTTCCCGGTGATCATCAATTGGCGGTCACGGCTGGTACGTTGATTGCCGCCACGGCAGATTGTACAAACTGTGCAGGATTCAGAATGATATTTCACAAATTGGACATCTTGCCGTGACCGCGCCTGCCACAAAACCGGACCCTCTTTCCCTGATCCGGTCCAGTCCGTTATTCGATGAGGGCTGGTATTGCCGGGAATATCCGGATTTGATGCAGCGTGAACTTGATCCGGCGCGGCACTATCTGCGCGCCGGCGCCAAGGGCTTGTGCGATCCCGGCCCGGAGTTTTCCTCGCAATTCTATCTTGATACGCATCCTCAAGCGGCCCGGCGTGGGGTCAACCCGCTTGTGCATCAGATCAACCACCCTGAGCACGAAGGTCTTGACGCGGGGGCGGTTTTGCAAGCTGCCGAGGCCCTGCGCCAGAAAGGGCAGCCGAAATTGGCCATGACCCTCGCCCGCCGTCACCTGAAGGGCACGCTGGCGCGAGGGGAGCCTTTGTTATGCGCCAATGTCGCAGCCGCGGCCGGGGATCCCGAGGCCTGGTGCCAGAGCCTGAACCGCTACCTGGCGCTGTTTGATCAAGAACCCTTGCGTCTTGACGGAGCCGGAGGCCCGGTTCTTGACAGGCTGGCACCGGCCACGCCCCCAACGCCCCGCCCGACCGGACCAAAAATCAGCGTGCTGATGGCCGTGCATCAGGCCGAAAGCACCGTCGCCACCGCCGTTCGATCCTTGCTGGAGCAGACATGGCAAAACCTGGAACTGGTCGTCGTGGATGATGCCAGCACCGATCAAAGCCTTGCGCGCATCCGGCAGGCGGCGGAGGCCGATCCCCGAATGCGCGTTTTGCACAACACGCGGAATGTCGGGCCCTATGTCTGTAAGAACATCG
The DNA here is from genome assembly GCA_024742835.1 of Paracoccaceae bacterium. Taxonomy (GTDB): domain Bacteria; phylum Pseudomonadota; class Alphaproteobacteria; order Rhodobacterales; family Rhodobacteraceae; genus Roseovarius. The sequence continues at coordinate 1,063 of JANSXS010000038.1, read as the reverse complement.
CCTTGCAAGTGGCCACGGGCACGTGGATCACCGGGCTTGATGCGGATGAATGGGCCTTGCCCACCCGACTTGAGCGACAGATGGACCACGCCCTGCGGCACGATCTGAAAGCCAGCTCGACCGGGATGTTGCGCCTGACACCTCACGGACTGTTCTCACAGATCCGTCGGGTGGGCAAAGTCACGCCTGACGGCGTTTTGCAGCACAGCCCGATTTCGACATTGTTCCAGCGGGATTTCCTGAAAAAGACGTTGGGATCGTGGGACAGTGCCCGGTTTGGTGCCGATGCAGAGCTGATGGCACGGGCAACCCTTGCGCTTGGCAAAGAACCGCCAAGCCTGCCCGAGCCGGGCCTGCTTTCGCTTGATCTGGAAGGGAGCCTTACGAACAATCCGGAATTTGGGCTGCACCCACGCTATGGCATGACGCCAGGTCGCCGCGCCTACAGAGAAGCGTGGAAATACTGGCACAAAGAAAAGCTGGCAAATGGTCAGGCAAGCGCGGAAAGGCTTTATTGCACCTTTCCACCAGAATCCCGGCGCTATCGCCTGCCACACTTGGCGGATGTCCCGTTGGAGGACATCCAAGCCGTGATATCAACGCATGGTCTGGGCGTGACCTGAACCAACCCTAGAAAATCTCGATATCGCCCGCCGTCACCGTCGCGTTCTGCTCGAAGGTTGCGATCAGCACCTGGTCGCCCGCGCCCGCGCCGTCCGCGTCGAACCAGAGACGGCCCGAGCCCTGGTCGAACAGGAACCGGTCGTTAGCGTCCTGCGCCGCCGTGCCCGCCACGAACTGGCCCGCGTCGAGCGCGCCCGCCGCCATGCCGCCGAAAACCGAGCCTTTCATGAACAAAATGTCGCCCTCGGCCGCCTCGTTGACGTTGAAGTCGATGATCCGGTCCACATTGTCCGGCCCGATCGCGCGGTCAAAGACAAAGGTATCGGCCCCGGCCTGACCCTTGAGCGTGTCGCGGCCCTCGCGCCCAATGATGAAATTCGCGAACGGCGTGCCCACGATGGTGTTGTCCACCCCGTTGCCGATCGCGTTGAAGATCGCC
>JANSXS010000012.1 GCA_024742835.1 Paracoccaceae bacterium | reverse complement strand
TCCTCTCCTGGGCACCATTTAAATCTAAATCTGCGGATTTATTTTTGAATACGGGATTGTCATTATGTTGTCCCCCCGCTGATACTTGGTGAACATGGCCGTTTCGACCAAGGAAATCGACGCCGCTGCGGACTTGTCTTTCAAAAGTCAAACGCCTTGGTCATCCAAGTAAAGCGCGGCCATCTCTTCACCTTCCGATTCACAGATAAATATTGCGCAAGAGCGTTCCGCCTTTAACCTGAGGCATCAATTGAAGGTGAAACGCGTGCAACGCCGGTCGGTTGCGTGCATTGTACGAAAAGCTGTGATTCAGGTTTTTCGCGAAACGCTTTAGGTCGAGCGACAACACCACAGCCGCGTTGCCCATTCTTCGGCTTGGCTTTCCTTTATGGGGTCACGGCCAGCCGCCGTAACATTGCGGCAACATAAACTTTGCCTGCGGGCGTTGAGCTAAAATCACACTAAAAAATTCATAGATATGCCTGGAAATCTAACCGATTGATTGCAAACACAATCTTCTCGCAACAATGCCCGGACAGGACGAAAAAATAGGTGCGCGGCGAAGAAATGGCCGCGCGCCTACAGATCGTCAGAAATCGAGATTCTCGACGTTGAGCGCGTTTTGCTGGATGAACTCGCGGCGCGGTTCGACCACGTCGCCCATCAGCTTGGTAAAGAGGTCATCGGCCTCTGCCACATCGTCGATCTGCACTTGCAGCAGCGTGCGTGCCTCGGGGTCGAGCGTGGTTTCCCAAAGCTGGTTCGGGTTCATCTCTCCCAAGCCCTTGTAGCGTTGCAGGGACAGGCCCTTTTCGCCCTCCTTCAGGATCGCGTCCAACAGGTCCAGCGGGCCGTAGATAGGCTGTCTGCGATCCTTGCGGTGCAGCGTCGCGGGCTGGGTGTAAATGTCACGCAAGCCCTTGGTAAGCGCGCCAATGCGACGGGATTCGCCACCGCGCAGGATGGGCCCGTCAAGCGTGCGCACCTCTTCGACGCCGCGCACCATGCGCGACAGGCGGATGCCGTGATCCTGTGTCACCCGGCCCTGCCAGCCACGTTCATATTCCAGCGCAATCAGGTCAAGCCGCTTGGCGACGGCATCGGCCACACCTTGCAGATCGGCGTCGGCGCGGCCCGGCTCAAATGCCTGGGCGATAGCAGCCTGTTCCAGGATATGCCGGGGGTAATGCGTTGGAAACGCGTGTAGAATTCGGCTTGCCTGTCGGGCTTCCTCGACCACGCGGACAAGGTCGGGACCGGCGATTTCCTCGCCACTGCCCAGCCGAAGCGCGGCGTCGTCGGTGCCTTGGGCAATGAGGTAATTCTCAAGCGACGGCTCGTCCTTGAGGTAAACCTCGGATTTGCCACGCGCCACTTTGTACAGCGGCGGCTGCGCGATATAGAGGTAGCCACCCTCGATCAGTTCCGGCATCTGCCGGTAGAAGAAGGTCAGCAGCAGGGTGCGGATATGCGCGCCGTCCACGTCGGCATCGGTCATCAGGACGATCTTGTGGTAGCGCAGCTTGGAGATGTTGAACTCGTCCCGGCCGATGCCGGTGCCAAGCGCCATCACCAGGTTGCCGATTTCCTGGCTGCCCAACATCCGGTCAAAGCGTGCACGCTCCACGTTCAGGATCTTGCCCTTGAGCGGCAGAATGGCCTGTGTGCCCCGGTCGCGCCCGGTCTGGGCAGAGCCGCCGGCGCTGTCACCCTCGACGATGAAAAGCTCGGTCTTGGCGGGGTCTTTTTCGGAACAATCCTTGAGCTTGCCAGCAAGGAAATTGACATCCATCGCCGTCTTGCGCCGGGTCAGTTCGCGCGCCTTGCGGGCCGCCTCGCGGGCCAGCGCCGCTTCGATGATCTTGCCGACGATCATCTTGGCCTCGTTCGGGTTTTCCTCGAACCACTCGCTCAGCTTTTCGTTCACCAGCCCCTCGACAGCGGGGCGCACTTCGGAGCTGACCAGCTTGTCCTTCGTCTGGCTGGAGAATTTCGGATCGGGCACCTTGACCGACAGCACACATGTCAGCCCCTCGCGGGCGTCATCGCCCGTAAAGGTGACCTTTTCGCGCTTGGCGATCCCGCTTACGGCGGCGTATTTTTGCAGCACCCGCGTCAGGCCACCGCGAAAGCCCGCAAGATGCGCGCCGCCATCCCGTTGGGGGATGTTGTTGGTAAAGGGCAGCACCGTTTCGTGGTAGCTGTCATTCCACCACATGGCCACCTCGACGGTGATGTCGTCGCGCTCGCCGGTCACGAAGATCGGGTCGGGCATCAGCGGGGATTTGTTGCGGTCCAGATAGCGCACGAATTCCTTGACGCCGCCCTCGTAATGCAGATCCGATTCAAGCGGCTCTGCGGGGCGCTCGTCGCGCAGGATGATGCGCACACCGGAATTCAGAAAGGCCAGTTCGCGCAGCCGCTTTTCCAGCGTCTCAAAGCTGTACTCGTGGTTGGAAAAGGTTGTCAGCGAGGCAAGGAAACGCACCTCGGTGCCGCGGCGGCCATTGGCGTCGCCCACCACTTCGAGATGCTTGACGGTGTCGCCACGTTCAAACCGGGCGATATGTTCCTTGCCGTGGCGCCAGATGCGAAGTTCCAGCCAATCCGACAAGGCGTTGACCACCGACACCCCGACGCCGTGCAGGCCGCCGGACACCTTGTAGGAATTGCTGTCGAACTTGCCGCCCGCGTGGAGCTGGGTCATGATGACTTCAGCGGCGGACACGCCCTCTTCCTCGTGCATTTCCACGGGAATGCCGCGGCCATTGTCACTGACCGAAACGGAATTGTCGGCATGGATCGTGACCGTAACGTGGTCGGCATGACCGGCAAGCGCCTCGTCGATGCCGTTGTCCACGACCTCGTAGACCATGTGATGCAGGCCCGATCCGTCATCGGTGTCGCCGATATACATGCCCGGACGTTTGCGAACAGCCTCCAAGCCTTTGAGAACCTTGATGGAATCGGCGCCATATTCTTCGTTCGACGCAGCCGCTTCTGCCATGCAGTCTTTCCCTATAATCTTTGCGATTTTATACGTTTTTCTGGGGGCATTGTCACGCGCGGACCACAATATTTTGTATTAGGCCGGCCCGGCGGGCAGCCGCCTCAGCTTAGCACCAACAGCACCGCCACACAGAGCAACAACCACCCCGAGACCACGTTGATCCGCCGCATCGTGCCCGGCGCGGTCAGGCGGTGCCGCAACCGTCCGATCAGCCCCGCCATGGCGAGGTTCCCCAACAGCGGCACCAGAAAAGAGATCGTCACGATGGCCGCGATATCAACCGCGGTGACGCGGCTCAGATCAAAGAAACCGGGCAAGACGCCGACATAGAACAGAATCGCCTTGGGGTTTGACAGGATCACCACCAGCCCGGCCAGAAAGCCGGGCCATATGCCGGGCCGGGTCAGTCGCCCGTCATGGGACACCGGCGCATCCGCATGGCGCAGCAGCATCGCACCCATGCCGGCGAACATCGCCACCGCCACCCATTTCAGCACCAGCATCAGCCCATCGACAAGCGACAGAACCCAATTCACGCCCAACACCGCCAGAAGTGGCCAGAACATGTCGCCTACAGCCACACCCAGCGCCAACGGCCATACGGCGTGAAACCCGCCCGACAGCCCCCGCGCCGTCAGCGCCAGCCAGACCGGGCCGGGCGTAAAGAACAGAACCGCCATCGCACCGGCATAAAGCCACAGATCCAGCGCCGAAAGCGTCATGGCGCGGGGGTTTCGCGGACGGTGCTTGCCCCGTCGTCTTCGGTCACTTCGGCATATTGCGCGCGTTGACCCAGTTCCGCGAAAAGCTCGGGTCCGGTGCCGGTCATCCAGGCCTGCGCGCCCAGCGCGCAGACCTCGTCATAAAGCGCCGCGCGACGGGAGGCATCGAGATGGGCCGCGACCTCGTCCAGCAAAAGGATCGGCGGCGCGCCGAAATCCCGCGCCAGCGCCCGCGCATTGGCAAGGATCAGCGAAATCAGCAGCGCCTTTTGTTCCCCGGTGGAGCAGTCGGCGGCGGGCACGCCCTTGGCTGCATAGACCCCGTGCAGATCGGCGCGATGCGGGCCAACAAGGCTGCGCCCGGCGGCGATATCCCGAAACCGGCTTTCATGCAGCGCGTCGCGGAAATCGGACTCTGACTGGGGCATGGCGCCCTCGGTCTGGGTCAGATCAAGCTCGGCTGTGGGAAAGGCCGTTTCGGCCTTGGCCTGCGCGGCGCGGATCTGGTCAAGCGCGGCCAGCCGGTTGCGATGCAGGGCAAGCCCGGCCTCTGCCATCTGTCGTTCGAGCGCGACATACCAATGCCCGTCACGCACCTGGTCCTTGAGCAAACGGTTGCGTTCGCGCATGGCCTTTTCATAGGCCAGCGCGGCGTCGCCATGGTCGGGTGCAAAGCTGAGCGTCATACGGTCGAGAAAACGCCGCCGCCCCTCGGCCCCCTCGATCCAAAGCCGGTCCATCGACGGGATAAGCCACAGAACACGGGCGATGCGGGCAAGGGCCGTCTGGCTGGCGGGCTTGCCGTCGATACGGGTGTGGCGTGGCTGGCCCTCCTCGGACCAGGTTTCGAGCTCGTGGATCTGGTGCAGCGACTGCAAATGCGCAGTCAGCTTCCAGCCAAGCGCCTGAGGGCGGCGGGCCATATCGGCGGCGGCACTGCGGCGCAAGCCGCGTCCGGGCGAAAACAGCGAGACGGCCTCGATCAGGTTGGTCTTGCCAGCACCATTGGGACCGTAGAGCGCCAAAGGACGACCATCCAGCGTAAGCCGCGCCCCAAGATGGGAGCGGAAATGCGAGAGGGTGAGTTGCGAAAGATAAAGGCCGGTCATGGGCGCGGGTCCGTTTTCTTCGAAGAAAACGGAACGGAAAATTGTAATTTTCCGTGCTCCGTTGGCTGATATCGTGCAACGCTGAAACCGTTTTCTTGTAAGAAAACGGACCGGAATTGATCAAAATTCCGGATCCGCGTCACACCCGCATCGGCATCACGACATAAACGGCGGACATGTCGTTACCTTCGCGCATCAACGTGGGATCGCCGGAGGAGTTGAACAGGAACACCGCATTCTCCCGGTCCACCTGGCTGGCGATTTCCAGAAGATACTTCGCGTTAAACCCGATCTCCAGCCGCTCGTCGCCATAGGCGACTGCCAGTTCTTCGTCCGCGGCACCGCTGTCAGGCGCGTTCACGGACAGGATAAGGCGATCCTCGTCCAGTTGCAGCTTGACCGCGCGCGAGCGTTCCGAACTGACGGTCGCGACCCGGTCCACCGCCTGTGCGAATTCAGATGCGTCCACCTCCAGCTTGCGGGTGTTGCCCTGCGGGATGACGCGGGTGTAATCCGGAAAGGTTCCGTCGATCACCTTGGAGGTCAGGGTGATGTCGGGCGTTGCGAAGCGCACCTTGGTTTCCGACACCGACACGGCGATGGCCATTTCGTCATCTTCCAGCAGCTTGCGCATCTCACCGACCGTCTTGCGGGGCACGATCACACCGGGCATGGTGTCCGCGCCGACCGGCAGGTCCGCGTCGATCCGGGCCAGACGGTGCCCATCCGTGGCCACACAGCGTAACACCTTGCCGCCCTCGGCATCGGCCACATGCATGTAGACGCCGTTCAGGTAGTACCGCGTCTCTTCGGTCGAAATCGCGAATTTCGACTTGTCGAACAAGCGGCGCAAGACCGGGGCCTTGACCGAAAAGTTGCAGGCGTATTCGGACGAAGCCATGACCGGGAAATCTTCTTTCGGCAAGGTCGCCAGCGAGAAATTGGATCGCCCCGCCTGCACTGTCAGACGTCCCGCCGCACCGTCATCGGTCAGCGTGACCAACGAGCCATCCGGCAGCTTGCGCACGATCTCGTGCAGTGTGACTGCCGAAACGGTTGTCGCGCCCGCGCGCTCGACCTGAGCGTTGGCACGGTCGACCACCTCTATATCGAGATCGGTGGCGCGGAAATGCACGGCGTCGCCCTCTGCCTCGATCAGCACGTTGGCGAGGATCGGAATCGTGTTGCGCCGTTCGACCACGGACTGTGCCTGAGACACCGCCTTGAGAAGGGTGCCGCGTTCGATGCTGAGCTTCATGGCCAGACCCCTAAAAACACGTGCCAGAATGGCACCGGGACGCGCACGTTAGCAAACTCGGGCGAAGGCTCAAGCCCTTTTCGGCAGCGAGTCTCTGCGTGTTGCCGGGAAAGCCCGGCACGGGCGCTCAGCCTTCGAGCGTGCGGCGCAGGATTTCCAGATCTTCGGCCATCTGCGCATCCTGATTGCGCAGCTCTTCGATGCGGCGCACCCCGTGCATGACCGTGGTGTGATCGCGCCCGCCGAAGCGGCGCCCGATCTCGGGCAGGGATCGAGATGTCATCTGTTTGCACAGATACATCGCCACCTGACGCGGACGGGCAAAATTACGCACCCGTTTCGGGCCGATCATGTCGCTAAGGCGAATGTTGAAATGTTCCGAGACGTGGCGCTGGATTTCCTCGATCGACACTTTGCGATCCGACGCGCGCAGGATGTCGGACAGGCAATCCTGTGCCAGTTCCAGCGTGATCTTGTGACCGACCAGCGACGCAAAGGCGTAAAGCCGGGTCAGCGCCCCTTCGAGCACGCGGACATTGGTGGAAATGCGATGCGCAAGGAATTCCAGCACCCCGTCGGCAAGATCCAGGCCGGGATATTGCGCGGCAAAACGATCGGCCTTGGATTGCAGGATGCCGAGGCGCAGTTCGTAATCGGTGGGATGCAGATCAACGACCAGACCGCATTGCAGGCGTGATTTGATCCGCTCTTCGAGATTCTCGATCTCGCCGGGGGCGCGGTCGCCCGAGATGATGATCTGCTTGTTCTGATCAACCAGCGCATTGAAGGTGTGAAAGAACTCTTCCTGGGTGGAATCCTTGCCTGCGATGAACTGCACGTCATCGACCATCAGCACATCGACCGCCCGGAACATCTCTTTGAAATCCATCATCCGCCGGTCGCGCAACGCCTGTACGAAACGATACATGAACTGTTCCGCCGACAGGTAAACCACGTTGAGTTCGGGCTTTTGCGCCTGCAATTCCCAGGCGATAGCGTGCATGAGATGCGTCTTGCCCAGCCCGACCCCCCCATAAAGAAACAGCGGGTTGAAGGTGACAGGCCCGCCCTCGGCCACGCGCCGCGCGGCGGCATGGACCAACTCATTCGGCTTGCCGACCACAAAGCTTTCAAATGTAAACCGCTTGTCCAAAGGGGCCGACGACACAGCGCTGCCGCTGCGCGACGGGGCCGCTTCGGGGGCTGCTGCGCGGGCGGGTTGTGTGACCGCTTCGCTGCCGGTGCCGGCGCTGGAATGGCCGTCGACCTTGAAATCAATGCGCCGCACGCGCGGTGACACACCACTCATCTTGAACAGAATCACATCGCCAAAGTTGCGAGACACGTAGTTGCCAAGAAAGGTGGTGGGGACGCTGAAGGTGGCCACATCATTTTCTATGTCGGCCAGTTCCAGCGGTTCGATCCACGTTTTGTAATTGTTCCGCCCAACCGTCTCGCGCAGCGCTTCCTTGATCTGTCCCCATTGATCCTGTGTCATGCCTGTTCCGTTCCGCATTCTTTTCCCCGGCTGCCATTGTTGGCACGCCTTATGTTCCGTCGCGACGACACACTTGATGAAAAACAAATATTTACCAAATCGATTGCACAGACAATCGACCGTTATCTCCGGCTAAGCTGCCCGTACCTTGACCATGTCGAGACCATTCTCGCACGGTGTTCGGTTATGACGCGGGTTATATGCGGACAAGAAACCTGACGCCGGTTGCCCGGAACTCACCCCATCTCGGCCATCCCAAAGCCTTGTGCGGTGCGTCAGCCTGTCCCCCCAAGCATGAATCGCTTGGGCAAATTAGCAACCTCGGCACAGGAACGGCAACCGTTCTTAGCGCTTGACAGAACCCCCTGCCGAAAAGAATCTGCCGGGCCCCAAAATCCGTGCGCGGAACAAAAAAGCACCCCGCGAAGGGGTGCCTTTCAGGATCAAGGACTTAACGCGTTTCGCTGTTGACCTGCGGCATCAACGAAAGCGCAACGTCTGTAAATCAAGCGTCGCCGAGGGCCTTGACCCGTGCGGCAAGGCGCGAAACCTTTCGCGATGCGGTATTCTTGTGAAACACGCCTTTGGACACGCCACGCATCAGTTCGGGCTGTGCTGCGCGCAGGGCGTCCTGTGCGGCCGTCTTGTCACCCGAGGCGATTGCCTCTTCGACCTTGCGGATAAAGGTCCGGATCCGCGAACGCCGTGCCTTGTTGATTTCAAGACGGCGCTCGTTCTGACGTGCGCGTTTCTTGGACTGTGCTGTGTTTGCCATGATGTGGGCCTTTTTATCGGGTCAATGTTTGTCAATTGCGCAACGGCAAACCCGATCCGGCGGCTCCGATGCCGGGACGATTCTGGCCAGAGCGGGCCGCACGCGCATGTTCCCTGACGGGGTATAGAAAGGTTTGCCGCATTTGCAAAGCCGAAATATCCGTTGCCGCGCGTGTTCCGAACGGAACCGATCCGTAGCCGCGTCTTCTTGCGTCGAATGACAGGCGGTTTGGCGGCGGTGCCCCCATTGCAAAGCCTGTGCGCCGCGACGTGCCTTTGGCGCGCCGGTCCCGGTCATTTGTCGCGGAATTGCGCCTCGCGCTTTTCGGCAAAGGCCGCCATGCCTTCTTTCTGGTCCTCGGTCGCGAACAACGACTGGAACACGCGCCGCTCGAACAAGAGCCCCTCGGCCAGCGGTACTTCGTAGGAGCGGTTCACCGCTTCCTTGACCGCCATCGTGCTGAGCATGGATTTCTCGGCAATTTTCTGCGCCGCCGACATCACCTCGTCCATCAGCTTTTTCGCAGGCACAACCCGGCTGACCAGACCGGCGCGCTCTGCCTCTTCGGCATCCATGAACCGGCCTGTCAGGTTCATGTCCATGGATTTCGACTTGCCGACGAAGCGCGTCAGCCGCTGGCTTCCGCCAAGCCCGGCCATAACGCCCAGATTGATCTCGGGCTGGCCGAACTTGGCGGTATCCGAGGCGATGATGAAATCGCACATCATGGCCAACTCGCACCCGCCGCCCAGCGCGTACCCGGACACACCCGCGATGATCGGCTTGCGGATCCGGGTGATCGCGTCGTGATCAGGGCCGAACAGATCCTCTGTGAATACGTCGACAAAGGATTTTTCCGACATCATCTTGATATCGGCACCGGCGGCAAATGCCTTTTGCGAGCCGGTGATGACGATGCAACGAACCTTGTCGTTGGCCTGCGCATCCCGAAGCGCGGCCACAAGTTCGCGCAAAAGCTGGTCATTCAGCGCGTTCAGGGCATCGGGGCGGTTGAGGGTGATCTTGGCGACGTGGTCTTCTATTTCGACGATGATCGTCTCATAGGCCATGAAATCTGCTTTCGCTTGTTGTCAGACAATCCCGATTCCTTACCACTGTTGCGGCGCGGTTCAACCTTATCTTTGACATACCGCACAATAGAAGGACGACCGCCCTGACTGTACCTTGCGGCGGATCGTGCCGGTGCAGGCCTCTCGGCGGCAAGCCTCGCCCTCGCGCCCGTACACGTCGAAACTGTGCTGGAAATATCCAAGCTCACCATCGGCTTGCCGGAAATCCCGGAGCGACGAACCACCGGCGGCAATGGCCTCTGACAGGACGTCACGGATGATCGGCACCAGCCCCGCAGCCCGCGTCGCAGCGATGCGCCCGGCCCGGCGCAGCGGCGAAATGCCAGCCCGGAAAAGCGTCTCGCACACATAGATATTGCCCAGCCCGGCGACGATTCTCTGATCCAGAAGCGCGGATTTCACCGGCGTGTTCCGCCCCGCGAGCGCCCCCGCCAGGTACGGCCCGTCAAACGCGTTGCCCAAGGGTTCAGGCCCCAGATTGCGCAACAACAGATGGCTTTCGGCATTACAGGTGTCGATCAGGTCCATCGCGCCAAAGCGTCGCGGATCGTTGAAGGTGACGCGCGCGCCGTTGGCCATTTCAAGCACGACATGATCGTGTTTGGCGGGCGCGGGGTGATCATGCACGAACTGCCCCAGCGGGTCGCCCGAGATCAACATGCGCCCCGACATGCCCAGATGGATGAGCAGAGTTTCCCCCGAGGCGAGATCGGCAAGGATATACTTGGACCGCCGCCGCAGCGACAGCACGCACTGCCCGGTCAGCCGCTCGGCCATGCGGTCTGGAAACGGCCAACGCAGATCAGGCCGGTTCACCTGCGCGCGGGCAATCACGGCCCCGGACATAGCGGGTTCCAGCCCCCGGCGGACCGTCTCGACCTCTGGCAATTCGGGCATGATACTCTCTTTGACAGCGAAAGGGGCGCATTGTAACCGCCCCCCGGCAGCCTATAAGAAGACGTGACAGACAAAACGGCAAGGGCCATCGCAGCGGTATGACCGAGAAAACCACCCATTTCGGATTCCAGGATATCCCCGAGGATGAAAAGGCCGGGCGCGTGCGCGGCGTCTTCGGGTCTGTCGCGTCGAAATATGACGTGATGAATGACGCCATGAGCTTTGGCATCCACCGGGTCTGGAAAGACGCGATGATGGATTGGCTCGCACCCCGCGCGGGCCAAAGGCTTTTGGATGTGGCGGGCGGCACCGGCGACATTTCTTTCCGTTTTCTCAGACGCGCAGGGGCGGGCCATGCCACGGTTCTTGACCTGACAGAGCCGATGCTGATCGAGGGCCGCAAGCGCGCAGAGGCCGAGGCGATGGCCGGATCGCTTGACTGGGTGGTGGGCGACGCGATGGCGCTGCCGTTCGAGGATAACAGTTTCGATGTCTACACGATTTCCTTTGGCATCCGGAACGTGACCCGCCCGCAAGAGGCGCTGAACGAGGCGTTCCGCGTGCTGCGCCCCGGCGGACGGTTGATGGTGCTGGAATTCAGCCAGATCCCGAACGAGCTGATGCAAAGGGTTTACGACCTTTATTCATTCAACATCATCCCACGCATGGGGCAGCTTATCGCGCAGGATCGCGACAGCTATCAGTACCTGGTGGAATCGATCCGCAAATTCCCCGACCAGGAGACGTTTCTGGGCATGGTCCGCGCCGCCGGGTTCGAGCAGGCCAAGTATCGCAACCTGACGATGGGTGTTGCCTGTCTTCATTCCGGCTGGAAGATCTGAGCATTGCGCGGTCCTCATAATCTTTTGCGGCTTGTCCGCACCGGTGCCACGCTGGAACGCACGGGCGCGATGCGGGTGATCATGGATGCCATGGATGCGCCGCCACTGGTGCGGGGTGCGCTGCGCTGTCTGGCGTGGCCGTTCCAATGGCTTGGTTATCAGGGCGATCCGCAAACGCCGCCAGCGGTGCGCGCGCTGACCGCGCTTGGCCCGGCCTACATCAAATTCGGGCAGATCTTTTCGACACGGCCCGATATCGTGGGTGACGAGCTTGCCGCCGAATTGCGGGTCTTGCAGGACAAGCTGCCGCCGTTTTCGGTGGACACCGCCAAGGCCAGCATCGCACAGGAACTGGGCGCACCGGTTGAAAAGATCTTTTCGGAATTCAGCGAGCCTGTCGCGGCGGCCTCTATCGCGCAGGTCCACAAGGCGCGCCTTCGCGACAGCGGCGCCTCGGTGGCGGTAAAGGTTCTGCGGCCCGGCATCGAAAGAGCCTTTCGCAAGGACATCGACGCGTTTTACCTGGTGGCCAAGGTGATCGAGATCCTGTCACCTGCCTCGCGCCGTTTGCGCCCGCGCGACGTGGTGGCGCATTTCGAGGGCGTCGTTCTGGGAGAGCTTGACCTGCGGCTGGAGGCCGCCTCGGCCAGCGAGTTCGACGCGAACACGGCGAATGACGCGGGTTTCATGCTGCCGGCGGTCAACTGGGATCTGTCCAGCCGCCGGGTGATGACGATGGAATGGGCCGAAGGCGTGCCGATGGGCGATAACGCCGCCATCGACGCGGCCGGCCATGACCGGGTCGAACTGAGCGAGAGGGTGTTGCAGCTATTCCTGAGCCACGCGCTGCGCGACGGGTATTTTCACGGCGACATGCATCAGGGCAATCTAAAGGTCGCGCCGGGCGGCGAGATCATCGCCTTTGATTTCGGCATCATGGGGCATATCGACGAATATACCCGCCGGGTTTATGCCGAGATCCTGTACGGGTTCATCCAGCGCAATTACCGGCGCGTGGCCGAAGTCCATTTCGAGGCGGGATATGTGCCTGCGGATCGCGATGTGGATGAGTTCGCCCGCGCCCTGCGCGCCGTCGGAGAGCCGATTTTCGGGATGGAGGCCAGCCGCATCTCGATGGGTGGATTGCTCAGCTATCTGTTCGAGGTGACAGAGCGCTTCGGCATGGAAACCCGCACCGAACTGATCCTGTTGCAGCGCACCATGGTGGTGGTCGAGGGCGTCGCACGCAGCCTGAATCCGAATATCAACATCTGGCAGGCGGCCCGGCCGGTGGTCGAGGGTTACATCCGCAAGAACCTTGGTCCCGGTGCCGTGCTGCGGGATTTGCGGCGCACCGTGTCGGTCTTGTCGCGCTATGGGCCACGCCTGCCGCAGATGGTGGAACAGGCGCTGATCCGGCAGGCCACGCCGCCACCCGAACAGCCACCCGGCATCCGATGGAAATCAGTCATGTGGCTGGGCCTTGGCACGCTGATCGGGGGCGGCGGCACATTTATCGCCCTTAACCTGCTATAGCCGTGGCAAAGGAGTGACGCCTGCACTTTCAGTCGCGATATGCGCAAAAGTAGCGTTGGCTTCAAACGATCGTTTCCGATAGCGTCCACCCAAATCGGGTGAGGCAGTGGAGAGATCAAGGTGATCCGCAAGCGGAAAGTCATTGGCGCGATCGCGATATGCGCCGCAGCCGCCGGTCCGGTGGTCGTGTTCGCCGACACACTGAAAACCACGCTGACCAATAATTACGGCAATCCCGGTGCCCTGATAGACATGCCTACAGCCGAAAGCGCGCCTGACGGACAGCTTTCTACAACGATCATGCATTTCGACGGGTTCACCAAGACAACGCTGAGCTTTCAGATCACTGACAGGTTATCAGGCAGCTTTCGCTATGCCGCGACGCGAGGTCTGGCACCGGGATTCGACGTTTTTTACGATCGCAGCTTTGATCTGAAATTTCGCGTGTTCAATGAAACGGACTGGACGCCCGCCGTCTCTGTCGGTCTGCGCGACTTCATCGGGACGGGCATCCTTGCCGGGGAATATGTCGTGGCGACCAAATCGGTTGGCCCCCGGCTTCGGCTGACAGGGGGCGTTGGCTGGGGCCGTCTTGGCAGTTACGCCAGCGATGGCAGCATCGGAACACGCACGCCGTTTTCCTTTGCCGGGGTCGGCACCGGCGGCAATCTGAATGTCGATGACTGGTTTCAGGGCGATTACGCCTTTTTCGGCGGTGCCAGCTATCAGATCAGCGACAAGTTCAGCCTGAGCGCGGAATATTCCTCTGATAACTACGACATTGCCCAAAACGCCAACATCACGACCCGGCGCAGCCCGTGGAACGTGGCACTGGATTACCAGCTGCGCGACGATATCACGCTGCGTGCCTTCGGTCAGCACGGCGAGGAAATTGGCGCGCTGGTGACATTCTCGCTCAATCCCAGGAACGCGACCGTGCCCGGCGGGACAGAGCTTGCTCCGCTGCCCGTCGCGGTGCGGCCCGCAGGCAGCGCGCAGGATCTTGGATGGACGACGCAACCCAGCAGCACAGAGCGTATTACCGCAGGGGTTGATACCAGCCTCGATCAGGCGGGACTTGACCTTGAGGGGATCAAGCTGGACGGGCGCAGCGCGCATGTCTCGATCCGTAATGACCGCTACGACGCCACTTCCGAGGCGCTTGGCCGAACCCTGCGCAGCCTGAGCCGCGAACTGCCCGCCTCTGTGGAAGAGCTGCATGTCACGCTGATCCGCAACGGCATACCCGCCAGTACGATGAGTTTCAGCCGAACCGATCTGGAGCGGCTGGAACACGCCCCCGCGCGCGAAGCACTGGCCGTGGCCCGATTTACCGACACGCTGCGCTTTGGCGATTATCCGGACCCACGCGCGGGCATCTATCCGCGTTTCGAATGGTCGGTCGGCCCCTATCTGCGAACGTCGCTTTTCGATCCCGATAATCCGATCCGTGCGGATCTGGGCGCGCGTGCGCGCGGCAAGTATCATCTTGGGTCAGGCTGGGTTGTGTCCGGCTCGGTCGGGCAAAAGATCGTGGGCAATCTTGACGAGGTGACACGGCCCAACAATTCGCAATTGCCACGCGTGCGGTCGGACGTGTCACGCTACAACCGCACCGACGAACCATTCTTGGAGAACCTGACCGTGGCGAAATTCGGGCGGCTTGGCCCGGATGTCTACGGGCGGGTGACCGGCGGCTACCTGGAACGCATGTATGCGGGTGTCTCCGGCGAGGTGCTGTGGAAGCCCGTGAACAGCCGCTTCGCCCTTGGCGCAGAGGTCAATTATGCCCAACCACGCGATTTCGAACAGCAATTCGGCCTTCGGTCGCGCAGCACGCCCGGCGGCACGATCCCGGAATTCAGCGGACATGTGTCAGCCTATTACGAGATCGGCAACGGCTTTCACGGACAGGTCGATGCCGGGCGCTATCTGGCCGGTGACTGGGGCGGAACGCTGACACTCGACCGCGAATTCGCCAATGGCTGGAAGGTGGGCGCCTTTGCCACCTTCACCGACGCCTCCGCGCAACAATTCGGCGAAGGCTCGTTCGACAAGGGAATCCGGATCATCGTGCCGCTGTCGTGGATTCTTGGACAGCCGACAACGCAAAAGGCCGAAGCCACGCTGCGCCCGCTCACGCGGGACGGCGGGCAGCGGCTGGAGGTCGACGAACGGCTTTACGAAACGATACGCGGGTCTCATCAGCCGGACATCGCCAAAAGCTGGGGGAAATATTGGAGATGAGCGGAAACAGGGTGCGCCTATTGGCCGTCGGGCTGATCGCGGCGCTGGTGGCGACGGGCTGCACCAACACGCGGCAGGACGTCAACGTGCTGTCCGTTGCACAGACGCTGATCGACGCGCGCAAATCCGAGCGGCAGGAGGCGACGGAGATCGACGAACGTATCGTACAGGCACAAGTCAAAAAGGCACTGCAATCCGAGCGTGGGCCGCTTGCCCTGATCCGTTTCGAAAAGACGAAAAGCGTGGCCATCCTGCGCCAGATCGAAACCAATGGTGCCTATCGCACCTGGTCGACTTGGGGCACGATCGAGCGGCGCAGCATCAGCACGCGCGACGGGGTGATCACCGCAACGCGTGGTCTTGGCAGTGACCTGATGTCTTCGGATATTAGCGGCCTGTTGCATATGCTCACACGGCTGGAGGACGGCATCGCGCAACAGACGCTGCGGCACCTCGATGGAGAGAACATAATTGCCGAAACGGTTGCCGATTGCGCCTTTACCCCGGATCGGCGTGAAACTTTCACATCCGGCGACCTGCGGCTGCATGCAACACGCATCGATGTTTTCTGCAAGACCGAGGAAGGCAGTTTCAGCAATGTGTATCTGGTGAACGGCTCGGGTCGGATCGTGATGTCACGGCAATGGCTGGGCGATGGCATCGGCTACGCGACCATCAAGGCGCTTCGCTAAAGCGTTTCGCCTTTAACCTGAGGCATCAATAGAAGGTGAAAGGCGTGCAACACTGGTCGGTTGCGTGCGTTTCACGAAAAGCTGTGATCCAGGTTGTTCGCGAAATGCTTTGAGGCGTTTTACCTTTACGAAAGCATGCGCCGGAACCGGTACACAATGCCCGTCCCGGCCTTGGACAGGCATTGAAGGTAAAGCACAACGGGTTGTATCGCAGGAGCATAAACAAAACGGACCATCACGGCCCGTTTTGCTAAATTTTTATATGCGCACTGCGGCGCAATGGATTATGTGGTCGAGCTCGACGACGAATCCGCGATTGCGACAACAATAGCCACGATGACCGTGGTAACTACGATTCCACCGACGCCACCAATCGTCAAGAATGCAGGCACGGAGGCCTGAGACGACACGAACGGATCGCTGTTCGCGGTGGATTGTGCAAATGCGGGCATGGAACCTGCTATGGCAAGCAAAGCGGCAGACGCCAGAGTGGTAAATTTCTTCATGACATTCTCCAAATCAGTTGAGAGACATCTCCATCAGCCAAAAGGCTTATGAAAGGGTCTCACATATAGAAAAATATTGAAAGCTATTCGACGCAAAAGCCAACCCTAGTTTTGGAACCCTGTCAATTCCGCGCAATTCAAAGGCATTTTCGCCACGGTGCAGATGTATCAGATACGTCCAAGCGACAGAATCTGATCTGACGGCACCTCTTGACCACCTTCAAAAACCAAAGACACGAGCCCGTTTTCTGGTCGCGCCTCTATGATCTGCCCCCCAACGGCGGCTGGCGTGGTCGCCACAAGCTCACCCTCAAGGAATGATTCGACCGCAATTTCATAGATGCCCGGCGGCAATTCGGCGCCAAAAGCATTTCGACCCCGCCAAGTAACTTCCTGCGGGTTGCTGGTAATATCCTCACGAGACAGCACAGCGCCAGTTGCGTCACGCACTACCAGCTGATGCGATTGTGCCGTTGCACTACCGTGAACGTTCAGGGTCACTGGCGACCCGTCATAGTGAACCGGCATCACGGCGCGCGCCTGCATCCCCACCCAGCCCGATAACTGGGACAGGTTCAACGCGCCCATTTGAGCACCAAGCGACGACAGCAAATCATTTGTCAGCACCTGTTGTTCAACACTTGAAAATGTTGCCAGTTGAGTCGCGAAATCCGACGACTCAATAGGATTCAAAGGATCCTGATTCTGCATTTGTGCCGTCAACATCTTTACAAATGTCTGGAAATCAGAACTCAGAACCCCCTTTTGGGCCGACGGGTCAGCTGGCGTGCCCGCTTGCCCACCCCCTGCCGGTATCGAAGAAATCGGTTCCACGTCATATCCTTTCAGAAATTGTCAGATCCGCAGATCCAAACGGTCAAGGTCAATTCCCGCCGCGGCATTTGGCACCTTCGACGCGTGGGTTTTGTCCTCTGTTACGCCCATGTCATGCTGACTTTGGTTACCCTGCTGAACCCGCTCGTCCTGCGTGTGATCGGATGCGCCCTGTCCAAAACTGAATTGCGCCGCGTGATACCCGATATCGTGGAAATCCTGCGCCAGTTGGTCAGCGTGACGCCGCATCAGTTCCAGGGTCTCGGGCCTGTCTGCGACGATTGATACGATCATGCCCAAATCACTGGATGACAGGCTGATCCGTACACGCCCCAATTCGGAGGGCGACAGATGAAGTTCAGAGGCCATCTCCCCCCCGCTGCGCACGGCAGCCACGATTTGCTGGGCGACATGACGCGGAATGTCCGCTTGGGGCGGCTGTCCTGGGGGCCCCGCACGCGGGAGGACCCCCGCTTCGGCCAAAAGCTGAGCCGTGGAATATCGGACAGTTTCAGGACGCTGCAAAAGATCGAGTTCGCCGCGCTCCAAAGAATGGCCGGGAAATGCTTCCACAGAACTTGAATGCTGACCGAAGGTGATGACACTTGGATCCGGTGGCGGTGCCGACGTTTGAGGCTGTTGGACCGAAGACATCAGCGGTGAGGCGGTCGGGGTGACCTGTGCATCCGGTCTTGGGACAATTGCATGACTGTAAGGATGTTCCGCAACCATGGTCTGGCTCGGTGCGATGGCAGTCTTAATGGCCGGGTTTGGTGCATGGTCAGGGCTGTCAGCTTCAACTGCGCTGGCATGTATTGTCGTAACCGTGTCGCGCCCGGAGGAACGGGTCGGCGGAGTAGCAACAAATTGCGTCGGTCGCTCTGCGGCTGCCACTGTGTCGCTTGCCACAAGTCGGGCTGGAACCTTCGCGTTGCCCATCTCCGGCACGGGTGCAACAGGCCCGACAGGCCGCAACGGACCATTATGGACCTCGGGCTTTGGCGGTTCTGGCCGCAAGGGCATATCGTCTGACCGACGGGCGGGATCCACGGTTGATGCGTTTGGCAAGGCGGACGGGACCATATCAAATGCCCGATTTTCAACGACAACGCCCATGGATTGAGAAATCGCCGCTTCAGCAAAAGACACGCCATTCGGCATGATCGGCTGATCTCGTATATGCACATTTACCTTTTTATCGGTCTCGACCCCGCCTTGTGATAAGTCGGTCTGACCTGCTCCGTGATCTATCGCAACGGGCGTAATTTCAGGTATATCTGGCAAAGAACCGAGGGGGTATTGGGGCCGCGTTACGGAGGCGTTTTCCAGCGGGCTGTCCAGCCATGCAGATAAAGGCTTGGGAGCGGTTTCCCGGGCGTGCCTCGCAATATCCCACTGATCGGAAACGCCCAACATCTCTGACTGATCGGAAGCACCCATCAAAGGATCACTGGGCACAGGCCATTCGCCATTCCCCTGATTAGGCACCTGCATATGACGGTACGTCAAAATTGGTGGCCCGGACGGCACGCGATCCTGGGCCGTCATGCGACCATCGGCCCGGTCTGCATCATGTCCATAGGTTCCTCTGGGCGGAAAACCGGGCTCCGTCATGGTGTCAGAAAGCCTCGCCTGCCGGGATAAGGAATCCCCTTCCGGCATTGAAAAGACCGGGATGTCATGGAACGCCGCGCCAAGAACATTCGGTGCTTTGCCGAATGTTTCTACATCCGGGCAATCCTGTTGCCCGGACACCAGGGATGTCGCGATCGGGCCAAAAGAAATATCGGCCAGCTGGTCCGGCACTTTGGACGTGACAGAGCTGTCCTGTTCCCGGTCTGGCGTGATCTCACTGTCCTCTGCCGCCAGCAAAGCCGCCGATCCGCCCTGCGTTACAAGATCATTTTTAGCGTAAGAGTGACTCGAATATGCTTCCTTTTCCGTCTCGCGGGCATGTTCCGCGTAGCGTCCACCGGGTATCGTATCATCAGCATCGGGCGGTCGAATCGCATTTGTCGATTCAGCCCTTTCAACAGGAGCAGACACCGCCACATCCGGCGTCTTTTCCCCACTATGTTCTGCCTCTGTCGAGTAGCCCCCCCCAAGGGCCTTGGCCGGCTCCAGATGGAACCGGGCCAGGATCGCTGCAAAGCCCTGCGATAAAGGCAGCTCAATCGAACGATTCGGCAGCGCGTGGACCCCGACAGTTTTCCTGCCTGGCTCCATGGCTGTCGCGATTTTATCGACAACTTTGCCGATTTGAGAGTTAAGCATCTTTCGCTCCAAGGATTCTTCCCGGTTTGGCATAGAATGCACCACGATCGTTACCAGTTCTTTACCGCTTTGAAGTTGAATGCAGCAAGTTGCACTAAAAGAGGTAAAACAGTGACCCAATTTTTACCAATCCAAAGCAAATCTGATTCCGGGCCCTTATCTGTTGAAAAAGCAGCAGCCTACAAAGCTGCTATTAAAATGGAATCAAGTTTTCTTGCAGAAATGTTAAAAGCCGCAGGTTTTGGAAGTCAGGAAAACAGTTTTTCCGGTGGTAATGGTGAAGATCAGTTCGCCTCGTTTCATCGTCAAGCGATTGCTGACAGGATCGCGGCGGCGGGTGGCATTGGGTTGGCCCAACATTTCCTCACATCCATGATGGAGAAAAACAAATGAAGTCAGAAACATCTGAATCCCTGATTGATGAAATGGACGACCTTCTCGACACGGAACGCAATGCGTTGGCACGGGGCGATCTGGCAAGGGCAACAGCACTTGTCGAGCATAAGGAGAAGCTGGTTGAACAGCTGGGACACTCAAAGCTGCGCGATTCTGGTGATCTTCTGCGGCTTCACGAGAAAATTACTAAAAATCAGTCTCTTCTTAATGCAGCGTTGCAAGGTATACGGCATGTTTCTGCTCGCCTCGAAGCCCTGAGCAAGGTCCAGCGTAAGTTGGAGACTTATGGCGAAGACGGTCGGCGGCATACGATCGAGGGACAGGTTGTTCGCAAGGTTGAGAAACGGGCATAGCAAAAGACGAGAGAACTTTACCTCAAATCCCACACAACCGCCGGGGTACCATTAGTGCTCTGTTAGTCTTTCAAAAGCATTTATCAATTTGCGTCCTGTTCGGGACGGCGCAGGCGACAGATACGGACGAACTGCAAATGTCAGAATGACGATATGATGCGCCAAACACAGGCGCGCTTGAAATCGGCGCAAAGCGCCAAGGTATAAAGGAAAATGCTATGTCAAGCATTCTGACAAACAACAGCGCCATGGTTGCGCTGCAAACCCTGAAATCAGTCAATAACAACCTGGCAAAGACCCAGGACATGATTTCAACCGGCAAAGCCGTTGGTTCCGCAAAAGACAACTCGGCCATATGGGCAATCTCGAAGGTGATGGATTCCGATGTTCGGGGGTTCCAAGCTATCTCGGATAGTCTGTCATTGGGCGAATCGACTGTTGCGGTCGCATCCGCTGCTGCGGAACAGGTTGTCGAGGTCATGAAAGAGGTCAAGGCGCTTGCCATTTCAGCGCAGAGCGAAAATGTCGACCACGCCAAGATCCAGTCGGATATCGGCGAGAAGAACGCGCAGGTTGCGTCGATCATCTCCGCCGCGCAGTTCAACGGCGCGAACCTGCTGGCGACCGACGTAGATGGCAACGGTGCGACATCGCTTGGGGTTCTGGCGTCGCTTGATCGGGTTGGCACCGGCGCGCCGGCGGCAACGTCGATCACCGTGGCGACTGTTGATTTCGAGGCGAATATCGATCTTGCCACCGATCTGACCGCGATCACGGACACGGCAACGGCCACCACGGCACTTGGCGAAATCGAGACGTTCCTGCAGACGGCGATCGATGGTGCCGCTGCACTTGGTGCATCGGCGGGCCGGTTGGAAAGTCAGGGTGACTTTATCAGCAAGCTGACCGATTCAATGGTCGAAGGCATCGGCGGCCTTGTTGATGCGGATATGGAAGAAGCCTCGGCGAGGTTGCAAGCGCTGCAGGTGCAGCAACAGCTGGCGACACAGTCGCTGTCCATCGCAAACCAGGCACCGCAGAATATCCTCGCGCTCTTCCGGGGCTGATCAAGTCATGGGGCGCCTGCCCGGCGCCCCATGATTCCTTGATTTCCTGCATGCATCAAAAGGATTGAACCGTGAATGCACTCCGCAAGGCGCAATCAGCCTATCGCAATGACAGCCAGGCAATCAGAACGGATCGTGGGACAGAATACGAGGCTTTTGCACGTACAACACACCGTCTGAAAACTGCTGGTACAGACCCCGCGGCACGCCCCGTATTGGCGGCCGCACTCCACGAAAATCGTCGCCTTTGGGCCACTTTGGCAGCAGATGTGGCCAGCGACGCAAATGCCCTGCCCACGGATCTGCGTGCCCGTATTCTTTACCTCGCAGAGTTTACCCGCCGACATAGCAGTCTTGTCCTGAAAGGCGCGTCGCGCGCGCCCCTGTTGGAAATCAATACCGCGATGATGCGCGGACTGCGAAAGAAGGGGGAGCAGACATGACCGGGCTTGTATTGAAACTGGGTCCAAAGGAACGTGTTCTGGTCAATGGTGCCGTGATCGAGAACGGCGAACGGAGGGCGCGTATCTCGATCCTCAGCCCGAATGCGAATATTCTTCGCCTGCGCGACGCCATTCACCCGGAAGAGGCAACGACGCCGGTGAAACGGGTCTGTTACACCGCGCAAATGGTTTTGTCGGGTGATGCATCGGTGGCTGACATCCGCCTGCCGTTGCTGCGTCATATCGAGGAGCTAAGCCAGGTATTTAACGATCCCGACAGTTGCGCTCACCTGGCGCGCGCCACGGACGCGGTTCTTCAGGACGAATTCTATCAGTGTCTTAAATCTCTGCGTGCCTTGCTTCCACGTGAAGCACGTCTGTTGGCCAGCGGGGCGGCGTGATGTTTCAACCCGTAGTGCCACTTTCGGGTCTGACCGGCTGGTCATTTTTACAAAAGACCTTGCCAGCACAGAAGGCGGCCTTCGACTCCTCGGCACCTCTGACGCGCGACACGACTTATTTTGAGGCGGAAATCGGGAAGATTCAAACCGCCGAGGAGCTTGTTGCGGACCGACGGCTTTTGCGTGTGACATTGGGCGCATTCGGATTGCAGGACGATATCAATAGCCGTTACCTGATCAAGACGATCCTTGAGGAAGGCACCGGGGATGATGCGGCGCTTGCCAACCGGATGAGCGATCCGCGTTATGCAACACTAGCAGAAGCCTTCGGATTCGACAAAATCGAAGGGCCTCGCATCACTGAACCCGGTTTCGCATCCGAAATCACCACAAAATATCTTGAGCGGCAATTCGAGGTCGCAGTCGGAACTCAGGATGAGGCGATGCGCCTTGCCTTGAACGCGCAGCGCGAATTGTCATCTATCGCCGCATCCGGAGAAACGGGCCGCGCACAATGGTACCGGATCCTTGGCACGCCCCCTTTGCGGTCCGTATTTGAGACAGCATTGGGGCTGCCAGACGGTTTCGGTCAGCTCGATGTTGAAAGGCAGGCGGACATATTCGAAGAAAAAACAAAACAGAAATTCGGCATCGAGGCGTTCACGGACTTCCAGGACAACACCCTACGCGAAGAGTTTATCAAAGGATTTCTGGTAAGGGAGCAGATCAAGGATTTCGGGTTTCAGTCTTCCTCATCCATCGCCCTAAGCCTGTTGCAAGCGGGCCAAAGCCAGCGATTTTTCTAATACAATGGTTATCGTGAAATGAGGATCGGTCCGATCGGGGCCTTTATGCGGGGCAATACTGGCCGCAAGGCACCATGCCGGTTACACGTCATCGTCGGAAACCTGTGCGATCCGATGCGCCCCGGCCTGAGCTGACGTAGCTGGAGCAGATGGCCGCGAAGGGCGGCCCCTAGCAGGCAGTGTCGAAGGTCTTTGTTGACCTTGCGGTCTGTCGCGGGCCGCGCGGCGCAACAAAAGCGCGAGGCGCTGAAAACTGTTTCCCACCGATACAGGTTCTTTTTCACCGATAAAGGCATCGAGATCGCCCCAAATTCTTATCGCCTCATCAAGCACCGGATCGCTGCCATGCACATAAAGCCCCGCGCGGATCATGGGTTCAGATTTCGCATATGTACCCAAAAGTGACCGCGCTTGCGCAATCAACTCGTTTTCCGCGTCGTTGGCGGCGCGTGGCAGGCTCCGAGACACCGAGCGCAGCAAATCAATGGCCGGAAATCGACCGCGTTCCGCGATTTCGCGCTCAAGCACGACATGCCCGTCCAGCACACCGCGCAGAATGTCGGCCACGGGTTCGTCCATATCCGATCCAGCCACCAGAACGCTCATCAGCGCGGTGATATCCCCCGCGCCGTCGATTCCCGGCCCTGCGCGCTCGCAAAGCGCCATGATCATATGCGCGGTCGAGGCTGGGAAACCACGAAGCGCCGGCAATTCGCCACCGGCGACGGCCACTTCGCGATGCGCCTCTGCGAAACGGGTAATCGAATCCGCCAGAAACAGGACATGCTGACCGGCATCCCGGAAATATTCGGCGATGCACATGGCGGTCCAGGCACAACGACGGCGTGTCAGCGGGGATTGATCCGACGTCGCGGCGACGATTATCGCACGGGCCATGCCCTCTGGGCCCAAGGTATTTTCCACAAAATCGCGTAATTCGCGACCTCGCTCCCCGATGAGGGCAAAGACAACCACATCGGCCTGCATCGCACGCCCCAGATGCCCGAGCAGGTTGGATTTCCCGACGCCGGAGCCAGCGAACAGACCAAGCCGTTGTCCCCGCGCAATGGGCAACATCGTGTTGAAAACGGCCATGCCGGTTTCAAGCCGTGCCCCCAGAGGCTTGCGCGTAACGGCGGGCGGCGGTTCGGCCCGCAGATCACGGGGCGACGAACCACTCCGAAGAGGGCGACCATCCAAAGGCTGGCCGAAAGGATCCAGAATGCGACCGATCCACGCGCTGCACGGGGCAACTTGCGCAGGGTGACACAGCGCAACCCGGTCCCCAAGGGAGACACCGGCGAGATCCTTTTCGGGCAGCACAGAAAGCACATCGGGCGAAAACTGGATCACCTCTCCCACAAGCAGGTCCGCATTCCTGCGGTAAATCCGAACCTGATCGCCAAGACGTGCCTGATGCGACAGCCCCTCGACCTCGATCACCGATCCGATGACGCCGCAAACACGACCCACCGATCGTACAGATTCCAATAATGACAATTGCGCGCACAGCGCGTCGATATCCGGCGTGGTCATCGAACTCTCCACAAATCTTCTGAAAACAATTTCTAAAGGAATCACGGTTAAGCCTTGGTTGAAACCAATCGAGGGAGAAGCCCCGATGTACAAAAATATCGAAGTCTTTCGCGTATCGCACGCCATGGCGACACATGCCGGCTCTCGCCAGGCAGTGATCGCGCGCAACATGGCAAACAGCGACACGCCCGGCTATGTCGCCCGCGATCTGGTGCCTTTCGCCGCCGTGCTAGAGGCCGGGCCTGGATCATTTACCCAGAAATCCACGCGGATGGCGCATCTTAACGGCATCGACCACGCAGGCCCCTATGCGACCGTGGCCCGCGATGGTGCCATGGCAGATCCCAACGGCAACACCGTGTCGGTCGAAACCGAGATGGCCCATGCCGTCAGCGTCAAACGTCAGCACGACCGCGCCGTGGCGATCTACAAATCCGCGCTTGGCATCATGCGCAGCGCGCTCGGTCGTTGAAAGGATCAGAAACAATGACAGATTTCAGCGATTCGCTTTCGGTCTCGTCCAGCGCCCTGCGCGCGCAGGGCCAGCGGCTGCGCCACGTGGCCGAGAATATCGCGAATGCCGACACGCCGGGATATCGCCGCAAGCTTGTTTCTTTCGAGACGGTCCGCCGCGGCGCGGATGCCGGCGGTGTCGAGACGGGCCGCGTCAGCCTTAGCCCCGGCGAACTGCGCGACATCTTCGATCCGGCGCATCCGCTGGCCAATGAAAGCGGCCATTACGAGGGCTCCAATGTGAGCCTTGTCATAGAGCTTGCCGACGCCCGTGAGGCGCAACGCAGTTACGAAGCCAACCTGAAAATGTTCGACCAAGCCCGGCAGATGTCATCAAGCCTGATGGATCTGTTGCGCAAATAAGGAGGTCCAGAATGGATATCACGTCACTTAACGCCGTTCAGAAATATGCGGCGTCCCGCCCCGCGACAGAACCGACAGCCGCGCCGGGCGCAATCGGCGAGGCCGCGTCCGGCCTTGCACGGGATTTTGCTGCCACCCTGAAAGAGGGCGAAGAGATCGCAATGCAAAGCATGACGGCAGAGGCCGATCCCCATGCGCTGGTTCAGGCGCTGGCACAAGCCGAGTTGGCTGTCGAAACCGCGGTCACGGTCCGCAACAAGGTTGTAGAGGCCTATCAGGAAATCCTGCGGATGCCGGTCTGACCGTATGGGTGATGAGGTCATATTTTTCGACACGTTGCGTCAGGGGCTGTGGATCGCGGTTCTGATATCGCTGCCCATCCTGACGGTGGCGCTTGTCGCGGGACTGGTCGTCGGCCTTTTTCAGGCGCTCACCTCGATTCAGGAACTGACCCTGACCTTCGTGCCGAAACTGGCCTGCATCGTCGCGGTGTTCTGGCTGACCATGGGCTTCATGACGCAATCGCTCGTCGCATTTTTTCAAGATCGGCTCGTGCCGCTCATGATCGGAGGATGACATGGAAAACGCAGGTTATACGACCCTGACACGCCAATCCGGGCTGCTTCGGGAGATCCAGACGGTCGCGAACAATATCGCCAACGCCACCACCACGGGTTTCCGGCAGGAGGGCCTGATTTTTTCGGAACATGTGGTGGGCACGTCTAGCGGGCCGTCTCTTTCGATGGCGCGGGCGAATGTGCGCAACACGTCCTATTTGCAGGGCGCGCTCACCCATACCGGAGCGGCTTTTGACCTGGCGATCGAGGGAGATGGGTTTTTCCTCGTGGAAACGCAGGCCGGAGAACGGCTGACACGCGCGGGCAGCTTTGCGCTCTCGGCTGCGGGCGATCTGGTGACATATGACGGCAACCGCGTACTGGATGCCGGTGGCGCGCCGGTCTTTATCCCGCCCGACGCGGCCGATGTCGCCGTGGCCGAGGATGGCACCATCAGCGTGGATGGCCGCCTGATGGGGCAGATCGGCATCGTCGCCCCGACCGACCGAAACGCCATGGTGCGCGAAGGCGGCGTGATGTTTCGCAGCGACGCGGGCTTCGAGCCCGTGGACCTGCCCCGCGTCAGACAGGGGTTTGTCGAACGTTCGAACGTGGATCCCATCGGGCAGATGGCCCGCCTGATCGAGGTACAACGCGCCTACGAGATGGGCCAAAGCTTTCTGGATGCGGAAAACGACCGCGTGCGCGAGACGCTGAAAACTTTCAACAGATGACACAAGGAGCTTTCCATGCGTGCATTAAAGATCGCTGCAACGGGTATGGCCGCGCAACAGATGCGGGTCGAGACGATTTCCAACAACCTCGCGAACATGTCGACCACGGGATATAACACACGTCGCGCCGAATTCGCGGACCTTCATTATCAACAGCTTGCCCGCGCCGGGACTGTCAACGCGACGGATGGCACGCTGCTTCCGACGGGCATACAGCTTGGCATGGGTGTGCGGCCCTCGGCGGTCAGCGTCACGCTTGCGCAAGGTTCTCTTTCGGCCACGGGCGGCGACCTCGATCTGGCAATCGAGGGAAAAGGATACCTTGAGGTTACGCTGCCTTCCGGGCAGGCGGCCTACACCCGCGATGGCGCTTTGAAACGGTCGGCAGATGGTTTGATCGTCACCTCGGACGGGCATCCCGTCGGGCCGGAAATCACCATACCCAACGATGCCCGAAGCGTGTCGATCAACGCGGCGGGTGAGGTGTATGCCTATTTCGACGACGCCATCGAGGCACAGTTGATGGGGCAGTTCAACATTGTCGGCTTCACAAACCCCAAAGGGCTTGAGGCGATGGGCAGCAACCTTTTCGTGGAAACCGAAGCCTCGGGCGGGGCTTTTGTAAGCACCCCAGGTCAAGACGGGCTTGGCACCGTCCGGCAAGGATATCTGGAGGACAGTTCCGTCGATCCCGTGCGCGAGATCACCGAGCTGATCGAAGCGCAACGCGGCTACGAGTTGAACGCCAAGATCATAACGGCGGTCGACCAGATGCTGAGTGCAACGACACAGGTGCGGTGATGCGATTTGCCCTGATTTCGGCACTGCTTTGTATCGGGTTCGCGCTGCCGTCCTGGTCAGACACGATTGTCGCGGCGCGCACGATCCGCTCGCAGACAATCCTGACACTGAGCGATCTGGCGATCAAATCAGGCAAGGTACCCGGCGGGGTCGAGGATCCGGCGGCGCTGGTTGGACTGGAAACACGCGTGGCGCTTTATGCCGGGCGGCCCATCCGGATGAATGACGTGGGCCCGCCGGCCCTTGTCGAACGCAACCAGATCGTGCCGCTCGTATTCAACAGCAATGGGATCAGCATCCTGACCGAAGGCCGTGTTCTGGACCGGGCAGCGCCGGGCGAATTTGTTCGGGTCATGAACCTGTCCTCGCGCAGCACCGTTTCCGGAAAGGTCATGCCCGATGGCAGCGTGGCCGTGACGCAATAAGGAAAAACAATGTATTTTCGCCAGATAAGTCTCTGTTTATGCGCCTGCCTGCTCGTCACGGGCTGTGGTCGGCTGGATCACTTCGGCAAAGCGCCGAGTTTTACGCCCACCACGGACAGCGACCAAGAACGCGCGATGTATGATCCCGGATTGCCGCTTGTCGCCGCAAACGAACGGGTGGTCGATCGTGCCTCTTTATGGAGTGGTGGCCAGAGGTCTCTTCTGGGCGACCGCCGCGCCATGAAACGGGGCGATATCCTGACAGTCGTGATCGAAATCGATGACGAGGCACAGATCTCCAACTCCTCCGAGCGATCGCGCAGCGGTTCTGAAACACTGGGCATTCCAGATCTGTTCGGCATCCCGCAGCGGCTTGATGAAAAGCTGCCCGAAGGGGCAAGCATGGCGAACGCGGTGGGCACCAATTCGGCCAGCCGGTCTGGCGGGGACGGGTCGGTCAGCCGACGCGAGGAATTGACCCTGCGGATTGCCGCTGCGGTGACAGAGGTTCTGCCAAACGGTGTTCTTGCGATCCAGGGCACACAGGAAGTTCGGGTGAATTTCGAATTACGCGAGCTGCTTGTCACCGGCTTCGTACGCCCCGAGGACATCTCGCGGCAAAACCAGATTACCTATGACAAGATCGCCTCTGCCAGGATCTCTTATGGTGGGCGCGGTCAGATCACCGATGTTCAGCAGCCCCGCTACGGACAGCAGGCGCTCGACATGCTTTTGCCGTTCTGAAGGAACCCGCCATGCTTGGAAAAATTCTGCCGATCCTTCTTGCCATCGGCGGGGTCAGTGCCGGGGTCGGCGCCGGTCTTGCGTTGAAGCCGGCCCCCGGAGAAACCACGCTCGATCCTGGCTGTGAGCCTTCACAGGCCGCCAAACTGGTACCTGAAACACCCCCAGCAGACAAAAAGCCCACCGAGGACGGAGAATATGTCAAGCTGAACAACCAGTTCGTCGTCCCGGTCGTGGGTGAGACACTGGTCGATGCGTTAGTGGTCATGGCCCTGACAGTCGAAGTGGCTCCCGGCATGTCCAGTGAGATCTACACGCGCGAGCCGAAATTGCGCGATGCATTTTTGCAGGTGATGTTTGATCATGCCAATATCGGCGGCTTTGACGGGACGTTCACGAATGCCAACAATCTCGACATGCTGCGTGCGGCCCTGACCGAAACCGCCCAAAGCCTCGTTGGCTCGGTTGTCATGCGCGTGCTGATCACCGATATCGCCCGGCAGGACATCTGAACCGCTTCAACGGTTTTTGTCCGCCTCTCCCTTTTGAAGGATAAACAGGCTCTGTAACGCCTCGTTACGACTTTTTTGTCGCGCGCCCTGCCGGGACTTGCGCACCTTTTGTTGTAAATCCTCGGCCGCAACAAGCTTGCCATGAGCGTGGGCCAGATCCCGCATCAGGGCACTTTTCCTGACCAGCACCTGCGCCAAACGGGTTTGCAGATCGCGCATCATCCGGGACACCCAACCTTCCCAAAGAGCATCTCCCCCAAAGCTACGTTGCGCCTGCAATTCGCCCGTCGCCGCCGCGCGCGCCCGGCGCTGGCGTTCCTGCAATTGCGTGATGCTAGCTCGGATCCGGGTTTCTTCCGCGAGGATGGCCTGAATCCGCAACTGTTCCGCGCGAAACCGGGCATCGGCCAAATGCGACAGATCTTCAAAAAAACCGTCTCTCATGGCCTGCTCCGGGCACGGCGGCGCATCGCTTCGGAAAACCGGATCGCGGCGGCAACGGCACGATAATGCTGCGGGTCGATCTGCGCGCCGATATCCGTAGCGGCGTGAAGAGCGCGCGCGGTTGGCGGGTCGCTCTGGATCGGAACACCATGTTCGGCGGCGCATTCCCGGATAGCGCGTGCGATATGGTCAACCCCCTTGGCCACGCAGACCGGCGCACTGCCGGGAGTACGGCTCCATTTCAGGGCGACGGCGTAATGGGTCGGGTTCACGATCACCACATCGGCCGTCGGCACATCCGCCATCATCTGTTGCAAGGCGATCCGGGTGGCACGTTGCCGCCGCTCTTGCTTGAGATGCGGATCGCCTTCTTGTGTCTTGTGCTCTTCGCGCATTTCACGATGCGACATGCGGTTCTTGCGCAGGTGATCGTGATGTTGCCACATGTAATCCACAGCGCCGATGCAAAGCGCGATCAACAACACGACAAACAGGAACTCCACCAGCATCCGGCCCATCAGCGCACTGACGACCGGGGGCTCTGCATAAAGGCTGCCTGCCATGTCCGGAAAGCGATGCACAAGAAACACGGCGAGCAGCACGGAATAAAGAAGCAATTTCGCAAAGCTTTTCCCGAATTCAAAAAGCCCTGACAGACCGTATTTGTTCTTGGCATTCTGAATCGGGTCGATCCGCGAAAGCTTTGGCTGGACCTTGGACGGCGCAAAAACGACGCTGCGCTGGGCCAGCGCCGACATCAGCGCCAGAGCCGCAGGAATGAGAAACCAGGCAAGTGATCCAATTACGACAGCCGCAATCAGGCCACCCACCGGTGCCGAGGCCGCGCCGTCGAAGACAAGCTCGGCCAATGGTCCGGCCTGCCCCAGCAGAACCACCATGGCGGTTCCGATGGTTTCGACCGAGGCTGCACCGGCAACCAGCGCCGCGAGCAGAAAACCACCATAGGCAGCCGCGGTGTTGAGATCCGCAGATCGTGCAAGTTCTCCTTTCTTGCGAGCCTCGTCGAGTTTGTGTTGCGTGGGGTCGTGGGACTTGTCCGCTTCGTCTTCCTGCCCGGATGCCATCAGCGCTCTCCGAAGGGGTTGACGACAAAAGCCTCAAGCGCCTTGATCCAAAGCTCCAACATTGTCGGCGCAAGCAGAAACAACATCACCAGGCCCATCCCCGTGATGACCGGTGCCCCGACAAACACAACCATCATTTGCGGCATGGCGCGGTTGATCACTCCAAGCGCC
This sequence comes from Paracoccaceae bacterium, assembly GCA_024742835.1. Lineage (GTDB taxonomy): Bacteria > Pseudomonadota > Alphaproteobacteria > Rhodobacterales > Rhodobacteraceae > Roseovarius. Next base: position 42,155 of record JANSXS010000012.1, on the reverse strand, counting down.
ACATTGTAAATCACCGACACGATGACGAAGGGTGCCGCCAGGGTGAAAGCCAGCGCGAAGGCAGCCGATACCTGACGGATACCCCAGTCGGCAACGTTGCTCGCCTCAGGCAGCATGGCCACCGGGAACAACCCGTAGGTCAGCACCATCATGCCAGCCACGCGCACATGCAACCCCAGCATCATGGCAAGCGCAAGCCCGCCCACGACAAGAAGATGGCCCATGGCGGGCAAAGGCGTCACGCCGGCCGCACCAAGAATCTGTGACAGAGACGTTGCTTGCGCGGCAATGGCGCCGGCCGTTTGCAGGGCCAACAGAAAAAGGCGGATGCCGATACCGATCAACACGCCGACGGCCGTTTCGGACAGCACGAGCCAGCCTGTCGCCGGCGGGTTTGCCACCACATCGGCAAGCTGCGGCGCGAGGACGGGCGCAATCACAACCGTAAACATAATGGCAAGCATCAGCTTTATGCGGACCGGAACAGAGCTTTCTCCGAAGCCGGGAAAGAGCGCCATGACCGGGCCAGTCCGCAAAAACACGATGAAATGCAACCAAAGCAGATCCTCGCTCAACGCCAAAAGCTCGGCGGCGGCAGTCATGCCCGCACCACACCCACCAGAGACGGGCGCGCGTCGACGCCGATTTCCTCAAATGAAAGCACCGGGTTGGCGATGTTTTTGGCCGACAGAACCGTGCGCAGGAACCGCCTGCGGGGAGTCGAGGTCACAATGGCGGGATAGACGCCCATATCACCAGCGCGCGACACTTCATCTGCGACCCCGTCGGTCAGGGCGTTGAAAAGATCAGGCGGCAAGGCGACATCGAAACGCCCCTTGTTGCCCTCCACTTGATAGGTCGAGAATGTATCCTCCCATTCCGGTGCCAGCTGGATCAGCGGTAACGTGCCGTCGGCCCGCTGGTGGCTCGCGACAAGCTGAAAGCCAAGACGTTGCCGGACCAGTTCGCAGATGCTTTCGGGATGGGAATGGATTTGCCGCGCTTCACCGACTGCCTCAAGGATAAGCGGCATGTTGCGGATCGAAACCTGTTCGGACAACAAAAGTCGCAGGATCTGCAACAACAGATCTGTCGGTACCCGGTCCGGGATCATCTCGTCGAGCAATTTGCGGTTGGCCTCGGACCGCCCTGGATCACTTAGATTGACCATCTCATCCATCAGTTTGCGCATTGATTTCATGGTAAGCAAACGGCCAAGATTGCGCTTTATCACCTCGAGAAGATGGGTCGCGAGTATTTCCACTGGCGCGACGAGCGTGGTTCCTCCCAAAGCGGCATCGTCTTGTTCGCTATCGCGAATCCAGCGCGCCGGCGCGCCATAGACAGGCTCATGAACATTCTCTCCGACGGGCAAATGGGCCTGATTTTCGGGATCAAGCGCCAGAACATGGTCCAGTCTGAGCGTCGCGCGCGCCTGTTCAACGCCCTGAATTCGGATGACGTAACAGTCTTGTTGCAGGGTTGGCTCGTCGGTCAGTCTTATTTCCGGCAGGATCAATCCGAAACTACTGGCGATAAACCGGCGCATATTGTCGATCCGGACATCAAGACCGGTGCCCGGATCTAGCACCATATTGACCAGCGAGGGCGCAAATTCGACGTGGATATCGTCAAGATCCAGCACATCGCCAAGCGACGTGCGAGGCACCATGACCTCTTGGTCGGGGGCTGTGGTTTCGTTGGTTTCCCGACTCTTTTGGCGAAACAGCCAAATGGATGTCGCGCCCAGAATGCCGCTACCGATCATGAAGGGCACAAATGGCAAGCCCGGCACGAAGGCGAAAAGGGCCATGAGTATCGCAACCGTGGCCATCGCTTTGGGATGGCGGCCGATCTGCGCGCCCAACGCGATATCGGTCGCACCCTGGGCACCTCCCCGTGCCAAAAGCAAAGCCGACGCGATCGAGATGATGACCGCCGGTATCTGGGTCACAAGCCCGTCGCCAACCGTCAGAATGGCATAAGTTTCAAAGGCCTGTCCGAAAGGCATGTCATGCACGACCGTGCCCATCGTCAACCCCATGACAAGGTTCAACAATGTTATCAGCAATCCGGCTACGGCATCGCCCTTCACGAATTTCGAAGCGCCATCGAGAGAGCCGAAAAAGGTGGTTTCCTGTTGTTCACGCTCGCGTCTTTCGCGCGCTTCCTGATGGTTGATCGCACCCGCCGACATGTCACTGTCGATGGCAAGCTGTTTGCCCGGCATCCCGTCCAGTGCAAAACGCGCACCAACCTCGGCCATGCGCGCAGCCCCTTTGGTGATCACCATGAAATTGACGATGAGCAGCACGCCGAAAACGACGAGGCCAAGAAACACGCTGCCACCCATGATGAAATTGGCAAAGCCCTGGATCACGTCACCGGCGGCAGCGGTGCCGGTATGTCCTTGCCCGATGATGAGTTTCGTGGACGAGACATTGAGTGACAGACGCAGCACCAGAGCCGCCAGCAAAATCGTTGGAAACGAAGAAAAATCGAGAGGCCGCTCGATGAAAAGGGTGATGGTAAATATCAGGATGGCCAGCGCAAAAGAGGTAGCAAGCCCGAGGTCGAGCATCCAGGCCGGCATCGGCAGGATCATCATGACGATGATCGTCATAAGGGCCACGGCGAGAAGAACAGTCGGCTGAAAGAGGTTTTTCAGGGCAAAGGACGGCACGTGTCAGCCGCCGCCGTTGCCGCGCAGGGGATGCGCAAGGTCAATGCCCCGTACAGACCGAAATCGCAGATCCTCGATCGTGATCAGAGAGGCCCCGGTCGATTGCCACCCTTTTTCAACTGTTGAACGCATAGGGGCCAGATCACTGGTCATTCGGGTTTTTCGTCTGTCGGTAGCAGCGGCTTCGACATTAGCACCCTGGAGAAGACCGGTGATATGTCCATGATCCCGAATGGGCAGGTTTTTTACTGTCATGGCGAGGAAAGTCTCCGTGTTGACCGGGATGTCCAGCAGTGTCCAGTTCATGCTACGCGCGCTCTCTTTACAGTTCGTGAACATGCGAAAGGACCGCCTCAATTGTCGAGTGTTGGAGCAGGATTGGCCGACAAGAGCGCGCGCAACTCGGCTCTTGTGGCATTGGACGCCTCAAGAAGGTCTCTGTTGCGCGCCAGAACCGGTCCCGGATCACTCTCGGGCTGGGGCCTGAATGTAGCATCGGCTGTCTCGGCGAGCCAGGCTTCGCGGTCCGCATCTTCGGTGAGGCCGGCTGACATATAAAGATCGCGGGCCTGATCATGCTCACCCGCCATGCTTCGGGCTCTGGCGCGCAGAATGTTGACATCTGGCCCGTCCAGCCCCAACAGGTCCACTTCGGCGCGGCGTGGAAGACCTTGTGCAAGTGAGATTTCCGCACGCAACAACCGTGTCTCGCGGGCTTCATTCGGGACAGGGCCGGCGAGGATATTCGCCGCCGCATCGACGAATCCGGCCTCGAAAAGGCGGCTGGCCATATTGATCACCACGGCCTGTTCCAAGTTGGCAACAAGCCCTGTGCGGTCGGCGAGTACATGTTTCAGAAACACCATTTCAGGTGCCTGACGCGTAAGAATATCCGCAAGCGCCGGCCGCATCGTTGCAGCCTCCTCCATCGCGAACGTCTCCAGCACAGTATAGGCCTCGTCAAAGGCACCTGATGCAGCCAGAGCAAGCACATGCGCGCGCCGTAAAGCCGGGGCATCAGCCGTTTTGCGTTGTTCGAATGCATAGGCACCGGCCAATTGCGCCATGTCGTACGATACAGGCTTCTCGCGCTGGACAAGGCTTTCTATCATCTCGATCAGCGCGGTCACGGCGCTCTCGGAATTAGATTCAGAGATTTTTCGCAGCTTTTCATCCGCGCGATCATTCTGCCCCACCGCGCGGTCGGTTTCCGCGGAAACCAGTTCGGACCGCGATGTCACAGTGTCTTTGGTCCGGTTGAGAATCCGTAGGATCTTTTCGCTTGCGCCTGTAAATCCGGCATCCAGAAGCCGTTTTGAGAGTATAGGCCCCAAATGAGCCCGCAAATGCCGGGGCAGCGCGGCAAAGGCCGTGACGATCTCGTCTGGATCGAATCTTGCATCGAACGGCGGGTTCGCCTGAGCGAGGATCGCCCAAAGCGCCGTGCGCCCATCACAATCGAATTGTCCGTGCAGAGGCGATGCATGGCCGGCCGTTTCGTGATCCATGATATCGGACATGGCGATCAAGACACGATGCTGAAGGCTATCCGAGGAGGCCGCATTCAAGACCTGCCTCGCCTCGTGGCCGAATCCGAAATGGATATAAAGCTGCGCCAGCGAAATCACGGCCTCCTTGTTCATGCGATCGAACTCCCCGGTCAGGGCAGTTCGTTTCTTACTCACTTGCTGCCAAAAACTCGCGTCGGTCGCCCATGTCGCGACGTCGGTCAATGCAGGATCAAGGCATGTTCTGGACTGTGACATCGCCATCATGCGTTCGGTCATGACGTCCATAAAGGCGCTATCCATGCTTGATCGGGCGCGTAGCTGTAACGATTGAGGGGCAGGCGGGCCCATTGGGATATCAAGTTTCCCTTCCAGGCCGGTCACCGGGGGGGGGGCATAGCGGTGTCGGTAGCCGCTTGCGGAATAGCAACACGCGGGGTCAGCAGGCCCTGAGACGCTGCGCGTCCAAACTGCTTGAGCAATTCGTCGCGCGCGCGGGACAGCTCGAAAATGTTGGTGGAGTTTAGCGCACCGGGCAGGGCCGTTTCGGACGGTGTCACGGCAGGATCCGGTCTTTCGAGGACCGATGAAGACAGACCGGCCAAAGTGGATGTTGTATTCGTTGGGAGGGCAGGACGCCCACCATCATTTGCCGGTTGGGGTGATTGTTCCGTGGTGTCAACCGTTTCGCGCCGACTGTTTTCAACACCCCTGATGTCCAGGACCAGCATCGCATCCGCATGCCAGAACCCGGTGACCTCACAATCGCAGGCAAAATCCAGCGTGATAGTCCTGCCATCGGGTTCAGCTTGAAGGTCTTGCAGACGGCCACGGGAAATCCTGGAAAATACAGCGCTTGGATCAAAACGAAAATCAGACTCGGGAAAGGACAATTTCGCACCCGGATCGGTATTTTCCACGGACCAGGGCACCCGCATTGGAAAATCGAAGACCAGCCTTGTGTACCCATCATGCTCGCCCGAGCGGATCACAACAGGTTGCGCATTCGCAAGAGCCGGCACCCATGTCATGATCAGAATAACGAAACATCGCATCATGCGGCGTCCTGCTTTACTGCCTTCAGGGCCTCTTCGAGGTCGGAAAAGCTGGGCCTGCAATGGGTCGGGGTATTTTGTCGGCCCACCTCGATGCAGATGTTGGTGGCGTGGTTGTGCAGGTTGGCGACAAGCACCTCACGAATGAGTTGGTAAAATTGCGCGTCCTCTTCAACCACCGCTTTGACCTTGCCCGCAAAAGGGCCGACCAGCCCGTAGGACAGGAAGACGCCCAGAAATGTGCCGACCAAGGCACCACCGATCATTTTTCCCAGCACTTCGGGAGGCTGGTCGATCGAGGCCATGGTCTTGATCACGCCCAACACGGCCGCCACGATCCCCAGAGCGGGCAAGCCGTCGGCCATGGTCTGAAGCGCGTGGCTGGAATGCATGGCATGATGCATCGTCGTATCCATGCGTTTGTCGAGAATTTCCTCGACCTGATGTGGGTCATCGTAATTCATCGATGCAGAGCGCATCGTATCACAGATCAGGGCCACTGCCTCCTTGTCGGCCTGTATCCTTGGGTAGCGGCCAAAAATGGCGGAATCGCCCGGCGCCTCGATATGTTCCTCGATGCCGACCGGGTTTGTACGCGCAAGGCGGATCAGTTCGAACAAGAGGCATAAAAGATCGCGATAATCCTCCGGCTTCCACTTCGGTCCTTTGAATACCTTGCCCATATCCTTGAGCGTGTGTTTGACAGCAGCCATATCATTGCTGATCAGGAATGCCCCGATCGCCGCGCCGCCGATCATCATCATCTCGAATGGCAGCGCCTTGAGGATGATGCCCAGCTTGCCGCCGGCGGCAAGATACCCGCCGAACACCATCACAAAGATCATAATAATGCCGATTATACCGATCATGCCGTTCTCCGCCGGGTTTCTGTTGCAATCAGTTTGACCGGTACCGGTTAAGAATTCGCTGCTCTGGGAAAATTCATTCCTTGGGCACGTTTGCATTACGTCCGGCAAGAACCACGCTATAAAGATGCGCCGCTTCGGGGCTCAGCCCGGCCATGATCGCTGCGGCGGCCTCGGGGCGCATCCGGCCCAGGAAACCAGCCGCGAAATTCGGATCCATTTGCTCGAACAGGGCCGCGGCCTGTTTCGGTTTCATGGTCTCGTAAACCTTGGTCAACTTGCCAAGATCACCCTCTGCCGCAGTGTCGGCCAAGGCCAGCGTATCGCTTAACTGAGCCTCTGCTGCCGCAAGTTCGTCGAGTTTCCGAGCTACTTCGGCATCTGCAATCCGCAAGGCGTTCATACGATCCTCGATTGCCTTTTCCCGTGCGTCGATCTGCGCCTCACGGGATTTGAAGGCGGCCAGCATTGCCTCGAAATCCTCGGTGGAAGGGCAGGTCGCCGACGCATTTTGCGTGCCGACCTCGATCTGTTCGGGATCTTGCGCAATGGCCTGGCCCGCGCCTACGCCGATCCGCAAAGCCGCCGAGGCGAGCAATAGCCCCGCGATGATCATGAGACTCCCGCGTGTCCGACCACGCTTGCCCGGTTTTTTCGCCATCATGCCGATCCGCCGCCATGCCGTTTGAAGACCGGGCCAAGTGGCGATTCGGGCTGTTCCGGTGGTGCGGCTTGGCCTGGTCTGTCCTCGGGCAGGTCATGCATCGAAGCGACCAGCAATTCGAGCCGTTTCGCCACGGTTTCGGCACGGTCAGTCAGGCCGTCAAGCGACATGGTAGACGCAGACGCGGTCTGTTGTGCCGCCTCCAGCGTTTTTGTCAGATCATCGACCTGTGCGGACAGCACCGCGACCGCCCCACCGACCCCGTTTTCCAGATCGTTGAAACGGCTCAGCCGTCGCGCCAATACATAGCAATAGAAACCAGCCCCGATCGCGCCGGCGACAAGCAGGATATCAGCAATCATTTCAACCATTTTCCTGTCCTCAGTTCAGTACGAATTCCATGATCAGCAAATCGTTTACCCGGTCTCTTCCGGTCACGATCTGGATACGGCGCAGCATCTGTGCGCGCAGCCGGACCAGGGCGGTATTGTCACGAAGATCGGCAACATCCACCGCCCGCAAATAAGAATTGAGCACGTCCACCACGCGCGGCAGAAGGTTTTCGACCTCTGCCTGATAGGGCGTGCGCACCTCTAGCTGTGCGCGAAAGCGCAGATGCGTACCCGTGGCCTCGTCGACATTGATCACGAGCGGTTCGACCGGTACGAAGCGCACATCGGGCATGGCCTTGACCTGTGGAGCATCCTCTTTCGACTCCACTTCAAAGTCGGCCGGTTCCCCCAGAATCAGACCCGTATACACCGCGTAGAAACCGCCACCGCCGCCAGCGATGGCCAGTATCAGCCCGATCACGAAAGGCAATCTGGATTTCTTTGCCGGGCTTGGCGTTTCGCCGTTTTCCGTCTTGGCCATATGCGTCCACCATTTTCCGCGTCTCAACCGAGTATAGGCAGGCAGGAACTAACCGATTGTTAAGGCAGATCAGCGAAAGATGACCTCAACGAACGGCAGAAGGCCGGGGATCAGGAGGCATGGATTTGCAACAGATCATGAATGTCTGGACGGCGTTGGAAATGCGGCAGCGCGTGATTGTGGGGCTGGCTGGCGTGGCGATGTTCATCGCCGTGTTTGCGCTGGCCAGAACAGCCACATCGCCCAGCCTGTCGCTGCTGTACGCAGGCATGGAAAGCGGACCCGCCGGAGAGGTTGTGACCGCGCTGGAACAGCGCGGGGTCGCCTATGATGTGCGCGGGGGGGCAATCTTTGTTGATTCGGCGCGACGAGACGAGTTGCGCATGACCCTGGCGAGTGAGGGGCTGCCCGCCAGCTCGGCCAAGGGCTATGAATTGCTGGACGGTCTATCAGGCTTTGGCACAACGTCGCAAATGTTCGATGCCGCCTATTGGCGCGCCAAGGAAGGCGAGCTTGCCCGCACGATCGTCGCGCATCCCACGATAACATCCGCGCGGGTGCATATCGCCAATAGCGGAACGAATCCGTTTCAGCGCGATGTGAAATCCTCTGCCTCTGTCTCGCTCAACACCGCATCCGGAAACGTATCGGCAAAACACGCCCGCGCTCTGAAATTTCTTGTCGCCTCCGCCGTGCCGGGGCTGTTGCCCGAGGATGTTTCTATTATCGACGGGGCGGGTAATCTTGTCGGTCTCGCTGAGGAGGCCCCCTCGACATCGACCGAGGATCGCGCGGAAACACTCCGTGGCCGGGTACAACGCCTGTTGGAGGCGCGCGTAGGCCCCGGTAACGCGGTCGTCGAGGTCAGTGTGGATACCGTAACGCGTAGCGAATCGATGCGCGAGCGCGTGATCGACCCGTCAAGCCGCGTAGCGATCAGCACCGATACCGAAGAGGTTTCAAATGCTTCATCGGATGCAGGCGGGGGCGATGTGACCGTCGCCTCAAACCTGCCAGACGGTGATGGTGCCGGGGGTGACACGTCTTCAAGCACGACGAGCGAGACGCGCGAACGGGTCAATTACGAGGTGTCGCAGACGGAGCGCGAGGTGACAGTCGCACCCGGCGCGATCAAGCGATTGACCGTCGCGGTACTTGTGAACGGTCTTGCAACTGTCGACAGCGCCGAAGCGGCCACGTTCGAACCACGGTCGCAAGAAGAGCTGGACGCGTTGCGTGAACTGGTCGCATCGGCGGTCGGGTTTGACGAGGCGCGCGGCGATGTCATCACGATAAAGACCATGGCATTCGAACCCGCAAGCGCGCTGGGAACCGCGGCCGAGGCCGGGCTGTTGTCCGGGCTGAACCTAAACGCGACGTCCGTGATCAAGGCTGCGATCCTCGCGCTTGTGGCTCTGATATTGGGGCTTTTCGTCATACGCCCGGTTCTGACCGCACCACGCCGGGAGGAGATCCCGCAGCTGGCAATGCCAGAGCGGCGGCCGGCAGATACGCAACCCGTGACAGAGGCGTTGACCGGCGAGATTGACGAGGGCGACGGCCCGACCGATGCCGCACAACTGACAGCGTCAGCGGACACTCTGCCAGCCTTGCAGCAAAGCCAGAAAGACCCCGTCGACCGGCTTCGCGCCATGATCGACGACCGCCAGGAGGAAACCGTGGAAATCCTGCGTAGCTGGCTCGAAGGCGAGGAGGAAAAGGTCTGATGTCCATTTCACATCTTTTGGAAGAATTCAGCGATATCGCGCCACGTGATGTCATCGAACTGAGCGAACTGAGGCTGGAGGAAGAGAGGCTGGAAGCCTTCGAAAAGGGCTACCAGGCCGGGTGGGACGATTCCGCCACCGCCGGGCATTCCGAAACCGACGAGGCCACCCGCCGCATTTCCCAGACCCTGCAACACCTGTCCTTCACCTATCACGAAGCCTATGCAGGCGCACTTAATGCGCTGGGCCCCGTGGTGCGACAGCTTGTCGATACCGTGCTTCCACAGATCGCGCGGGGCATGATCGGCCCCCAGGTCACCCAGCTTTTACAAGACATGGTGGCCCAGCATGGCCGTCAGCCGGTGACACTTTCCTGTTCAACCGAAGATGTGGACGCCCTGCAGCAAATAAGCGCCGGCGCGGACGCCATGCCACTGAATATCACGGTGGATCAGACCCTTGTTGCAGGTCAGGTTCGGCTTCGTTTTGGCACCGTCGCCGAAAGCGAACTTGACCTTGGTGCCGTCATTGCGGGCGTCTCTGGCGCGCTGGATGCATTTTTTGAAACTCATGACAATGACAACAAGGAAATCGCCTGATGTCAGATCCATCCGAGACCCCCACAGAGTTGCGCAACCCGTTTTCCTCGGTCCCCATCGAGATCACGATTTCCGTCGGCAAGGCCCGCCCCCTCATCCGAGACCTTTTGAAAATGGGCAAGAACGCAGTCCTGCCGCTTGACAGGGGCGTCGATGATGCGGTCGAACTATACGTCGGCGAACGGCTCATCGCCCGAGGCGAACTGGAGGAAATGGAAGGCGAGAACGAAGGCCAACTGGCCGTGCGCCTGACCGAAGTCGCAGATCTTCAGGATGGGCTCGGATGATCTGCCGGGCGGGGCTGGTCGCCTGCGGTGTACTTTTCTTGCTGGCCAGCAGCCCGGCCATGGCACAGGATATCTCAATATCCCTGGGGGAAGGCGGATCGATAACGGCGCGTACGGTTCAACTTATCCTGTTGATCACGGTGCTCAGCCTGGCGCCGGGACTTGCGATCATGATCACCTGTTTTCCCTTTATCATCACCGTCCTGTCGATCCTGCGACAGGGTATCGGGCTGCAACAATCACCGCCCAACATGCTGCTGGTCAGCCTTGCGCTTTTCCTGACATATTTTGTCATGGAGCCGGTTTTTACCGCCGCCTGGGAGGCCGGTATCGCACCGTTGCTGAACGAAGAACTGGAGCTGGAAACGGCCCTTTCACGTGCTTTGATCCCGTTTCGGGGCTTCATGGCCGCCCGCATGGATATCGAAACCTTTACCGCAATGGCCGCTTTGCGCCCCGAAACCAACCTGGAGGCAGACTTGCAGGATGCCCCCTTGTCGATCCTCGTGCCCAGTTTCATGCTATCCGAGATCGCTCGCGCATTTCAGGTCGGGTTCCTGCTTTTTCTTCCCTTTCTGATCATTGACCTGGTGGTCGCGGCCATCCTGATGTCGATGGGCATGATGATGGTTCCGCCCGCGATCGTATCCCTGCCTTTCAAACTGGCATTCTTCGTAGTGGCGGACGGATGGTCTCTTGTGGCTGACGGGCTTGTTCGCGGATACTTTTGAAAGGCTGGACGCGGCCGCCACACAGAATGCTGTTGGCAAACAAGACGCGAGCCGGTTTCGTGGAAACTGCGCCAGCAGCTTGCGCTTGGCCCCCGTGGACGAAAGAAGCGGATGAACGATTTCGCGGCTCCCTCCCGGCGCAAATTATCCATGATCCAAAGCGTCCCGCTTGTAACGCACCGCATCAGAACAGGAAGGAACGCGTCCGACGGTTGGATATGGCACTGCGTTTCGCCAAACGCTTCAAAAAATGCCCTGCACATTGCGCCAATGCTTTGGCATGGTCTTTGGCGGGTCGCGATTGCAAGAAGGCCGGGACCCTCGTTATACCTCTCACCTGTACAGATCTGTGCGGCTCTATCTTACCAAGAATTCGGCGTGAAGCGCGCCCGCCGCCTTGATACTCTTGAGGATATCGATCATGTCGCGCGGCGATACGCCAAGCGCGTTCAGCCCTGCGACGACCTCTGACAGCGAGGTCCCGGGCCGGATCTCGGCCAAACCGATTCCGGGTTCTTCTTCGATTTCGGCATTTGTGCGCGGCACGACAACCGTCTGCCCGTCTGCAAAAGGATCCGGCTGCACCGCAAGCGGCGCTTCCTCGACCCGCAGGGTCAGATTGCCCTGTGAGACCGCAACACGGGAAATACGCACATCCTCACCCATCACGATCGTTCCTGATCTTTGGTCCACGACGACCCGCGCCTTGCGTTCCGGCTGCACGAGAATGTTCTCTATCCGGCCCAGCGCATGTGCCGGCGACAAGCTGCGCGTGGCCGTGATATCGAGTCTGACAGTACCAGAATCAAGCATCAAGGCGACCCGGCGGCCGAAATTGGAGTTGATCGCCCGCTCGATCCGACCCGCGGTGGTGAAATCCGGCTCGCGCAGGGCAAGACGCAGTGTTTCCAATGCAGAGAGCTCGAAATCTATTTCATGTTCGATGCGGGCACCGGCGGGAATCACACCAGATGTAGGCACGCCCTGTACAACCGCGCCTGCATCGCCCTGGGCAACCGCGCCGCCCGCGATTATCGTGCCCTGTGCTACGGCGTAGATCTGACCATCCGCTGCGTTGAGCGGCGTCATGACAAGCGTCCCACCCAGCAGGCTGTTGGCATCGCCAATGGCCGACACTGTCACGTCGATCTGGCCGCCGGCACGGGCAAAAGGCGGGATTGTGGCGGTTACGAAAACAGCGGCGACATTCTTGGGGCGAAACTCCTCGCCAGCGATATTGACACCCAGCCGTTCCAGAATGTTCGACATGATTTCCTCGGTGAAGGGCGAATTGCGCAAGCCGTCACCACTTCCGTTGAGGCCGACCACAAGCCCGTAGCCCACAAGATCATTGCCGCGCACACCGTCAAACTCGACCAGATCCTTGATCCGGATCGCATCGGCGTGCGCCGGACCAAAAGGCACTATCAAGCCCAAAACAGCGAGGCACAGTATCAGATGACGTGTCATGACAGGAAATTCACCAGGCTAAGGCGCGCAGATCGCGCGGTAAGGGTATACAGGGTTTCAAGTTGCTGTTGCACGGATTCAAGCTCTGTCGCGCTTTGGTACATATCCACGGACAAGAGGTCATTTCGCGCCTGTTCCGTGTTCGATTGCATTGAGGCAAGTTCGACATGGCGGATGTCGATACGCTGCTCGGCAAAGCCAAGTTCACCGCGCAATTGCGTCAGCCGGTCCTGATCCTCGACGGCGCGCCCTGTCACCGCGGTAAACAGGTTTTCGACCTCGTTCGACGCAAGATTCGGTGCCATGTCTTCGATCAATGAAGTGACGGCCGCGGTCTTGATGGCGGATTTCAATACCGGGTCATCCGCCCGAATATCCAGCCGCACAGTTTGGCCCCCACCAAGAACGAAGGGAGCCAGATTTGTGTCCGCGCCTTGGTAAATATCCGTATCGAACACGCCGCCCTCGGTATCAAAGAAAGCATCCGCCGCGCTCATGATATCCTCGGCGGTGGTCAAACCGGCCAGCGAAGCGCGTAACGCCTCTTGCAGCGTATCGGCGTCTTGCAAGGGTTGCGCGGCGATATCCGTGCCCGCGAACAAAGACCGTCCCGCAACCTGGGTGTTCAAAGACGACAGCATCGTGCCAAGGGTTTGCCGAGCAACAACAGTAACAGAATCGCGGCCGGCGGATCCGGGCACCAGTGAGGCCATCCCAACCGTCTCCGCCAACCCTGCAACACTGTCATGAACCTGGCCAAGCGCCGCTTGCATGGACGTGGCCTGTACGCCGGCTTCCGAAACCGCCAGACGGTGCGCACCGATAAGATCGAGATCCCGTTCAAGCGCGGATAGCGTCGAGAGCCGGCCGGCCAGATGCGACACGCTGTCTTGCGCGCGGCCTGTTGTAACCTCGTTGGTCAAACGGGTCAGGCTTTGCTTAAGCGCCGCGTTCTGACGACGCAGCAGAAAATTACCGGCGAGATCGCCAAGGCTGAGCTGGGTCACGTTCATATCCTTATAAGGGTGTCGAGCAGGTCTTCCATTGTCTGGATCATCCGGGCATTGGCCGCATAGGCTTGTTCGACCAGCAAAAGACGCTGCAATTGTTCGTCCGTATCGACGCCCTGCGCCAGTTCGCTTTCCTTCAGTCCGGCCTGCACGCTGTTGGCAAACCCAAGGTCTTGTTCAGCGGAAAGACGTGCCTGCCCCATGCTGGACGTTACCGCGCCGATATGCGCGGCAAGGGAAACCGGCCCGGCATCAAGCGCGGCAGAGCTGGGCGGCGCGGGGCGTGAAAGGCTGTCCGAAAGCACCTGAAGCAATGTAGCGTCGCCCGCATTGGCCGGTGTATCAGCGCCAAGACCGTCACGAAGCCGCCAAACAGCACCCTCGGCAGCTTCATCAACTGCGGTGTTAAGTGCTATGCGACCAGCGATGCCGATCTCGTCGGCCGGATCAAAAACCGCCTGCATATCCGTAAAAAGCCCCGGTTGGCCGAGCGCGCGTGTGGAATCCAGCCCCGGCTGTTGGAAACGTTCCACCAGATCTCGTGCCAAACCGTCGATCCGGGCCTGTGCCGCCGGTGCGACACCATCCCGGGCTTCGAAAAGGGCCGCCAATCCTCCACCGGCTACCGGGCTGCGCGCACCATCCGTTCTGACCGGTATACCGTTGATCTCAAGTCCGGATAACAAACCGTTTTCCAGTGTCATATGAGGGGCCACGACATTGGACCGTGCAAATCCAAGCTGCGCCGCCTTGCCATCCAAAAGAGCTGCGCCGCCGGGCGTGTAGATGGCGACCGCGCCGCTGTCGCGGGCAGCCAGCCGGACCGGCACATGGGTCGCAAGTTCGTCGATCAGAAGCTGGCGCTGATCTTCCAACGCGGCGACGTCGTGTCCAAGCGCGTGCGATCGTGCGATCTGGCCGTTCAGGCGTTCCGTCTTGGCAAGAATAGTATTGATCGATTCGACAGTGGCCCCGATCCGGTCATCCAGCTTTGTACGTTGTTCCTGAATCGTCGCGGAAATCTTGTTGAACTTCTCCGCAACGTCGCCAGCCTTGAACATGACATCCCGCAATCGCACATTCTCGTCCGGGCGCGCGGCCGCGGTGACAAGACTGGCCTCCATCGCGCTTATGCGCGCGGACAGAGAGCCTTCTTCGTCGGGTATGCCGATCGCCTTTTCAAGGGTGGTGGACACATCGACAAGCACACGGTTAAGGCTGACTTCACTGTCTGCCAACCGCCGCTCACCCAGAAGCGCGGTGTTCACGTTTCGCTGAACACCGCCAACAAGCACACCGCCACCCGCACCCGAGCTTCTGGCACGGAGTTCGATATCGCGCGGGGCATATCCCTCTGTCAGGACATTCGCCAGGTTGGTTGAAACGACACCGGCCGATCGCGCACTCGCAGCCAAGCCGGAGAGCGCATTGGAAAGCGCGGAAGATATGGTCATCCTGTCACCCTTTTGCCTGATATATCAACGGATGATCAGCGTTTGATATTCGTGGTTTCCTGAAGCATCTCATCAACTGTCTGGATCACCTTGGCGTTCGATGAATAGGCCCGCTGCGTCTGGATCATGTCGGTCAATTCGCCGGCGACATCGGTTGCGGATTCCTCAAGAGCGAAAGAGACGACATCGCCCGTTGGCCCGTCACCGGCATCCCAAAGAAAGAAGGATCCGCTTTCCGGGGAAGGCAGGTAGGTTTGCTGATCCATGGCCACCATCCCGTTGGGATTGGGCAGATCGACCAGCGGCACCTGGTAGATGACCCGCGTGATGCCGGTATCGAAAGAGGCATGAACGAAGCCGTTTTCATCCACCTCTGCCGCAAGCATGTTGCCAACAGGCGAGCCGTCCTTCGAGATGGAAAGCGGCGCAAAACTGTCAGACAGTTGGGTGATCCCGTTGGAGGCACCAATGGTGCCGATATTGATCTCCATCGGGCCACCGCCGACATCCACGATGATGGAGCCGAGTCCGGGATCATAGGCACCGCCAAGCGTAGACGTGACGCCAAGAAGCGTACCGCCCGAGGAGCGGGAATCGTCGAATGCCAGCGTGTATTCACCCACGACCGCATGGTCCTGAGCGGAATCCGTGATGGTCATAGTCCATTCGTTGGATGACCCGGCCGCAGGCACCGTCGGTGTGAAATCGACAAGTATGTTTTCCGATTTTCCCAGGTTATCGAAATACTCGACAGACAAGGGCTGTGCCTCCCCGCTCGACCCGGCGGCAGTATCCGTCGCCGGCAGGTTGACGCCGAGGTTGATCTGCGTTGTCGGCTCGCCTGTCAGCTGGTTCACGTTGATCTGTACAGGTTCAAGACCGTCGCTGGTATCTCGCGGGAATTCCGGGACCGAGCCATCCGGATTGGCGGGCCAGCCCAGCAGCACCAGCCCCGATTCCGTGACAAGCTTGCCTTCGGCATCGGTGCGGAACGAGCCGGTTGTGGTCAACAGCATCTGCGACGCGCCATTGCCCACCTCGACCTCGCTGGACAGCGCGACCGGCAACATTCCGCGCCCCCGCACGGCAAGGTCGGTTGCGTTCGAGGTCGAGACGAGCGAGCCGCGTTCGTCTATCAGACGCTGCGTGCTGGAGCGGACCCCGCCCGCCGAATAGCTGCCACCTTTGGATGAGATCACCATCGACTGGAAATCCGCCTCGACCCGTTTGTAACCATAGGTCGCGGAGTTCGCGATATTGTCGGAAATCGCCGCCAGCCGCGTGGCGTTCGAGCTAAGCCCGGCCACACCGGCATTCAACGAGGAGGAAATTGTCATGGATACGCCTTTCTGCTGCATCAAACCTGATCAGGTCACAGCTTTAGACGGGTCCATTTAACAGGTGGCTAACAAATAAAATTAATCCTTTTTCCCAATAAAGCGTTTCGCCCTCTATTGATGCCGCAGGTTAAAGACAAAACGTTTTAGTAGCCTCATCGGTTGCGCAACAGGATGATTTCAAGCCGATTATTGCTTTCCGACAGGGTGTTTGCCACAACGGGTTCCCTGTCGCCATGTCCGGTCACGCGGCGCATACGATGTTGCTCGATGTTCTGGGCTTCAAGAAGTCGGCGCATGGCGTCGGCCCGGTCAACTGTCAGATCCCAGACCGGATGATCGACACGCACCACAGGCGCGGCCCGCACATGGCCCTCAACGGCGATATCGTTGTGCACCAACGCGCTGACAGATCCGACAATCACCGCAAGATCGCGTAAAAGCGGGGTGGGTTCATCACTGTTTCCGACGAAAAGAGAGGAGTCGCCGCGATCGAACAACTCGATTACGAGCCCCTCATCGGTGATACGGGTCACGATATGGCGCATGGTTTCGGTCGAGACGGTACTTTCCCCACCGCGCCCCTGCAAAGCATCCTCAAGCGCCTCGAACTCGCGATCCTGTGCCGCCTCTTCGGGATCTGCACGGGATGATCCGTCGCGGCCGGTTTCCGACAAGCCGATCTCGCCTCGCGCCTGACGAGCCTCGGTCGGGTTTCGATTGGTGGCACCAGTACCGTTTTGTGGCAGTTGTTCTTCTGAAAAAACACTTTCGCCACCGAAATCCCCGTTTCCACCACCAGAGACACGATTGATCGGAATCGTAGGGCTGAAATAATCCGCAATCCCCTTGCGTTGCTGTTCCGTTGTTGCGTTCAACAGCCACATCAAAAGAAAAAATGCCATCATCGCCGTAACGAAATCCGCATACGCGACCTTCCAGGCACCACCGTGATGGCCACCTGCGACGACTATTTTTTTCCTTTTGATAATAACCGGCGCCGCATCATTACCATGCGCACCCATATCACCACCTGCTTTCTCACCCGGCAACAGGGCTAGCACGGCAAATGTTACGGAGCGGTTAAATCCCGCTTTGGCGCACTGCGGTATTACACTTCAAGTTTCTGAAAAATATAGGTTAATCATCATACAATACGGGTTACATCAGGCTTGGAGCATGACATCTTGCATGTTAAACCTGTCGTGACGCCAGTATGGCCGAACTTTCGAGATACGCGTGTGGTGCAAGGGAGCACGTGGGTGAACGGAAGGTGTCGGTCGCATACCGGCACCTTCCGTTTCAATGTCTTGGGGTCACGGCGCGATGCCTGCCATGTCGCAGATGATGCCCCATTCCCGCTCCGTCACGGGCTGGACGGACAGACGCGGATTGCGCACCAGCATCATGTCGGACAGACGGGGATCTGCCTTGATCTGATCCAGGGCAACCGGCTGTTTCGCGGATGCGATCGCCCTGATGTCAACACAGGCCCATCGCTCATCGGTCGTGGTGCTGTCGGGATGCGCTTCTGCCATGACCTCGACGATGCCGACGACCGCTTTTTCGTTCTGGCTGTGATAGAAAAAACCACGGTCACCAACAGACATGTCGCGCATGAAATTGCGGGCCTGATAGTTGCGCACGCCATCCCACTCTTCTCCGGCGTCGCCTTTCGCCACCTGGTCCTGCCAACTCCAGTTGCCCGGCTCGGATTTGAACAGCCAGTAGCGCACCTGTCAGATCACCTTTTTCCACGGGATCATCTCGACGCTCTCGAAAAGACCTGCATGGTTATAAGGGTCATTCGCGGCCCAATCCTCGGCCGAGGACAGGTCGGAAACATCAAGTACGATCAAGGAACCGATCATCGCCCCCTGGGCATCAAGAAGCGGGCCGGCTTGCGTCACGACGCCGGTTTTCTCGATATAGGCGAGATGAGCCTCACGATTGTCGAGGCGGGTTTTCAGCGCGCCGGGTTTATCGCGGGCGATCAACACAATCAGCATCTATTCTTCCCTCAACGGCCTGGACAACAGCATGTCGACCGCCTGCAAGATCTTCAGTTCACCGGAAACGACAGCGGCTACCGCCTGTGTCACCGGCATCTCAACACCTGTCCTGCGGGCCTCCTCCGCCATGGCGCGGGCGGTTGCCGCGCCCTCGACGGTGATATCGGGATCGAACGGCGCATCACGACCAAGGCTTTCGCCGAATTGATAGTTCCGCGACTGGCCCGATGTACAGGTAAGCACAAGATCGCCGAAACCGGACAGCCCGGCAAGCGTTTCCGGCCTTGCCCCCCGCGTTTCGGCAAGCCGGACCATTTCGGCAAAGCCGCGCGTCATCAAGGCGGCGCGCGCGCTTTCCCCAAGCCCCGCGCCCATCACCGCGCCACAGGCGATGGCCATAACGTTCTTGAGCGCCCCGCCAAGCTGCGCCCCGGTCACATCCCGCGTCCGGTAAAGCCGCAGCGTATCCGTGGTCAAAGCAGCCTGAAGCATCTCGCCGGACCGGTCTGACGCACAGGCGAGCGTAAGCGCGGTGGGCAGGCCCATCGCGATATCGGCCGCAAAAGAGGGGCCAGTCAGAATGCCCAGAACAGAGCCGGGGCGATATTGCGACAGGATTTCAGAGGGCAGTTGACCAGTGCCAAGCTCGATCCCCTTGCAGCAGGCAACAAGCGGCACGGTGTCCGGTACGCCCATCTGCGTGTCGAGAAACCCGCGCAGGGTTTGCGTCGGGATTGCCAGCAGGATCAGCTTTGCCTTGGACAAAGAGGCAAGATCGGCTGTCACAGTGACATTTTCAGGCAGCTGTATTTCTGGCAGACGGGGAGACACGCGATGTGCCTGGATGGTCCGCACCACCCCTGTATC
Source organism: Paracoccaceae bacterium (assembly GCA_024742835.1). GTDB lineage: Bacteria > Pseudomonadota > Alphaproteobacteria > Rhodobacterales > Rhodobacteraceae > Roseovarius. The sequence goes on along the minus strand of JANSXS010000012.1, from coordinate 23,012 downwards.
GCGCGCCCAAAGCCAGACCGGCGTGTGTCGTGCCAGGGCAACCGCAAGGGCCGTGCCGAATGCACCCGCGCCAACGATTCCGATCATGCTTTGGCCCCTCTCTTGCCACCGCCAAGGATGGACGGGCTTTGCCGGTCAAGCGGCCAGCGCGGGCGCGCGGCCAGCGTCATGTCGTCCCGATGCCCGGACAGGAAAAGCTCGGCCCCGGCATGGGCGATCATGGCTGCATTATCCGTACAAAGCGCCAGCGGGGGGGCGATGAACTCTGTCCCGTGTTCCGCGGCGACCTGTTCCAGCGCGGCGCGAATGGTGGCGTTTGCCGCAACACCGCCCGCGACACAAAATGCCGAGCATCCCGTCGCAGCCGAAAGGGCGCGTCGGGATTTTTCAGCAAGAACATCACTGACCGCCCTTTGAAACCCGGCGCAAAGATCGGCTCTGTCCTTTCGGGTCAGCCCCGATTTTTCCGCCACGATCCTGTCGCGTTCCCGCAACAGCGCCGTCTTGAGGCCGGAAAACGAAAGATCGCATCCCGGACGATCCAGCAGGGGGCGCGGAAAGGTGAACCGCCTCGCATCCCCGTCTTTTGCCGTATGTTCCACCACCGGGCCGCCGGGTTGCGGCAGACCCAAAAGACGCGCTGTCTTGTCAAAAGCCTCGCCCGGTGCGTCATCTATGGTGCCGCCCAAGCGGGTGAAACGGTCGCACCCCTCGACCAGAAGAAACTGACAATGCCCACCGGACACAAGCAGCATGAGGTAAGGATAGGCCAGACCATGCGTCAGCCTCGGGGTCAGGGCATGGCCGGCAAGGTGATTGACCCCCACCAGAGGCAGCCCCCGCGCGGCGGCAATGCCTTTGGCGCACATCACACCCGACAGAACGCCGCCGATCAGCCCCGGCCCGGCGGTCACCGCGACAGCATCAAGCGCATCAAGCCCGATATCCGCCTTGTCCAGTGCCTGTTGTACGCAGATATCCAGCTTTTCGGCGTGGGCACGCGCTGCGATCTCGGGCACGATCCCGCCGAAATCCGCATGAAGATCCGATTGCCCCTGCACGATGGAGGACAGGATATGCGGTACCCCGTCCACAAGCCGCAGAACAGCCGCCGCGGTATCGTCGCAGCTGCTTTCAAGTCCGAGGATCGTCAGTGTCGCGGTCATCGGCCTGCCCGTTGCACCCATGGTCAAGCGCAGGTAACACCGGAAGAGTGCGCAAACAACTGCGGAGAGTGTATGTCACCCCCGGTCCTGATCACACGCCCGGCCGCCGCGTCCGGCACCCTTGTGCAGGATTTGCAGGCGCGGCTTGGCCCGGATTGTCGCATCGTGCTTTCTCCCTTGCTGAGGATCGAGCCGGTGTCTGCCCATGTCGATGATCACAGCATTCGAACAGTGATTTTCACCTCGGCCCACGCCGTGACCCACTACACATCCCTGACCGATCGTCGCGATGTCACCTGTTACACGGTTGGGCCCGCGACAGCACAGGTTGCCCGAAACGCGGGCTTTGCCCCGATCAGCGGGAAAGGCACCGGGCAGGCGCTTGTCGCGCAGATCAAGGCAGACATGCCCCCGGCCCCCTGTCTTTATCTCCGGGGGGATCACATCGCCTTCGATATTGCCAAGGCGCTGAATGCCGCCGGGTTAGAGACGCATAGCCGCGTGGTTTACCGTCAGGTGCCGCAGCCTTTGACATCACAGGCGCAGCGGCTTTTGTCCGGCTCCGCGCGCGTCATAGTGCCACTTTTTTCCCCGCGCAGCGCGGCGCTTTTCTTTGCGCAGGGGCCGTTCACCGCCCCGCTGGATATTGTTGCGATCAGTGAAAACGTGACACAGCTTGTTTCACAAGCAGGCAGAAACGTCTGTGTAACGGCGTCGCATCCGAACCAGCCCGCAATGCTTGACGCAGTCTACGACCTATGGGTCACTGCCAATCGGCTTGAGGGACGCGACCCCGCGCAGTAATGTCAGAAAACGCAGTGGCCTGCGCAAGATTCGAGAAAGGCTGATACGTGGCGAAGAAAAATACTCCCAAGGCGGAACCCAAAGCGCCCGAAGACACTGTTTCCGACAAGGTGACAGAAGCCGAAGCCGGTCCCACAAAGGATCAATCCTCTTCCCCGGAAACGCCGACAGATACACCGCCCGACGCGCTGAACAAGGTGCAGGAAAAGCCGGCTGGCACCGACGCGGCGGCAATTCACGAAGAAAAGCCGGACACGTCAGAACCAGACCCCGAAGCGGCACGGCAAACCGTCGAGGGCGGACCAGTAGACGAGACTGACAGCCCGACCGCCGACGGGCACCCCGCCAAAGACCGCGATGGTCTTGCCGACGAAGCGGATCCTGCGAATGCAGAAACCGACGCGCTTGACCAAAACAAGGCACCTGACGAAGACAGCCCCACAAGCGATACCCCGTCCGGGCACACGGCAGAGGCTACCGATCACGATGCAACCGGCCAAGGGCACAATAGCGCGCCTGATGATTCTGTGACCGCCCCTACACGGGTGGAACAGGTTGTCGTCAGGAAGGGTGGCTTCGTACCCGTCCTGCTTGGTGGGGTAGCAGCCGGTGCCGCCGGTTTCGCCGCGGCCTATTTCGGCCTTGTGCAGCAACCTGATCCGAATGCCAGCATCGCACCGCGTCTTGACGAGCTGTCAACCGAAATGACGCGTCAGGCGCAGACGCTTGATGATTTGAACGCCCGTCTGGATGAGGCGCCCGCAGCCCCGGATCTGGACCCGCTGGACAGTCGCATCGAAGAGCTTGCCGCTCAAACTGCCGATATGGGTGCGTCGATCAGCGCTAACATGTCCGGGCTTGCGGCGATGTCTGACCGGATTGACGAAATCGACGCGCGCCTGTCCGAAATGGAACAGGCCCCCATCACCTTGGAAGCCTCGGAAGCGGCGGTACGCGCCTATGAGCGCGAACTTGACGCGGCCCGTGCGCAGATCGCCGAGCAGCGCGCGGAAATGGAGGCGCAGCGCGACGAGCTTGCCGCCATGATCGACGAGGCAAAAGCCACGGAAGCCGACGCTGAAGAAGCCGCTACGCAGGCAACGCGCCGTGCCGCAATGAGCCGCATCACAGCGGCTGTCGAAAGCGGCGCTCCTTTTGCCGATGCTTTGTCGCAACTGAAAACAACCGGGGTCGAAACTCCGCAGGTGCTTGCCGCCGTAGCGAGCGGCGGTGCGCCATCCGCCACCGAATTGCAGTCAAGTTTCCCCGATATCGCGCGCGCCGCCCTTTCTGCGTCGCGACAGGCGGCGGTGGATGGTGGCGAGATTGGCGGATTTTCCGATTTCCTGCGCAGCCAACTGGGCGCACGCTCGCTTGAACCGCAAGAGGGCAACGACCCTGACGCCGTGCTGTCGCGCGCCGAAGCCGCCGTGCGCGATGGCAGGCTTGCCGATGCCATTGACGAACTCGACGCACTGCCCGAGGCAGGCAAGGCCGTTGTGACCGATTGGATCGCTCAGGCCAACCGCCGGCTGGATGCCATAAATGCCGCTCAGACGCTGAGCGAGAAACTAAACTAAAGCCCGGGGGGCAGAGCCATGTTGTGGTCCATTATAAAGATTGTGCTGTTCATCGGCCTTGTCGCCGCGGCAAGCTTTGCTGCAATCTTTCTTCTTGAATTCGAGGGCGGCGTGCGCATCGTCATGGTCGGTCAGGAATTCAACCTGTCTCCGATCATGACCGTGATCGCCTTGATCGTTCTGGTGTTTGGAATTTGGTTGATCCTGAAACTGGCCGGTCTGCTTGTGGCGGTGCTGCGGTTTATCAACGGGGATGAAACCGCCCTGTCCCGCCATTTTGACCGAAACCGGCAGGCAAAGGGCTATCAGGCCCTGTCCGAAGGGCTTATGGCACTTGCCTCTGGCGAGGGGTCGCTTGCGATGGCCAAGGCCTCGAAAGCGGAAAAATACCTGCGCAAGCCTGCATTGACCAACCTGATTACCGCACAGGCCGCCGAAATGTCGGGCAATCGGCGCAAGGCCGAGGAAGTGTACAAACGGCTTTTGAAAAACGACAAGACCCGCTTTGTCGGTGTGCGCGGGATCATGAACCAAAAGCTGGCGGACGGCGATACCGAAACCGCGCTGAAACTGGCGCAAACCGCCTTTTCACTCAAGCCGCGCCACGAAGAAGTGCAAGATGCGCTGTTGAAACTTCAGGCGCAGGCGCATGACTGGGCCGGTGCCCGCCGCACGCTTCATGCAAAGCTGAAATACGGCAACTTGCCACGAGATGTGCACAAGCGCCGCGATGCCGTTTTGGCCCTGTCCGAGGCCCGCGACATACTGGACGAAGGCAAGGATATCGAAGCCCGCGAAGCCAGCATCGAGGCGAACCGCATGTCCCCGGATCTGGTGCCTGCGGCAGTTTTGGCCGCGCGCGGATATATCGCACAGGGGTCCAAATGGAACGCGTGGCGCGTCATCCGCAAGGCTTGGGACGCACAGCCGCATCCCGATCTGGCAGCGGTTTTCGCCGAGATCGAACCGTCCGAAACGCCAGCCGCGCGCGTCAAGCGTTTTGGCAAGTTGCTCAAGATCCATCCCGACCATCGCGAGACCCGACTGGTAAAAGCAGAGCTTTACATCGCGGCAGATGAATTTCCTGCCGCTCGCCGTGCCCTTGGCGATCTGGCCGAGGTGGACGCGGATGCACGCGCGCTCACGATCATGGCTGCCATCGAACGCGGCGAAGGGGCACCGGACAGTATCGTCAAGGGCTGGCTGGCACGGGCGCTGTCCGCCCCGCGCGGCCCGCAATGGGTGTGTGAAAAGTGCCAGCACATCCATTCCGAATGGGTGCCCGCCTGCGAAAACTGCCAATCCTTCGACACGCTTAGCTGGAAATCCCCGCCCGCGACCGAGGTCAGCTCCTCTACCGGGCTGGAAATGCTGCCGCTCATCATCGGCGCAATAGAGCAAGGCCCCGACACTGCGCCAGAGCAGAAATCCGATGCGCCCGAAAACGTGCCGGACGCGGAAATCGTTGAAACCGAGAAGTCCGAAGAAACAGCAAAATAGCCTTTGTCCGATCCGGCCTTAGAACCGGGAAACGCCTATCGGCACACACGTCATCTTGAAGATAAAGAGACGCCAGTTTGCTAAAGCGTTTCGCGAAAATCTGTGATTCAGGTTTTTCGCGAAACGCTTTAGTCATCCAAGAGAGCCGGACACGCCATAAACGGTCGTAAACAAATTTCATGCCAGGTGGACAAGTGCGCGGCCGCTCAACATCGGCACTTACGCCAAAACATCAGGACTGATCGCTCAGATCCGCCCGTCATAGGCACCCGCCTCTATTTCAGCGGCGATCACGGTAAAGCGGTCGGCGCTCATCGCCTCTTGCAACGCGTCGCGCAAACCGGCGCGGTCGCGTACCGTCACGCCATGGCCGCCAAAGGCGCGCCCGATCGCGGCCATGTCATGCCGGCCAAAGACCACGCCACGTGTCTTCAACCCGCGCTGGCGCTGTTTCATCTCGATCAGGCCCAGACTGGCATCAACAAAGACCACGAAAATCGGTGCCAGACCCAGTTCCGCCGCCGTGGCCAGCTCTCCGGCGACCATAAGGAACCCGGCATCGCCGGTGAAGCCCACCACCGGGCGTTCCGGTTCGCCCATCTTCACGCCCATCGCCAGCGGTACGGCACAGCCCATGGTGCACAGCCCCGAAGACTGGATCAGGCTGCGCGGCTCGTCACAACGCCACATCTGCGACAACAGGATCCGGTGCGCGCCGCTATCGGCGGTGGCCAGCGTGCCTTCGGGCATCACCGCCCGCGTCTCGGCAATAACGGCGGCAGGGCCCCACGCGTCATCTGTCGGGAACGCCGCTGCCAACGCCTTGCGCACCTGGCCGGGATTGCCCGCGTCCCATGTCACACGCCCGCGTTGCCCCTGTGCCAGCCGCTCCAGCGTTTCGCCGGTATGGGCCACGATATTCACCGTCGCCTGATGCATGTAATGCCTGTTCGGCTCTGCCGAGATGTCGATCACGGTCTGATGCTCGGGGTCGATGGCATCGCGCCAGCCGGTGCGCATTTCCACCGGATCATAGCCGATGCAAAGCACCACATCCGCCTTGGCGACCAGTGGCAAAAGATGTCGATCCGCCAGCGGCGACAGACCCGCCGCACCAAGGCACATCGGATGATCCTCGGGGATCACGCCCTTCGCCTTGTAGGTGGTGATGACCGGAATGCTGAACTGCTCCACAAAGGCGCGCAGCAACAATTCGGACCGGTCGCGCAGAACATCCAGCCCGACAATGGCGATGGGCCGCGCGGCAGAGGCCACCGATGCCTGTGCCCGCGCCGCATCACCGCCGCTCGGTGCCACCGGGCTGGGCGACGGGTGCAGCGGTTCCGGCGCACCTGCGGGAAAGGGGGCATCGGCCACGCTGATCGGCACGTCGATATGCACCGGGCCGCAACGCGGCTCGGTCGCAAGCGATACCGCCTTGTCGGCAATGATTCCGGCTCCGGCGGCGCTCAGGCGGAAACTGCCCTTGGTGATGGGGCGGAACACCGCCTGATGATCCAGCACCTGGTGAGTATATGTCAGCGCCTCATCCTCATCGACACAGCCGGTCAACAGGATCATCGGCACCCGGTCCTGTTCGGCATTGGCGATGACATTGACAGCGTTCATCGCGCCCGGTCCCACGGTCGCGACCAGAATCGCGGGCGCGCCATCACAGTGGTGCAGCCCTTCGGCGACAAAGCCCCCGGCATTCTCGTGCTTGATCAGCGTAAAGGCGATCCCCGCCTCTTCCAGCGCGTCGATCAGGGTCAGAACCTCGCCGCCGGGCATCCCGAAGGCGTGGCGGCAGCCCGCCTTGTAAAGCCGTTGGGCCAGGATATCGGCAGCGCGCCGGTCTGTATCGGTCATGTGGCATCGCCTCCAGGAACTGGCAGGAAAGTGACCGGGATTTCGGTTCAACCGCGCGCCGCCTTGCGGCGCTTGTGGCACGCAAGGGCCCACCGCGATCCGCGCCAGGGCCTCAGCACCCCGGCACAGGTGAATTGAAACCACAGGACGGCCCGTTTTGGAAGGCGCGACACAAAAAAACGGCCCCCCGCGAAGGCGGAGGGCCGTTTCAACCGCATGTCCTGCGATTACATGTTTTCGATCATCTCAGCAGATTTCACGATGACCTCGGCCTGCTTGATCGAGGCGATATCCACCAGACGCCCCTTGTAGGTCGTGGCACCCTCACCGCGCGCCTTGGCGTCTTCCATCGCTTTCAGTATCTCGCGGGCTTCCTGAACCGCCTCGTCAGAGGGGGTGAAGATCTCGTTCGCCAGCGCGATCTGCTTGGGGTGGATGGCCCATTTGCCCACCATCCCCAGCGTCAGCGCGCGCCGCGCCTGCGCACGGAAGCCCTCGTCATCCGAGAAATCCCCGAACGGGCCATCGACGGGCAACACACCATGCGTGCGGCAGGCGGCCACGATCTTGGCGGTGGCCCAATGCCATGGGTCGGGCCAGTATTTCTGGCCCTCATGCAGCATGTAATAAGGCTCCTGTGTGCCGCCGATACCCGTGGTGGCCATGCCCATCGACGCCGCGAAGTCCGCCGCGCCGAGGCTGATCGCCTCCATCCGGGGGCTGGCCTTGGCGATATCCTCGACATGGCAGATGCCCGCCGCCGATTCGATGATGCACTCAAAGCCCACGCGCTTTTCCCGGCCCTTGGCCGCCTCGATGGAACTCACCAGCGCATCCACCGCATAGACATCCTCGCCACAGCCCGCCTTGGGGATCATGATCAGGTCCAGCCGCCCGTTGGTCTGCTCCATCAGGTCCACGACATCCTTGTACCACCATGCCGAATCAAGCCCGTTGATTCGCACGCTCAGGGTCTTCTTGCCCCAATCGATATCGTTGATCGCCTGAATGGCATTCTTGCGCGCCACGTCCTTGTCCGAGGGCGCGACCGAATCTTCCAGGTCGATATTGATCACATCGGCATCCGATGTGGCCATCTTTTCGAACAGCTTGGTGTTCGAGGCCGGGCCGAAAAGCTGGCAACGATTCGGACGGGCGGCGGGGCTGGGCTGGATACGAAAACTCATGGTGCCTCTCAGTCAGGAAATTGCGTCAGTGTTCCCCTAGGGGTTATGAAATGTCGCGGGCCTGTGCAAGACGGTTTCGCCGCAACGCGGCAAAAGCCCTGTAGCACCCGTGCTGCGGCGCAAAAAGGGCCATGGGCGGCACCCGTGCGAACCCAGTGATCGTCCCGCCGAGTCCCGCAATACGTCGAAGATGATTCGAAATCAGGCAATCTTTGCCGAAGAACCTTCTTTTCGCGCCGCATTGACCGGCCCTGTTTGCGACAAGTTTCCAGACAGGGCAGGGTAACATGGTGCGAAACCGTTCGGAGGCCGCCCCATGATCCAGACCCCATATCTTCTCTTTCTGGGCGATGCGCCCGATATGCTTGCCGCGAAAGTGGCCATCGGCATCCGCGACTGGCGGCCCGATCATGCGGTGGGCCAGTTCCGCCTGCCCGGCTGCGGCGCGGATCTGGGCCTTGCCGACATGGATCTGGCACAGGCCAGGGCGGCAGGTGCCAAAACACTGGTCATCGGCGTTGCCAACCGGGGCGGCGTGATTTCGAAGGAATGGAAAAAGGTGCTTGTGACCGCCCTGGAAGAGGGTTTCGATCTGGCCGCGGGGTTGCACAACCTGCTGCGCGACGAACCCGATCTGGTAGCCGTTGCACAGGCGACGGGCCGGACTTTGCACGATGTGCGCGTGCCAGAGGTCAAATACCCCATCGCCGACGGCAAGCCCCGCACCGGCAAGCGGTGCCTGGCCGTGGGCACGGATTGTTCTGTGGGCAAGATGTACACGGCCATGGCAATGGAACGCGAGATGCGGACGCGCGGCATGAAGGCCACGTTCCGGGCAACCGGCCAGACCGGCATCCTCATCACCGGGGATGGCGTGCCGCTGGATGCGGTGATCGCCGATTTCATGGCCGGTTCCATCGAGTGGCTGACACCCGACAACGATCCCGACCACTGGGATCTGATCGAAGGGCAGGGCAGCCTGTTTCACGTGTCCTATTCCGGTGTGACGCTGGCGCTGATCCATGGCGGCCAGCCCGACGCGCTGATCCTGTGCCACGAACCCACCCGCACCCATATGCGCGGCTTGCCGGATTACCAGCCGCCCAGCTTGCAAACGCTGATGGATACCGCCTTGCCGCTGGCCCGCATCGCCAATTCCGCCTGTCAGGTGGTGGGCGTGTCGGTCAACACACAGCACATGCCCGAGGATGACGCGCGCGCCTATCTGGAAAAGGTCGAAGCGGACATGAACCTGCCCGCCACCGATCCTTACCGCTTTGGCGCGGCCAAACTGGCAGAGGCGCTTGCGGCGATATAAAGCCGCCCTTGGCGCAACGATATTGGGACAGATGAAAGGACCGGTGCCTTGCAGATAACCGTGACGCGCGATGTCTTCCGCCTTGCCGAGGTGTTCACGATCTCCCGCGGATCACGAACCGAGGCACAGGTGCTGACCGTGCGCATCACCGATGGCGGCGTGACAGGCTGGGGCGAATGCGTGCCCTACGCACGTTACGACGAGACGCTGGACAGCGTCACCGCCGAGATCGAGGCGTTGCCCGAAACCTTTGACCGAGAGGCACTTTACGATCTGCTGCCCGCCGGGGCCGCGCGCAATGCCGTCGATTGCGCGCTGTGGGATCTGGCGGCCAAACAGGCCGGCAAACGCGTGTGGGAACTGGCCGGGCTGGCCGCTCCGGGCCCGGAAATCACCGCCTATACCCTGTCGCTGGATACCCCTGCAAAGATGCGCGCTCAGGCCGCGAAACACGCCCACCGCCCGCTTCTCAAGATCAAGCTGGGCACGCCCGACGACATGCCAAGGCTGGAGGCCGTCCGCGCCGGTGCGCCCAACGCGGAAATCATCATCGACGCCAACGAAGGCTGGTCGGCCGAGGTCTATGCCGATCTTGCCCCGCATCTGCTGCGGCTTGGCGTGACGCTGGTGGAACAGCCCTTGCCCGCGTCCGAGGACGAAGCCCTGATCGGCATGGACCGCCCGGTGCCTGTCTGCGCCGACGAAAGCTGCCATGACCGCAGCAGCCTGCCCGCGCTCAAGGGCAAATACGACATGGTCAACATCAAGCTCGACAAGACCGGCGGTCTGACAGAGGCGCTGCGCCTGCGCGATGAGGCCCGCGATCAGGGATATGACATCATGGTGGGCTGCATGGTCGGCTCCAGCCTTGCGATGGCGCCTGCCACGCTGGTGGCGCAAGGTGCGCGTGTCACCGATCTTGACGGGCCGTTGCTTCTGGCCGAAGACCGGGATCATGCGCTATGCTTTGACGCGGCGGGGGTTCACCCGCCCGACGCCAACCTATGGGGATGACCATGCGGATAGTTTACGTGAACGGAGAGTACCTGCCCGAGACAGAGGCCAAAGTGTCGATTTTCGACCGCGCCTTCCTGATGGGCGATGGCGTTTACGAAGTGACCAGCGTGTTGCAAGGCAAGCTGATTGATTTTGATGGCCACCGCGCCCGGCTTGACCGGTCCTTGACCGAACTCGACATGCCAAGGCCCGCTGTCTTCGACGATCTGCTCGAGATCCACCGAGAGCTTGTGCGCCGCAACGAGATCGAAGACGGGCTGGTTTATCTTCAGGTGACGCGCGGCGCGCCGGGCGATCGCGACTTCGCCTTTCCCGATCCCGAAACGACCACGCCGACCGTGGTGCTGTTCACCCAGTCCAAACCGGGGCTGGCCGACAATCCCACATCGCGGACGGGTATCAAGATCATCAGCATCGACGATCTGCGCTGGGATCGTCGCGACATCAAGACGGTGCAGCTTTTGTACCCGTCGATGGGCAAGATGATGGCCAAGAAGGCCGGCTGTGACGATGCCTGGATGTTGCAGGACGGTTACGTGACCGAAGGCACGTCAAACAACGCCTATATCGTGAAGGATGGCAAGATCGTCACGCGCAAGCTGTCCAACGAGATCCTGCATGGCATCACCCGCGCCGCCGTGTTGCGCTTCGCAAAAGAGGCGCAAATGACGGTCGAGGAACGCTCCTTTACCATCGAAGAGGCGAAAGACGCCGACGAGGCGTTCATCACCTCGGCCAGCGCCTTTGTGCAGCCGGTGGTGGAAATCGACGGCGCGCCCGTGCGCGACGGCAAACCCGGACCGGTCTCGCGCCGCCTGCGCGAAATCTACCTCGAAGAAAGCCTAAAGGCGGCGATCTAAAGCGCGCCACCTTTAGGTCGTATCAGCCCTTGTCGCCCACATTCTCGGCAAAGGCGGTCTTGAAGGCCGCCTGTTTGTCGGCACCCGCCTCGGTCTGGTAATTGGCTTTCCACTCGTCCATGGTCATGCCGTAGAAAGTCTCGCGTGCCTCGTCCTTGGACATCTCGATGCCGCGCGCGTTGGCGGCTTCCTGATACCAGCGCGACAGGCAATTCCGGCAAAATCCGGTCAGGTTCATCATGTCGATATTCTGCACATCGGTGCGCTTTTCCATCAGATGCGCGCGCAGGGTGCGGAACGCGGCAGCCTCAAGCTCGATACGGGTCTGGTCGTCCATGTGATCCTCCATTCATCTGGCCATAACATGCGCTTGACACCGGGCAGGTTCAAGCCTGCGATCCAGCCCTCGTCAAAGCCCGAAAGACGCGCCGCCCGCGCAACCGGCTCAGACGCCCGCCTTTTGCGCCGCCTCCCGCACCAGCGGGGCCAGCCGCGCGCCCCAGGCCGCCTGCGCCTCTGGCGTGGCGATCAGATCGTTGCGCAGCTCGATCAGCGCGTTGGGCCGTTCAAAGGCAATCGCGTGCCGCGCAACCGCATCGCCGGGCAAATGCCCGCCATAAGGCTCGTTCGCGCCCACGCACAAATCCGGCTCGGCGCGCAGTCGGTCGATCAGCGGATCGGTCAACCGCCGGTCGGCGGCATAAAGTACCCCCACATGCCATGGCCGCGGCGCGCGCCCACGCAATTGCGGCGTAAAGCTGTGGATCGACAGGAGAACCGTATCCGTGCGCCGCGCGGCAAGTTCCGCCAGCGCGGTGTGATAGGGTCGGTAACAGCGGTTGAGCCGCCGGTTGATCTCGGCCTTGTCCGCCGCGCGATTGCCGGGAATGATCGTTCCGTCATACAGCTTCATCACCAGCGTCGGGTCATCCTCGCCCCGGTTCGGGTCGATCACCAACCGCGAGAAATTCGACGTGATGCACGGGCCGTCCAGCGCGCGGGCCAAAGCCCTTGCCACCCCCGCTGCTCCCGGATCAAAGGCGATATGCCGCGCCATGTCGACCTCTGACAGGCCAAGCGTGCCGCCGCCCACGAAATCGGGCACGGTGTTGGTGGCATGATCGCAAGTCACAAGCCAGCGCGCGGGCCGCGCGGCCCCTTCGATATGAAATGAGTGATAGGTCATCGGCCTGTCATGTTGGTTGGCGATTCTCTACCGCGTTACGCCGAAAACCGAAAGACCGCCGCGCGCCAAACGCATCGTGACAGTTGCGGCCAAAATGGAAACCGCTATTGTCCGCGCCAAACCGTTACCGCTAACGCAGGCGATGCCCGGCACGCGGAACGTCAAAATAAAGAACGAAGGGACAAAGATGAGACGCCATCGCAACGTCAAGATCGTGGCCACGCTGGGACCGGCCTCGGAAACGCACGAGACCATTCTGGCCCTGCACAAGGCCGGCGCGGATGTGTTCCGCCTCAACATGAGCCACGGGGATCATGCAGGTATCCGCGAAAAGCACCGGATCATCCGCCAGATCGAAGAAGAGATGGGCAGCCCCATCGCCATCCTCGCCGACCTTCAGGGGCCGAAACTGCGCGTCGGCACCTTTGCCAATGGCGAAGAGGACTTGCAGGACGGCGCACGGTTCCGGCTCGATCTCGACGAAACGCCCGGCACCATCGACCGCGTGAACCTGCCCCACCCCGAGATTTTTGCGGCACTTGAACCCGGCGCGCGCCTGCTGGTCAATGACGGCAACATCCGGCTGCGGGTGCTGGAATGCGGCGCGGATTTCGCCGAAACAGAGGTCATCACCGGCGGTGTCATCTCCAACCGCAAGGGCGTGAACGTGCCTGACGTGGTGCTGCCGCTGGCCGCGCTCACCGAAAAAGACCGCGTGGACCTGGAATTTGCCTGTGAACTTGGTGTCGACTGGCTCGCGCTCAGCTTCGTGCAACGCCCCGAGGACGTGATCGAGGCGCGCGAACTGGTCAAAGGCCGCGCGGCGATCATGGTCAAGGTCGAAAAGCCCGCCGCCGTGACCGATTTCGACGCCATCCTGGCCGAGGTCGATGGAATCATGGTGGCGCGCGGCGATCTGGGCGTGGAACTGCCGGTACAAAACGTGCCGCCGCTGCAAAAGCGCATGGTGCGCAAATGCCGGGCCGCCGCCAAGCCGGTGATCGTGGCCACGCAGATGCTTGAATCCATGGTCCATGGCCCGATGCCCACCCGCGCCGAGGTGTCGGACGTGGCCACCGCCATTTACGAAGGCGCGGACGCCATCATGCTTTCGGCGGAATCGGCGGCGGGCGATTTCCCGGTCGATGCGGTCCGCACCATGGATGATGTCGCCCGCGAGGTCGAAGGCGACCCCACCTATACCGAAATCCTGGAGGCATCGCGCAAGGCGGTCCGCACCACCGTGGCCGACGGTATCGTCGCCGCCGCCCGCGAGATCGCCGAGACCACGGATATCAAGGCGATCTGCTGTTTCACCCAGTCAGGCACCACCGCGCTTTTGACCGCGCGCGAACGGCCCCGCGTGCCGATCATCGCGATGACCAACATGATGGGCACCGCGCGCCGTCTGGCGCTGACCTGGGGGGTGGATTGCGTGATGACGGGACAGTTGTCGCGCTTCAAGCAGGCCGTGCTGAGCGCGGCCAAAGCTGCCTGCGAACAAGGGTATGCAAGCGAGCTTGACCAGATCGTGGTGACCGCCGGCGTGCCGTTCAACGTACCGGGTACCACCAATATCCTGCGCGTAGCGCCCTGTCAGGAAAGCCTAATTTCTTCCACCGATCCGGGTTGAATTAGGATATGCTGCGCGTATGAGCAGTAAAGGAAACTGGAATGGACCCCGACCTGATTTTTGTAATTGGCCTTGTTCTGGCCGTGTTTTCCGTCCCGTCGATCATGTCCGCCTTCTCCGAAGGCCGCGCCCCCCGCGTTGCGGCCTTCACCACCATCGCGGCGGGCGTGATGGTGGTCTGGGCGATCCAGACAAAGCCGGGCGGCTACGCGTTCGGCGACATCCCGGATGTATTTGTGCAGGTGGTCGCGAAGTACCTGACGTAAGGGGCCATTACGATAGCCAATGTTCGAGCGTAATGCAGTGGAAACTGCTGAGGTGTTTGATCCCATGGTTTGATTGTGCTGGTTGCATCCCATTTAAAGAGGAATGATTTCATGGGTATTCTCATCCCGGCAATCTTGCTTTCGGTTGTGTTGATAATGGCCCCCATAGCCGCCCTGAAAAATGCCATAGGCGCCGGAGGAGGCACGAGCTTTCTCTCAATCATCGGCATCCTGCTTTGCCTGCCGCTTGGATATGGTTGGTTTACTGTATTGTCTGGAAATCATTACGGGTCTGGAGACGGTTGGTACGAAGCCTCGATGGTCGCGCTTGGGTTAGCGTCAGCGTTTATCGGCACGCTTGTCAGCCAGTGGGCATCATGGTCTGCACGCCGCAAGGAAAGGGAATTTCAAGAAGCCTTGCGCAACATGGAAACAGGCCAGCCTGCCCGCAAGCGAACGGAACCTCCCCTGACACACAAGACGAAGTGAGGCGACAACAAGGGTCGACGTAAACATTCACCTCCTCCCGAGAGCCACGGTTCGCTGAACCGGACATTGTGATGCTTGCAGCGAAGGCTCACTTTGTCCGCATCTTACCAGTTCGCGGACAGCGTAGCGAAGGTCGGCTATCGCCTGTTTGAACCCCGGCTATTGGGGGGCGCACCGGGCTGCAACCATTCATCCGACCAACCACCACCCCCAACCAAAAAGCGCCGCTGCCACGCTCCGCCCCTTCCCCCTCAAACACCATCCCCCTTGCGTTATGCGCGCTGCCGGCATATACGGCGCGCTCAATCCTGCGCGTCCGGCCCAAGTGGCATGCCGAGTCGCGCGTCAACCGTCCGAAGATCGAGGAGCCGGAAATGCCCAAGATGAAGACAAAATCGAGCTGCAAAAAGCGGTTCAAGGTGACGGCCAAGGGCCGCGTGGTGGCCGCCCAGGCGGGCAAGCGCCACGGCATGATCAAACGCACCAATAAATTCATCCGCAACGCGCGTGGCACCACGACGCTTTGCAAGGCTGATGAGCAAATCATCAAGCCGATGATGCCCTACGCGCGCTAAGGAGGTTTGAGACATGTCCAGAGTTAAAGGTGGCGTCGTCACGCACGCCCGTCACAAGAAAGTCGTCAAGGCCGCCAAAGGCTATTACGGCCGTCGCAAGAATACCTTCAAGGTGGCCGCACAGGCCGTCGACAAGGCCAACCAATACGCCACGCGCGACCGCAAGAACCGCAAGCGCAATTTCCGCGCCCTGTGGATCCAGCGGATCAACGCCGCCGTGCGCGCGCATGACGAGGCGCTGACATACTCGCGCTTCATCAATGGCCTGACGCTGGCCGGTGTAGAGGTTGACCGCAAGGTGCTGGCCGATCTCGCCGTGCACGAGCCCGCCGCCTTTGGCGCGATCGTGGAACAGGCCAAGAGCGCCCTCGCCGCATAAGCGTCGCACCACGGATACAATGAAACGCCGTCCGATCCGTTCGGGCGGCGTTTTTCTTTGTGACATCGCGCTGTTTTGGATCATCACGGATCAAAGCCCGCACCGCACTGTGCCACCCATCACGCAGCCCCCGGTGTTGCCGATCTGTGGATGCCCCGACTTGCGCAGACCGCGCAGGCGCGGTAACCCGACCGCAAAGGGATCAAAGCGGAAACACCAGATGGACGATCTGCGAGACAAGTACCTGACAGCCATTGCCGGGGCCAATGACGAGGCCGCGCTGGAGGATCTGCGCGTGCAGGCAATCGGCAAAAAGGGCGAGGTGGCGCTCAAGATGCGCGAACTTGGCAAGATGACGCCGGAAGAACGGCAGATCATGGGGCCCAAGCTCAACGCGCTGAAGGACGAGATCACCTCGGCCATCGTCGCCAAGAAATCCGCGCTGGAGGATGCCGCGCTGGACGAACGCCTGCGCGGCGAATGGCTTGACGTGACGCTGCCGGGCCGCACCCGCCGCCCCGGCACAATCCACCCGATCAGCCAGGTCACAGAGGAAGTGACGGCGATCTTCGCCGATATGGGCTTTGCCGTCGCCGAAGGCCCGCAGATCGAAAGCGACTGGTACAATTTCGACGCGCTCAACATTCCCGGCCACCACCCGGCCCGCGCGGAAATGGACACGTTCTATCTTCACCGCGACGCGGGCGACGACCGGCCCCCGCATGTGCTGCGCACCCATACCAGCCCCGTGCAGATCCGCGCGATGCAGGCACAGGGCGCACCGATCCGGGTGATCGCACCCGGTCGCGTCTACCGCGCCGATTACGACCAGACCCATACGCCCATGTTCCACCAGATCGAGGGGCTGGCGATAGACCGCGACATTTCCATGGCCAACCTGAAATGGGTGCTGGAAGAGTTCGTGAAGGCGTTTTTCGAGGTCGATCACGTTGACCTGAGGTTTCGCGCCTCGCATTTCCCCTTCACCGAGCCATCGGCAGAGGTGGATATCCGCTGTAGCTGGGAAGGCGGCACGCTCAAGGTGGGCGAAGGCGACGACTGGCTTGAAATCCTCGGCTCGGGCATGGTGCATCCCAAGGTCTTGCAGGCGGGCAATATCGACCCGAACGCATGGCAGGGCTTTGCCTTTGGCCTTGGCATCGACCGGATCGCGATGCTGAAATACGGCATCCCCGATCTGCGCGCCTTCTTCGATTCCGACCTGCGCTGGCTGCGCCACTACGGTTTTGCGGCGCTGGATGTGCCCACGCTGCATGGCGGGTTGAGTAGGTAATCTGCCCCAAGGGTGTGCGAAGCGCACACCCTACGGATGACGGCGCGAAAAGATCGGCGTAGGATACAGTAAAAGGATGCTCCCATGCCCCTGAAACAAATCGTCTACGCCTCGCGCCCCTTTGGCTTTGATCAGGCCATGCTCAACGGCATTCTGGTCGATGCGCGGCGGGCCAATGCGCGCGACGACATCACCGGCGCGCTGATCTGCCGGGGCGACCTGTACCTTCAAATGCTCGAAGGGCCAGAGGCCGCCGTCACCGCCTGTTACGAGCGGATCCGCAAGGATGACCGCCACACAGAGGCCCAGCGCCTTGTGGATCGCTCGATCGACACCCGTCTCTTTCCCGGCTGGGCGATGCGCGACGACCCGGCCAATAGCTGGATCTGGACCATCCAAGAGGTGCGCGACGGCGCCATCGAACGCGCGACCGAAGCCGAGGTTCTGGGCTTTTTCGAACGTCTTGCCGAACAGCACGTGGTCCCACCGCGCGAGACCTGACAGCATAGGCATCAAGCGCAGGGGGTCGGGGGGCCACTGGTGACACGGCAAAAGGCATTTTGGCTCTGCTTGATGACAGGACTGGGCGCAGTGTCTTGCGCCGGGCTTGCCCATGCCCACGCCGCCGAACAGGGGTTCGTGCTGCTGCTGCCCACCGACATCTACATCGCCGCCGGGGGCGCGACCGTGGCGTTGACGGTGCTGCTGCTGCTGGTCCTGCCGCCCGGCGCGGCGCATCGGCTGTTTGCCGTACTTCCACTGCTTGCGCCCGCCACCGTCAGGGCACGGCATCTGACCAGCCTTGTCATGACGCTGATTCTTGTGCTGTTGATTTGGCAGGGTCTTTACGGCTCGCGCGATCCGTTGCGCAACGCCTTGCCACTTATGGTCTGGACAGGCTGGTGGATCGGGCTGGTAACGCTTCAGGGGCTGCTGGGCAATCTTTGGCGCTGGCTCAATCCATGGACGGGCGCGGGAGCCATGCTGCACCGCGTCACCGGGCAGGCCGCGCCCCTGCGCTATCCGCGCAGGCTGGGCCATTGGCCGGCACTGGCGGGCTTTGCCGCCTTCGCGGGGTTTCTTCTGGCTGATATCGCCCCCACCGATCCCGCGCGGCTTGCCGTGGCGGTCGGGCTTTACTGGTACGCGATGCTTTTGGGGCTGGTGCTGTTCGGCCCGGCATGGATGGTCCGGGCCGAGGCGATCACCGTGCTGATGCGCGCCTATGGGCGCATGGGCGCGCTGGGCCGCGCAAAGGGGCGGCTGGCGCTGGGCTTGCCCGGCTGGCAGGTGCTGACACGCCGCGCGCCGCCACTGTCGCTGGCGGTGTTCATGGTCGTACTGCTGGGCACCGGCAGCTTTGACGGGCTGAACGAAACCTTTTGGTGGATGGGTGTTCTTGGCCTCAACCCGCTGGAATTTCCCGGCCGCTCCGCCGTGGTCGGGGCAAACCTGAGCGGGCTTGTGCTGGCCAATCTGGGATTGCTGGCGGTGTTCGCCCTTGCCCTTTGGCTGGGGGAACGGCTGGCCCGCACCGGGCGCGGCTTGGCACAGGCACTCTGCCTGTTCGCGCCCACGCTGCTGCCCATCGCCCTTGGCTATCATATCGCGCATTACCTGACCGCCGCGCTGGTCGAGGGGCAATATCTGGCGCTGGCGCTGGATGATCCGCTGGGGCGGGGCTGGCACATTCTGGGGCTGGAGGATGCCTATGTCACCACCGGGTTTTTCAACACGCCCGACACCGTGCGCAGGATCTGGCTTGCCCAGGCGGGCGCGGTCGTGGCCGGGCATGTGATCGCCATTCTTCTGGCCCATGCGCTTGCCGTACGGGACGGCACAGATGCGCGCCGCGCGGTTCTCGGTCAGGCACCGCTGGCCATCTTCATGGTAGGCTATACCATTTTCGGCCTGTGGCTTCTGGCCTCGCCACGGGGAATATGACGCGGGCATAACCACTGGACAATCCGCGCACCACTTCGCAAAGTTGCGCCTACGTCACGCAACGGGAGACGTCCGACATGAACATGAAAACCACGCGCCGGGGCGCGCTTACCACTCTGGCCGGGGCCGCCAGCGCGGCCAGCCTGCCGCTTTGGGCGCGCTATGCGCAGGCGCAAACGTCCGAACCCATTCGCATCGGCTTTCAGCAGCATTCGACCGGCATCGGGGCCGCCTATGGCCGCTGGTACGGGCGCACCACGCAGGCGGCGGTCAAGCTGATCAATGACGAGGGCGGCATCAACGGTCGCCCGGTTGAGATCATCGCAGAGGATGACGGCACCGACCCCAAGCGTGGTGCCGAGGTGGTCGAGAAATTCGCCAATCAGCATGGCTGCGACGTGGGTTTCGGCACGCTGTTCAGCCATGTCGTCGTCGGCTCCGCCCCCCGCGCCGGAGAGCTGAAATTGCCCTATTTCGTGGTGTCCGAAGGCACGCATGTCTCGTCCGGAATGCTCAACCGCTACACGCTTCAGCCCGGCATCACCGATGTGCGCAGCCAGGTCATTGCCATGGCCCCTTTCATCACTGAAAATCTGGGCAAGAAGGTCACGATGATCTTTCCCGATTACGGCTTCGGCTATGACCACCGCGACGCGCTTGGCCCCGCCATCGAGGCACAGGGCGGCAAGGTCCTTGCCAAGATCGCGATCCCGCCGTCGGAAACCTCGTTTACCAAGTATTTTCCCAAGATTCCCCGCGACACAGAGGTGCTGTATCACGTCATGGTCGGCCCCGCCGTGCTGACCTTCGTCAAGGAACTGGGCGAGTTCTTTGGCGGGCGCGGCCCGCAGCTTTTCGGCTTCATCGACAGCCTGGAGGCCGTGGCGATTGACAGTTCCGGGCTCGACTTTCTCGAAGGCAGCCATTTCTGGGAGGGCATGTGCCGCCACCAGCAACCCGACGAAAGCCCGTATGAAACCGCCTACCGCGCGGCCGTGGGCGTGGATGCGCGCGGCGCGTCGCTCAGCGATCCTGCGGATGTGTCCACCTATGGGCACATGTTCGGGTGTTGGGAAACGCTGCATATCATAAAGGCGGGGATGGAGGCGGCAGGCTATCGCGGCCACGCGGACCGCCCCGCGCTGATCGAGGCGGTCGAGGCGATGACCGACATGCCCGAAAGCCTTGCGCATCCGCAGGGCACCAAGCGGTTCAACGGCAAGACCCATCAGGTCTTCGGGCATCAGTTCATCACCCGTGTCCAGAACGGAACGCTCAAGCGGGTCCACACCACCGCGATCGACGAGTCCGTCTATCCCGACATGGTGGACTATACCACGCAGCCCTTGTGATGCGCAGGACGCGATAAAGTCAGGGACGTTTCGGGAAACCGACACCGCTTTGGTGGACGGCACCGGGTGGCGATCTAACTGGCCTTGTAACAAGGCAGAACAGGACGCCCCCATGACATACCGAAACCCGACCAGACATAACATCAGCCGCCGTGGCCTGCTGCGGGGCGCCGCCGCAACCGGGCTTGCCGCCGGTTTTGCCGGCAGCCTGCCGGGGATCGCCCGCGCCGCTCCCTCGCGCGGCGGCGTGTTCCGCGTCGGCGTGCATGATGGCAACAGCACCGACAGCTGGGATCCGGCCACCACGTCCAGCATCCTGATGATCCACAGCAGCCACGTCGCCCGCGCCTACCTGACCGAGATCACCAACGAAAACACGCTTGGCCCGGATCTTGCCACCGACTGGACCGCGCTTGCCGACGATGCCAGCGAATGGCGATTCGAGCTGGCCCGCAACGCCACGTTCCACGATGGGCGCGCGGTGACCGCAAAAGATGTCATCGCCTCCATCAACCACCACCGTGGCCCCGAAAGCACCTCTGCCGTGGCGCCCCTGCTCGCCGACATCATCGAGATCCGCGCCGATGGCGATCACGCGGTGATCTTTAGCCTCACGGGCGGCAATGCCGATCTGCCCTACCTGCTGTCCGATTATCACCTCGTGATCCAGCCCGGCAAAGAGGACGGCACCATCGACTGGGCCAATGGCATCGGCTGCGGCCCCTACAAGGTGACCGAATTCAAGGCAGGCATCCGCGCGTCTTTTGAGCGTCATGACGGCTGGCACCGCGCCGATAGCGGCGCATGGTTCGACGCCATCGAAATGACCGTGCTCAACGACCCCAACGCGCGTCAGGCCGCCATCGTGACGGGCGACGTGGACGCGGTGACGGATATCGACCTCAAGACCGCAGACATGCTGGCCCGCGCGCCCGGCGTGATCCTTGATGACGTTGCTTCGGGCACGCATATCACCATGCCCATGTTCTGTGACGTGGCCCCCTTTGACGATGTCAACGTGCGCCTTGCGCTCAAACATGCCATGGACCGGCAGGAAATCGTCGACAAGATCCTCTTTGGCCGTGGCACCATCGGCAACGATCATCCCATCGCGCCCACCATGCCCTACCACGCCGATTTGCCACAGCGGGAACAGGATCTGGACAAGGCCCGCTACCACCTGAAAAAGGCCGGGCATGACCGGCTTTCAGTCGAAATCTCGGTCAATGACACATTGCTGTCGGGCGCAACGAATATGTGTTCGCTCTTTGCCGAACAGGCCCGTCCCGCCGGGATCGACCTGACCGTCAATCAGGAACCCGCCGATGGCTACTGGTCCAGCGTCTGGCTGAAAAAGCCGTTCTGCGTAGTGTCCTGGGCCGCCCGCCCTACCCCTGACGTGATGTTCTCGCTCGCCTACAAGGCGGGCGCGGAATGGAACGAAAGCCATTGGGAAAACGAGCGCTTCAACGAGCTTTTGCTCAAGGCCAAGTCGGAACTCGATCAGGAACTGCGCGCGGAAATGTATGCCGAGATGCAAAGCCTGTGCCGCGACGATGGCGGCGCCATCGTGCCGTTTTTCCGCAACCGCACCTCGGCGCGGCGCGACAATGTCATGCATGAGGACAGCATCGCGGCAGTGTGGGAACTTGACGGCGCGCGCGGCTATCACCGCTGGTGGTTCGCCTGATCGTTACAGCGCGATGAACACAAGGCCGCCGGCGCAGTTCCGGCGGCCCTTCCATAGCGGCTCAGTTGCGCGTGACGGGGCGCGTCGCATCCCCCTCGATGGCCAATTGATCCCCGTCCTGCGCCACAAAGTCATGCCCGGTAAAGCGTACGGCACAGCCCGTGGGGCAGGCCTCTTCGACACTGGCCCCCGGTTCCAGATCATGTTGGTTTTCGGTGTCACCGTGATCGAATGTGACGGCCTTCTTGGCATCCGTTTCGTTGATAACGCTGACCATGGCCTGCGCTGGCGCCGCGATCAGGAAAAACCCGGCTGCGATCGCAAAAAAGGATGTCGATGTCTGCATGATTATCTCCCTTTTTCAAACTCCTCCATGACGGCATGAGCGCCATCAAATGACCACGTGGAGAAACGCACGTCGTGAACCAAGATATGAAAACAAGAATTTTAGATAGGCTTTTCCTATCTAAAGCGTTCCACGAAAAGCTGTGACCCAGGTTTTTCGCGAAACGCTTTAGCTCGGAACGCGGCAAGACGCATAAACCGTCATCGTGAAAACAGGCGGCCATTCTGCCCCGAAACCGCATCTGTGTCCGCAGTCTGCTCAACAAAAAAACCCCCGCCACAAGGGCGGGGGAGGTGAGTTGGTGCCTTGGTTCAGGCCACAGGCACCGGCGGTGTTCTTGTTGTCTCTTCACGCACCACCGCTGACCGGGCCTGTCAGCCCGGCGAACAGCGCGCACCACATCCGGTTTCGTGATTTGCGTGCGCAGGGTCTCAGTTCGGCCGTTTCGCCATCTCCGCGCGGATCTGCTGGCGGTTAACGTCGATCGGCACTTGTTTGCCCTCACGCCGGATGCACCAATAGGTCCATCCGTTGCAGCTTGGCGCGCGTTCCAGCGC
>JANSXS010000016.1 GCA_024742835.1 Paracoccaceae bacterium | reverse complement strand
TCTCGCCGTGCTCGGCGGCAAGACCGGCCATCATCCGCGCGAAGATCCCCTTATCGCTCCACCGTTTCCAACGGTTGTAAAGCGTCTTGTGTGGGCCATAGGCAACGGGTGCGTCACGCCAGCGTAAGCCATTGCGATTGACGAAGATAATCCCACTGAGAACGCGTCGATCATCTACGCGCGGCTTGCCATGGGACTTTGGAAAGAAGGGGGCAAAACGCGCCATCTGCGCGTCCGTGAGCCAAAAAAGATCAGACATATTCACCACTCGGTTTTCGAGCCGTGAACCACGCAGCGCTGCGAAAAGCAATGGGTCCTGACCCTAAGTCTCAGCTAGTGTTCCAGAAGGTTTAGCGATGATATTATTGCTTTAGAAACCCCGTCGTAGTAAGTTCATTCAATTGCATTCCAATCTGAGCGCGTCTTGTAAAATCTTAGGCAAAATCGCAAAACGCTTGCAAGTCACCTTTGTCGGTTGGCTTTCACCAGCATACTGAATGTCACAGCTCAGGCTTCCCCACCGATCCCAGTACTTGCACGTC
This sequence comes from Paracoccaceae bacterium, assembly GCA_024742835.1. GTDB lineage: Bacteria > Pseudomonadota > Alphaproteobacteria > Rhodobacterales > Rhodobacteraceae > Roseovarius. Next base: position 63,389 of record JANSXS010000016.1, on the reverse strand, counting down.
ACGATATCTAGCTCACCATCCAGATCAAGGTCAAATTCCAAAGTCTTCGTCTGCCCCGGAGCATCGCGAACTTCTTCTGCAGTCAGCTCAATCAGGCTCACCGGCTTGGCACTGTTGAACCTTTCATGAAGCTTGACCAACTGGCCATCGCGAAGGGCATAATCTGTCTGAGACTGCCAATCCTCGTAGTTCCCCACACCCAGAGCCTTGTCGTTCACCCGGATAAGCGTTTCGTCTTTGAACTCCACAAGATCAAACCCGTCCCATCCGTCTGGAATTGGCTGGTCGTTCACCACCTCGAAGAAACCATCCCCACGATACGAGATCACTGACAGTTCACCGGGACAGCAATTTCCACCATTGAATAGCTGAACGATGGTTTCCGGCTGACCATCCCCGTCAAGGTCTTCCGTAGGGCCGATTTCATAAGGGCCCACGTCTTCCCAGCTGTCATGGTCGATCACATACCGGGTGCCGTTCACGTTAGCTTCAACGGTGTTGTCCAGCGGCGTCTGATCCCCTTCAAGAATTCGATAGGTCGGACCGCCACCAAAAGGAACGCCAAGGCATATCCGGGAGTTTTTACCCGCCCAGCAGTCATCTTCGAACGTCATCTCGCCCAAGCGGTTGTGTGCTCGGGTGACACCGTAGGCACCATTCCAGTGACCTTCGTATGAGCTGTCTTCCTGTTCGTAGATCAGCGCCCAGTATCCTAAATTTCCATCCTTGGTCTCCTCGCTTCCAATCTCAATCAACCATGACCGGTCAGAAGAAAGCGTCTTCGAGTAGCGACATTCGCCATGGTGATACAGCAAGCCATCCACTTCGATTGAGCAAGTCTCAGCGGCAACGGGTAATGAAGGAAGCAGAGCGAATAGGGTTGAGGCGAGGAGGCGTTTCATGTCACTCTGATACCATGGAAGTTCAGTTCACGATAGCCACAAGCCGCACCTTAGCAGCTACTCTTGCCTTGGGGTTGGTGGTCGGCCCTGCATCTGCAGACTTCGTGACCACGACATGGAAGGTTGATAAATTCACTGGTGAGGCGTGGTTCGTTCAGCCCGACAAAGTGACCGGACAGACCCAGATGTTCAACGGTGGATATGCAGAAGGCGTTTTCTACGAGTGTGACTTCAACGGTCAATCAATGACGTACACCACCTACGCCAATGACGACTTCTTCAACAACCCAGAGTTCGAAAAGTTCACCCCAGTTAGCGCCGATATGGAAGCGGATAGCGACACGCTATTTGTCCACCGGATCACATGCAATGGAAACGAGCTTGTGCCGCCACGAGTGCTGTATCCCTTCGTCACAAACGACAGCAGAAAGCGCGCATGGTATCTGTATGAGGGTGGAGTATTCTCGATGGTTGCGAATAAATAGAATGCTCAGCCGCCCCTTACTAAAGGCGCTCGATTTCATGTTCACTGGTGGATTCTTCACGATTTGGCCGCTGGTCAACGCGATATTTGGGACGGACTTTTTAGCCTTTCCCTATGGACATGGGAGCCTCTAAAGAAAGGTGGAGGAACGTCAAGAAACTGAAAAGTAAAAATAAATTCCCCCATCTATGCTTAAGGTGTTCTCAATTCCCCCATCTATGCTTAAGGTGTTCTCCTAGTGCTTAAGGTGTTCTCCTAGAAGGTACTACTCATTCAAGTACAACTAGCCTTGGTTCTTCTCCTTCTACTTTAACCTCAAGGCCTACTACTCCTCCGAACTTATCGTTCATCACCTGCCTAAGGAAATCTACAGCCACAGGTTCATCACTCCTCCGGCAAATGAGGCAATCGTGGACAGGATAGGCAGGGACATCGACTTGGGCCAGCTTGAGAAGGGACTGAACCATAAGCTCACTCTCTCGATACATCAACTCAAGCCCATCCAGATGAAAGCCCTTGAGGAAGGGAAAGGCAGAGTAGATGTCGTCCAAGTAGTCCGCAACTTTGACGCGCGTGGGGATGTCGAACTCATCCCTGAAGCTGGCCCCATTTTGGCCCCTTGGAAACCTCGTCACTGGTCCGTCCTTACATAACACAGCATTGACCAATCGCTTGGCCAACTCTCTCGTCTCTAGATCACAGACAAAGCCAATCGCCTCATATGGGTCGGCGGGAAGCGTTACAGGCTCATCAGCCATAAGATTGGCCATCGACAGGTAACACGCCTTCAAGTCGATCTCGCAAACAGGTTCACCACCAAGCTGGAAGTGCAGCCTTTCATCAGATGACCTATTCTGCCAATCCCCATAGATGCGCCCCCCTAGGTTACGCCACTCCCGACCTGTCTCATCACCACCATTGAACTGACGACAGCAGCCGTCCCACATCGAACCATCCGAACCAACCAAGGGATTGTGCTCCATCATGTCGTTGATCGTCTTCATATCCTGAACAAGTGGTCCGACAGTATGCCTATCAAAACGCCTCATCGGAATTTGTCGTCCCCTCCTGAGCTTGCCTTGCACCCTTGGACTCGGCGCTCGTACCTTGACCAAGCTGACTGTCCTAGACTTGCGAAACGACAGCCAATCGGGAAATTCGTCCAACTGAGCCTGAAATACCGAACACAGCCTCAGGGAGTGTCGCTGCACTTCGATTAGGTAGCCTTTTTCCAACAGACCGGCCTTCATTTTCTGGGCAACATCACGCCCGTAGAGAGCACCACGGTAATACTCGTCACTCATAGGCCAAGCGATCAAGCCACTTGGCGTTGTCTGAAGTGTACGCAGAAAATCAACCAGACAGGCAACGTACTTTGGCCCGGCCTTTGGCGTCTCAGATTTCCGTCCTACCAGCTCTTTGGCTTTGGTAAGCACCCAGCTTTCAGTTTCGTCGTCACAGCATCGATACCCGGGCCTCACGAAGCCCTGTGCTTTTATCTCGTCTGGCATCAAAAGCCCTCCACAGAGCCACTGTAACCGTGGTCAGAGTCGCTTTGTGACGCACCGCAAGGGTAACCACCGGGCAACGATTTTGCGCCCTCCTGACCAAACCCGAACTGACTTCTGAAATTGTCAGGAAGCTCAGCCAAATCGTCAACGGAAAGTCCATGGCGGCAGACGTATTTCACGAGGGCTGCCTTCGTTCTGAAGAACCTCTCGCCCCGCCAACGGTTCCCGGTCCAACGCTGTACGATCCATTGAATGTTGTCGCGACACTCAACAAGTCGCCAGTCCTTGGAGAAAACTTGAACCACAAAGGTGTAGTCGGGCGAGCCCTCTCTATGCGTGTAAATCACGTTTCAAAACCTCTATTTTTTAAGAAATAAATTACTGAGCGCAAAATATCGCTCTACTTAAAGTATATCACAAAAAATCTGCGAAGTCCAGTCTTTTGACGCCTAGGCCCCGCCCGGAGTATGCCCCTCCAAAGTGGTTTACAAGCCCTCAGGGCATTCCACTGGCACTGGCTATGTATCTATACCGCACCCACCCCGTCTGGCCCATGCGTCCCCTCACTCACCGGGAAGGGCTGACAGACAGCGACACTACTATCACCGGCCTAGCGTAAGCTTCTGCTGCAGTTGAGATTCGTTACCAAAAAACTATTCATATGTACTCTACACCCAGTGCTACAGAACGGATTTCCCGATGGAGCAAGATCACACCTGCCATGCTTCATATGAAAAAAACGGTACACAAGGAACGGTACATCTGGTACACAACCGTCAGCCTTTCCGCGCTAAAAGCCTTAAAAATAAAGCGTTGGAAAATAATATGGTGCGGGTGAAGGGACTCGAACCCCCACGCCAAAGGCGCCAGAACCTAAATCTGGTGCGTCTACCAATTCCGCCACACCCGCATCCATGCGACGCAATACGACAGCCGCAATGCCCGCGCAAGTACATCACGCTGAAAACGATCGCTCTCAACGTCCCGCCGCACGCGGGCCGTCATATTTGCGTATCCGCACGGTGACAGATTCGGCTTTTCATGTCTTGACCGGCGCGGTCGCAGGCAGGTGCCAGAACTGGTCGGCTGGCACGCCAGGCATGGTGGCAAACCCGGTCTGAGCCGCTCACAAAACCTAAAAACCTGACCTTTCGGCGCAGAAATGGCGCGACATTCACCAAATCTTGCCATATTGTGGTGGAAAAAACTGAGGCAGTAACAGAGCGAGTATAGGCCCATGGAACCGAAAACGGTCGGTCGTGGTAGTATGACCATGACACCAGAAACAGATGCGGCAGGCCTTATGGCCACTTCGATCATCCTGACACTTTCCGGCGAAACGCGCGTTGCGGATTTGAAACCCGGCGATCGTATCATCACCCGCGATAGCGGCACGGCGATCCTGCGCGGTATCCGCAAGACCCGCGTGGCCGGGCGGGCGGTTCGGGTCAAGGCCGGGTCGCTTGGCCATACCCGTCCCGATCGCGACGTTACACTGCCCGCCGGGCAGACCGTTCTTATTCGCGACTGGCGCGCGCAGGCAATCTTTGGCGCGCTCCGTGCCCTGGTCCCCGCCCATCGTCTTGCGGATGGCGAGTTCGTGACGCTGAAGGAGGACGCCACGATGACCCTTTATAAGCTGGATTTCGACACGCCGCATGTGCTGTATGTCGACGGGTTGGAACTTGGCAGCCATGGCAAGGTCGACGCGGCGGCAAAAGCGGCTTGACCATTTTGGCGTCCTGACGCGCACCGGCTTTAAAGCCGCCGTCCATCCGGGGCGGTGGTACGAGCGCGCAAAACATGCGGCACCATCTCTGGCAGATCCTCGGCAATCAGGCCGGGCCCGAAGGCGCGCGCGCATTCCACATGCATCCAGGCGGCCGCCTCGGCTGCAACCACCGAAGCAAGACCGCGCGCCAAAAGCCCGGCGATGAACCCGGCCAGCACATCGCCCGCGCCGGCGGTCGCCAGCCAAGGTGCCGCGCACTCATATTGCGCGGACGTGATCGAACAGCGCCCGTCAGGTGCCGCGATCACGGTATCCGGCCCCTTGAACAGCACCACGCAGCCCGCCCGCCTGGCCGCCGCGCGTGTTGCATCGACCTTGGACCAGGCCGGGCCCGTGTTGCACGGCCCATCCAGCCTTGCCGCCAGATCCGGGAACAACCGCGCGAATTCGCCCCCATGCGGTGTCAACACGCAACGCCCGTGCAGCAATCCGAACAGATCCTCGGGCGCATCGGCAAACGCCGTCAGCGCATCCGCATCCAGAACGCACCCCCCGTGCAGGCCCTGATCCGGGTCCGTGGCGTCAAAGGCACTTGCGCGCGTAGCTGCAAGCGCCGCGGGCACCAGATCGCGCGCCCGTGACAGGCCAAGACCGGGACCAAGGCACAGCGCGTTTATCCGGCGATCCCCTAGCACCTCGGCAAGGGATTCGCCCCCGTCGATCCGGCGCAGCATCAGTGCGGTGATCTGGCACGCCACCTCCTGCTGGGCGGAGGGAGGCACGCCGAGTGTGACAAGCCCCGCCCCGATCCTCAGCGCCGCGCGCGCGCAAAGGCGCGCGGCACCGGTCCGACCCGCGCCGCCCGACAGGACCAGCGCGTGACCGTGGCTGTATTTATGGGCATCGCTCATCTTGCCCAGCATCTCCGGCACGGCCCTGCCCGCCCCCTGCCCCACAAGCCGCACCACATCGCCCGAAACCGAATTCGGACTGGCCCGAAGCGCATCCAACGCGACCTGACTGATCGCGTCATCGGTGTTCAGCCCAATATCCGCCACACAAAGCCGACCACACAGAGCCGGTCCAGAGGCCAGATAATGACCCGTCTTTCCGCTGTGAAAGGTCACTGTCAGGTCACTGCGGATACAAAAGGCGTCCGAATGGTCACTTGTTGCAGGCGTCAGAACCCTGCCGCTATCGCCGCAAAGCCCGCTTGGCAGGTCGACCGAAACGACCCACGCGGACCCCTGACGCAGGTCGGCGAAAAGCGGGCCAGCCCCCTCGACGGGCCGGGACAGCCCGGTGCCGAACAGGGCGTCCACCACCAGCGCCGGTTGCGTATCCAAGGGGTCGGTATCGGCCTTCAAGGGGGCGATCCGCCCGGTTTGCGCCCAAAGATCGGCATTTGCGCGCGCATCCGGAGGCAACTTGCCATAGGTGCCCAGAAGATAAACCGCCACTTGCCAACCGTGATCCCGCAACATCCGCGCGATAACGAAACCGTCACCGCCATTATTGCCCGGCCCGCACAGAACCACTGCGCGATGCGGCGCAAGGGCCAGCTCGGGCCACTGCTCGAACACCGCCGCGACCACGCCGCGCCCGGCACGCTCCATCAGTTCCAGCCCCGTCACCCGACCCGAGTCGATGGCCGCCTGCTCGATGGCACCCATCTGCGCGGCAGTCAGCAGTTCGGCCATGTTCACTCCTTTCACTTTTTCATAATGCACATTTTGTGTGCAGTTAGCATAAATTATAGTCAATAAAACCGCACGCTTGCCCACTGGCCCACCGCCGAACCCTATCCGATTGTGCCCTTCCCTGAGAAGTGGTCTGCAATCCTTCGACAGACAGTCGAAGGAGGCGACCGAATGAAAAAGATCGAGGCGATCATCAAGCCGTTCAAACTCGATGAGGTGAAAGAAGCACTTCAGGAAGTGGGCGTGCAGGGGCTTTCGGTCCTGGAGGTCAAGGGCTTTGGCCGTCAGAAAGGCCATACCGAGCTTTACCGTGGCGCGGAATATGTCGTCGACTTCCTGCCAAAGGTCAAAATTGACGTGGTGCTGGACGACGATCAGGTCGACGCCGCGATCGAGGCCATCATCGAAGCCGCCAAGACTGACAAGATCGGCGACGGCAAGATTTTCGTCAGCCCCGTCGAACAGGCCATTCGCATCCGGACCGGTGAGGCCGGGTCCGAGGCGCTGTAAAACACCACGTCACGGTCGCAAGACCAAAATCGAACCCCAACTATACCAACCAAGGAAGGGATCAAGGATATGAGCGCAAGCGATCTGCTCAAGATGATCAAGGACGAGGATATCGAATATGTCGACATCCGCTTTACCGATCCGCGCGGGAAACTTCAGCATGTGACGGTCATTGCCGATGAGGTCGACGAGGATTTCCTCGATGAGGGCTTCATGTTTGACGGCTCGTCCATCGCAGGCTGGAAATCCATCGAAGCCTCGGACATGAAACTGATGCCCGATACCGACAGCGCCTATATCGACCCGTTCTATGCCGAGAAAACCGTCTGCGTGCATTGCTCGGTTGTGGAGCCGGATACCGGCGAACCCTACGAGCGCGACCCGCGCGGCACCGCCGAAAAGGCAGAGGCCTATCTGAAATCCTCGGGGATCGGCGACAGCGCGTTTTTCGGTCCAGAGGCAGAGTTCTTTCTGTTCGACGACGTGCGTTTCTCGAACTCGATCAACAAGGTGTCCTACGAAGTCGATGCGCTTGACGCATCCTGGAACACCGGCACCGAATACGAGATGGGCAACATGGGCCATCGTCCCGGCGTCAAGGGCGGCTATTTCCCCGTGAACCCGATCGACGACGCGCAGGACATCCGTTCTGAAATGCTGTCGACGATGAAACGCCTTGGCATGAAGGTCGACAAGCATCACCACGAGGTGGCATCGTGCCAGCACGAGCTTGGCCTGATCTTTGGCACATTGACCAAGCAGAGCGACGAGCTTCAGAAATACAAGTACGTGATCCACAACGTGGCCGCCGCCTATGGCAAATCGGCCACCTTCATGCCCAAGCCGATCTATGGCGACAACGGCACCGGGATGCATGTCAACATGTCGATCTGGAAAGACGGCAAGCCGCTTTTCGCGGGCGACAAATACGCCGACCTGAGCCAGGAAGCGCTGTATTTCATCGGTGGCATCCTCAAGCACGCCAAGGCGCTCAACGCCTTCACCAACCCGTCGACCAACAGCTACAAGCGTCTGATCCCCGGTTTCGAGGCCCCCGTCCTGCGCGCCTATTCGGCCCGCAACCGGTCGGGCTGTGTTCGGATCCCGTGGACGGAATCGCCCAAAGCCAAGCGCGTCGAGGCCCGCTTCCCCGATCCGTCGGCGAACCCCTATCTTTGCTTTGCCGCACTTCTGATGGCCGGGCTGGACGGGATCACCAACAAGATCGATCCGGGCGAGGCGATGGACAAGAACCTCTACGACCTGCCCGCAGAAGAGCTTGAAGGCATCCCCACCGTCTGTGGCAGCCTGCGCGAAGCGATCGACGAGCTTCAGGCGGATCACGAGTTCCTTCTGGCTGGCGACGTCTTCACCAAGGACCAGATCGACGGCTATATCGACCTCAAGATGGAAGAGGTCGAACTGTACGAGCACACGCCGCATCCGGTCGAATTCCAGCTTTACTACAGCTGCTGAAACGGCACGCCTTTGGCCATTATGTCAGGCCAAGGGCGGACCGGCTGAAAAGACACCGACAGGACAGTGATTTAGCGAAAAGGGCGCCTTTGGGCGCCCTTTTCTTTGGCCAATTGAATTCATTGCATCCAGTGAAACACGACACGCACAACGTAAATCAGTCTTTCAGATTTTTAATAAAGCGGTTTAGTCTTTGCGAAAATTACACGTAGGGGACGTTTTCCATGCCAGTCAGACATTTTTTCCAAATAGCTTTCTTGGCCGCCGGTCTTTTCGGCGCTCACGTGGCAAAGGCTGCACCCTGTGGCGACACATCCCATGGGTTCGAGGCGTGGAAATCGCATTTCGCGCAGGAGGCGCGGCGCGCGGGTGTGGGCGAACGCGGGCTTCAGGCGCTGGCGCAATCGCGCTATGCCTCTGCCACCATTGCCGCCGACCGCAACCAGAAAAGCTTTCGCTACTCGCTCGACAAGTTCATGCAGGTGCGTGGCGCCGATACGATCGTGGCGCAGGGCCGACAGCGCAAGGCACAGAACGCCGCCTTTTACAGCGCGCTGGAACGCCAATACGGGGTGCCCGCCGGCGTTCTGATCGCGATTCACGGTATGGAAACCGGCTTTGGCCGTTTCATGGGCGACAGTCAGGTGGTTTCAGCCATCGTGACGCTGACCTATGATTGCCGCCGGTCCGATTTCTTTCGTCCGCACGCCATCGGCGCGCTGCAACTGGTAGATCGCGGCGCGATATCGGGCGCGACCAAGGGCGCAAAACATGGCGAGCTTGGTCATACCCAGTTCTTGCCCGGCAACGCCCTGCAATACGGTGTGGATGGTAATGGCGACGGGCGCGTGGATTTCTACAATATCACCGATGCCATGGCCTCCACCGCGCATTTCCTGCGCCAAAAGGGGTGGCAGCCGGGCCAGGGCTATCAGCCCGGAGAGCCGAATTTCCGGGCGATAGAGGCGTGGAATGCCGCCGGGGTCTATCAAAAGGCCATTGCGATCATGGCAGCAAGGATCGACGGCTGACCCCGCCAGAGCACAGACATATCACCGTAAAAGAACGCCTTGTTTCTGCCCAACTTATTTCCAAGGCGCGCCTGATTCCCGCGTATATCTTGGGCAAGATCACAAAAGGCAAAGGATCATGGCCAGCCACGCACAAGGCTCTATCGCGGCGTTCGGATATCGCGACCTCGACGAGGCGCGCTTTCCGGCAATCGTGCGCGATATAGACACGGCGCTGCAAATGGCGGATGCACAACCGCGGCGGATCACCTGGGACGGCGATCATATCGCGCTCATCGACCGCGACGGCATACGCATCGCGCTTGGATTGCTGCCACCCACGGCAAGGACTCGGCACACCCATCTTGTGGTAGCTGTCGGCAGTCTGGCCGGGAGTGGCGACACGATTGGCGGTGCCGCCCCGAACATCCATCTGGCGGACCGGCTGCTGCTGCGGATCAAGGACGATCTGCCATATGACACCATAATGCGCGGCGAAACGGCCCAGCCTGTGGATGCCGAACTGATCTGGCATGTGTTCGAACAGCTCTGCGCGGTACAATCCCCCCAATGGCAGGGCATGTCCCCTGCCCATGGCCTCCCCCGAAACCACGAACAGGAGGAAGGTTTTGCCGATTTCGCCGTGATCGGCACCGACGATGTAGACAGCCGCGAACCGGAACTGGCCCGGTTCCTGGCACAGCGCGCGCCCCCCACCCGGCCGCTGCGCCTGACGGTGCATTTCACGGGGCTGATGGTGATGTTCGTGTCTGCCCCGCTGGGGGCTTTCATGTTCACCTATTCGCTGCTGCGCGACATGGTCAAGGAAAGGTGATCATGGGCCGGTGACCGGCCCTGTCCTGACCACAAAGGTATGAATGGCAAACACACAGGCCCGCGTTTCAGGCAGGCGCAGCACGGATTGCCGTTCGCTTCGCAGGTAGGGATATGTCGGGCTTGCCCCCGTCTGCGACAAGTCACCATCCTTGCGCCAGGGTTGATGCAAATCGGGCTGCGCATAATGCAACGCGTTGAACCGCCACAGCGGGCGGCCAACCTGTACGCCGTCGAAAAGCCGCTGAACCCGCTTGGCAAGCCCGTCATCATATTCCGGCACCGGGTCGTGGATTGCCACAAGCGGGCGGCCGATCTTGTCAGCCAGCCGCCAACTGGCCGGAAAGCACAGAACAGCGGCGGTCAGCACATGGGCGTCGCCCTGCTTTTGCATCAGACACATGTCTTCTTGCACCAGATGGCCCAATGTCCCCATCGGGTCGCTTCGGTCAACCGGCACGCGCACCCCGTCTGGCCGCGTCACGTCCTTTGCGGAAATGCCATATGAGCGATCATTTTGATCCAGCCAGTCCAGCACAAACTGCAAAAGCTCGTCGGCCGCTTCGCGACCGGCCTCGCTGGTGGCCAGTACCGCCGCGGGCGCTTCCGACAACAGCCGCGCACGTAACGCCATTTGCGCCGCGAATGCCTCATCTTTTATCAGCCAGTCCTCAACCGCCAAGGGGCGCATACCGGGCAAGCCGCGCGGGCCGGTGTCATAGGGGAGGCTATCTTGCAGGATCTCTGTCATGGGCGACGGGTAAACTTTGATGACGTTGTGTGCGAGTGCTGGAAACTGTTCAGCTCAACCGCCCCTTGGCTTGATGCAGGGCGGTCAAGCCATGCGACGGGTCTGACAGTGTCCTTCGGTACTCGCTGACCATGCGGTAGGATTTGCGCGGGCCGCGCACCTGCCATGTGCTGGACCAGTCCGGCCAGGCCGAGAAATCATAGGACACGGCATACATATCCGGGTCGCACCAATGCCGGTCTTGTGGATCATCCGGGTCGATCCTGTGAAAGGGTCGCCCATCCTCGAACAGCACCTCGATCACGCCGCCCGGCCTGCTGCGCCAGATATACCGCCGTTCCGCATTGATCGGGGGATGGTCGCCCACGCGCAGACGCCCCGCCTCGCGGTAGCTCATGCCCGCCTCGTTCGGGTGCAGGGTCGCAGTGCCGCGCAAGTCGGCATCGGGGGCGTCATCCTGTTCGATGCGGCGGACAAGCTGCCAAAGCCCCTCGAAATCGCCCAATCCACTGAACATGCGCCTGCTCCCGCCTTGCTGATACCGTGCCATCGGTCTAAACCGCGCCAAACGTCATTTGCAAACCAAAGGTCACATCCACATGATCCCGCGCTATTCCCGCCCCGAGATGGTGAACATCTGGGAGCCCGCCACCAAGTTCCGCATCTGGTACGAGATCGAGGCCCACGCCTGTGACGCGATGGCCGATCTGGGGGTGATCCCCCGCGCCAATGCAGAGGCCGTCTGGAAGGCCCACGATGTAGAATTCGACGTGGCCCGCATCGACGAGATCGAGGCGGTGACGAAACATGACGTGATCGCCTTTCTCACCCATCTTGCCGAACATGTGGGCAGCGACGAGGCCCGTTTCGTGCATCAGGGCATGACCAGCTCAGACGTGCTGGACACATGTTTCAACATACAGCTGACCCGTGCCGCCGACATCCTGCTGGCGGATATGGATGCGCTTCTGGCCGCGCTGAAACGGCGCGCGATGGAACACAAGATGACGGTGCGCATCGGGCGGTCCCACGGCATTCACGCCGAACCCACCACGATGGGCCTGACATTCGCGCGCTTTTATGCCGAGATGGACCGCAACCGTCGCCGTCTGGCCACCGCGCGCGAGGAAATCGCGACAGGTGCCATTTCGGGCGCTGTCGGCACATTCGCCAATATCGACCCGCAGGTCGAAGAGCATGTCTGCGCCAAGCTGGGCCTGACGCCCGAACCGATCAGCACACAGGTCATCCCGCGCGACCGTCACGCGGCGTTTTTCGCGACCCTCGGCGTGGTGGCCAGCTCTATCGAGAATGTCGCGACCGAGGTCCGCCACATGCAACGCACCGAGGTTCTGGAGGGTGAAGAATTCTTCTCTGCCGGGCAAAAAGGTTCGTCCGCCATGCCGCACAAACGCAACCCGGTGCTGACGGAAAACCTGACCGGGCTTGCGCGCCTCGTCCGCTCGATGGTGATTCCGGCGATGGAAAATGTGGCGCTCTGGCACGAGCGCGACATTTCGCACAGCTCGGTGGAGCGCAATATCGGGCCTGATTCCACGATCACGCTGGATTTCGCGCTTGCAAGGCTGACCACCGTCATCGACAAAATGGTGATCTATCCGGATAACATGCTGGCCAACATGCATAAATTCCGCGGCCTTGTGATGTCGCAGCGGGTGCTTCTGGCGCTCACCCAAGCCGGGGTCAGCCGCGAAGAAGCCTACCGCCTGGTACAGCGCAACGCGATGAAGGTGTGGGAAGAAGGGCGCGATTTCAAGACCGAACTTCTGGGCGATGAAGAAGTGATCAAGGCGCTAAGCCCCGAGCAAATTGAAGAAAAATTCGATCTGGGCTATCATACCAAACATGTGGACACGATTTTCAGCCGCGTTTTCGGCGAAAGCTGATCCCCTGTTTGAGAATTGTACGACCCGTGCTAACCTGTTGCATGCAAGGACGTAAAAGAGGTGAAAGCATGAAGATCAAGGTAGTCGCGACATCCGTCGCCCTGACACTGGCCACTTCGCTGTCGGCCTTTGCCGCGTGCGACAATCATTCCAAGCAGGCCATGACTTGCGCGGACGGCACATCGTGGGATTCCCAAAGCCGCAGCTGCGTGCCCACCACCAGCTAAGGTTTTGCGTGTCACCCGGACACGTGCCCCATAAAATCAACGGCACGGAGGATCATCCCCCGTGCCGTTTTTCGTGCCGGGCTTCAGCCTTTGTTCATGCCTGCGCGCTTAAGGTCGTGACGTAATGCCATCCGGGGTTCGGAATGACCACCAAAAGCATCGCGCGTCTTGCACCGCCCACCCCTGCCACGGCGCATCTGTCCCGCCGACAGAAGGCGGCGATCGTGGTGCGCTTTCTTCTTAACGAAGGGGCCGATCTTCGCCTGTCCGACCTGCCGGATGATCTTCAGCGGGTTCTGACCACGCAAATGGGCTCCATGCGCTATGTCGACCGCCCCACGCTGCGCGCCGTGGTGACCGAATTCGCCGCCGAGCTTGAGGCGATGGGCCTGACCTTTCCCCGCGGGGTGGCCGGGGCGCTTTCCGCGCTTGATGGCCGGATCAGCCCGCAAACCGCAGCGCGCCTGCGCAAGGAGGCGGGTGTGCGCCAGTTCGGCGACCCCTGGGAACAGGTACGCGCCGCACCCACGGATGCCTTGCGCGACATGCTGGCCGGGGAAAGCACCGAAATCGCCGCGGTCCTGCTGTCCAAGCTTGATGTCACGCGGGCCGCCGAACTTTTGGCCCAATTGCCCGGCGATGCGGCACGCCGCATCACCATCGCCATGTCCCAAACCGCCGCCGTCACCCCGGACGCGGTTGACCGGATCGGCCTGTCACTGGCCGCGCAACTGCATGATGTGCCCGATATCGCCTTTGCCGACGCGGCGGAAAAACGCGTCGGTGATATCCTGAATTATTCCCCCGCGCTCACCCGCGATGCGGTGCTGGACGGGCTTGATGCCGAGGACGAGGCGTTTGCCGCCCGCGTGCGTCGTGCGATCTTTACCTTTGCCAATATTCCCGAACGCGTGGCCCCGCTCGACATTCCCACGCTCACGCGCGAGGTTGATCAGCCCACGCTCGTCATGGCGCTTGGGGCCGCCGCCGACACGGACACCACCACGGCAGCGGCGGAGTTCATTCTTGCCAACATGTCACGGCGCATGTCCGACGCGCTGCGCGAAGAAATCGCCGAAGCCGCAAAACCCCGCGCAAAGGATGGCGAGGCGGCGATGACACAGGTCGTCAACACGATCCGTACGCTTGAAGCGGCGGGCACCATCACCCTTGTTCTGCCCAACGAGGAAGAGGCGGAATGACACATCCCGCCCTGCACCACGATATCGGCGGCAGGCCGCGCGCACCGCCCCTCATCGCTTAAAGCGCTTCGCCTTTAGCCTGAAGCATCGATTGAAGGCGAAACGCGTGCAACGCGGGTCTGTTGCGTGCGTTTCACGCAAAGCTGTGATCCAGGTTTTTCGCGAAACGCTTTAATCGCGGGGAAAGAGAAAACATTTGTCGCGGCGGATCATCAACCACATGGGCGTGCCCGGTTTCGGCAGGAACACCGCCGGTACCGTCGCCTTGAAGGTCGGGCCACCGAACTCCATGCGAAACTCCACCAGGCTTTCCGACCCCATGAACCGCGCCCGTTGCACCACACCGCGCACCGCCGTGCCATCGCTGATGGTCGGGGCCGGTCCCTTGCCGTTGCGGTCGAAATCCAGCTTGATGTGCTGTGGGCGGATCACGATCTCCATTTCCTGCCCGTCTGGCACGCCCGGCGACAGGAACTGCCCGAAGGGCGTTTGCACCAACGCACCCTTGGCCCGGCCCCGCACCACGTTCACATCCGAAAAGAACGCCACCGCGTCGCGGTCTGCCGGGGCATTGTAGATGTTGTAAGGCGCGCCTTGCTGCACCACGCGCCCATCGCGCATCAGCGCGATGTCGTCGGCCATGCGCATCGCTTCTTCCGGCTCATGTGTGACCAGCAATACACCAGTTTGCTCTTCGCGCAGAATATCCAGCGTGTCGTCACGGATGCCATCGCGCAGGCGATTGTCCAGCCCCGAAAACGGTTCATCCATCAGCATCAACCGGGGACGCGGTGCCAGCGCGCGGGCCAGCGCCACGCGCTGTTGTTCCCCGCCGGACAGTTCATGCGGAAAATTCCGCGCATAACCCGCAAGACCCACACGTTCAAGCAGTTCACCCACGCGCCGCGCCTTGTCCATCGCCTCGCCTGACAGACCGAACGCCACGTTTTCGGCAACCCGAAGATGCGGAAAGAGAGCGAAGTCCTGAAACATCAGGCCGATATGCCGCCGCTCTGGCGGCACCCGGAAAACAGTATCGCAAATCAGATGCCCATCGACGTAAATGCTGCCCTCGTCCTGCATCTCGACCCCGGCAATCATGCGCAGCGTCGTGGACTTGCCACAGCCCGAAGGGCCCAGAAGGCAGGTCACCTGCCCCGGCCGCACCTTGAGCGAGACATGATCGACCACCACGCGCCCGTCATAGCGGCGCACAAGGTCGCGCGCCTCAAGACGCGGGGGCACCTCTTGCGGGGCGGTCTCGGAGGGCGTGTTTTCAGTCAAAATTCCGGGCCTCTTGGCTTCCCGATCATTTTGATCGGGTTACGCTTCGTGCCAAATAGCAACCCCGCCGCCAAGGTGCAAGCAACGCAGCGCCGCCGCGCCTGTCGGCCCGAATGTCACCTGACAGCCAAGCAGCCATGTGCTAGACCGGCAACCAACACCAGAAAATCCGGGGGCCGCCACACAGTGCGAACCGTACTCATCGCGACAGCCAAGGATGAGGGGCATAACATCCTTGAATGGGTGGCCCATCACCGGCTGGCAGGGTTCACCGATTTCATCCTTTTCCAGAATGACAGCACCGATGGCACCGCCGACACGCTGAGCATTCTGGCCGAGATGGAGTTGGTCGAATATTATCCCAACCCCGCCAAGCCGGGCCGCCACCAGATGCGCGCCTATAAACGCGCGGCACGGATGCCGACCTTTCAGGCGGCCGATTTCGCGATGGTTCTGGATCTTGACGAGTTTCTCAATATCCGTGTCGGTGACGGCACCCTGCCCGATCTGCTGAATGTCCTGCCCGGCTTTGACCACCTGGTGCTCAATTGGCGGCTGTTCGGCAGCGGACAGATCCCGGTGATGACCAACGACCTTGTCACCGCGCGCTTTACCGACACCACGGCACCCGAACGTTATCAGACGCATTTCACCGGCATGAAATCGCTTTTCCGGCCATCCGTCTTTGCAACACCCGGCATTCACCAGCCGCGCAATCCGACCATGCCTGACGATCAGATCCGCATCGTGAACGGATCGGGACTGGTGCATCCCGATTTCGAGCTGCGCAACTGGCGCTCAAAAGATCCGCTTATGACGCGCCATGCATCCGTGCATCATTACGCGGTCAAGGATATCGAGACCTTTTTGCTGAAATCCGTGCGCGGCAGCGCGCATCAGACGCAAAGATCATTGCGAGAGAAATACTGGGGAAAGCGTAATTTCGGCGGCACACGGGATGACAGCCTTGTAAGGCGCGCATCAAGTCTGTGGTCCGAGATGCAACATCTTGACCGGCTATCGGGGGGGCGGCTTATGCCACTCCGTCAAGCGGCATTCGACCATCACCGCGCCAAGCTGGACGAGCTGCGCCATGCCCCCGATTACGAGGCGCTGCGCGCACATTGTCTGGCCCACCCACCTCGCCACGAATAGACGGGGTCAGTTGGCCGCGGCCTCGATCGCGGGGCGGATCTGTGCATCCATCACACGCTGGGTAATCGGCCCCGCAAAACGCAGGATGATGGTGCCGTCGCTGTCCAGCACATAGGTTTCCGGCACACCGTACAGCCCCCAGTTCAGCGCCATGCGCCCCTGCGCATCAGCGCCGATAGCGGCATAGGGATCGCCCAATTCATCCAGGAATTTCAACGCGTTTTCCGGCTGATCCTTATAGTTAACGCCGTAGATCGCGATGCCTTCTTCTGCCAGCGTTTCCAGATGCGGATGTTCCACCCGGCAGGGCGCGCACCAGCTGGCCCAGAAGTTCACCAGCTTCACACCGCCCTCGCGCAGGGCCGCATCTGCAAAGGGTGTCTTGCCATCCAGCGGGGTCACCTGCACCGCTGGCGCTGGCCGTCCTTCCAGCGCCGAGGGCAGCTCATCGGGGTTTTCGCGCAGCATCCCGACGTAGAACACACCCGCCAGAAGCACAAAAATCAGCGGCGGCGCGACCATGAGAGGGGAAATCTTAGCCATCTTTTTTCTGTCTCTCCTCAATTTCCCGCAGGGCGCTTTTGATGCGAACGGCACGACGCCAGCTTAGCGCGACAAGGATGATCAGCAACACAAGCGATACTGCGTAGGAGGACAGGACCGCCTCGGCGTATTTTCCAAGATCCGGCATCATGCCTCCATCCTGTCGCGAGCCATAAGCGCCCGCATCCGCCGCGCGCGGATTTCCGTTTGCGTCCGCAAAAAGACCAGCGCGATGAACAAAAGGACAAAACCCGCGATGCAGACAAGCAGCGGAAAGTAAAACACATCCGCCACGTTTTCTTCTTTGTCGAGGCTAAGCGACGCTCCCTGATGCAATCCCTGGTTCCAGAAATTCACCGCATAGCGGCTTAGAAGCGCAAAGACAGAGCCAACAAGACACAGGATTGACGTCAGGTCAGCGGCTGTATCCGCGTCCTCGATCGCCTCCCACAGTGCGATATACCCAAGATAGAACAGGAACAGGATCAAGAACGAGGTCAGGCGCGGATCCCACGCCCACCAGGTGCCCCACATCGGCTGCCCCCAAAGCGCCCCGGTCGCCAGTGCAATCAACGTCATGACCACGCCCACAGGGGCCGCCGCGCGCGCGGCCCGCGCGCTGACATGGTGACGCCGGACGATCCAGATGATCGAGGCCACAAGCATCATCAGCCACGCGTTGATCGCCATCAGCGCGGCAGGCACGTGCAGGTAGATGATCTTGACGGTCGATCCCTGACGAAAATCATCCGGTGTAAAGAAAAAGCCCCAGACCAGCCCCACGACCAGACACGACACCGACATCACGGCCAACGCGGGTAAAAACCTGTCGGTCGTATCAATGAATTTCTTGGGGTTCGCATAGACCCAGATCGAACTCACGTGTTTTCCTCCCGTCTTCTCAGCGCAGGTTGACCCTTAGTACCGCAGCCGCGGCAAAAGGCAAAAGCGCGATGGTGCCGCAGGTGATTCCCGCCAGCATCAGCATTGGTGTCGTCGTATCCAGCCCATCGACCCCGCGCCGCGCCATCTCGGCCCCGAAGATCAATGTGGGCACGTATAGTGGCAGAACAAGAAGGCTCAACAGCAATCCGCCCCGACGCAGGCCAACGGTCAGCGCCGCTCCAAACGCCCCGATCATCGACAGCGCCGGTGTTCCCAGCAAAAGCGACAGGATCACCGGCATGTAGCCCTGTACCGGCAGGCTGAGCAACACGCCCAGAACCGGCGCGGCCAGCACCAGCGGCAGCCCCGTGGTCAGCCAATGCGCCAGCGCCTTGATCGCCGCGACGGCCTCCATCGGGACAGGGGCGGTGGCCAGCAGATCCAGACTGCCATCCTCGAAATCCAGCGCAAAGATCCTGTCGAGCGACAACAGGCAGGCCAAAAGCGCGCCAATCCACAGGATACCTGCGGCGATCCGCGCCAGAAGCTCTGTTTGCGGCCCCACGCCAAAGGGCACCAGCACCACGACAATCAGGAAAAACGCCAGCCCAAGGCCAAAGCCGCCCCCTGCCCGCGTGGCCAGCCGGATATCGCGCATCAGCAGCGCGATCACAGGAAAGCCTCGTCGAAATCGTCAAGGCTATGCGCCCTGGCCTTGTAGGGTGTCAGGTCAAGCACGCGCGCCTCGGTCAATCCCAGATCAATATGCGTCGCCATCAACGCCGCGCCTCCCTGCGCCAGATGGGCACGAATGACGGCGGCGAACATCGCGACCGCGCTGGTGTCGAGCGATACGGTCGGCTCGTCCAGTACCCAGACCGGGCGGCCTGTGACCAGCAGACGCGACAGGCCCAACCGGCGTTTCTGCCCGGCCGATAACAGGCCCGCGGGCCGGTCGGCCAGATTGCCAAGCTGATACGCCTCCAGCGCCGCCGAGATATCCTCGGTGCCAAAGACCCGCGCCCAGAAATCAAGGTTCTCGCGCACGCTGAGCATCGCCTTGATCCCGTCGGCATGGCCTGCGTAAACCAGCGTTTCCGGCGCGCTGTGGACCTGCCCGGACAACGGCGGCTGCAATCCGGCCAGCGTGCGCAAAAGCGTGGTCTTGCCCACCCCGTTCGGGCCGCGCAGCACCAGCGCCTCGCCCGGGCCAAGCGCAAAGCTCAGCCCGTCGAGCACACGCACACCGCCGCGCGTCACGCTTAGATCTTGGGCTTGCAGCATCACGGCAAGCTTTCGGTCAACATCGGGCCATTACACTCCCAGAAGGGCGGCTGCCACGCGGCGGCCTTCGGAAATCAGCACGTTATAGGTGCGCGCGGCGGCGGGCGAATTCATTGCCTCCACGCCGATGCCGGTATCTTCGAGGGTGGTACGGAACGCCTTGGGCACATGGGCCGTCTCGGCGCCGGTGCCGATGAACAGCACGTCGATCTCGTCCTTGAGCGCCAACAGCGTGGCGGTGTCTTCATAGCCGCCCCAGGCCTGCACGCCCTTGGGGCTGACGCATATCGGCGCGTCTATAGCCTCGCTCCCGATCCGGAAAAAACCCGGCCCGTAGCCGTCGATGGGCTGGACATCGGTAAAGACCATTTCGTTGAGCCGCATATCGTCCTCCTTCGCAGATGGTCGCGCTCAGGCGTCGACATTGGCAAATTGCGTACCGGCATTGCCATCGGTCTTTGTCCAGTCGCGTTTGACGCCCAGCCACAACAACACCGTGCTGGCCACGAAAACCGAGGAATACGTCCCGATGATCACACCCCAGATCATCGCAAAGACAAAGCCCCGGATCACATCACCACCAAGAACATAGAGCGCGCCAAGCGCCAAAAGCGTGGTGACAGAGGTCATGACCGTGCGGCTCAGGGTTTCGTTGATCGAGATGTTCAGCACCTCGGCCAGTGGCTTTTTCTTGTATTTTCGCAGGTTCTCCCGCACCCGGTCAAAGACCACCACGGTATCGTTCAGCGAATATCCCACGATCGTCAGAAGCGCCGCGATGATCGCCAGATCGAACTGGATCTGCAATTCCGAGAATATCCCGATGGTCAGCACCACATCATGTACCAGCGCCAGAACGGCCCCCACCGCGAATTGCCATTCAAACCGGAGCCAGATGTAGATCAGCACCGCCCCGATGGCCAGAATCACCGCGATGATGGCGGTCTGGATCAACTCGCCGGAGACTTTTGGCCCAACGCTTTCCACCGCTGTAAAGCTGATGTCGGGCACGGCCTGTTGCAGCGCGGCTTCCACGTTCTGGATGACCTCGCTCGACACGGCCTCTTCGCCTTCCTGGGCCTGGATACGGATCATCGCGACGTTTTCATCTTCGCCAAAGGTCGGGTCGAACACCTCGGTTATGCTGATATCACCCAGTCCAAGCGGCGTGATCGCATCACGATATACGGCGACATCAACCTGCTGCGCGCTTTGGGTGCGTACGGTC
The DNA here is from genome assembly GCA_024742835.1 of Paracoccaceae bacterium. Classification (GTDB taxonomy): domain Bacteria; phylum Pseudomonadota; class Alphaproteobacteria; order Rhodobacterales; family Rhodobacteraceae; genus Roseovarius. Next base: position 42,764 of record JANSXS010000016.1, on the reverse strand, counting down.
GTGCCGCCCTTGAAATCAATCCCGTAATTCAGCCCCTGCAACATGAACGACACGGCCGCCACAAGGATCAGCACACCCGACAACCCCAGAGAGAACCGCCACCGCTTGAAGAAATCCCAGCTTGTGTTCTGCGGCACAAGGCGAAGCGTGCGGCCCTGAAGCACCTTTTTCGGGCGTTTGCGGTCATACCACATGATGACGATCAGGCGGGTGACGAAGATCGCCGTGAAGACAGAGGTGATGATGCCAAGGCCAAGCGTAATGGCAAAGCCGCGCACCGGCCCGGACCCCATCGTGTAAAGGATCAACGCCGTGATGAAGGTGGTGATATTAGCGTCCGTAATGGCGCTGAGCGCCTTTTCATAGCCAAGCTCGATGGCGCGGGACGGGCCTTTGGCGGTCTTCATTTCCTCGCGGATCCGCTCGAACACCAGCACGTTGGCGTCCACCGCCATGCCGATGGTCAGCACGATCCCGGCGATGCCCGGCAAGGTCAGTGTCGCGCCGATCATGCTGAGCAGGCCGAAGATCAGCCCCACATTCACAATCAGGGCAATATTGGCAAACAGCCCGAACGTGCCATAGCTGGCCCACATGAAGGCCAGCACCAGCACGAAGGCGACGATACAAGCGATCTGCCCCGCCGCGATGCTGTCCGCGCCCAGTTCCGGGCCGATCGTGCGCTCCTCAACGAATTCAAGCTCTGCCGGCAGCGCGCCCGCGCGCAACAGGACGGCAAGATTCGTGCTTTCCTCGACGCTGAAATTGCCGGTGATGATGCCGGTGCCGCCGGGAATATGGCTTTGGATGACAGGGGCGCTGATCACCTCGTTATCCAGCACGATTGCAAAGGGGTTGCCGATGTTTTCGGCCGTGTAATCCCCGAATTTGCGCCCGCCACCGGGGTTGAAGCGGAACGAGACTGCGGGCCGCCCGTTCTGGTCGAAATCGGGCTGCGCATCGACCAGTTCCTCGCCCGAGACAACAGGCGCGCGTTCGATGATGTAATACGTTCCCTCCTGATCCATGGAAGGCAGGATTTCATTGCCCGCGCCGGGATCTTCGCTGGCATCCGTGGTGCGCGTCACCACCGGCTGAAAGGTCAGCTGCGCGGTGGTGCCGATGATTTCCTTGAGTTCCGCCGCGCTGCCCACGCCGGGCACCTGGATCAGGATACGGTCAGTGCCCTGGCGCTGGATCGTCGGCTCGCGGGTGCCCATCTCGTCGATGCGGCGCGCGATGATCTCGCGGGCGGTGCGAACCGTCTGTTCGTCGCTGGCAAGTTTCTCCGCGTCGCTTAACGCGACAACGATCGTGTCACCATTGGTAGTCACGTCGATATCGCTGGATGTTGCGCCGGTCATGCTGGCGACGGGGCGGGCCAGCCCGCGTACCAGCGATGCTGCGTAGGATACCTCGGCAGGGTTTTCCACCAGCCGGATGCGCAGCTCCGGCGCGGCGGTCGGCTGAAGCCGGATCGGCCCCACGCGGTCACGCTCCTCGCGCAGAAGGTCGCGGATTTCAGGCCACATCGCCTCGATCCGCGATTGGTACACATCTTCGACCTGGACCTCGGCCAGAAGATGCGCGCCGCCGCGCAGATCAAGCCCCAGATTGACCAGTCCCGAAGGCATCCATTCAGGCCAAGCGCCAAGCGCCTCGGCCATCTCTGCCTCGTTGGCTGTGCCTGCCTCGACGGCGGCCGCGGCATCGTTATGCGTCTCGACGCGCTCGTAGAATACATTGGGCACGGCCAGCATGAGGCCAAGCGCGACCAGCCCCCAAATGACGATCCGCTTCCAGAGGTCGATCTGCAACATTACCGTGCCTTTTCAATAAATAACCCAATCCCACCGAGCGCGTGAGAGCGGCTGCGCATGGCTTAGGAGGCAGGTTCGGTCTTGGACAGAACCTGTGCCACGGTCTGCTTGACCACACGCACGCGCACGCCTTCGGACAATTCGACCTCGACCTCGTCATCACCCTTGACGCGGACAACCTTGCCGATCAGCCCGCCCTGCGTGACAATCTGATCACCCTTGCGAAGGGCTGTGACCATGGCCTGATGCTCTTTCAGCTTTTTCTGCTGGGGCCGGATCAAAAGAAACCACATGATCGCAAAGATCAGGATGAGCGGTACGAATTGAACGAAAGCTTCCATACGATGACAGTCCTTGTGCGTGAGGCGCGCCTTGTGAGAGAAGGCCGCAAGTTGGCCGGAACCTAAGGTTCGGGTCCGGGTTTTGCAAGGCGCGAAAGCACCCGTGATACCCGCACACAGCGCCCCTATACGCCATGCTGCGGCCCTGCACCGATTTGACACAGGCAACACGGGCAATTGGCCGCCCGCTGCAACAGGGCTGGCACCCGTTTGCGGATCGTTGATAAAGATGCCACAGCAACAGACTCAGACAACCAAGGACAGACCCGATGCATGACATCCGCGCCATCCGCGAAAACCCCGACGCCTTTGACGCCGCCATGGCCCGTCGCGGGGGGGCCGGTGCCTCGGGCGAGATCCTTGCGCTGGACGAGGAACGCCGCGCCAAGATCCTGGCCGCCGAAACCGCGCAAGCCGACCAGAACAAGGCCAGCAAGGCCGTTGGCGCCGCCAAGGCCAAGGGTGACGACGCCGAATTCGAGCGGCTGCGCGCACTGGTCGCCGAGAAAAAGGCGCAGGTGGCGCAGATGCAGGCCGAGGCCAAGCAGCTTGACCAGAAGCTGACCGACCTGCTGATGAGCCTGCCCAACCTGCCCCATGCGGATGTGCCCGACGGCGCGGACGAGGACGACAATATCGAGCTTTACCGCAACGGCACCCTGCGCGTCTTCGATTTCACGCCGCAAGAGCATTACGACTTGGCGGGCGTCAAACCGGGCATGAATTTCGAGCTGGCCGCAAAGCTGTCCGGCTCGCGTTTCGTGGTGCTGTCGGGCGGCGTGGCCCGCATTCACCGGGCACTGGCGCAATTCATGATCGACACCCATGTCGAGGAAAACGGCCTGTCGGAAACTTGGACACCCGTGCTGGTGCGCCCGGAGATGATGTATGGCACCGGGCAATTGCCGAAATTCGGCGAGGACAGCTATCGCACCACGGATGACTGGTGGCTGGTGCCCACAGCCGAAGTGACGCTGACCAATATCGTGAATGGCGAAACCGTGGACGAGGCCAGCCTGCCCCACCGTTACGTGGCGCATACGCAATGTTTTCGGTCCGAGGCGGGCAGCGCGGGCAAGGACACCGCTGGCATGCTGCGCCAGCACCAGTTCGAAAAGGTCGAGATGGTCAGCATGACCCATCCCGATCATTCCATGGCCGAACATGACCGGATGACGAAATGCGCCGAAGGCATCCTTGACCGTCTCGGCCTGCCTTACCGCACCATTGTGCTTTGCACAGGCGACATGGGATTCGGCGCGCAAAAGACCCACGATATCGAGGTCTGGTTGCCCGGTCAGAACATGTACCGCGAAATCAGTTCCGTCTCGGTCTGTGGCGATTTTCAGGCCCGGCGCATGAATGCCCGCTTCAAGCCGCGCGAGGGCGGCAAGCCGCAATTCCTGCACACGCTCAATGGCTCCGGCCTTGCCGTGGGGCGCTGTCTGATCGCGGTGCTGGAAAATGGTCAGCAACAGGACGGGTCGGTCGATCTGCCCGAGGCGCTGCACCCCTATCTGCGCGGCAAGACGCGGCTGATGGCGGATGGCAGCCTTGGCTGACTTGATCGCGGCCCCGCCTGCCCCATCTGGTTCACCATGGAACGACTGAAAGCGATCTTTGTCGCCACGGCCACGCTGGCCTTCGCGCTGTCACCGCTGACGAGCAGCGGATTCAACGGGTTTCGGCCCGACCAGTTTCCCATCCCGCAGGTCGATGTACCGGTGCAGCCTGCGGGCTATGCCTTTTCGATCTGGGGGCTGATTTACCTTTGGCTGATCGCGGGGGCCGCGTTCGGGCTGCTGAAACGTGACACGGATTCCGGTTGGGACAAGGCGCGCTGGCCGCTGATCTGTAGCCTGATCGTGGGCGCGGCATGGATTCCGGTGGCACAATTCAGCCCGTTCTGGGCCACGGTGATGATCTGGATCATGCTGATCACGGCGCTAGTTGCCCTGCTGCGGGCGGGACCACAAGACCGGGTCTGGCTGCGCACACCCATCGCGCTTTATGCCGGGTGGCTGACGGCAGCCTCTTGCGTGGCGCTTGGCCTGATGCTGGGCGGGCACGGAATTCTGGGCGAACAGGTCGTCGCCATGGCGATGATCGTGCTGGCGCTTGGTATTGCGCTGGTTGTGCAGACGGCCCGGCCCGACACGCCGGAATATTCCGGTGCGGTCGTGTGGGCACTGGTCGGCGTGATCGTGGCCAATACCGGGCCTGTCAACTGGCCGGTGCTGGGGCTGGCCGCCGCGGGCGCGGCGGTGCTGGCGCTTTACGCGCTCAGCGGTCGTCCGGCCCGCCCGACTTGAGATGCTTGCGCAGCTTTGACGGCCCCGGTTTTTTCTTGCCCTTATAGGGGTTCTTGGAAGCCTGAGAGCGCATGTGCAGGCGGATCGGGGTGCCCGGCATGTCGAAATCCGTGCGCAACCCGTTGACCAGATAGCGCGAATAGCTTTCTGACAGTTTTTCAGGGTTGGAGCACATGACGACAAAGCCAGGGGGCCGCGTCTTGGCCTGGGTCATGTAGCGCAGCTTGATCCGGCGTCCGCCGGGTGCGGGGGGCGGGTGCGCCTCCAGCATACCGGTCAGCCAGCGGTTCAACTGGGCCGTCGTGACCCGGCGATTCCACACGTCATAGGCCTTTTCCACCGCCGCGCGCAGCCGGTCCAGCCCCTGCCCCGTCTTGGCGGATACGGTGACAAGAGGCGCGCCGCGCAGTTGCGGCAGCAGGCGCTCGAACTCTTCGCGCAGCTCGCGCAGCTTATCCTGCTTTTCCGTCTCGATGTCCCATTTGTTCACCGCGACCACAACCGCCCGGCCCTCTCTTTCGGCCAGGTCGGCAATGCGCAGATCCTGTTGTTCAAAGGGGATGGCCGCGTCGAGCAGAACAACCACGACCTCTGCGAACTTGACCGCGCGCAGCCCGTCCGAGACAGACAGCTTTTCAACCTTGTCCTGAACCTTGGCCTTTTTGCGCATCCCGGCAGTGTCGAAAATGCGGGTCGGCAAGCCGTCCCAGTCGATCTGAAGCGAAATCGCGTCGCGGGTGATGCCCGCCTCTGGCCCGGTCAACAGCCGGTCTTCGCCAAGGATCTTGTTGATCAGCGTCGATTTCCCCGCATTGGGCCGACCCACCACAGCCACCTGAAGCGGTCGCGCCTTGGTGGGTTTGGGAATGGGCGGCGCGGCGGCATCCACATCGCCTTCGGGCAAGGGCACATCGGTTTCGGGCGCGTCCGCCTCGGCGCGCTTGGCGTATTCGTCCGCCAGCGGTACCAGCGCGGCATAAAGATCCATCATGCCCTCGCCATGTTCGGCGGACATGCGGATCGGCTCTCCAAGGCCAAGATTATAGGCCTCAAGCACGCCATCATCGGCGGCGCGGCCTTCGGATTTGTTGGCCGCGACAAAGATATGCCCCGCACGTTTGCGCAGAATGTCCGCGAACATCTCGTCCAGCGCGGTGACACCTGCGCGCGCGTCGATGATGAACAGGCACACATCGGCCATGTCCACGGCCCGTTCTGTCAGCCGGCGCATCCGCCCCTGAAGCGAGTCGTCGGTGGCGTCCTCCAGCCCGGCCGTGTCGATCACGGTAAAGCGCAGGTCGGCCAGACGCGCCTCGCCCTCGCGCAGATCGCGGGTGACGCCGGGCTGGTTATCGACCAGCGCAAGACGCTTGCCGACAAGACGGTTGAACAGCGTGGACTTGCCCACATTGGGACGCCCCACGATGGCGAGGGTGAAACTCATGGTTCTAGGCTCCGATAAGGCCCTTGGCCTTGTTATCCGAAAGCGGCCTCAGCGAAAAGCCAGCAACTGGCCCGCAGCGGTGACGACATAAAGCGTGCCGCCCGCGACAACCGGGTTCGTGGTGGCCCCGCCGGGCATTTGCACCTGTCCAAGAGGCGCGCCATCGGTGGGATTGAAAAAGCGCATCATCGCGTCATTGGATACGGTGATCAGCCGTCCGCCAGCAATGATCGGCCCGTGATGGGCAAAGATTTCCGCCTGCCGCTTGGGCTTGTCCTTGATGAAGAACGGGAGCGCACGGCCCCAGATCCGGCTGCCATCCTCGGCGGAGAGGCGCAACAGCTCGTTGCGGTCGGACACGAGAAAAATCGAGTTGCCCACAGGCCAGATCGGATTGAGCGGCCCCTCGGGCGCGGTCCAGAGCCGTTCGCCATTGCCAAGCGACAGCGCCACGGTTCGGCCCGCATGGTTGCCCACGTAAATCCTGTCGCCGTCGATCACCGGCCCGCCGGTGATATCGCCGACAAGCCCGGTGGAAAATCCGTCGCGATCACCGGCAAGCTGCGCGTCCCAGCGGCGCAGACCGCCCTTGCGGAAGGCGCCCTGCACCTCGCCCGCGCCAAAGGCGAAGACAACGTATTTCTCCGATATCGCGGGCGCGGGCGCGCCCATGACGTTCTGAAGATCGGGCGTCGCGGACAATTGCCAGCGAATGCGCCCGGTGTCACGCTCCAGCGCCCAAGCAACCTCATCGCCGGACACGACATACACCAGATCATCTGCCACGCTGGGGCTGCCGGTGCCGGTGGCGCGCAGGTTCTGCTGCCAGATCACCGCGCCGCTTTCCGCGTCAAGCGCGCTCAAAAAGCCAAAGCCCGAGGCAACAAAGACCTGCCCGTCGGCATGGGCCAGTCCACCACCGCTTGCATCGGTGCCAGAATCGTTTGGCGGGGTCAGGTCGCGCGTCCACAGAACGCTGCCCGAGGTTGACACCGCGCTGACCAGCGCTTTGGAATCCAGCGTGAAGACACGGCCATCGGCAACCACCGGATCGGCCGTGATGCGCCCGCGTCGCCCGTCGCCCGCGCCGATATTGGCAGACCAAGCAAGGCGGGGTTCCGCGGCAAGCGCAGGATGCGCGGGCCGGATCATAGGGCTTGACGCAGACTGCGCCCAATCCGCGTTCACGCTTGGCGCGGGCAGGTTCAGCGGAGGGATCTCGCCTGTTGCGGTCTTTTCGGCAAGCGCGCTTTCGCCGGTCGCCGTGACCAGCACGTCGCGGATATCCTCGCGCTCGCCCTTCAGCAGGATCTCTTTTTCCGAACAGGCCGCAAGCAGGCAGATGGCCCCCACCCCGAAAAAACGTGTCACAATCGTCACAGCCATTGCCCCTGTCCTGTCTTCCATGCCGACCCGGAACCGGATCGCCATGGTCTATTCGTCCCCGGCATCCGTAGCGGTCTGTTCGGTGACATCACCGCCAAGCGCCACAATCACTTGTGTGGCGCGTCGACGCAAGCCCGGGGTGGTCTCGGCGTCCTGCCGGATTGTCTGAAGCCGCTCCAGCGCGCTTTCGGTGTCGCCCGCCTCGATGTCGATCAGCGCAAGCTGTTCCTGCGCCAGCAGCCGGACCAACCCGCCGCCGGGCGCCATACCTTCCAGCCGGGCGCGCCGGTCTTCTGCCGCGATCCCGCTATCGGCCATCGACACCGCTTTGAGCACCGCAATCTCGCGGTAAACGGGCGGCGTGGCAGGATCATCCGCCACCGCCAACAGCTTGGCTGCCGCCGCGGCGGGGTCGAGCGCGCTTTGCTCTGCGGCGGCCAGCATCGCAATCACGGCCATCGCGTCGGGTACGGGAGCCTCGATCGCCTCTAGCGCATCAGCGCGCTCTGCCCGGTCCGACCCTTCCAGCGCGGCCAGCACGGTATCGCCAAGCGCCTGCGCCTCGCTGCGCGCCTGCGCCTTGCGCCATTCGTTCCACGCCGCCCCGCCGACGATCAGCAGAACAACCAGAACGGCAATCCAGCCATAGCGGCGAAACGTGGCGTAAAGCCGGTCGCGGCGCACCTCTTCGGAGACTTCGTCGATGAAACTGTCGGTATCGCTCACACGGGCGGCCTTTCAATGGAATTCGGCCTCTCTTAACGCGAAGCCCGGCCCCTGCCAAGGGGCCGCAGGGGGCGCGCTTGGGACGCAGGTGGACGAACTTGCAATTCGGCGGGAAAAATCCTAATCTGAACCATGTGGTTCAGCGGCCAGCCGACCATCACAAGACCAAAGGTCACGTCCGGCGCATCGGATGTGGCACTATTTGTGCAGAAAGTATCGTCATGCGCCTCTTTTCCATTTTTGCCGCCATCCTTGTCGGGGTCGCGATCTACCTGTTCGTTCTGGAACGCGATCGACTGGCGTCGTTTTTTGGTGCTCCGCCCCAAGACATGGCCGAAACCGCCAGCGTCGCCGATGCCGCCCCCCCGCCCGAGGCCGAGTCGGTAACGCCAGTGGGGGTGGTGGCCCTGCGATCGACAGCGCGTCAGATCGACAGCGCGGTGATCCTGCGCGGCCAGACAGAAGCCGACAGGCAGGTGGACCTGCGCGCTGAAACCAGCGGTCAGATCGTCTCGCCACCGCTGCGCAAGGGCGCTTTCGTGGATGAAAACGAGGTGCTGTGCCAGCTTGATCCCGGCACCCGCGGGGCCACGCTGGCAGAGGCCGAGGCGCGGCTGGCAGAGGCGCGATCCCGCGTGCCCGAAGCACAGGCACGGGTGCCGGAATCACAAGCCCGCGTCGAAGAAGCCCGCGCCCGCCTGACCGAAAGCGAGGCGCTGTTGCGCGAGGCCGAGATCAACGCCAATGCCGCCACCCGGCTAAGCGTGGGCGGCTTTGCCTCTGACACGCGGGTGGCACAAACCGAGGCACGGGTCGAGGGGGCGCGGGCCGGTATCACGAGCGCCCGCGCTGCACTGCGGTCGGCGGAATCCGGTCTGGAAACCGTGGCCGCCGGAATCGAGTCTGCCCGCGCCGGGGTGCAGGGCGCACAAGCCGCCGTCGCCTCTGCCGAAAAAGAGATCGAGCGGCTTGTGATCCGCGCGCCCTTTGCCGGGCTTCTGGAAAGCGACACGGCAGAGCTGGGCAGCCTGCTGCAACCCGGCGGTCTTTGCGCCACGGTGATCCAGCTTGATCCGGTGGTTCTTGTGGGCTTCATCCCCGAAACAGAGGTCAGCCGCGCCAAACCGGGCGCGCACGCGACCGCGCGCGTGGCCTCCGGCGAGGAGGTGACCGGCGAGGTCGCTTTTGTCAGCCGGTCCGCCGATCCCGCCACCCGCACCTTCCGGGTCGAAATCGAGGTGCCGAACCCGGATTTGACCCTGCGCGACGGGCAAACAGCCGAAATAGAAATCTCCGCCGAAGGCAAGGCCGCGCATCTGTTGCCGCAATCGGCGCTGACGCTGAATGACGCGGGCAGTCTGGGTGTGCGCGTCGTGGCCGGGGACGGCACCGCGCAGTTCATCGCGGTGGATCTATTGCGCGACACGCCCACGGGTGTTTTCGTGACCGGACTGCCGCAAGAGGCCGATGTCATCGTGATCGGGCAGGAATTCGTGACTGACGGCGTGCCGGTCAGGCCGCGCTTTCAGGAGGTCGGCCAATGACCGGCATCGTCGACTGGGCCGCCGCGCGCGCGCGGATGGTCATTGCCTTTATCGTGCTGTCCATTTTGGCGGGCACCTTCGCCTATACCAGCCTGCCCAAGGAGGGCGAACCGGATATCGAGATCCCGGCGCTGTTCGTGTCGGTGCAGTTCCCCGGCATTTCCGCAGAAGACAGTGAACGGCTGCTGGTGAAACCGATGGAGACGGAGCTTTCCGATCTCGACGGGCTCAAGGACATGACCGGCACGGCGGCGGAAAACTATGCGGGCGTGGCGCTGGAATTCGAATTCGGCTGGGACAAGACCAAGATCATGGCCGATGTGCGCGACGCCATGAGCGCGGCAGAGGCGGATTTTCCCGAAGGCGCGGACAAATATTCCATCAACGAGATCAATTTTTCGGAATTCCCGATCATCGTCGTGAGCCTTGCCGGCCCGGTGCCCGAACGCACCATGGCGCGGCTGGCCAAGGATTTGCAGGACCGTCTGGAAGGGCTGGAGCCGGTGCTGGAGGCCGGAATCGCGGGCAATCGCGACGAGATGGTCGAGGTGTTGATAGATCCGCTGCGGCTGGAGGCGTATAACGTCACCGCCGGAGAGTTGATCAGCGTCGTGCAGAACAACAACCAACTGATCGCGGCAGGCGTTGTCGAAAGCGCGCAGGGCGCGTTCTCTGTCAAGATCCCGTCCTCCTTTGACAAGACCCGCGACATCTATGACCTGCCGGTCAAGACCAATGGCGACCGGGTGGTCAAGCTGGGCGATCTGGCGACGATCAACCTGACCTTCGAGGATCGCATGGGCACCGCGCGCTTCAACGGTGAAACGGCGATCGCGTTGCAGGTGGTCAAGCGCAAGGGCTTCAACATCATCGACACCGCCGATCTGGTGCGCCAGACCGTGGCCGACGCAGAGACCGAATGGCCCGAGGAACTGCGCGCGGCGGTGATGGTCGAAACCTCCAACGATCAAAGCCGGATCATCGAATCGATGGTCAAGCAGCTCGAAGGCTCTGTCCTGACCGCCATCGCGCTGGTGATGATCGTGACGCTTGCGGCGCTTGGCATCCGCCCGGCCCTGCTGGTGGGCTTCGCGATCCCGACCTCGTTCCTTTTGTGCTTTGCGCTGCTGGCCCTGATGGGCGTGGCGGTGTCAAATATCGTGATGTTCGGGCTGATCCTCGCCGTGGGGATGCTGGTAGACGGGGCCATCGTGGTGGTCGAATACGCCGACAAGCGCATCGATGAGGGCGACGGGCCGATGCACGCCTATGTCACCTCTGCCAAACGCATGTTCTGGCCCGTGGTCAGCTCCACCGCGACGACGCTGTGTGCCTTCCTGCCAATGCTTTTCTGGCCGGGCGTGTCGGGGCAGTTCATGCGGATGCTGCCCGTGACGCTGATCTTCGTGCTGTCGGCGTCGTTGCTGGTGGCGCTGGTCTATCTGCCCGTGATGGGCGGTGTAACGGGCCGCCTGGAACGCTGGTTCGACACGCGCATCCGGCAGATCGCGGGGGCGGCGTGGTACTGGCATGTGGTGACGCTGGCGGTTGCGGTGGGCGTACTGGCGCTGGCGGGCGGCAGCATCGGTCCGGTGGCGGCGCTGGTGACTGCGGAATTCGGCGCGATGGACGGCACCCGCATTCTAGGTTCTGTCATTCCCACGCTGATCACGGTCTTTGCCCTGATCGTCGGGCTTGTGGCCTTGGCCGCCGCGGCGCTGGCCGGGGCTGTGACGGTGCTGCTGGCGCTGGCGGCGGTCTTTCGGCGGTTGCGCCACGCGCGGGACCGGATTGCAGCACGGCTGTTGCCACAGCGCGCCGAAAAGGTGCGCGCGGGCTATCACCGGTCGCCCTTTGGCCGGGTGATCCACGCGATTGCGGGCAACCCGGTGATGCCGCTTGTGGCGGCGGGCGCGGTGTTCGTCTTTGTCGGATCGACATTGTTTTTCTACATCAACAACAACAACGGCACCGAATTCTTTGTGGATTCCGAACCCGAGAACGCCATCGTCTATGTCCGGGCGCGCGGCAACCTGTCCATCGACCAGACCGACGCGCTGGTGCGGGAGGCCGAACAGATCGTGCTGGCGCATCCCAATGTGCTGAACGCGTTTTCCTTTGCCGGCGAGTCGGGGTTGAACAACAATACCGGCGGCACGCAGCCGCCGATGGACACAGTGGGCCAGATCCAGTTCGAGATCGTCAAATGGGAGGACCGCCCAACGACGACCGAAACATGGTTCACCGTTCCCCTGCTGGGTTTTGACGTGACGCGGCAAGTCTCTGATGCGCGGGTCGACGGCGATCGCACCATCGACGAATTGACAGACAGCCTGTCACACATTCCTGGCATAGAGGTCGAGATCGCGGCGCTGGAACAAGGGCCTGCCTCTTCCAAGCCGGTGCATCTGCGGCTCAAGGGCGATGACTGGGAGGTACTGCGCGCCTTTACCGAACAGGCACGCGCAAAGTTCGACGACACCTACGGGCTAAAACTGGTGGAAGACACGCTGCCCCTGCCCGGCATCGACTGGCAGATCGACGTGGACGTGGAAAAGGCGGGGCGCTTTGGCGCGGACGTGGCCACCGTGGGCGCGATGGTGCAGCTAGTAACACGGGGTCTGACGCTTGACACGATGCGGGTGCCAAGCTCGGACGAGGAAATAGACATCCGTGTGCGCCTGCCCGCCAAGGACAGGGTGCTGTCCACGCTCGATACACTGCGGGTGCGCACGGCAGACGGGCTGGTGCCGCTGTCGAATTTCATCACCCGGCGCCCGGTGGAAAAGCTGGCGCAAATCGACCGCGTCGATCAGACCCGCTATTTCGACATCAAGGCGGGTGTCATGGACGGGCTGACCGCGTCCAAGGACGGCGAAGACGTACCGCTGACCGCGAATGAGCGCATCGCGTATCTGACCGACTGGCTGGAAACGCAGGAAATCCCGCCCTCGGTCAGCTATGAATGGACCGGCGACGCCGAAGATCAGGCGGAATCCGCCGCCTTTCTGCAAACCGCCTTCGCGGGCGCATTGGCGCTGATGTTCATCATCCTGCTGGCGCAGTTCAACAGCATCTACAACGCCGCGCTGGTGCTGGTGGCGGTGGTCCTGTCCACCGCCGGTGTGCTGATCGGGATGCTGGTCATGGCGCAACCGTTCTCGATCATCATGACGGGGACGGGAATCGTCGCACTTGCAGGCATCGTGGTGAACAACAACATCGTGCTGATCGACACCTATCAGGATTACAGCCGCTACATGCCACAGGTCGAGGCGATCACCCGCACCGCCGAGGCACGCATCCGCCCGGTCCTGCTGACCACGATCACCACCATGGCGGGGCTGGCACCGATGATGTTCGGTCTGAGCCTCGATTTCATGGCGGGCGGGTACACGTTCAACTCTCCGACCGCGCTGTGGTGGAAGCAACTGGCGACGGCTGTGGTCTTCGGCCTTGGTATCGCCACCGTGCTGACGCTGGTCTTTACACCCTCGATGCTGGCGCTGCGGGTCTGGACCGGCACCTACATGCAGTGGGGCGCGCAATTGCTGGCCAGCCTGTCGCTTGGCCGAGGCAGCCGCGCGGGCCAGGACTGGGCGCTGACACGCGCGGCACAGGCGGTACGCGCCCCCGAGATCATCTGGCAGGATGAGCGCGACACGGCGCAGAGCGTGGAGGCAGACAGCGCCATGTCCGACCGGACAGAGCCAACAGAGCCGCCCAACAACAGCGCGACGGAACCCGACGACGCAGGCAAGGCGTTTGACGATCAGGGCAAGCCATTGCGCGCCGCGGAATAAAGCTGGCCGCGGTCAGGCGGCCTCTTCCCGTTCGCTCGCCTGTCGCGCCCAAAGCCCGGCATAGCGCCCCCCGCGCGTCAGAAGATCGGCATGGGTGCCTTCCTCGACGATACGGCCCTCTTCAAGCACCACGATCCTGTCAGCGTCGGCCACGGTGGACAAACGATGCGCGATGGTGATGACGGTGCGCCCCTGCCCGGCCCGGCGCAGCGCATCCTGAATGTCCTGTTCGGTTTCGGTGTCAAGCGCGCTTGTCGCCTCGTCCAAAAGCAGGATCGGCGGGTTTTTCAGCAAGGTGCGCGCAATGCCGACGCGCTGTTTCTCTCCGCCCGAAAGTTTCAGACCGCGCTCGCCCACCTGAGTGTCATAGCCGCGCGGCAGGCTGGCGATGAAATCATGGATTTGAGCCGCGCGCGCGGCCTCCTCGATCTCGTCCTGGGTGGCACCATCGCGGCCATAGGCGATGTTATAGCCCACGGTATCGTTGAACAGCACCGTATCCTGGGGCACGACGCCGATAGCATCGTGAAGGCTTTCCTGTGACACGTCGCGCACGTCCTGCCCGTCGATTTTCAGCGCGCCCGATTGCACGTCGTAAAAGCGGAACAGCAGCCGCCCGATGGTGGATTTGCCCGACCCGGTAGAGCCAACAATGGCCACGGTCCGGCCCGGTGGCACGGTCAGCGACACGCCTTTCAGGATGGGTCTTTCAGGTTCGTAGCCAAAGAAAACGTCGTCCAGCTCTATCCGGCCACCATCAACTTTCAGATCTTTTGCGTCCGGTTTATCGCGCACATCAGGCGATTGCTCTAACAAATCGAACATTTCCGCCATATCGACCAGCGATTGCCGGATCTCGCGGTAGACCGTGCCCAGAAAGTTCAGCGGCATGGTGATCTGGATCATGTAGGCGTTGACCATGACGAAATCGCCCACCGTCATCGCGCCCGATTGCACGCCCATCGCGGCCATGACCATCACGCCCACCAGCCCGCCAGTGATCAGCACGCTTTGCCCGAAATTCAGGAATGCCAGCGAATACGAGGTCTTGAGCGCCGCGGTCTCGTATCCGGCCATGGCCGCGTCATAGCGTGTCGCCTCGCGATTTTCGGCACCGAAATACTTGACCGTCTCGAAATTGAGCAGGCTATCGATGGCCTTTTGATTGGCGTCGGTATCCTGCTCGTTCATCTGCCTGCGCAGCTTTACCCGCCATTCCGTCACCTTGAACGTAAAGGCCACATAGGCGGCAATCACGCCAATCACTACGACCAGATACCAGAAATCGAACAGCGTCCACAGCACCAGCGCAATCATCAACAGCTCAAGGATCAGCGGGCCGATGGAAAACAGCAGGAAACGCAGCAGGAATTCCACGCCCTTGACCCCGCGTTCGATGATCCGGGACAGACCGCCGGTCTTGCGCGAGGTGTGATAGCGCAGGGACATGGCGTGGATATGCTGGAACGTCTCCAGCGCCAGTTGACGCAGCGCGCGTTGGGCCACGCGGGCAAAGATCACGTCGCGCAATTGCTGGAAACCGACATTCAGCAGCCGCGCCATGCCATAAGCCACGGTCAGCCCGATCGCCCCAAGGGCCAGCATCCACGCGGCCTCCTGGCTTTCGCCGGCCAAAGCGTCGACTGCGGCCTTGTAGAAAAACGGTGTGCCAACGGCAATCACCTTGGCCGCGAACAGCGTGACAAGCGCAAGAACAACGCGCCGTTTGACCCATGTCTGACCCTCTGGCCAAAGATAGGGGGCAACACGGCGGATGACGCTCCATCCGTTTCCGGGGGCTTCTGTCGTGGTCGGCGCGCTTGGGCGCATGGCAACCTCTTGGCTTGGTATCGCCAAGAGATAGGCCGACGCGCCGGTAATGACCACCCCGGTCGCCCGTTTGATCCCCTGTCTTATTGCGGGATCGAGAAGAGCTGTCCGGGATAGATCAGGTCGGGATCGCGGATGCGGTCGCGATTGGCCTCGAAGATGCGCACATATTGAATCCCGTCGCCGTAATTGCGCCGCGAGATGCCCCACAATGTGTAACCAGGCTGCACGATCACCGCCTGAATGGGCTGGTTCGTCTCGGTCGCGGCAGAAAGCACGTCATCGGATTCGCGCTTGAACGGGGTTTCGATCCGCGAGGTCACATTGCCCGCGCCATCCGTCTCGTCGATGCGCAGTGTATACACGCCCGTGTCGATCTCTGGCAGATCAGACCGCCAGCGCCCATCCTCTGCGATGCGGGACGTGGTGACGGGCGCATTGTCGAGATAGACCCGCACAAAACCGTCGCCCGCGGCCCGCCCCGCCAACAAAACATCGCCCTCGTCAGAGTAGGAAATCGCATCCAGCGCGACCGTCGCCATCACGTCGGGGGCAGGATCGGTGGTGGTGACGGGTTGCAGCACCTGCAAGCCCTCGGCATCGTTCAGCAACACAGCGGCGGGTCCGCCGCCCGCCTGGGTGTCGGTGCCGGGCTGAGGTGAAACCTTGCCGGTGGCATCCGCATCGGCGATATCCGCATTATTGGGGACGTCAACGATCAGATCCGGGCTGGTCGTCGCTATCTGCGCTTCTCCATGGGCACCCCCTGCCGGGTCCGGCGCTTGCAACGGGGCGATGATGATCTCGCTTTTCGAGATAACATCCCGCCCATCCTGCGGCGACCGCATACTCAGCGACAGGATGCGCGGTGTCTCGCTTGGGGTAACGGTGACGAATTGCACGAATTCGCCATTCTGCTCGGGCATGAAGCGCGACAATTCATCCTTGTCCAGCCGGATCGCGGTTTCCCATCCCGGCGACGACCGACCGGCAACAACCATCCGGCCATCGGCATCCAGAAGAAACGTGCTGACAGACGGCAAATCCGGCATGGCAGGCGCGCTTTGCGCCTCTGTGCCAGTGTTTTCGGGAACAGTGTTTTCGGGAACAGGGTTTTCGGGTTCGGCAGTTCGTACCGCGAGCGCGGGCTGTGACGCACCGTCGGATTGTTGCGTCAGATCCGGGCCAGGTGCCGATTGGAACATGCCCGACAGGTACAGCCCCCCCGCCACGACGACGCCAAGCGCCGCACCGCCCAGTGCAAGCGCCTGCGCGCCCGATGCTCCCGATTGTCCAGCCATCAGCTTCCTTCTTCCGCGATCCCCTGCACGGTTGCAGCACTATAGCCAGACGGATTAACAGGGTCAAAAGAAGCAATCTCAATAGTGGGTGATTTCATGGCAACACGGTCCATTTGTGTCTTTTGCGGCTCACGCGCGGGGGGCGATCCGGCCTTTGAACAGGCGGCACATGCCTTCGGCGCGGCTTTTTCGGCCGAAAACTGGCGGCTGGTCTACGGCGCCGGCGATGTGGGCCTGATGGGCACCGTCGCACGCGCAGCACAGGCCGCCGGTGCCGAGACATTCGGCGTGATCCCTGATCATCTGGTGAAATGGGAAGTCGGCAAGACCGACCTCACCCGCTATGTGGTGACCGAGACGATGCATGAACGCAAAAAAGTAATGTTCATGAATTCCGATGCGGTCGTGGTGCTGCCGGGTGGCGCGGGCTCGCTTGACGAGTTCTTCGAGGTGCTGACATGGCGTCAGCTTGGCCTTCATGGCAAGCCGGTGTTCCTCCTTAACACGCAAGGCTACTGGACCCCGTTGCTGGGATTGCTGGATCACGTGATCGACCACGGCTTTGCCGATGCCTCGCTCAAGGGCTTCATCGGCTCAAGCGACGATGTTCAGACCTTGATCCGGGATTTGCGCGCCGCTCTTTCCTGACGCAGGCTGACACCGGTATAAAGCGCCAGCGCCACCCAGATCAGCGGCAACGCAATGGCGTGCCACGGGCTGAAGAATTCCTGAAAAATGAACGTGGCAACAAGGAATTGCAGAGTGGGGTTCAAGTATTGCACAAGCCCCACCGTGCCGAAACGGACACGTTTGGCGGCATAGCTGAACAGGATCAGCGGCGTGGCTGTCAGCGGGCCCGAGCCAGCCAGCATCAGCGCGTCGCGCATGTTTTCGGTGAAATGCCCGTCGCCGGTGCTGTGGACGTAATACAGGATGCCCAGGGCCACGGGTGCCAGCAGCAACACCTCTGCCGTGACCGACACGACCGGCCCGACCGTCAGCATCTTCTTTGCGACACCGTAAAGGCCAAAGGTGCAGGCGATCAACAGCGCCATCCACGGTGCCGCGCCAAGCCCGATCGTCAGGATCGTCACCGCAAGCCCCGCAAGCGCCACCGCCGTCAGTTGCACCCGGCCCAGCATCTCGCGGAAGAACAACGCGCCGAACAGCACCGAGACCAGCGGGAACATGTAATATCCCAACGAAGCCTCCATCGCGCGGCCCCACTGCACCGAACTGATGAAACAAAGCCAATTGGCCGAGATCATCAGCGCGGCAAAGGCCAGCAGTGCCAGATCGCGCGGCCCCGACAGCGCCGCCCGTATCATCCCCAAACGGCCCTGAAACCCCAGGATCGCGGCAAAGAAGACGCAAGACCACAACGTGCGATGGGCCAGAACCTCCAGCGGAGGGACATGGACCAGCAATTTGTAGTAGATGGCCGACAGGCCCCAGATGGTGCAGGCGGCCAGCATGGCCACAACACCTTTGACAGGATCAGACATAAGGCCCCGCAGGATACATTCGCGGCCTTGCTGTCGTGATCAGCGCCGGAAGGCAAGCCCAATTTCAGGCGCGGGATCAGGCGGCCTTGAGATCCTCTTTCAGAATCCGCTCGACCTCGTCCAGCGGGTGGTTGGTGAAATCCTTGTCCACCTCGGCCACCAGACGGTCGCGCACCTCCTTGTGGTATTGCTTGCGCAACTCTCCCAGCACCTTGGCGGGGGCGCAGACAACGAGCCGCGAAAAGGCCCTTTTCCGCGCATAGCTGTACAGCAAATCCGCCAGTTCGTCGGCAAAGCGATCCTTGGCCAATTGGTGCCAGTCAGCCTCCTGCATGGCGGAGCGGTGTTGCACGCCGGTATCGGGGATCCGGCCCGGCGGCTCCACGCCCTGTTCCGCGTCAGAGGGATTTTCCTGTGCCTTCAGGCGGACCACGTTGAGATCCGGGTCGATCTCGTCCAGGTCATTGCGCAGGAACAGCGCCTTTTCCCCATCCGCCAGCAAAACCCAGGTGCCGTGTGTCAGGTCGGTCATGTCAAGTGTCCTCCATATCTGTGCCGTTGTCCCGCTTGATGGGAACAACGGAAAAGCCACGCTCAGGGTTCCGAACACAAAAACACCCCCCGGCGTGGGGCCGGAGGGTGCAAAAACAGGATATCGCGGCCGCTTACATGCGCGAGGCGACGTTTTCCCAGTTCACCAGCTTGTCGAGAAAGTTCGACAGGTAGGCAGGGCGCTTGTTGCGGAAGTCGATATAATAGGAATGCTCCCACACATCGCAGCCCAGCAGCGTCGTCTGACCAAAGCAGAGCGGGTTCACGCCGTTTTCGGTCTTGGTGATCTTGAGGCCGCCATCGGTATCCTTCACCAGCCACGCCCAGCCAGAGCCGAACTGACCCGCACCGGCCGCGGCGAACTGTTCCTTGAACGTGTCGACCGAGCCGAAACTTTCGGTCAGCGCCTTTTCAAGTTCGCCGGGGATGCCGGTCTGGGTCGGACTCATCATTTCCCAGAACTGGTTGTGGTTCCAGTATTGCGAGGCGTTGTTGAAGATGCCGTTCTGCGCAACGGCGGTGGGATCATAGGTGCCCTTGATGATCTCTTCGACGGTCTTGCCTTCCCATTCGGTGCCCGCGACGGCCTTGTTGCCGTTATCGACATAGGCCTTGTGGTGAATGTCGTGGTGATATTCCAGCGTTTCGCGGGACATGCCCAGATCGGCAAGCGCGTCGTGGGAATATGGAAGATCGGGAAGTTCAAAAGCCATGTCGGGCCCCCTTGTCATTGCGTGAATTCATGCCGTGACACATGGTAGCGCGAGGGGTGCGAGGTCAAGGCCCAAGCGCCCTGCCCCCGTAAGATTGCCGGACGCGGCCGCGCGCAAGCAACCGCCGGGATCAGGCGTACAGCCCCACCCCCGCCTGAGGATGCGCCGATTGCTTGAGCAGATCGAAGGCGTATTGCGCCACCGACCTGAAGCAGACCACATGCACGCTGTCCTCGTCCGGCATCCAGAAAGCCGCCGGGATCTGCGCCATGCGGGTGCGGCGGATCTGGCCGGGGCCAAACGCGCCGGGCGACATGTCGACGGGGCACAGCTTGGCGATGACCTCGCGCGCGCTGCCACCATGCAGGCGGAACACCGCGCGCGCGTCCGAGACGTTGACGGCAAGGAAATGCGTGCCGGCAAGCGCCGTTTCCAGCCTTGTGAGCGCGTCCCGCACATCCGCATAGGGCAGCAACAAAAGCAGCTCGTCCGGCGACATCCAGGCGGCGGCTCGCTCGTCCTGATGGACGATCTCGCGTTGTCCGGGCATGACTGTGCCCATGATGTCCTTGATCGCCGAGATCAGTTTCTCATCGCCGTGATCGCCGCGCAGCGAGATCATGCCGCACAGGCCCATTTCCTGAACCCGGACCGCGCCCTCATAGGTGGCACCAGGCAGGGCACTGATTGTATTAGACATTCTGTTTCTTCCCTTCCGGATCATAGAAGACGGGCGGCACGATTTTGGCCTTGATCACGGTGCCATCCACCTTGGGAATGTCGATCACCTGTCCCATGCGATCAGGGCCGTTATGCACCAGCCCCATGGCGATGCCGCGTCCCAGCGTGGGCGAATGGTAGCTGGAGGTCACGCGCCCTTGCGTGTTGCGCTGGCCGTTGGCGTTGGTGCCGTCCGTCACCGCATAGGCACCGTCGGGCAGCACAGAGCCGTCGATGGTTTCCAGACCCACCAGTTTCCACCGCTCGGTGTTGGCCATGAAGCTGCGCGCCTGCGCGCGCTTGCCGAGGTAGTCGTCCTTTTTCTTGGAGATCGCCCAATCCATGCACAGATCCTGCGGGATCACGGTGCCGTCGGTTTCGTCGCCGATCATGATGAAGCCCTTTTCGGCGCGCATAACGTGCAGCGCCTCGGTGCCGTAAGGCGTCACGCCGAACTCTGCCCCGGCCTCCATCAGCTTGTCCCAAAGCGCACGCCCCTGCCCCGCATCCACGGCGATCTCGTAGCTGAGTTCACCCGAAAAGGAGATGCGGTAAGCGCGTGCCTTGATGCCCGCCAACGTGATG
The DNA here is from genome assembly GCA_024742835.1 of Paracoccaceae bacterium. Classification (GTDB taxonomy): domain Bacteria; phylum Pseudomonadota; class Alphaproteobacteria; order Rhodobacterales; family Rhodobacteraceae; genus Roseovarius. The sequence continues at coordinate 22,182 of JANSXS010000016.1, read as the reverse complement.
TCGGTCCACGCCATGAAGGGTAACGCCTCGGCGCTCAGGTCATCGTCGGACAGCTTTTCCAGCGTCTTGCGGGCGTTCGGGCCAACCACGCCGATCTGGGCGTATTGCTCTGTAAGGTTGGCGACATAAACGTTCCAGTCCCACCATTCGCATTGCAGCCAGTCTTCCATATGGGCATGGATGCTGTCCGCGCCGCCGGTGGTGGTGTGGCAGAGGAACGTATCCTCATCCAGACGCGCCACGACACCGTCATCCATCAGGAACCCGTTTTCCGAGCACATCAGGCCATAGCGGCAGCGGCCCGGTTTCAGGGTGGACATCATGTTGGTGTAAAGCATGTCGAGGAACTTGCCCGCGTCGGGGCCTTTGACCACCAGCTTGCCCAGCGTCGAGGCATCCAGCAACCCAAGGCTTTGACGGGTCTGGGTGATCTCACGGGACACCGCGGCGTCGATCGCCTCTCCTGGCGTCTTGCGGAAGGTATAGGGGCGGCGCCAGTGGCCCACCGGCTCCCAATAGGCGCTGTTCGCCTCGTGCCAGTCATGCATCGGCGTGCGACGCAGCGGCTGAAAGACAGGCCCACGCGCCTCGCCCGCGATGGCCCCCATGGAGATGGGCGTATAGGGCGGGCGGAACGTGGTGGTGCCGGTCTGAGGGATGGGCTGGTCAAGCGCGTCCGAAAGGATTGCCAGACCGTTGATGTTGCTGAGCTTGCCCTGATCCGTCGCCATGCCGAGCGTGGTGTAGCGCTTGGCGTGTTCGACAGACTCGAAACCTTCGCGCGCGGCCAATTGCACGTCGGATACTTTCACATCGTTCTGGTAATCAAGCCAGGCTTTCGCGCGCAGCTCGTACTTGGCCCCTTGCGGCATGAGCCAGATGGGCTGCATCGGGTTTTCCAACGAGCTGTCAGCCTTGGGCGCGTCGCCTGACATGGGCGTATTGCCCGCCGATTTCGCGGCCTTGCGCCCGGCGGCATGGGCATCGGCCACCGTATCGGCCAGTTTCAGCGCGCCATTGGCCGCCCCGGCAGCAACCACGAACGCCTCTCCGGCTGCGCCGGTCGGGGCTTTATCCACATCCGGTTTGAACATGGCATTTTCGTTGTCCCACAACAGCTTGCCCCCGCAATGGGACCACAGATGCACCACCGGCGACCAGCCGCCCGACATGGCGACCACGTCGCAGGCAATCTCTTCGAGCGCGGCACCTTCGCCCGCCTGCATACAGATCGCCACCCCGGTCACACGCCGCCCGCCCTTGACCTTGGCCACGCCCTTGCCAGTCTCGATGCGGATGCCAAGCGCCTTGGCCTCTTCGGCCAGCGCGCCCGCGCCCTGTGGTCGCGCGTCGATGATCGCGGGCACGTCAAGACCCAGCTTTTTAAGGGTGATAGCCGTCAGATACGCATCGTCATTATTGGTCACGACCACGGTCCGATCCCCGATGGACACGCCGTAATCGACCGCATAATCGCGCACCGCCGAGGCCAGCATGACACCCGGAATGTCGTTGCCCGCAAAGCTGAGCGGGCGTTCTATGGCCCCTGTCGCGGTCACGATCTGCGCGGCGCGGATGCGCCACAGGCGATGACGCGGGCCTTTCGCCTGCGGCTGATGATCTGTCAGGCGCTCATAGCCCATGAGGTAGCCGTGATCATAGACCCCTGCCCCCATCAAGCGGGTGCGGAGCGTCACGTTGTTCATCTCGTTCAGTTCCGAGACGATTTCTTCCACCACCTTATCCACAGGCCGGCCATCCACGGTCCCGCCATCGACGGGCGCACGGCCACCCCAATGCGCGGTCTGTTCCATCAGCAGAACCTTGGCTCCGGCACGGCCCGCTTCGCGCGCGGCCAGAAGCCCGGCGATGCCGCCGCCGATCACGACCACGTCGAAGAAGGCGTAGAAATGCTCGTAGGTGTCCTCATCCCGGTCGCGCGGGGCCTTGCCCAGACCGGCGGACTGACGGATGAACGGCTCGTAGACATGCTTCCACAGGGGGCGCGGATGCATGAACATCTTGTAATAGAAGCCAGCCGGAAGGAACCGCGCGAGGCTGTTGTTGATCGCGCCGATGTCGAATTCAAGGCTCGGCCAATGGTTTTGCGACGCGCAGGTGAGACCGTCGAACAGCTCGGTCGTGGTGGCGCGCTGGTTGGGTTCGAACTTGCCACCTGCGCCCATGTTGAACAGCGCGTTGGGCTCTTCGGCCCCTGACGCGACGATGCCACGCGGGCGGTGATACTTGAACGAACGCCCGACCATCATCTGGTCATTGGCCAGCAGGGCCGAGGCAAGCGTGTCGCCCTCGTAGCCCTTCAGGCGCTTGCCGTTGAAGGTGAATTCCAGCGCGCGCCCCTTGTCGAGAAGGCGGCCGCCCGTGGCCAGACGTGTGCTCATGCGAACTCTCTCCAGCTCCAGCCCGGCACCTTGGCCGAGAGTGTGTCCTTGATATCCTGCGGCGGCTCGGTGGTCTGGGCGGCATAGGTGCCGTAGACCTCCAGCGTGACGGTATTGCGCGCGGCGATGAACCATTTGCCACAGCCATAGGCGTGCCGCCAGCGTTCCAGATGCACGCCTTTGGGGTTTTCCTTGGAAAACAGGTAGTCGTGGAACTCGGTCTCGGAGGAGCCGGGGCCGAAACGCGTCAGATGCGCCTCGCCGCCCTGATGGAATTCGGTTTCTTCGCCCGTCACGCCGCAGCAGGGGCAGGTGAGGATCATCATGGCAGCCTCCGGAAATGGATGTGGTCGGGACAGCGACAGGCCAGAACCGGCGGCAGGATGGCGCGGCCGGGGTCAGCCGGTGCTGTCGGATGTTTCAGCGGGCGCAAGCTGTTCGCTTTGCGCATCGACGAAGTAATAGAGCCAGGCCGCGAAGCCCAGCGCGACAAGAAGGATGGCGAGGGCGAGCAGGTTTTTGGGGGCCATTGATAATCTCCGTTCCGAGGTGCTGCAAAGGCAACCCCCGAAACACGCGCCGCGTTCCCCCCGGAGCGGTTCCCGCGCGCCTTGTCACTGGCAGGCACATCGCTGGCCGCGCCCCGCCGGAGGCTCTGCCCCCCGACCCCCGGAGTATTTTCGCCAAGACGACGCATCAATGCGCCACCCCCGCCGCGACACTTTCGTCGATGAAGCGGCCTTCGTGGAAGCGGTCGAGTCCGAATTCGGCGGTCAGCGGCGAATAGCCCTTGGCCATCAGTTCCGCAAAGCCCCAGCCAGAGCCGGGGGTCGCCTTGAACCCGCCGGTGCCCCAGCCGCAATTGATGAAACAGCCGTCCAGCGGCGTCTTGGACAGGATCGGCGAGCGGTCGCCGGTGACATCCACGATCCCACCCCACTGGCGCAGCATCTTGAGGCGCGACACCATCGGAAAGGTCTCGACCAGCGCGCGTACGGTTTCCTCGATATGGTGGAACGAGCCGCGCTGCGTGTAGTTGTTGTAGCCGTCAGTGCCACCGCCGATAACCATCTCGCCCTTGTCGGATTGCGACATGTAGCCATGCACCGTGTTGGCCATCACCACCACATCCATGCAGGGCTTGATCGGTTCCGATACCAGCGCCTGAAGCGACACGGATTCGATGGGCAGGCGGAAGCCCGCCATATCGGCCAGATGCCCCGAATGGCCTGCAACGACGATGCCCAGCTTGTCACAGTCGATATCGCCGCGGTTCGTTGTCACACCCGCAACCTTGCCATTCTCGGCACGGATGCCGGTGACCTCGCATTGCTGGATCACGTCCATGCCCATGTCCGAACAGGCCCGCGCAAAGCCCCAGGCGACAGCATCATGGCGCGCCGTGCCGCCACGCGCCTGCCACAGCCCGCCCAGAACCGGGTAACGCGGCCCGTCCAGATTGATGATCGGGCACAGTTCCTTGACGCGGGCGGGCGAGATGAATTCCGTCTTGACCCCTTGCAGCGCGTTGGCGTGGGCGGTGCGTTCATAGCCGCGCACCTCGTGCTGGGTCTGGGCCAGCATGATCACGCCACGCGGGCTGAACATGATGTTGTAGTTCAGGTCCTGACTGAGCGTCTCGTACAGGCTGCGCGACTTTTCATAAAGCGCCGCGGAGGCATCCTGAAGATAGTTCGAGCGGATGATCGTGGTGTTGCGGCCCGTGTTGCCGCCCCCCAGCCACCCTTTTTCAAGGATCGCCACGTTTTTCAGCCCGTGATTCTTGCCAAGGTAATAGGCCGTGGCAAGCCCGTGCCCGCCCGCACCGATGATGATGGCATCGTATTTCTTTTTCGGCTCGGGCGAGGCCCAGGCCCGTTCCCATCCCATATGATGGTTGAGGGCCTGACGGGCGACGGCGAAGGCGGAATAACGTTTCATGCGGCATCTCATTCAATGGGCGGAATCGCGGGTGGCGCGTTGCGTCAGGTATGCGATATTACCGCCGTTTCAAAGACACTCCACGCGGCATCAATGGCTTGATTTGCGACATTGCGCGCGGCCTTGTGACCACTTGCCCCTTTTGCTTGGCCGCGGGCGTCGTTAGATGGGCAAGAACAGGGTGAGGAGACATGATGCTTTTCTGGGGATTGGTCGGATTTCTGGCGCTGGGGACCGGCGCGGTGCTGGCACTTGTGATACTGCGCGGCCGGATCGGCGACGAGCCGCCGGCGGCCTATGATCTTCGCGTGTATCGCGATCAGCTCAACGAGGTGGACCGCGATCTGGCGCGGGGCATCATCTCTGGCGAAGACGCGGAGCGGACCCGCGCCGAGGTGTCGCGGCGTATCCTTATCGCCGATGCGCTGCTGGAAAAAGACAGCGAACGCGGCGCGCAACCGGTGCTGACCGGCAGGATCGCGGCGCTGCTGGCCTTTGTGGCGCTTGGGGCGGGGTCGTTTTTCGTTTACGATCGACTGGGCGCGCCCGGCTATCGTGATGTGCCCTTGCAGGCGCGGATCGCGGCGGCGGAAACGCGCCGGGCCAACCTGCCAACCCAAGAGGCACTGGAAGCCCGGATGCCCGAACCCGAAGTACCCGACGGCGTGCAAGAAGATTACCTTGTGCTGATGACGCAGCTGCGCGGCGCGGTGGCGGAACGGCCCGGCGATCTGCGCGGGTTACAACTTTTGGCGCGCAACGAGGCGGCGCTTGGCAACATGGTCGCGGCGCGCAAGGCTCAAGAACAGATCATCAAGGTCAAGGCCGACGCGGCCACGGCAGAGGATCACGCGCAACTGGCCGACATGATGGTGACAGCCGCCGGCGGACAAGTCTCCGCAGAGGCCGAAGCGGTGCTGCGCCAGGTACTGGCCCGCGACCCGAAGGAGCCGCGCGCGCGCTATTACCTTGGCCTGCATTTCATGCAGGTGGACCGGCCCGACATGGCCTTTCGCCTGTGGGACGAGCTGCTGCGCGAAAGCACGGCGGACGCGCCCTGGACGCCACTGATCCGTGCGCGGATCGAGGAACTGGCCTGGCGCGCAGGCGTGCAGCGGTACGAACTGCCCCCCGAGTCGGGCGCACCCGCCGCACCGGGGCCAAGCCTGGCCGATATCGACGCCGCAGGCGACATGTCGCCAGAGGATCGCGCAGCCATGATCGAAGGCATGGTCGCGCAGCTTTCGGCGCGGATCGAGGCCGAGGGCGGCAGCGCGGGCGAATGGGCGCGGCTGGTCAATGCCTATGCCGTGCTCGGACAGGCCGACAAGGCCCGCGCCGCCATGACAGAGGCGCGCGGTATTTTCGCCGATGATCCGATGGCGCTGTCGCTGATAACCAATGCCGCCAAACAGGCGGGCCTTGCCGAATGATCCTTGAGGATATCGCGGATTTCGCACCGGCCCTGTCGCGCGGGTGCCCTGTGCTGGGGCTTGATCTGGGCACCAAGACCATCGGTGTCGCCGCGTCAGACGGGCTTTTATCCTCGGCCAACCCGGTAGAGACGATCAAGCGCAAGAAGTTCGGGCTGGATGCCGCGCGCCTGATGGAGATCGCCGTTGGTCGCAACGCCGGAGGGATTATCCTTGGCCTGCCGCGCAACATGGATGGCAGCGAGGGGCCGCGCGCACAATCCACCCGAGCCTTTGCGCGCAATCTGCAGGCGCTGACCGACCTGCCGATCACCTTCTGGGACGAACGGCTGTCGACGGTTGCGGCAGAAAGAGCACTGATCGAGGCCGATATGACCCGAAAGCGTCGTTCCGAAGTGATCGACGCGGTGGCGGCGGCGTATATCCTGCAAGGGGCGCTGGATCGCCTGCAGCACATGAGGGCAGAGACGTGACCCAACCCACCGTCTGGAAACGCGACGAGATCGAAAGCCCCTGCGTGCGCATCTGTGTGGTGCATCCAGAGGCGCGGATCTGCACCGGCTGTTACCGGACCATGGACGAGATCGCGCGCTGGTCGCGCATGACGCCCGAGGAACGGCGCGAGATCATGGCCACCCTGCCGGACCGCGCGCCAGACCTGCGCAAGCGCCGGGGCGGTCGCGCGGCGCGGCTCAAACGCGGTTAAGCCTGGCCACACCGGATCAAATCCAACACCCCGGCTCGGGGCCGGGGCGGGCATTTCCATTCAAGCGCAACACGCCGTAATATTTTACGTGAAACGCGTTACGGCGCGGTCAGCCACTCATCGCCCGGATCGGGCCATTCGGGACGGAAATAGGCGATCATCCGTCCCTCTTCGGATGCCTCTGCGCCATCTTCCCACGGTGCAACGCCGTGCAGCGCAAGCCGGTGTACAAGATAAGCCTCCCCCGGTGCGGCAGTCACAAGACGGCGCGGGCAGGTCTCGAACACCTCGCGCCGCGTCGCCTTGTAGATATCGGTCAGATCAAACTTGCCCCAATCCGATGGGTCCACGCCCTTGAGCGCGGCCGAAAAGGCCCGGCGCATCACATGGTGACTGCCCTGCCAGATCGTCAGGGGGCTGGCCCCTGCCCCGCTCTGCGTCAACGGCAGTCCAAGGATATAGGCGTGCCGCTCCAGCAGGTGCCGCCGCCGGTCAGGCCCGGTGGGCAAAAGCCCGTCCACATGCGCCGCATCGCGCCGCTTGCGGTAGCCGAAGGCCGCCTCGCTTTCGCCGTCGCGCGGGCGCGGATAGCCGGGATAGACGACCGACACCTGCCCCTTGTGCAGCGGCAACCTGCCGTAAAGGGTGGATGCCACATCAAATGCCACTCCTGTCAGCGCAGGCCCGCCCGGCACCGCGCCCGCTGCATCATTGGGCAGCGCATCGACGCCCACGAACCACGTCCCCTCACAGACCAGCCCCAGAGCCTGACCGGGATCAGCCACGCTTTGCACAGCGGCGATACGCGCCGCCTCCGCCCAATCCCGCACGGCTTGCTCTGCCGGAAACAGCGCCCAACCTTGCCGCGTCAGATCCTCGCTCACACCATCGCTCCCGTCACCTCTTGCAACGCCTCTTCCACCAGCTCCGGCCCCGCGCCGGGGCGGGTGACGTTTTCCGACAGGTTACGCCGCCACGCCCGCGCGCCCGGCCGCCCGGCAAACAACCCCAGCATGTGGCGCGTGACCTGATGCAGCTTGCCACCCTTGGCCAGATGCGCCTCGATATAGGGCAACATCGCCACGACGGCATCCTCGGCGGTGCGATCAGGCACATCGAGGCCGAAAATCCGGCGATCCGCGCTGCCCAGGATGTCGACCGGCCGGTGATAGGCCGCGCGCCCGATCATCACCCCGTCCAGCCCGCCCTCCAGCCGCGCGCAGGCCTCGTCCAGCGTCTCGATCCCGCCATTGACGGAAATATGCAGGTTCGGAAAAAGCTGTTTCATCCGATGCACCAGATCGTAATCCAACGGCGGCACATCGCGGTTTTCCTTGGGGCTGAGCCCCTGAAGCCACGCCTTGCGCGCATGGATCGACACGCGTTCCACTCCGGCGGCCACGATCCGGGCAAGGAATTCAGGGAGCACGTATTCAGGGTCCTGATCATCAACGCCGATACGGCATTTCACGGTGATCTCGACATCCACCGCATCGCGCATGGCCGCACAACACGCGGCCACAAGACCCGGATCCGTCATCAGCACCGCCCCGAAGGTGCCCGATTGCACCCGGTCGCTGGGACAGCCCACATTGAGGTTGATCTCGTCATAGCCCGCCTGCGCGCCAAGCCGTGCCGCCTGCGCCAGCTCCGCTGGGTCCGACCCGCCAAGTTGCAAAGCCACGGGATGCTCCTCGGGGCCGTACTCCAACAGATGCACAGCCCCGCCCCGCACAAGCGCCGGCGCAGTGACCATCTCGGTATAGAGCAAGGCCCGCCGCGAGAGGCAGCGATGCAGATACCTGCAATGGCGGTCGGTCCAATCCATCATCGGCGCACAAGATAATCTCGCTGCCGCAGTGGCTGCGTTGTTGGGCATTCTTAGCTCTCCTATGGCCCGCCATCAGGTTTTCGGGACCATGTTGCACACATACTGCACACGAATTGGGGCAGTCTACCCCCCCGAGAGCAAAGACGTGCAAACGGCGGCAATAGGGTAGATTTGTCAAAAGGGACGCCTAATTCATCCGGTGTCTTTTGTGAAAGTGCGGTTTCAAACAATCCTACCAAACCGTGCAATCCCGTGTGCTACTTACGTGCACGCCAACTCCGTAACCTATTGGTTCAAAAACAGATTCAATCCACTCCTCCAGAAGAAATCCGAGAGCGCCCTAAAAAAACTGGTTTGATGGGCGAATGCTGGAGGGAACGCGACCGGCGTTGAACCTTCTCCATAAGCTAAGCTATTGATGTTAATTGGCTAAGACTGGACTCTGCAAGTCTATCAGACTTGACGTCATCAGACAGGCGCGATGTCCACCCTGCCGCTTTGGGCTAGAAACGAGTCGTTTGGGGACGAAGCATTCTCCACCCTCACCACTACTTCCATCGAAAGCAGATCGGAATTCGAACCAAGGAACGTGCCTGCCACTGGGGTGACCTGCGCGATGTTCCGGGCCACAGCGAGCGGTATTAAGTTTCCGGACCCGACGCTCCGGTTCGTTGGATCGAAAGCAATCCAACCGGCGCCAGGGATGAATATCTCGACCCAGGCATGTGTAGATCCTGAACCCGCCGACCCAACGAGGCTTGTTTCGGGGTCGGAGAGATAGCCCGAGACGATGCGGGCCCCCAGGCCAAGACGGCGGGCTGCCTCTGCAAGCAGCACCGCAAAATCGCGACACGAGCCCCATCCCCGGTCGAGAGTCTCGATCGGCGACTGGGTACCTTCGTCATCGCGGCTCTGATAGGAAATCTGCGTGAACACGCCATTGCTGATGTCCTTCAGAAAAGACAGCGTGTCGGTCGGGCGCGCCATGACAAAGCCGTCGATCCATCTGGCAAGGCGGCCATCGACATCGCAGTATTGCGGCACCGTCAACGCACCAAGGTCCGTCCATTCGTCGGCTGCGTAGACAAAGGGGTACTGGTTGGCCAAGGCCGCGATGGCAAAGACCGGCCAGGCTGGCGCGGTCAGTTCCACGTTGGCGCGGCTCTCGATAAACAGATGATCTGTGGGAACATCAAAGACGGCGGTGGCGATGGCGTTGCCGGCCACATCATGCGCCCAGGTAACGGCTGCCGTCGGCGCAATAGACAGATCGTGCGAGAAAAGACGCAACTCACGCGTTTCGCGTGGACGCAGCATTAGCCTGTGCGGTCCGAGAGAGACCGCCTGACGGTATCGGTAGGTTGTCGTGTGAAGGATGTCGAGGCAGGCCAAAATTTGGGGTCCAGTGTGGTTCGAGCAAGACGGCACGCAAGTCGATGCGGATCAGCGGCGGCGCGATGACCCGGAGCTATCGGGCACGGCGTTTCGCCAAGCGTTCAATCCCTTGCAGCGCCGACAGATCCGCTCTCCGAACCCTTCGCTCCAGAAAAGGGTTTCGCACCGCAGGCATTGGCGTTCCTGCGGAACGTCGCGCCGGGCCCGAACGGTCGTAATGTATAGCCGTTCGCCTTCGGCCATGGCCTCGTCCGACATCAAGTCTGTCCCGCGACTTGGCGGCCTAGCGATCGCGACAGTGTTTCCGATATTGAAGGCATGCCTTCGTTTTCGGCGGCCCGGATTGACACATCGTCCCGGTTCCTTTGGGTGGTCGTCGTCGACGCCGGCACATTCAGATCGGGATCGGGCGTCCCGCGGCCTGAATAGAGATGCCGCAGATGTGCTTCGGAGACGCCATCGGCCTCCATCACGAGGCGCACCATCGGATCCGCCAGCATTTCCTCGAGGAAGAAATCGGACAACGCCTTACCCGTCAGCTTGTCCCTCGCACGTGCGTGGTCCAGGTCGGCAAGTGAAACGATCAGTGTCCGCGCAAGTCCTGGATGCGATGTTCGGGGGTGAAGCTTTACAAGGACGGAGGCCTTCCACGCTTCGGGATCCTCTTGATCTGGGGGTGAAACCAACTCCGTCTCGATCTCGTACTCTCCTGCCGGGAGCGTCTCGGCAAAGCCTGGAACTGTGAACGGTCGGACGAAAACCGCAACGGTCCTGCTCGTCAGATCTTCCATCGGCATGATCCTCTCCCTTACTGTTTCTGTTGTTCGCGCGCCCCTCGGGGATGGGGCGCGCAGCCTGCGCAGGCCTCAAGATGTCTCTTGTTTCGCTGGGGCTTCCTTGCCGGCGGGCTTGGTCTCGTTCTCTTCGGAAGGGGTCTCTGCAGGCTTCAGCTTCAATGCGGCCGCAGCCCTGGCGGTCAGGTCCTTGAAGGACATGTCATCAATCCTTTGATTGGCCGGCGCCAACTCCTCATCCATGACGGACCGGGATGTTTGACATCGGTACTTAATATATGGGGATTGGCGACGTGATTTACGATGGTCTATCGAAAAAAAGGCCAAGATCAATCAGGCCAATTCATCCGTCCAGACCTTGAATTCCATTAACGTATTTTCACCGAATGTCTGGGTCAAAGGCACATCGGCGGCATCGCGGCCGCGCGCGATCAGAATTCTCGCAAACCGCGGTTTGTTGTTGCGCGGGTCGAACATGTGCCATTCACCAGCGAGAAAGACCTCCATCCATGCGGCGAAGTCGCCAAGCGGATGAGGCAGCGGTTCACCGATATCGCTCAGATATCCGGTGCAGTAACGTGCCGGAATATTCATGCAGCGACACAAGGCGATAGCGAGATGGGCAAAATCGCGGCAGACGCCCTGTCGCTCAACCATCGTCTGCGATGCGGTGCGCGTCGCTTTCGCCTGCATGTAGTCGAAGCGGACATGACCGTGCACGAAATCGCAGATCGCCTGGACGCGGGACCAACCGGGTTCCGTGGTCTCGAAAAGTCGCCAGGCTTCCTCCGAAAGAAGATCGGTATCGCAATACCGGCTCCCCTGCAGGAACACGAGTGTCTCGAACGGCAGATCCTGAACCGCGTGCTGCTGCGCATCAGGAAAGACGGGATCGGGCTGGCCGGTATCGCGGAAGATGCCGTCTGTCGACAGGGTGAAGTCGCCCTCCGGAGCCAGCATGCGGGTACACCAGTTGCCGAAGCCATCCCGGTAGCTTTCGAGCGACACGCTGGGGGAGGTCACAAGATAGTCCGCGCGGTCCAGGTCGCCGAAGCGCGAATAGTGGACGTTCAGCAACGCGATCAGCGGCGTCGGCTGGGGGAAGCTGTATCGCAGACGACACCCTATGCTGACCCGCATGCCAGAAGCGCGGCCGCGCTTTGTCATGTCACGATCACCGACCAAGACTGCACGCCCCGTCGGAGAGCCGGAAGTCCCGGTAGACGGCCGCCATTTTCAGGATTCTAGAAATCGTCAAGTTCTGGAACCTTCCCAAGCCTCACGAGGAAGCTCGGTTCGCCAACTTCTCCACTGGCTGGATCTTCCGTCACCATGTAGGCGTCCGCGCCTGCGCAATCCTCTGATTGAGCCTCTCGTTCGGCTCTGTTTTGTGCTTCTGAAGCTGTGGAATATTCAAGTTGCTTGGCAATTTTCAGGCCAGTCTGCCCGCTGCGCCCAGCGTTCGTTTCAACGTAAGTCTGGCAGATATAGTGGGTTTTTTCTGGGGATCGCTCTGCGTTTGTCATGGATGGTTCCTTGTGATCGGCAGGGAGTGTTGGGAAGTTCTGGGAGCAGCCCTGGCCGATTTCCGCCCGATTGAAGTGACCATTGCCCGGCGGAGCACATCACGCAAACATAGCCGCCGAAGTTCGGCTATCGCGTTGAGGCGGCTTTCGTGCGACGCGACTTGGACGCTGCTGAAGCTTTGATTTCTGGTGGCGTGTTCGCTTCTCTTTCAAGGCGGGCGTTGCGCAGTCGGGAGTTCTTGGCATCACGTTTTTCCGTTTCTTCGTCGACCATTTGTCTGACAATACGCGTCGTCTTATCCATCGGGGTTTCCGGTTTGGAGTCATACACTTTGAACAGAGTGTTTTTTGTGAGTTTCGTCATTTCTCAGTTTCCTTTGTGGTTTAGGGTCGACCCGACCAAGCAGATCTTTCACACCAACGCCAAGTGTTCGACCTTGCCCCGTGTGCGCCGTGATAGGCGTGTGGGTGGATCGCCCAGCAGTTTCACTTCGATGTCTGGTGCGGCCATGGCATGCATCAACGCTTTGTAATTCATGCGGAATTTTAACTCGGAACCCACCATTGGCAGAGGTCGAGCCGTTCCAATGACAAGATGATCGCTCGTTGCACCGATCAATGTGCTTCCAGCAGGCATTGAGAGCCCCAGAATGTCGGTGTCCTGATGCCCCATCGCGAGGATTATGCGTGCAGAGGCACCACTGGGTGTCACAATGCGAAGTCGTTCCCTAGTTGGATCGATGAGGGCGATAGGAAAAGGCGGAGGTTTTGCACCCGTTTCAATAACTTCTGCGACAAGCGTGAAGGCGTCTGTGTACATCCCATCGATCCGGTCGCCAGATACTGGCTCAACACCCAGAAGGATTGCCTCACCCAGACGGAGATCGTTGACGCGACCCGTCGCGTGTTCGCCAATCGCCCAGGGCAAGTTGGCTGAGTTGCCACCAGACACGATCTTGAGGAACGGGCCGCAAACACCCTCAATCTCATTCGCGAGGTCGCAAAAAGCGGCCATTTGCAACGCGGTCGGTGCAAGCCCGTTCAAGCACGCAAAATTTGCGCCGATCCCTTTCAACGCGACCCCAGACATCTGCATGACCCGCTGCGCGATGTCAGCCAGGTTCTCGGGCAATATGCCGTCGCGCTGATCGCCCATCTCGACCATCAGGACGATACCGTGGACAGCCCCCTTGCGGATCGCTGCGGCCGCCAATGCCGAAATGACCAAAGTCTCTGTATTATAGCTTGCTTCGCAGGACTGAACGACGTGATCGGCCTGGCTCAACATCGGCGTCCGGATCAGCGTGATGGGGCCTGTCAGACCTGCCGCACGTAGTCTTTGCACATTGCTGATACGTGCATCTGCAAGCCCCACGGCCCCGCCATCGAGCATGGCCTGAGCGATCGCAGGATGCCCGCAGACAGCCTTGGTCACGCCTGTGACGCCGATCCCGCGCGGGCCCAATCGCTTGACAAGTGTTTGCGTATTGCGACGTATCTTGGCCACGTCCACTTCGATGCGCGGGCAACTCATATAGCGGCCACGGGCGCCCCTTGCATCAAACCCGGATATGCAGCAACCACCATCGCATGCAGATGTGCAACGGGTCTGGCCAACGCATCGGTAACGGGCAACCCGAGTTTGTGGTATTGGGCCGCGATGGTTTCGGTGATTTCGACCTCAGACATCCCTTCGTGATTGAGCGTGACACCGATGACCTTTGTATCGGCAAAGGCTTCGATCAAGGCGATCTCACTGGCGGCAGAAGGCATCGGCATATTTGGAAAATCGCAGCGATGTGCACGTTTGGGCGCGTGCTGAAGGATGACAGCATCCGGCTGGCTCCCTCGCAGGATAAAGGCGGATGTGCAAAACGCGGGATGGCTGAGTGCACCCTGACCTTCGATCAGAATGACATCCGGTTGTTCCGCTTCAGAAGCTGCAACAATCGCGCCTTCAAGCTCGCCACAGCAGAATTGGGGCGGCACGGCATCCATTGCGATCCCGTATTTGGCACCCTGCATCAGGCCGGTCTGACCTGTGCCAATAAGTACCGTTTTTATGCCCTTTGCATTCAGGGCGCGTGCCAAAACGGTTGCCGTTGTCCGCTTTCCAATGGCGCAATCCGTCCCGAGAACTGCAATGCGCAGAGCTTTGACATCACTGACACTGCCATCGAACAGGCGCATGTCCTTGCTTGGTTTCGGCTTGCGGATGTCCCGGATCGTGACATTCCGTTCGGATGCGGCGGTGGCTATCTCGTGGTCGTCGCTCAGATACTCATGCAGCCCGCTCACGATGTTCATGCCAAGCCCGATCGCATTCAGAACAACGCTTCGATCCGCAGGTGAGAGTCGCCCTGTAGAGGGGGCCATCCCATAGATCAAAGTGTCGGGGATATGCACCTCGTGCGCAACCGCAGCCTCGAGGTCTTCAAGGATGGGAATGCCGTTGCTCACTTCGTCCAGCACCTGCCCGCTGTCGCGCCCTTCAAGTCGGCCGTCGATGACCGATAGAATGCGGTAGGCCTGGCTGTGACGGACAAGCCCATTCGCGGTCTTGCCGTCGACCTGCCCGAAGTTTCCCTCGGAATAGACAACTGCGGTAGGCACCCCTTTTGTTACATCTTTGTTGGTGTGAGATCGACGGGACGCGGATACGTCAGGTGGAGCTTGCGGCCCCATCGTTGACAGCCTTGTCATCGAGTTTTCTACATTGTTCGATTCCATGATTATTCCTTTGCCAAGCGGGCTTTCCCGGGTCCGATCACATGAAGCGTTCGGGCGGGTGAGCCGCGTTTCAATTTGGATTGCGAGCGCTAGTCGTTCAGAACGCAACGCCCCTGCGATCGCTGGAAATTCCTGTGGCATTCCCACCGGTTTCCCGATCTGTCGAGATGCGCATTGTCGGGGAGGTCGATCTCTGCGCAGCCGCCGTCCGACGCTTCAAAACCGCGACTACACTTCCAGCCTGGGCCATAGCTTGCATCGTCGAAGTAGGCATTCTCCGGGACGACGGCAGCCTCACAGGTGTCATCGCGTTCGAAATAGCCTCGCTCACATGTCCATGGCTGCCCGTATCCGGTGCCATTCAGAAAGGCGTTCTCAGGAACCGCGATTACGACACAAGTGTCGCCTTCGACTTCATAGCCACGGCCACAAAGCCATGCCGCTCCATAGCCGCGGTCTGCCAGGTAAGCATTTGGTGGCAAATCGATCGCCAGGCAGAGGTCGTCGACCTTTATGTAGCCACGAAGGCAGCTCCAACTCTTTCCTGATGGGTCGAGATATCCTCCATCGGGGACCATGACCTCCAGACACGTCGCGTCATCGACCTCCTGAAACCCATGTAAGCACTCCCAGCCTGCGCCATAGGTTCGGTTGGTGGCATAGGCGTTATCCGGAACGATGATGGCAAGGCAGGCATCGACGTCACGTCGGTATCCACGATCACATTCCCATCCCTCGCCATAGCTTCTGGCCGTTGCGTTGGCAGGCATAGGCGCATCCTGCGCCAACGCAGGGAAAGCGAAAGACGCGATCATACCGGCCACGACTGCGATTCTGGCGATCAACCTTGTCAGTGAGTGTTTCGTTCGATCCTCGTGGTGTCTCATCAGCTTTTCCTTTGCGGACCGGAGTCCATCGGTCGCCGCGCGTGTCTTCGATAGCCCAAGTGTGAGCGTTCCTGTGACCCGTCGGATGGGCGCGATTGGTGGCGAGGAGCCCTTGAAACCTGGTCCCGGCGGCATGCCTTCGTTCTCGGACACCTGGATCGAGAAGTCCTGCGGAACTGCCGGATGAGTGCTACCGGTCATCGGGGCGACAACTTGTGCAAGGCCGCAGCGGCAAGAGCATGTTCCCTCTGGTGGTAGTCGCCGCGGAACTTGCCATCGACCTGCACCTGCCAGATGCCGTTTCTTTCGCGTACCTGAACACCTCCTCGCTGCGCCGGTCGGTTCATGGAAGAATATTGTGCTCCTTTGCTTTTCGGCAGCACGGGTTTCATGTTGGTCATTTCCCGCTCCTTCGCGTTGGGCGCCGCGCTTCTCCGATGAGCATCACGGCGCGAATGAATTCTTGCGCGTAGTTTTCGGTTTCGCGATGGTCATGTTCGTGCCGGGCCATACTCATCGGCTCGACGAACCGTGCTCTCAGATGATCAATGAACCGCGACTCCGTGCTGGCCATCTAGGCGATCAGAGCTTGCCGGTTCCGTTCGTGGGCCAGCATACGCCGTTCGAGGTCAGTGGTCTCTGGGGAAGCGATCGGCATGGCGCGGTTTCATCCTTCATCGACCGCGGTTTCCGCAGGATCCGGCGACCCATCGACATCGAGGGCTGCCAGGCAAGCTTGCGCGATATCCCGGTTCGGGGCGTCGGTTCCCGGCATAGTCGCCCAGCCGGCTGTCATGAGCGCGTCGCGCCTCTGGTAGGTCGAGGCAGCCCGGATCGTCGCGATCTTGCCGACCCGTGCCGGGTCGGAGCGCGCCATGTCGAGGCAGACCGGCACCATGGAGGCGACGACATCGTCTCGGGACATGGCCATCGCCCTGTCATTCGCGGTTCCGCCGGTCACCCAGCCGCCCCACGAAAATCCGACGACACCGACGAAGACCGCGCCGATCAGTGCGCCATAAATGCCTGGTTTAAGCCATTCGGGAGTGTTCATGTTCCATCCTCCTGCGGAGAAAGCGCCGCATCGCTGTGATTGATCGTCTCGGTCGCTGCCTGATCCCGACTCAGCGCCTCACTTAGATCACTGTCAGAAATTGCGCGTAACTCGGAGCGTCCCGCATGACGGCCCCTTCCGCGCACCGTCAGGTAGGTCGCCGTCCGTCGGTAAGCCTCGAAGCTCAGACCCTGGAGAAGCTCCTCTTCGACGAGAACTTCGTATTCACCCGCAGGCAAATCGCCCGGGTATCCCGGCAAAGTGAACGGGTTCGAAAACGTCACCGTCGATCTAGTCGACCGCATGGTCATCTCTGGTCTCCGCGATGTTGGCAGATTCGTCGCTCATTACTGTCGACGGCCCCTTGGAGTCCGGGCCCGACCTGTCGAACGCTTTCTTGTTATCTAGCTCACGATCGTTCGCCTTGCGCTGATGCAGGTTAGTCCCGAGCACCAAACCCTTTGCGAACTCGCCGGGAACAGTCGAGCGCACTGACCTGTGTAAGGGCGCCGGGACCGACCTGCGCGTACCCTTGGGGTAAACAGGGGCGATTTGCGTTCCTGCAACCAAGGAATGGAACGACGATGGCCACACCCAATGTCCTCAACCCGCACCCGCTCGAATTCGAGCGATTTCTCTATGCCTCGGTCGGCGAGGACCGGAACGGTTATGTCGTGACGGTCCTCTCCACCCTCGCGCGCCTCGGCCTCGATCCATGGAAAGAAACCGCGGAGTTGGTCGCGCTAGGGCGCGATGCCGCGGGATCACGGTTGGGAAAGCTGCTTGCTCGATTTCCGGATGTTCCCACGCTCGAAAGCGATCACCGCAGGGTCGCACGGGACTTGAGCCAACTGCTCCCAGATAGCTCGACGCCAGGTACCCTGAAGCGAGCTGCCTCGACGGTGGCCGTTTGCCGCCCGGGTAAAAGCGGCGCGATCTGGGCCGTGCTCGCGATCATCTTTGTACTGTTTCAGATGTTTATGGTTGGCGGGTCGGGGTCAGGCGAATGACCGTTTCCACTCAGACACCGACGCCAATGGGTCATTCTGCGCACAAGACCGGGACGCTTTCGCCGCGCGAACAGGGCGTTCTCTGGGACATGGAGGAACACTTCTGGACCAGTGGGGCGGACAACGCGCGGGCGACAACAGCAAACAACGCCATCATGATCTTCCCTTATCCGCCTGGCATCCTCCAGGGTGACCAGATCTGGACCCATCTAAAGCAGAGAACCGGCTGGCGCTCCGTCGTCATGGCCGAACGGCGCGTCACGCGGTGTCATGACATCGCCATTCTCACCTACCGGGTCTCGGCGGAGAAAGCTGACATGCCGATCTACAAAGCGCTCTGCGCCTCCACATACCTTCACGATGAAGACAGATGGCTGCGAGTTTCCCACCAGCAAACGGTCGTCGTTTGAAATGCGTCCTGGCGCTGCATCAACCGGATCAGACGTCCGCCAGCTGGGCATCGCCCTGTGACCGGCACCCGCAGCAATCCGCAGCGGATCGAGCAAGGACTAACCTGCGTCAGTGCAGCGGGACGCTGACACCGATTAGGTGAGACGTGCCCGCCGAATATTTGGTGGCGCATTTTTTCCGAGTACCAGAGAAGCGTGTGGACGTGCCAAACCCCAAAAAGGTCGGCATGTCGGCGCGCTTCTTATTCTCGGACCGTCCATGAAAGGACAATCCCAATGACTCCCGAACAGAACAAGACCGCCGAGAAGATGACCTCCGTGAAGGCCGCATGGGACAAGGCGCCCTCCGGTCCGAAGAAGGACGCCGCGCTGAAGCACTACCAGGCCGCCGAGAAGGCGAACACGGCGAAGAATGATGTCGAGACCAACAAGGAACTCGATGCAGCGACCCACGCCCTCGCGTGACCTCCAGCGTCTGACGTGATCACCGGGGCCGCCTGCCGAGCAATCGAGGGCGGCCCCCTCATTTCAGGAGCGGCCCGGTCTGATCCAGATATGCCGGATCGAACTCGGCAAGTTCCACCAGCCCGCCATAATCGTGAAACGTCACGCGCCCCTCCCGAAAGGTTACCAGTCCACTCTCGCGAAGCTGGCGCAGGACGCGGTTCACATGGACCGCGCTCAACCCCAGCGTATCGGCCAGGTGATACTGCGTCAGCGGGCAGTCGAACCCTTCCTTGCTGCCCATGCCGACCAGCGCAAGCCTCGATCCCAGCTCCAACAAAAAATGCGCCATGCGAGCGTCAGCATCACGCCGACCGATTCCAACGAGATGCTCCACGACCATCGCCTCGTCCCTTGACGCCGCCCAGAGTATGGCAGTCGCCAAGCGAGGGGTTTGCGCGAACGCTTCAAGCAGGTCGCTCGTCATCACTTCGGCAGCCTCGATGTCCACGACGGGTTCGAAGCTATGGTCAGAGGTGCGCAAGAGAAGGCTCCGCAACCCCAGAAAATCCCCTGGCACCTGGAAATCCACGATCTGCCGCGTCCCGTCGGCCTGTAGCTTGTAGGAACAGACCCAACCTGCGGACAGAATATAGGCGGCCTGAGATGACTGGCCCTGATGCACCATATCGCGCCCCGCGACAAAGGATCGGCGGCGCTGGTGCAGCCGTTCAAGCACGGCCAGCTCAACGTCAGACAAAGCGACGAAGGCCGAGAGTTTGCGGGTAAGCGGGCTGTGTTCAACTGATGTCATGGGGCCTCCCGGCCTGTCGTGACCCAAGAGCGGAAATCGGCCCGGACACTGCTCTGGATCAGTCCAGCATAGCGACGTTTGTGGGATAAGTAAGGATCAACCCCCCCTTCCACTCCAAAGGGGCCATGATGCACTGGAAGGAATTACTGGCATGTCCACGGCGAGCGAGCACGCAGGCCAAGCCGCCCTGTCGATCTGCGAGGCGCTTCTGCTCGCCTTGAACGATCGCGAGCTGCTTCCGGAGCACGAGATCGTGGGGGTTCTACGCGACGCCGCAGCGACGCATGAGAACGCGGTCGGCACCGACCGTGAGATGGAAAACCACCGAGCTGTCGCGGACCTAATCAACGCGATCATCGCTGGCGGCAACTCTGTTCGACGCTTGTGAAGCCCGGATTTGTTCACCCGATTGCAAAATACAATTCTCAGGAGCACCCGACCATGTCCGCCAAAGACGTCAGATTCAGTACGGATGCCCGCGACCGTATGCTGAAAGGCATCAACACGCTGGCCAACGCCGTGAAGATCACCCTCGGACCCAAGGGCCGGAACGTCATCCTCGACAAATCCTGGGGTGCGCCGCGCATCACCAAGGATGGTGTGACCGTCGCCAAGGAAATCGAGCTGTCGGACCACTTCGAAAACATGGGCGCGCAGATGGTCAAGGAGGTCGCGCAGCGCACCAATGACGAAGCTGGCGACGGAACCACGTCCGCCACCGTGCTCGCCCACGCGATTGTCCGGGAGGGCATGAAGTCTGTCGCGGCCGGCATGAACCCGATGGATCTCAAGCGCGGGATCGACAAGGCAGTCGCCGCGGTTGTGGCCGAGATCAAGACCATGTCCCGCCCCGTCGGCGACAGCGACGAGATCGCGAAGGTCGGAGCCATTTCGGCAAACGGAGAAGTCGCGATCGGCCGGCAAATCGCAGACGCGATGGCCAAGGTCGGCAATGAAGGCGTGATCACCGTCGAGGAAAACAAGGGACTGGAGACCGAAACCGAAGTGGTCGAGGGCATGCAGTTCGACCGCGGCTATCTGAGCCCCTACTTCATCACGAACGCTCAGAAGATGGTCGTCGAGCTGGATGACTGCGTCATCCTGCTTCACGAGAAGAAATTGACCTCGCTGGCATCCATGGTGCCGCTGCTGGAGGCTGTGATTCAGGCCGACAAGCAGCTGTTGATCGTGGCCGAGGACATCGAGGGCGAGGCCTTGGCAACGCTGGTCGTGAACAAGCTGCGCGGCGGGCTGAAGGTCGCGGCCGTCAAGGCGCCCGGCTTCGGAGACCGCCGCAAGGCGATGATGGAAGACATTGCCGTGCTAACTGGCGGTCAGGTGATTTCCGCAGAAATGGGCACCAAGCTGGAGAATGTCACCATGGACATGCTCGGGTCCGCCAAAAAGGTCGCGATCACCAAGGATGACACGACGATCATCGACGGTGCCGGCGATAAGGACGCCATCGCGGCGCGCGTCACCCAGATCCGGGCGCAGATCGAGGAGACCACCTCGGACTACGACAAGGAGAAGCTCCAGGAACGGCTGGCCAAGCTTGCCGGCGGCATTGCCGTGATCCGGGTCGGCGGAGCAACCGAAATCGAGGTTAAGGAGCGCAAGGACCGCGTGGACGATGCGCTGAATGCTACCCGCGCTGCGGTTCAGGAAGGTGTCGTGCCCGGTGGCGGCGTGGCCCTGGTTCACGCTGGCAGGGTGCTGGCGACGCTGAAGGGTGAGAACAACGATCAGGATTCCGGCATCAAGATCGTCCGCCGCGCGATCCAGGCACCGCTGCGCCAGATTGCCGGCAACGCGGGCGTCGATGGATCGGTCGTCGTCGGCAAGGTAATCGAGAACAACAGCCCAAGCTTCGGTTTCGACGCACAGGCCGAAGAATACGGCGACTTGCTGAAGGCCGGTGTCATCGATCCGACGAAGGTCGTCCGGATCGCACTCGAAAACGCCGCGTCCATTGCCGGGCTATTGATCACGACCGAAGCGATGGTCGCGCAAAAGCCCGAGAAAGCTGGTGTCGGCAGCGAAATGCCCGACATGGGCGGAATGATTTGAGCGCCCCCTTCTAAAGCGCAGTGCCCTTTGGCCACCAAATCGCAAACTGACGAAGACCAAAGACGAAAACAGCATCATAAACTGAAACTTGGATCAGGAGGATCTGACGTGTCAAAAGGTGACAAGAAACGCGGCAATAGAGAAGCGAAGAAGCCCAAGAAGGTGAAGGAGAAGGTCGTTGCAACAGCCGACTTCACTAAGGGCAAAGCCTTGACCAATCTTGGCGAGCACAAGAAAAAATAGGTGGTGGTGGAATCCTATTCTGTGAACTGAATAGGCATAACGCAGAGTTGCCCTTTGTCACCTTTTCTTCACCGCAGCCGCTATCGCATCTAGGGCCGAGCAAGGTAGAATGTCGCTCGGCAGCGGATGAACCAGCCTGTCGTGGCAAGCGCGACATAGCACGAAAAAACGCGATCGAAACATGAACATGTGCTGCACACGGGACTATTTAAGCGTCTGAAATTTCAGAGAAATCGCCACCATCCATCATGGGCGCAGAAGATAAGCGCGCTGCCTGCGTGGCTGCGTTCAAAGGCATCAGCGATCTCCTCGGCTCCGTCAGCATTTGGAACGGACCCGCAGTGCACACCATACGCACACGATGCGTGACGCGCCACCCTACCCCGTGCAAAGGCAGGTAGAGGGCGGTTTTTGGGTTGGGTTGGCCCGAAGCAGTGGCATGACAGAACCGAGCATTCCAACAAATGTTGTAAAGTGGGCCAAGACCGATTA
>JANSXS010000003.1 GCA_024742835.1 Paracoccaceae bacterium | reverse complement strand
AACAAAACCCGCCTTCACAGCGCCATCGGTTACATCACGCCACAAGAAGCAGAGGAGGCATTCTACGCAAGCTTGAACGCTGACGAAAAAGCAGCCTAACTATTGAACCAGAAACTCTCCGGTAAACCCGGGGCGGTTCACCGATACGTTTTCGGGGATGAACCGCGCATGACCTTCTCTGACGCGATCTTGATCTACAAAGCATCCCCGAAAGCGGCAAAACAGCTCATGCCAATCGTCGAAGAGATTGGCGATCTGCCTCTGTCCGCGATCTCGGGCAGAATGCTTAAGGAGCTGGGGCCAAAGCTAAAGCCAGATGCTTGCACAGACACATGGTGGCGGGAAATTGTGACGCCCGCCTGTGCAGTGATCAACAATGCCCATGATTTGAAGAACACGCCCATGATCCGCGTAAAGGCATACGACAACTTTGAGCGGATCGCTCAAGACAAACGACGAAATAAACCCAGTCGTGTGGAGCGAAAACCATCGGACAAGGAGTGGATCGATGCGTTTTGCAGGGCTGCTGATCCATACAATGCAGCATTGGTGCGCTTCATGTTTGAGACGGCGGCGCGGATCGATCAGGCTATTTCGATTGAACCGGACGATCTGCGGCCTGCCGAAAACAAGGTCAGGGTGAAGGCACAGAAAGGTCATCCCGAAAGTTGGATCACCGTTTCCCCACAGATGATGGACGAGTTGCTGGCCTTGCCAGCCAAGCGACCCAAGAACCGCAAGACTGGCAGGTTCATGAAACCGCGTGTGTTCGGCTATGGCAGCTCGACAGGCTATAACACGCGATGGAAGACCATCTGCAAACGGGCAGGCATCCCATACATATCCGCACATCCTGCAGGGCGACACGGGTTCTTCACTGGATTGGTGGTCAGGCAGGGCGTCGATCCTGTCACTGCAGCCAAGGCTGGACGCTGGTCAGACCCCAATTTGCCCGTGCGAATCTATGCCCATGCAGAGACGGATGAGGCCGATGTTAGAGCCCGTTTTCGTACAAACCGCGTACAGGACGACCCTGTACAATCACCCAAACAACAGAAATCAAAGAAGGAATAGCGCTATGAACGGTTCCCTCCTAAGGGGCAGGTTGCAGGTTCGAATCCTGCCGGGGTCGCCAATACATTCGATGTTGGCACAACCCGACCTGCGCAACAGCGGGGGCTTGGCCCCGCGGCGGGGGCGCGCTATGGCTGGCAGTGTAGCCACGTCACAGGATCCCCCGCAATGACCAACCCGGCAAGCCCTTCCGACATCGCCAGAGACGTGCTTGGCATCGAAGGCAAGGCGTTGCTGGCATTCCGCGATGATCTGCCAACGGGCTTTGACGCGGTGGTTGCGCAATTACTGGCGGTAACAGGCCGCGTGATCGTGTCGGGCATGGGCAAATCCGGCCATGTCGCCGCCAAGATCGCCGCGACCATGGCCAGCACCGGCACACCCGCGCAATATGTGCATCCCGGCGAGGCAAGCCACGGCGACCTTGGCATGATCACGCGCGAGGATGCGGTGATTCTGATTTCCAATTCCGGCGAGACGCGGGAACTGGCCGATATCATCGCCCATTGCGCGCGCTTTGCCATCCCGCTGATCGGCATCACCAAAAAGCCGGGCAGCACGCTGGCGCGGCAGGGTGATCACCATCTATTGCTGCCCGATGCTCCAGAGGCCTGCGCGATCGGCATGGCACCGACCACCTCGACCACCTGCGCGATGGCGCTTGGAGATGCGCTTGCCGTGGCGCTGATGAAGCTGCGCGGGTTCGACCGTGAGAACTTCCTTGCCTTTCATCCCGGCGGCACGTTGGGGGCGCAATTGCTCAAGGTATCCGCCGTGATGCATACCGGGCGCGCGCTGCCCGTGGTGGAGGAGCAGACGGCGATGGGCGACACTTTGCTGGAGATGACAGCCAAGGGCTTTGGCGTCGCCGCACTGGTGCGCGACGGGCGGCTTGAAGGGGTCATCACCGATGGCGATCTGCGCCGCAATCTCGATACCCTGATGTCACGCACGGCGGGCGAAATCGCCACCCGCAACCCGCGCAGCATCGCGCCCGACGCGCTTTTGACAGAGGCGCTTGGCGTGATGAACGCCAACAAGATCAGCGCGCTTTTCGCCGTGGATGCGGATGGTCAGCTGAAAGGGCTGGTGCATATCCACGACGCGCTGCGCGCAGGGGTCGCCTGACGGCTCAGGCCGTCACCTCGTCCAGCGCCGCGCGCAGTAAGGGCCATTTGTCATCCAGCGGATAATGATGATTGCCGATGAACAGGCCCCGCGCGTCGATTTCGTCGGCGTGGCGCAATTCGCCATGAATGACGTGATCCATATAGCGGGTCACGACCTCGTTCTTGGCAAAATTGCCGGTCACCACCGGGCGGCATTCGATCCCGTGGCGGCCAAAGGCGGCGATCAGATCGGCACGGGTGAAGCCCGCGTCGGGCCGCACCACCATGGCAAAGCCGAACCAGCTGCTTTCGCCCGTCTCGCGCTGGATGCGGATCTGCGGATAACCCTGCATGAGCGCGCGAAAGCTTTCGGCATTCTTGCGCCGTTCGGACACGATCACCGGCAATTTCGCGATCTGCTCTTGCCCGATGGCGCCGCTCATTTCCAGCGGGCGCAGGTTGTAGCCGGGCAGCACGAACTTGAAGCTTTCCTCGAAGGGATCGTCGCTTTTCTCGCCGGTCACGTGGTTGACCTTGGGCAGATGCCGGGTCCAGCCATGGCTGCGCAGTGACAGCATGATATGGTAAAGTTCCTCGTCATCGGTCACCACCAACCCGCCTTCCATGGTGGCGATGTGGTGCGAAAAGAACGACGAATAGCTGCCGGCAATACCGAATGTGCCCGCCTGACGCCCCTTCAACGTCGCGCCAAGGCTTTCACAATTATCCTCGAACAGCAGGATGTCGCGGTCGCCGATGATGGCGTTGATCCGATCAAAATCGTTGGGATTGCCCAGCAGGTTGACCGCCATGATCGCGCGGGTTTCAGGGCCGATGGCATCCGCCAGCGCATCAAGATCGAAATTCATCGTGTCAGGGTCGATATCCACGAATTTGATCCGCAGCCCGTATTGATGCAGCGGATAATAGGTGGTGGACCAGCTGACCGCGGGCACGATCACCTCTGACCCCTCGGGCAGGTTGCGTGTCTTGTGATAGCGCAGGGCGGCGACCATGATCAGGTTGGCCGAGGAGCCGGAATTGACCATCACGGCATGGTTCGCGCCCATCGCTTTGGCGAACATTGCCTCGAATTTCGCCACTTCCGGCCCCATCGAGAACATGCCCGATTGCACCACCCGGTCGATCGCCGCGTATTCGGCCTTGTCCCAGCTTGTCGTCGCCAGCGGAAATCCTGCGCCGTCACTCATGCCGCGCCCCTTTCAAAGGTGTTGAGAAAATACTCATAGGTCTGCGCGATCCCCTCGCGCAGCGATGTGGCGGGGTGCCAGCCAAAGGCGGTTTGCGCCTCGACCGACAACAGCTTTTGCTTCATGCCGGTGGGGCGCGTCAGATCATGGGTGAACGCGCCGTCAAACCCGATGACGCTGGCCGCCTCGTGGTAATAGTCGTTGATCGAATAATCATGCCCAAGGCCCATGTTCATGTCATCGGGCAAGGCGTCAAAGCGTTCGACCGCAGACCAGAGCCCAGCGGCCAGATCGCCCGAGAACATGAATTCGCGCCGCGCGGTGCCATCGCCCCAGATCTCCGCCGTGCCCGCGCCCGCGACCTTTGCCTCATGCAGCTTGCGGATGATCGCGGGGACCAGATGCGACACGGCGGGGTCGAACTTGTCATGCGGGCCGTAAAGATTGCAGGGGACCACTGTCTTGTAGGACAGATCGGGCCGTTCGCGCCCGGTAAAGGTGCAAAGCCGCGCCACCGCCAGTTTGGCCAGCGCATAGCCCTCGTTGGTGGGTTCAAGCTGACCCTTGCCAAGACTGCTTTCACGCAGGGGATTGGGCGCGTCATGCGGGTACATGCAGCTTGACCCGAGGTTTAGCAGACGCGGCACACCTGCCGCGCGCGCGGCCTGAACCACGTTGAACCCCATTTCCATGTTCTCGGACAGAAACGCCGCCGGGTGCGCCATATTGGCCTGTATACCGCCCACGCGGCCCGCCGCGTGAATGATGAAATCGGGCGCTTCGGACGCGACCGCCGCCATCACGGCCGCCCGGTCAATCAGATCCAGATCGGCACTGGTGGGCGCAATGATATCCACGCCCCGCGCCGCCGGATGAGACAGGATCGCCCGCCCCACCATGCCACGCCCGCCGGTCAGGAAAACCTTCATCTGTCCGCCTGTGCCCGCTTGAGCGCGGCGGCTTCCTCGAAATCCGCCAGCGCCATCTCCTCGACCAGCGTGTCGAAGCTGGTCTCGGGCTGCCAGCCAAGCTGCTGGCGCGCCTTGCTGGCATCGCCCAGAAGCGTCTCGACCTCGGCGGGGCGGAAATAGCCCGGATCGACGCGCACGATCACGCGGCCCTCGGCGTCGCGACCCACCTCGTCAAGTCCCGTACCCTCGAACGTGACGGTCATGCCCAGCACATCCGCTGCGCGGGTCACAAAGTCTCGCACCGAATATTGCTGCCCGGTGGCGATCACATAATCCTCGGGCCTCTCCTGTTGCAGCATCAGATGCATCATCTGCACATAGTCGCGCGCATGGCCCCAGTCACGCAGCGCGTCCATGTTGCCAAGCCGCAGATCCTGTTGCATCCCCAGTTTGATCCGGGCCAGCGCGCGGGTGATCTTGCGGGTCACGAAGGTTTCGCCGCGAATGGGGCTTTCGTGGTTAAAGAGAATCCCGTTGCAAGCATAAAGATCATAGGCTTCACGGTAATTCACCGTGATCCAATACGCGTAAAGCTTGGCCACGGCATAAGGCGAGCGGGGATGAAACGGCGTCGTCTCACGCTGCGGAGTTTCCTGCACCAGACCGTAAAGCTCTGACGTGGAGGCCTGATAAAACCGTGTCTTGTCACCCAGCCCCAGAAAGCGGATCGCCTCCAGCAGGCGCAACGCGCCCAGCGCATCGGAATTGGCGGTGTATTCCGGCTCCTCGAAGCTGACGGCGACATGGCTTTGCGCGGCAAGGTTATAAACCTCGTCGGGCCGCACGGATTGCAGGATGCGAGTAAGCGAGGAGCTGTCGGTCATGTCGCCGTGATGCAGCTGGAACTGCCCCGAACGCCCCGGCTCACCCTCGAACAGGTGGTCGATACGGGCGGTGTTGAACAGCGAGGTGCGCCGCTTGATGCCATGCACCTCGTAGCCCTTGTCCAGCAGGTATTCCGCCAGATAGGCGCCATCCTGCCCCGTGACGCCGGTAATCAGTGCTTTTTTCATGGGCGTGGCCCCCGCAGACATGTCATTGGCCTTTCCGATACTGCGTCAGATACGAAAAGAACAGACCCATGCCATCTGGCGAAACCGGAATTTTCAAAAATTCCGGACCGATTTTTCACAAAAATCGGCCCCGTACGCCACGCGCCGCCCCCCTATCAAGGGGAGGGCAAGCTCAGATAGAGCAAGGCATCCCGCTGCTCCTGGCCCTCCATATCCGCCACGATATCCATGAACATGCGCCCGATCGCGCAGGCCCGCGCATTACTGGCACCGGGCAGGTTGCCGATGGCGCGTTGCATCACGCGCGGGCTGTCCGACTGCGCGATGCGGGTGGCCAGCGCCTCTGCGATGCGGGTTTCCACCGCATCCATCCGGGCCCGGCTCAGGCGGACGGGCGGACGCGTCACGCCGTGTCGCGCCGCCTTGGCCTGAAGCCGGTAATAATTGCGCAACCCGGCGGTATTGAGCCGCGCGGCCATGCGCGACATGACCCGCACGAACTGCCCCGGCGGCATCCGGTTGCGCATGATGCGTCCGCAGTCCCGCACCGGCAGCGCCTCCATCATCAACTTTTCAACACGGTGGTAGTATCCCAGTTCAGCGGTGGACATATGCGGCAGACCGCGCTCGATCAACGACCCGATCAGGCCTCGTGCATCTGCCCCGGTTTCCGGCGCGCCATAGGCGGCGATCACGCGGTCGGCCACATATCCCGCGATCACCGGATCACGGTAGATCAGTTCGGCATGTGCAACCGCCAGATCCAGCTTTTCGCCCCGAAATCCCAGCGTCCGCATCTCGGAGCGGAAATCGGCATAATCCGGCAGCGCGGCCAGAAGCCGGATGATGTCAGAACGCGGCACGCTCGCCCGGTCCGCCGTCCCGGACTGTGCAAGCGTGGGCTGCGCAAAGGCGGGCTGCGCCGACAAAAGGCAGGACAGTGCCAGCGCCAGGCAGCGCAGGCACCACGAGAAGCGGGCAGAGCCAAGGCGGACAAGATGCGTCATGCCGCAAGCCTAAAGTGTTTCCTGAGAAAGCTGAACCACAGCTTTGCGCTTCTGTGACTTTACGCCCTTGTGACTTTATTCTTTACGGCCGTCGCGCCACCGGCCACGTCCGGTCGCAGGCGGATCAGATATGGATTCACCCGTGCAGACCTGCTACTTGCGCGCTCAATCTTGATCAATGTGAGGCCACACATGAGCGCCACAGCCCGCAAATCCGCCCCGATGCCCGACGACATCCGCGCCATGAAGGGCGGCACGCCCATCGTGTCGCTGACCGCCTACACCACGCCCATGGCGCAGATCATGGACGCGCATTGCGATTTTGTCCTTGTCGGCGACAGCGTGGGGATGGTGCTGCACGGGATGCAGAACACGCTTGGCGTGACAATGGACATGATGATCATGCACGGTCAGGCCGTGGCCCGTGGGCTAAGCACCGCGATGCTGGTGGTCGACATGCCCTTCGGCTCTTACGAGGAAAGCCCGGCGCAGGCGTTTCGCAACGCGTCGCGGATGATGGCGCAAACCGGCGCGGCCGCGGTCAAGCTGGAAGGCGGGGTGGCCATGGCCGAAACGATCGCCTTTCTGGTGGCGCGCGGCGTGCCGGTGATGGCGCATATCGGGCTGACACCGCAATCCATCAACACGCTCGGCGGCTACAAGGTGCAGGGCCGCGACGATCAGGCCGAAAAGCTGCTTGCCGATGCGCGCGCCGTCGATCAGGCCGGGGCGTTTTCCGTGGTGCTGGAAAAGCTGCCCGCCAACCTGTCGGACCGCGTCACGCGGGAAATCTCCATCCCCACCATCGGCATCGGCGCCTCTGTGGGCTGTGACGGGCAGATCCTTGTGCATTACGACATGCTGGGGCTGTTCACGGCGTTCAAGCCGAAATTCGTCAAACGCTACGCAAACTTGGGCGAGGATGCGGAAGAAGCGGTCAAAACCTACGCCGAAGAGGTCCGCGCGCGCAGCTTTCCCGCCGAAGAACATACCTTCGCCGATACGGCCCCGGCAAAAGCCGCGCCGAGATGACACCGCCGATCCTGCGGCGGCTGGCAGAGCTGCGCGAGACAACCACCCCTTGGATCCGCGCGGGCGCGCGTATCGGCGTGGTGCCTACGATGGGTGCGCTGCATGAGGGGCACATGTCACTGGTGGACGCGGCCAAGGCGGCCTGCGATCACGTGATCGTCACGATTTTCGTGAACCCCAAACAGTTCAACAATCCCGAGGATCTGGCAAACTATCCGCGCACCGAAGAGGATGACGCGCGCAAGCTGGCGCGGTTCGGCGTGGATGCGCTCTGGGTGCCGGACGGGCCCCAGATGTATCCCGAGGGCTTTGCCACCAATGTCTCCGTCGCGGGGCTGACCGATGTGATGGAGGGCGCGCACCGGCCCGGCCATTTCGACGGGGTCGCCACCGTGGTGGCAAAGCTGTTCACCCAGACCATGGCCAGTGATGCGTTTTTCGGCGAAAAGGATTTTCAGCAATTGCTGGTGGTGCGCCGCATGGCGGCGGATCTTGATCTGCCGGTGAAGGTGCATGGCTGCCCGACGATCCGCGATATCGACGGGCTGGCGTTGTCGTCGCGCAATCTGCTTCTGTCGGACCGCGCCCGCACGATCGCGCCGCGCCTGCAAGAGGAAATGCAGGGCATCGCCGAAGGTCTGCACACAGGAAAGCCTCTGGCCTCGCTTCAGACGGCGGCCATCGCGCGCCTGGAAAAGGCGGGCTTTGCCGCGGTGGATTATCTCGACCTGCGCCGTCAAAGCGATCTGTCGCTGGCAGAGGATCTATCCGTTCCGGTCCGACTTTTTGCCGCGGCAAAGCTCGCCGGCGTGCGGTTGATCGACAATATCGCGATCTGAGTTCCGTCAATCCCCGGACGTCAGGCCGCAATGCGCCTGCGCGATGGTGGCATGGTCAAAGACCTATGATCCAGCCAGCAACTCGTGCAGCGTCAACGCCATGACCTCGGCAGACTGCATCATGTCCTCGACGGCGATATATTCGTCCGGCTTGTGCGCAAGGTCCAGGATACCGGGACCATAGGCGATGCAGTTCTTCAACCGCCCGATCCGGTCGATATGTTTCTGGTCATAGGTGCCGGGGCTGACGACATAATCGGCGGGCCGCGCAAAGACCTGCTCGACCGCGCGGGACACCGCGCCGACAACGGGCGCGTCACGCTCTGTCATGCTGGGCAGCACGCGGTGCAATTCGCGGATGTCATAATCGAACCCCGCGCGCCCACGACGCACGGTTTCCAGCACCTCGCGGATCTCGGCCTCGACCTCTCCTATATCCTCCTCGATCAGAAAGCGGCGGTCGATCACCATGCGGCAGCGGTCGGGCACGCAAGGGCTTGGCAGGCCGGTGTAATCCGCGGCCTGCTCGGACGCGCCGCCATGGATGGAATTGATGTTGAGCGTCGATTGCCGCGCGCCCTCGGGCACCACGGGCATGTCGGTGCGTTTGCGCGCCAGCGCCGGGAACAGGCTCGCTTCCATCTCGGCCACCACGGCCCCCATGTGGCGCACCGCGCAATCGCCCAGAAACGGCATGGAGCCATGCGCGATCTCGCCCATCGTTTCGATCTCGGCCCACCAGACGCCGCGATGGCCCAGACAGATCCGATCCTTGTTGAGCGGTTCCGGGATGATCACGTGATCCACGCGCTCGGGCGAAAAATAGCCCTTTTCCGCAAGGTAGGCGACGCCACCGAAACCGCCCGATTCCTCGTCCGCCGTGCCGCTGATCTCGATCGCCCCGGCAAAATCCGGGCAAAGCGCCAGAAACGCCTCGACCGCGACGATGCTGGCGGCCAACCCGCCCTTCATGTCGCAGGCTCCGCGCCCATAGATGCGACCATCACGCAGCTCGCCGCCGAAAGGATCGGTTGTCCAGCCGTGGCCCACCTCGACCACGTCGATATGGCTGTTAAAATGCACGCATTGCCCCTGCCTTTCCCCCTCGCGCCGGGCTACGATATTCCAGCGCGGATGCTTGTCGCTGTCGCCGATGGCGCCTTCGGCGCGAATGAGTTCGGTTGCAAAGCCACCGGCGCGCAGACGGCGGTCAAGATAATCACAGATCTCGCGGTAATTCTCGCCCGGCGGGTTGAGCGTGGGAATGCGGATAAGGTCTTGGGTCAGCGCGATCAGGTCGTCACGCCGCGCGGCGATCTCGGCTTTCAGGCGGTCGTGGAAACTCATCGTGTTCTCCTCAGGCGTCAGCCTAGCACCCCGCGCGGCACCGTGCCATCGCGCTTAACCGAGGATGCCGCGCACCGCGTCAGGCAGGTCTGAAAACGCGGCAAAGGCCACGTTATGTGGCAGGCTCTCCACAGGGCTCTTGCGATATCCTTCGGTGAAAAGCGCAAAGGGCACGCCCGCCCGCTGCGCGGTTTCGGCGTCCACCTCGCTGTCCCCCACATACACGGTGGCTGTCGCGCCAAGAGCCGTGATGGCCGCCAGCAACGGGGCCGGATCGGGTTTGCGCATGGGCAGGCTGTCACCACCTATGACCACCGTGAAAAAGCGTGCCAGATCAAGATGCCGCAGCACGGCGGCTGCCGGGCCTGCGGGCTTGTTCGTGCAAATGCCAAGCGCAAGGTCCATATCCGCCAGCTGTTCCAGCACGGCCACCACATCCGGGTAGGGCGCTGTCAGGTCAAAGGCATGTTCGTAAATTTCGAGGAAATCCTGCAAGGCTTGCGTTTTGAGGCCCGCCCGGTCAGCCACACCGCGCGCAGCAAGGCAGCGCTGGATCAACACGCCTGCCCCGTGCCCGATGAACCCCCGCGCCTCGGCCAGCGTGAAGGGTGCAAGCCCGTGGCCCGCCATCACGCGATTGGCCGCCGCGTGAATATCCGGCGCGCTGTCGATCAGCGTGCCGTCCAAATCGAAAATGACCGCGCGGGTCATGCCATCTTGGCAGAGGCCGTATCGACCGCGTCCCGGATTGCGCGCATGTTGGCCCCGTAGACATCAGCCGTGTCCACGCTGCCACCCTTGAAGACCGCCGATCCGGCCACCAGCACATCCGCCCCGGCCTGCACCACCTGCGGCGCAGTTTGCGGCGTCACGCCGCCGTCGATCTGGATATGCACCGGCCTATCGCCGATCATCCGGCGCAGGCGGCGCGTCTTTTCCACGCCGCTGTCGATGAATTTCTGCCCGCCGAAACCGGGGTTCACCGTCATGATCAGCACCATGTCGGCCAGATCCAGCAGATGTTCCACAGCCTCCAGCGGCGTGCCGGGATTGAGCGCAACACCCGCTTTGCACCCCGCCGCGCGAATGGCCTGAAGCGTGCGATGCGTGTGCGGCCCGGCCTCGACATGCGCAGTGATCATATCCGCGCCCGCCTTTGCATAGGCGTCGATATAGGGGTCGACAGGCGCGATCATCAGATGCACGTCCATGAAGGTCTTTACATGGGGGCGAAACGCCTCGACCGCGGGCGGGCCAAAGGTGAGGTTCGGCACGAAATGCCCGTCCATCACGTCCACATGCACCCAGTCCGCGCCCTGCGCCTCGATGGCGCGGATCTCTGCGCCGAAATTGGCGAAATCGGCGGAAAGAATGGAGGGGGCTATCTTGAGAGTGCGGTCGAAAGACATCACGTTGTCTCCTGCAATTGATCCTGTGGGCGCTTTGTGTAACCAATAAGGTCTCGCGTCCAGAGGAGATCAAGGGGCCATGCGCGCCATGACGCCGACCAAGCCGCCCGGTATCATCGACGCGCCGACCTGCATGGCAAGCGCGTTTCGGGATCGGCGTATCACCTTTTCATGCAAGCAAGACGACATCCCGCATCGTGCCGGGGATAGCGTGCATGGGCGGGCAGACCTCGCATGACCGGTGCGCTTGATCTGGGCGCGGTCGCAGGCTGGGCCCGCGGCAGGCTGCCCGGCTTTGACGCGCCCATCCGCGCGACGAAATTCTCGGGCGGGCAATCCAACCCGACCTACCGTCTCGATACCTCTGCCGGGTCTTACGTGCTGCGCTGCAAACCGCCCGGCGCATTGCTGAAATCCGCACATGCCGTGGACCGGGAATTCCGGGTCCAGCAGGCCCTCGCGGCAACGGATGTGCCGGTGGCAAAGATGCACGCGCTGTGCGAGGACGATGCGGTGATCGGATCGGCCTTTTATATCATGGACTTGGTCGCAGGGCGCTCTTTCGATCAGCCCGTCCTGCCGGGGCTTGCCCCCGACACACGCCACGCCCTGCTTGATGAGATGAACCGCGTGCTTGCCACCATTCACGGGGTCGATCCAGATGCGGTGGGCCTGTCGGATTTCGGTCCCGCCGGGCATTACTGCCAGCGCCAGACAGACCGCTGGGCCAAGCAGTACCACGCCACCCAAACCGAAAACCTGCCCGACATGGCCGCGTTGATCGACTGGCTGACGCAAAACATGCCCGAGGATGACGGGCAACGGCGTCTGGTGCATGGCGATTACCGGCTCGACAACCTGCTTTACGCGAAGGACGGCACAAGGCTTCTTGCCGTGCTCGACTGGGAGCTGTCCACCATCGGCCATCCTTACGCGGATCTGGCAGGGGTCATCATGCAATGGTCCATGCCCGCCACATCCGAGGGGCGCGGACTTGCCGGGGTGGACCGTGCCACGCTTGGCCTGTGGTCAGACCAGCGTTTCATCGACACCTATTGCGCGCGGCGCGATCTTTCGGGCATTGACGATTTCAACTTCTATATTGCCTTCTGCTTTTTCCGCATGGCCGCGATCCTGCAAGGCGTCAAGAAACGCGCGCTCGATGGCAATGCGGCGGACCCGGACCGCGCCTTGCGGCTCGGGGCCATGGTGCCGGACTTTGCCCGCGCCGGGCTGAACGCCGCGCAACGCTGACGCCTTTTCGCAAGCTGGCGGGCGCATCAAGGCGCGCTCGGAAAAAGACGGCTCGTTGCCACGCAGGGCCTTGACCTTCCAGTCACTGGAAGCCCTATATGCAGGCCATGACATCCTTGCGCCTGAAAATCGAAAACATGTCCTGCGCGGGTTGCGCGGGCCGTGCCGAACGCGCCCTGCAAGCCCTGCCCGGACTGCGCGATGCACATGTGAACTTTGCCACAGGCACCGCCCGGATTGACCTGAACGGGGCAAGCCTGTCACAGGTCGCCGACACATTGTCAGAGGCCGGATACCCCGCGCGGCAGGACCACACCACGCTTGACATCACAGGGATGCATTGCGCGTCTTGCACAGGGCGGATCGAGGACGCGCTGAGCGCGACGCCGGGCGTGCTGCGCGCACGGGTCAACCTGGCCAGCCAGGAGGCGCAGGTCGATTACCTGTCAGACGCCACCACGCCCGGCGATCTGGCGCGCGTTGTGACACAGGCGGGCTATCCCGCCGAGGTCGCCAATGCCGCCACGCCAGACGCCGCCGCAGATCGGCGCGAGACCGAAACGCGCCACGCGCGGCGCATGACGATCATCGCCGCAGCACTTACCCTGCCCGTCTTCGTTATGGAAATGGGCGGGCATGTCTTTGCGCCGTTGCACCACTGGATCAACGCAACCATTGGGCAGACAAATGGCTGGCTGGTGCAATGCGTGCTGACCACGCTCGTTCTGATCTGGCCGGGGCGCGAGTTTTTCCTGCGCGGCGCGCCCGCGCTTTTACGCGGCGCACCCGACATGAACAGTCTCGTGGCGCTTGGCACCGCCGCCGCCTGGGGCTTTTCCACCGTGGCGCTTTTCGCGCCCGTACTTTTGCCCGAAGGCACCCGCGCGGTTTATTACGAGGCCGCCGCCGTGATCGTCACCCTGATCCTTCTGGGCCGCTGGCTCGAGTCGCGCGCGCGCGGACGGACAGGTGCCGCGATCCGGCGGCTGATAGGGTTGCAGCCGCAAACCGCCCGCATAGAGCGTGACGGAGAGCCGCACGAGGTCGCGATAGAGACCGTGGCCAAGGGCGATGTCCTTTATGTGCGCCCCGGCGAGCGTATCGCTGTCGATGGTGAATTGACCGAAGGGCGCTCTTACGTCGACGAATCCATGATCACCGGAGAGCCGACACCGGTGGAGAAGACCCCCGGCGACACCGTCGTGGGCGGCACGATCAACGGTCAAGGCGCGCTGCGATTCCGCGCCACGGCGGTGGGCGGCGACACCATGCTGTCGCGCATCATCGACATGGTCGAAGAGGCGCAGGGCGCGAAACTGCCCATTCAGGCGCTGGCCGACCGCGTGGTGCGCGTCTTTGTGCCCGTGGTCATGGGCATCGCGCTGGTCACGGTGCTGGCCTGGCTGGCCTTCGGCCCGGACCCCGCGCTGGGGCTTGCGCTGGTGGCGGGGGTCTCTGTCCTCATTATCGCCTGCCCCTGTGCGATGGGGCTGGCCACGCCCACCTCGATCATGGTGGGCACGGGCCGCGCCGCAGAACTGGGCGCGCTGTTTCGCAAGGGCGATGCGCTGCAACGGCTGGATGGCGCGCGGGTGGTGGCCTTCGACAAGACCGGCACGCTGACCCAAGGCAGCCCCGCCGTCACCCATGTGAGCACGGTGGACGGGATCACGCGCGGCGATTTGCTGCGCCTCACCGCCTCTGCCGAGGCGCAATCGGAGCATCCCATCGCCCGCGCCATCGAGACGGCCACGCAAGAGGCCGACGAGAGCCTGTCACACGCGCAGGATATGCAGGCCATCGGCGGCCACGGGCTGACCGCCACGGTCGAGGGCCGTGCGCTGGTGATCGGCACCGCGCGTCTCATGGCGAAAGAAAGCATCGACACCGCGCCGCTGTCAAAGCCGCTCGCCGCACTGACCGATCGGGGGGAAACCCCGGTTCTGGTGGCCATAGACGGGCAGATCGCCGGGTTGATAGGTGTTTCCGACCCGGTGAAACCCCATGCGAGGGCCACAATCGACGCGCTGCACGAGGATGGTTTCAAAACTGCGCTCATCACCGGCGACACCACCGCCACGGCGCAGGCCATCGCCACCAAACTCGGCATCGACCATGTCGAGGCCGAGGTGCTGCCGGGTGAAAAGCGCGATGCCGTGCGACGGCTGCGTGACGCGTTCGGCCCGGTGGCCTTTGTCGGCGACGGTATCAACGATGCGCCCGCTCTGGCAGAAGCCGATGTGGGCTTGGCCATGGGCACTGGCACCGACGTGGCAATAGAGGCCGCCGACGTGGTGCTGGTCTCGGGCGATCCGCGCGGGGCGGTGACGGCGATGCAGGTTTCGCGCCACACCATGCGCAACATCCGGCAGAACCTGTTCTGGGCGTTTGCCTATAACGTGGCGCTGATCCCGGTGGCGGCGGGTGTGCTTTACCCCGTTACGGGGATGCTTTTGTCGCCGATGCTGGCGGCGGGCGCGATGGCGCTGTCCTCGGTTTTCGTGCTTAGCAACGCGCTTCGCCTGCGCGCGATACAAACACCTCTGAAGGAGACGTCATGAACATCTCGGACGTTGCCGAACAAACGGGCCTGCCTGCGAAAACCATCCGCTATTACGAGGAAATCGGCCTCGTTCATCCCGACCGGGGCGCGAATGGCTACCGTGTTTTCGCCGACACGCATTTGCACCAGCTTGCCTTTCTGGGTCGCGCCCGCGCGCTCGGCTTTTCCATCGAGGATTGCCGAACCCTCTTGTCGCTTTACCAAGACAAGACAAGGGCCAGCGGCGATGTGAAGGAGATCGCGCAGGAACACCTGAACGAGATCGACGCGAAGATCGCACAGCTTCGGCAGATGCGCGACACGCTGAACGATCTGATACGATCCTGCGCCGGGGATACCCGGCCTGATTGCCCGATCCTGACCGGCCTGGCAGAGGGTCAGGCCAATTCATAGCGGATGGGCAGGCGTAGCGCGCCGGTATTGCCACTATCTGGCAACCAGTCCGGCGTCCCATCATACGCGACCCTGCGAAAGGTTTCGCGCAGCGCGCCAAGCGCCGCGGCTGTGTCGGTGCGCGCCACGAAATGCCCGATGCAGTGATGCGCACCGCCGCCAAAGCCGAAATGCTTGCGCCGCTTGGCGATGATGTCAAAGCGGGGATCGTCGCAGAAATCCGGGTCGCGGGCGGAGGCGTGAACGAAAAGATGCACCACTGTGCCTTTCGGGATGATCTGCCCGTTTATCTCCACGTCTTCCAGCGCTTCGCGCGTGGCCCATGTGGTTGTCGGGCGGGCGCGGATGAATTCCTCCACCGCGTTGGGGATCAGCGACCCGTCGGCGCGCAACAGATCCCACTGATCCGGGGCCTCGATGAAGAGCGACAGCCCAAGCCCCAATAATGCGCGGGTGGTATCCACCCCGCCGAAGATCGAAATGACGATGGTATTGAGCAATTCCTCGTGGCTGCAATCGCCGTTCTGGTCGAACAGCGACACCATGCGCGCAACGTAACTGTCGCTGTCCTTGCCGCTGCGCACCTTGGCGACCAGTTCTTCGGCCAGCTGAAAGAGCGTCTCGCACGCCTTGTTGAACCGTGCCTCGTGGGCTTTCGCGCCAATCCCCATCGCCAGCCCCAGATCGGCGGCGTTGTGCGCGACCAGCGGCCATGCCTCGCGCTCCATCCCCAGCAGAGTGGTGATCGCCTGCCCGGCAAAAGGCTCGCAAAAGGCGCTCTGAAACTCGCAATGGTCTGTCGCGCGCAGGTCACGGCACAGATCCCCCCCGATCTCGTCAAAGGCGGGCTTGAGGCTCAGCACATATGCCTCGGTCAGCGCCGGTACGGCCAGCGCGCGCAGGCGTTGATGCGGCGCCCCCTCGCGCCCGATGACGGAATCGCGCCAGAATTCGGCGAAAGCACCGGAAATCCCCACCGCGTCAGGCCAGTTATGGCTGCCCTGCCGGAACCGCCGGTCACGCAGGATGCGCCCCACCTCCATGTAGCGCAGCACCGCAAGCCCGTAGGGCGTGCGCGCGCACCAATGTGCTGCGCGGGCCGCGCGCATTTCCGGGCCTCGGGTGGAAAAGCGGGGATCGGAGACATCGAGAAACGGCATTCCGTCCAGATCTGATATCTCACGTCCCATGTCAGCGCACCGGAGGGTCAGACCGGCTTGCATCCCAGTCCGGCTCGAACCCCAGCACCTCTGTCGTGGGGGGGAGCGCGGGGTTGAAAAGGATGTTATGCGCCATCGTAGCCTGATGCAGCAGGTTATGCGGTGCCAGTCGCCAGACCTTGCAATCCAGTTCGAACCGCTGGCCGTAATGCTCGAAAATCAGCGTGGCGCGGCCCGCCTCGTGCAGCGTTTTGGCACCCGCGCTGCCGGGCGGAAAGGTGGCTGTCAGGATATCCGAGAACTCCCGTGCCTTCTGGTAATAGGTCGCGGACAGGAACTGGATCGCCGCATTGCGGATCTGCGCGGGATCGTTCGTCTTGGCGGCCATGTGCTGCAACTCGGGCGTCACGGAATAGCCCGGTGCCTTGTTCATCACCGTGATGATCGCGCCAAGCGGTTCCGTCATCCCGGCGGGAATCACATCTGGCATGATCGCGTCGTCGGGCCGGCCATCGTTTTCGCGCATCGCGAACTGGCGCACATGGCATTGCCACTTGAGAAAAGCCAGACGCAGCGGGTGATCCGAATAGCTTTGGCCGAGAGAGGCGGCGAGCGAGCTCATGCCACGTTCCTTTTGCTGTCTGGGTCAAGGGTAAAGGGACGGTCGGCGGTCAGGCTGGGCACACGCCCGGCGGCGGCCGCTACCTCGTCAAGGTCGATGGTGGCCTGTATGAGGCCCGGCTCCGTGCCACCGTCAGCCAGTACCTCGCCCCACGGGTTGATGATAAGCGAATGGCCGAATGTCTCTCCGCCGCCCGGCACCGGGCCGGTGGCACAGGCCGACACCACAAAACGCGTGCTTTCGATGGCGCGGGCGCGGTTCAGGACATGCCAATGCGCCTGCCCGGTCTTCTTGGTGAAGGCGGCGGGACAGATCAGAATTTCCGCCCCGGACTTGGCCAGATCGCGGAAAAGCTCGGGAAAGCGCAGGTCGTAGCAGATCGTATGGCCGATGCGGGCCTTCGGCGTGTCGTGGATCACGGCACAGTCGCCGGGGCTGACATGCGCGCTTTCGCGGAAGACCTCTGTCTCGCTCAGCTGGATGTCGAACATGTGGATCTTGTCATATTGCCCGGTGATATTGCCCGTGTCGTCAATCATGAAACCGCGGTTGATGATGCGCCCGTCCAGCCCATCCACGGCAATCGAGCCGAGGTTCAGCCAGACGGAGTGGCGCTTGGCAAAAAGCCGCATCTGGTCAAAAAACATATGTGCGCCCGCCGGGGCCGAGGGCGGCGCGACGGCGGGACCATCTGTGCGAAGCCCGCCGCAATATTCCGGCAGGAAAAGCATCTCCGCGCCCGCCTCTACCGCCTGACGGGCAAGCGGCAACGCCTCTTCCAGCGCCGAAACCATATCAGGCATGGGGCGGGTCTGAAGACAGGCGATGTTGAGCGGGCGCGTCATTGATTCAGAATTTCATATAAGCCTTGCGCAAGGCAACCAGTGGATGGCGGTCGCTCATCTGGAATTTCAAAAGAAGCTCCCGCGCGATCATGTCCCGGTCCTGCTGGTTATCCGGTAACTCGATCGAGTCGGGCACCCGGATCCAGCCGTTGTTGTTACGGTCAAAGACGGCAGGCGAGCCATCTTCATAGCCCATATGAACATCCTCCAACCAGTTCAGGTCGTCCCAGCCCATGACCTCCATGTATTTTTCAAGATAGGGCGTGATGCGCTTGTAATCGGGCACAAGGTTCACGTCATAGCGATAGCCGATATGCTGGCCGATTTCCTTTTCGCGCTCGGATTCCAGCCCGGCCGCGTCTTTCAGGAACTGGTCGACATCCTTGATCTCGGAGCCGCGGTATTGAGTTCCAGCCATGTGTTAGTCCTCCATCAGGTGGGGGGTATCCCCCACCCTACGCATGATCCGTAGGGTGGGTTCTTGAACCCACCATTTACAAGTGGTGATAATCCTCGACGCCCACGGTGTGGCTCGTCCCTGCCAGCGGCACGCCCGCCATGGGCGTCGAGGATTCCATCGTCAGCGCCGCGAGGTCTTCCGGCTCCAGACTATGCAGATAGGTCTTGCCGCAGGCCCGCGCGAAAAGCTGCGCCTCTATGGTGAGCGTATGCAGGAAGTTGTATACCCGCTCCGCCGCCTCGTCGGGGTCGAGCCGCGCGCGCAGCTTGGGGTCTTGCGTGGCCACGCCCACCGGGCAGCGACCCGTGTGGCAATGGTAGCAATAGCCCGGATCGGCACCGATTTCCTCGGGGAAGTTGGCCTCTGGGATGTCCTTGTTGCAGTTCAGTGCCATCATGGCCGAATGACCGATGGCAATCGCATCGGCCCCAAGGGCGATGGCCTTGGCCACGTCAGCGCCGTTGCGGATACCGCCCGCGTAGACAAGGCTGATCTCGCCGCGCTTGCCCAGATCGTCGATGGCCTTGCGGGCCTGACGGATCGCCGCCATGCCGGGCACGCCCGTGTCCTCGGTGGCAAGGTGCGGACCGGCCCCGGTGCCGCCTTCCATCCCGTCGATATAAATAGAGTCCGGGTCACATTTCACGGCCATGCGCACGTCGTCATAGACCCGTGCCGCGCCAAGTTTCAACTGGATCGGGATCTGCCAGTCTGTCGCCTCGCGGATCTCCTGGATCTTGAGCGCAAGGTCATCCGGGCCCAGCCAGTCGGGGTGACGTGCAGGCGAGCGTTGGTCGATCCCGGCGGGCAAGCTGCGCATCTCGGCGACCTGATCGGTCACCTTCTGGCCCATCAGGTGCC
Source organism: Paracoccaceae bacterium (assembly GCA_024742835.1). Classification (GTDB taxonomy): domain Bacteria; phylum Pseudomonadota; class Alphaproteobacteria; order Rhodobacterales; family Rhodobacteraceae; genus Roseovarius. The sequence continues at coordinate 117,042 of JANSXS010000003.1, read as the reverse complement.
CGCCAAGGCCAACCTTGCAGCCCTGCCCGATGAAGAACTCGACGCCATCGGCCAGTACGAGGTGGTTGGGGTTGAAGCCATAGCGCGACTGGATGCACTGATAGAACCACTTGGAGCTGAACCGCCGCTCGTCAGGGATCATACCGCCCTCGCCCGAACAGGTCGCGGTGCCGGCCATCGTGGCCCCGCGCGCAAGGGCCGTCTTGGCCTCATACGACAGCGCGCCAAAGGACATGCCGGTGATGTAGATCGGGATATCCAGCTCCAGCGGCTTTTTCGCGCGCGGGCCAATCACTGTCTTGGTTTCGCATTTCTCGCGGTAGCCCTCGATCACGAAACGCGTCAGCGTGCCGGGCAGGAATGTCAGATCATCCCAATGCGGGATCTTTTTGAAGAGCGAAAATGCTCTCATCCGGTAGCGGCCAAGCTCTGACTTGATGTGGATGTCATCCATCACGCGCGGCGGGAAGATAAAGCTGTCACCGATGCGGTTCACATCGCGGTTCAGCGGTTTTTTCTGCGGCAGATCACCATCAGCCATATGTCATATCCTTTCCTAGAGGGAATGGCACAGCCCCGGGACAGGGGCTGGGGCCGAAATCAGAGAATGAGTTTCTTTTCGTTCGCTTCCAGATTGTCGTAGTTCCAGAGCTGTTTGCCTGCGACAACCTTGGTGAAGTGATCCACGCCCTTGTCGGGCAGAAGCCCGTATTGCTTGAGCTTGCGGGTCAGCCACGCGCGATCGAGATCGGTCAGTTCCGCCTCTATCGCATCCACGCCTAGCGACTTGATCTCACCGCCCACATAGATGGTGCCGTCATACATCGAATCGCCAAGGTTCTTGCCGGCATTGCCGCACACGATCATGCGCCCACGCTGCATCATGAAGCCCGACAGCGCGCCGGTGTCACCCCCCACAAGGATCGTGCCGCCCTTCATGTCGATGCCTGTGCGCGACCCGACAGAGCCCTTGCAGACCAGATCGCCACCACGGATCGCGGCACCAAAGGTCGAGCCCGCGTTCTTTTCAATGACAACCGTGCCCGACATCATGTTTTCGGCACAGGACCAGCCCACACGCCCGCTGATACGCACGTTCGGCCCGTCGATCAGACCCACGCCAAAATATCCTGTGGAACCTTCGATGATGAGGTTCAGACGGCTCAGGATACCGACGCCCAGAGAGTGCTTGCCCCGCGGGTTCTTGAGCACGATTGTGCCATAACCTTCGCGCATCAGATCGCGGATGGCCGAGTTCACCTCGGTCGTGGTCATGTTGTCGGTATCAAGCTCGGTACGCTTGTTGAAATCGACGTCCGGTGCCCACGGATAGGTAAACCGTTCTTCGGCATCGACGTCGAATTCCACGTAAAGCGTCTTGCCCGTCAAGGCCTCGGTACGCATACCCAGGGCGGTCACCCGCTCTTCCTGGGTCATTTGCTTGAGTTCTGCGTCGGTTACGCTTGCCATACCCGGACCTCCTCGTCGTAAGGGTCTGTCGTATCGATTTCCTCGGGCAGGATGGCCCGGATGGCGACTTCTTCGCTTGCCATTGCGATCAGGTCGTCGGATTCGTAAAGAACCAGCGGTTTTGCCGCCATCGTGTCCTTGGCCAGGCCAAGCTGATCCTTGGTTGCCACGAGATAGGTGAAAACGCCGTCGATTTCCTGGATGGAGTTGCGCAGGCTGTCTTCAAGCGACACCCCGTTGGCAAGGTTATGCGCGGTGTAGACCGCCAGAAGCTCTGAGTCGCAATTGGACATGAAGCGGTGTCCCTTGCGTTCCATCTCGCGGCGCATGATCCAGTAATTCGTGATCTGCCCGTTATGCACGACGCTGACGTCGTTATAGGGAAACGCCCAGTAGGGATGCGCCGACTTGATATCGACATCCGATTCCGTAGCCATCCGCGTGTGCCCGATGGCATGGGTGCCCTGAAAGCCGGTCAGGCCGTATTGCTCGGACACCACCGTCGCGTCGCCCAGATCCTTGATCAGTTCAAGCCCGTTGCCAAAGGACAGGATCTCGACCCCCTCGTTCTCCTCGATATGCTCGGCCATGGCCGCGACATCGCCAGTCATGCTCAACACGTAGCGCAGGGCGTATTCCGTTGCAGCATCCTTGGATTTCACCTGGGCGCCATGCTCTTTCAGGATCTCCTCCACCACTGCGATACGGTCCCTGATGAGCTGATGCACGCCGCGGCCCTTGGCGCGGTCCTCGGCCTCGGCCACCTTCAGGCGCATGATGAAATCGCCCTCGGTCGGCGTGCCATACACCGCGTAGCCGGTGCTGTCCGGTCCGCGATGCTTGAGGGCTTGCAGCATGGCGGTCATCTCTGATCCGACCGCGCTGCTTTTGCCCTTGTGTATCAATCCAGCAATTCCACACATTCGCGTGCGCCTCCTCTGGGTTCAGATTGTTGGTTCAGACAGGCGGCGGACACCTCTGCCCGCCGCCCTTGCCATGGTCCACCTCAGGGAAGGCATTCCATGTACATCTCGTTGTCCCACTCCGTCACGGTGGACATGAAGCGGGCGACCTCGTCGCGCTTGTACTCTTCGTAAAGGCGATACATCTCTCCGGGCATCCCGCGCTGCACCACCTTGTCCTCAGCCAGCTTGTCGAGCGCCTCGCCAAGGCCCATCGGCAGTTTCTTGACATCCTTGCCAGCCTTCATCGCCTCGTAGATGTTGCGCTCTTCGGGCTCGCCGGGATCAAGGCTGTTCTCCAACCCGTCATCCATCGCCGCCAACAGGGTGGACCCCATGATGTAGGGGTTCACCATACTATCCACCGAGCGGTACTCGAACCGCCCCGGTGCAGAGACGCGCAGACCCGTCGTTCGGTTCTGAAAGCCCCAGTCGCTGAATACAGGCGCCCAGAAGCCCGTGTCCCAAAGGCGACGATAGGAGTTCACGGTCGAGCAACCAATCGCGGTCAGCGCCTGAAGGTGATGCACCACGCCACCGATGGCCTTGAGCCCTTCGGCACCGGGCATCTGCGGATCGTCCGTATCGGGCATGAAGGTGTTTTCGCCGCCCTTCACATACATATAATTGTCGGCCATGCCGGGCAGGTTGTCGGGATCGTTGCCGCATTTCACGAACTGGTCCTCGCCCCCGTGCCAAAGGCTCATGTTGTGGTGGCAGCCAGAGGCGCTGACACCCATGAAGGGCTTGGTCATGAAACAGGCGAAAATGCCATGCTCGCGCGCGACCTGCGCACAAATCTGACGATAGGTGGTCAGGCGGTCGGCATTGCGAAGCACGTCGTCGAACATCCAGTTCAGTTCAAGCTGACCGGGCGCGTCCTCGTGATCGCCCTGGATCATGTCAAGGCCCATCTTACGCGCATAGCGTATTACCTGAAGCGACACGGGCCGCAAGCTTTCGAACTGGTCGATATGATAGCAATAAGGCTTGGAAAAGCCGTCCTTGGGCTTGCCGTTCTCGTCGAATTTCAGCCACATCATTTCCGGCTCGGTACCGATGCGCAGTTTGGTACCGTGCTTTTTCGTGAATTCGTCATGCAGGCGGCGCAGGTTGCCACGGCTGTCGGCGGTCAGGTAGCCACCGGGATTTTCCTTTTCCTCGCGGTTGCGGAAAAGCGTGCAGTAGAACCGGCCGATCTCGGGTGCCCAAGGCAACTGCATGAAGGTTTCGGGTTCCGGAATGCCGATCAGTTCGGCCGCTTCGGGACCATAGCCCAGGTAATCGCCGCCCCGGTTGAGAAACAGATTGACCGTCGCGCCGTAGACAAGCTGAAAGCCCTTCTTCGCCACCTGCTCCCAATGGTCTGCCGGAATGCCCTTGCCCATGATCTTGCCTGTGACGGACACAAATTGTAGATACAAATACTCGATTCCAAGTTCGTCAATCTTCTTGCGGACTTCCTTGATCTTCTCGTCTCGGCCCGGGGCCTCGACAAATCTTTCAATATCCATTTCAGCCACTGTCTAACTCCCTGATGTCTTGCCGCGGTCAGGTCTGACGCCCGCTTGCGGCGGCTGGGTTGGTCCCGCAAGACGAAGGTTTCCGGAGCGGAACATGCAGACACGATTCCGGGGCACGTCCCGAAAGTCAACCGAAACTGATCCAAAGGAGGCAAATTTGCTTTTCAATCCCGTAAAATGGTCTATATTTGGTACAAATTGTGAGGATGTGACCTGTGACTGATGCACAAAGAATGGGCGCCGCTGACATCTCGGCACAGATTCGACGCGATATCGCCGAGGGTGTTTTGCAACTGCATGACCGCCTGCCGCCAGAGCGAGTCCTGTCAGAAAGCTTTCACGCGGCGCGCGGCACAGTGCGGCGCGCTCTGGCGCGTCTGGAACAGGAGGGCATCGTCGAAACGCGGCCCGGAAGTGGCACCTATGTGGTTCATGCACCGGAACGGATTGGCCCGAACCCGATAGAGAACGCCACGCCGCTGGAGCTTATCGACACCCGCTTCGCGCTGGAGCCGCATATCTGTCGGCTGACTGTCCTGCATGGCCGGCGCGCGGATTTCGAGCGGCTGGAGGGGCTGTGCAGCCGCATGGAAGAGTGCCTCGACGATCCCACGGCCTTTTCCGAGGCAGATACGCTTTGGCACAGGGCGCTGGCCGAAAGCACTGGCAACGGCCTGCTGATCTGGATCATCGGGCAGATATCCTCGGTTCGGGTGCAGGATGACTGGACCCGGATGCGGCATCTGACGCTGGATACGCGCACGATCACCGAATATAACGTGCAGCACCGGCGCATCCTTGACGCGATCCGCGCGCGCGAACCCGAGACGGCGGCGAACCGGATGAAAGACCATCTGGAATTTGCCCGCCTGTCGCTGACCCGCGTCTCGGAAACCTGACTGCCGCAGCCGCGTGCCCTGCCGGGTTTTCCACCGCCCGCGCATGGTCTAGGGTAAGTAAGATATAGGCGACAAAAGGAATTGAGATGACGCGATGGATAGTTTCGCTGGCCCTGGTGCTGATGGCCGGATCCGCTTCGGCCCAGTCCTGCGGCGGCGGCTTTGGCGGCTTTGTCGCCGACCTGAAGTCCGAGGCCGTCGCGCGCGGGCATGATCGCGCCGATGTTGAAAATTTCTTTGCCTCAGTGCGCCGCGATGAAAGCGTCGTCCGCGCGGACCGTCGGCAAGGCGTGTTTCAAATGCCCTTCACGGATTTCGCCCGCCGCCTGATCAGCGCCAACCGGCTCAACACAGGCCTTGCCAAGGCACGGCAGCATGACGCGATCTTTGACCGGATCGAACGCGACTATGGCGTGAACCGGGGTGTGCTGCTGGCCTTCTGGGCGTTCGAGACGGATTTCGGCGGCTTTCAGGGGGAGTTCAACACGCTGAATGCGCTGGTCACGCTCAGCCATGATTGCCGTCGACCCGAGCTTTTCCGCCCACAGATCTTTGCCGCGCTCAAGCTGTATGAACAGGGGGCATTCAGCCCGACCCGCACGACCGGGGCCTGGGCCGGAGAGATCGGCATGGTGCAGATGCTGCCGCAGGATATCCTTGATAACGGCGTCGATGGCGATGGCGACGGGCGCGTCGATCTGAAACGCTCTGCGCCCGATGCGCTGCTGTCCGGCGCCAAGATGCTGAGCCATCTGGGCTGGCGACCCGGAGAGCCGTGGCTACAGGAAGTGAGCGTACCCACTGATCTGGACTGGTCGAAGACGGGGCTACGCAGCCGACAAACCGGCGCGGCCTGGGCCGCGCAAGGCGTGCGCCCGCGCCATGGCGAGATCGCAGACCGCCTGAAAGCGCATCTGCTGTTGCCGCAGGGGCGCAACGGACCTGCCTTTCTGGCCTATCCGAATTTCAACGTCTATTTCGAGTGGAACCAAAGCTATGTCTACGTGCTGACCGCCGCCTATTTCGCCAATCGCCTGGAGGGCGCGCCGGTGTTCGATCCCGGCACCCCGGAGCCGGGACTGTCGGGCGAGCCGATGAAGGACTTGCAGCGCAAGTTGCAGGCGCGCGGCCATGATGTGGGCAATATCGACGGAATTCTGGGGGCCGGCACCCGCGCGGCGGTGCAGGATGTGCAACAGGATCTTGGGCTGCCCGCCGATGCCTGGCCCACGCGCGCACTGCTGGACAGGCTGTAGCCGTTGAACCATCGAATGGCTGCGCCACACAGGATTTCAGATTCGAGGGGCTCTGCCCCTCCCGTTTCAATTCCTTTGGAATTGCAACGTCCTCCCCGAGGTATTTCAAGCCAGATGAAGCATGACCATGCAAAGAGATGACTCAGCGTTCGACATATTCCTGACCGCGCCGCCCGGACTGGAGGCCTGTTTGCTGGCGGAGGTCATGGAAACTGGGTTTTCCCAGCCCAAGGCCGTTGCCGGAGGGGTTGAAATCAGGGGTGGCTGGCCGGATGTCTGGCGCGCCAACCTCTGCCTGCGCGGCGCGGGGCGGGTGCTCGCGCGCATCGCGGAGTTTCGCGCGATGCACCCGGCACAATTGGACAAGCGCGCGCGCAAGGTGAATTGGGCGGCTGTGCTGCGACCCGATGTGCCCGTGAGGATCGAGGCAAGCTGCGCAAGATCGAAGATCTATCATGCCGGCGCCGCCGCAAGCCGCGTGGAACGGGCGATTGCCGAGGAGTTGGGCGCGCCGGTGTCGAAGGAGGCGGCGCTTAGGGTGATGGTGCGGATCGAGGACGATCTTTGCACGATCAGTGTGGACACCTCTGGCGAGCCACTGCATCGGCGCGGGCACAAGCTTTCGGTCGGCAAGGCCCCGATGCGCGAGACGCTGGCGGCGTTGTTCCTGCGCCAATGCGGTTATGCCGGGCGCGAGCCGGTGCTGGACCCGATGTGTGGCTCGGGTACGTTTGTGATCGAGGCCGCCGAGATCGCGGCAGGGCTTTTGCCGGGACGCGACCGCAGCTTTGCTTTTGAGCACCTGGCATGTTTTGCGCCAGAGGCGTGGCAAGAGATGCGTCAAGCCCTGCCTGTGCAACACGACCTGCGGTTTTACGGCAGCGACCGCGACGCCGGCGCCATCAGGGGGGCGGGCGAGAATGCCGCGCGGGCCGGTGTTGGGGGGCTGTGCACTTTTGCCACACATGCGATCAGCGATGCCACTCCTCCCGATGGGCCGAAAGGGCTGGTGATCGTGAACCCGCCCTATGGTGGACGGATCGGCAACACCAAGCTGCTTTACGGCCTTTACGGCGCTTTCGGCAAAACGCTGGCGCAGCGGTTCAGGGGCTGGCGCGTCGGGATGATCACCACCGAAGCCGGGCTGGTGCGCGCCACCGGCCTGCCCTTTGCCCCGCCCGGACCGCCGATCCCGCATGGCGGGCTGAAGATCCGGCTGTGGCAGACCGGCCCCTTGCCCTGACCCGCAGGATCAGGCCACCAGTTGTTCCGCCTTCTTGAGATCAACGGAAACAAGCTGACTGACCCCCTGTTCGCCCATTGTGACACCGAAAAGCCGGTCCATCCGGCTCATGGTGACGGCGTGATGCGTAATGATCAGAAAGCGGGTTTCGGTGCGGCGGCACATCTCGTCAAGCAGGTCGCAGAAGCGCCCCACATTGGCATCGTCGAGCGGCGCGTCGACCTCATCCAGCACGCAGATCGGGGCGGGGTTTGCCAGGAACACGGCGAAAATGAGCGCGAGCGCCGTCAACGTCTGTTCGCCACCTGACAAGAGTGACAGCGTGGCCAGCTTCTTGCCCGGCGGCTGGCACATGATCTCCAGGCCCGCATCGAGCGGGTCATCGCTTTCGACCATGACAAGATTGGCCTCGCCACCGCCAAAAAGATGCCGGAAGAGCGTCGCGAAATTGGCGTTCACCTGCTCGAAAGCCGTCAGCAGGCGTTCGCGCCCTTCCTTGTTCAGGGCGGCGATGCCGCTGCGCAGGGTGCGGATGGCCTCTTCGAGATCGGCCTTTTCGCGCACCAGCGTGCTGTGCTCTTCTTCGACCTCGCGGGCGTCTTCCTCGGCGCGCAGGTTGACCGCGCCAAGCGCGTCGCGCTGCCGTTTCAGGCGGCTGACATCCGCCTCGATCTGATCGGCGGCCTGCATCATGGCGGGGTCTGTATCGAGCGTTGCGCGCAGCGCCTCTGGCGTTGTATCAAGCTCGTCACCGATGCGGGCGGCGGCCTGTGCGCGACCCTCGCGGGCAGCCTCGGCGCGGGCCTCGGCGCGGGCGCGGGCCTCGCGCGCCTCACCGGCAAGGCGTTCCGCGTCGCGCTCTTGCGCGACCGCCTCGCGGGCGGTGGTTTCGGCGGTGCTGCGCGCATCGGCGGCAGCGGCGCAGCGGCTTTCGGCGGTGTCGATCTGCGCGGACAGTTCGGCGCGTGTCGTCGCCAGTTCGCCGGGCCGGGCCTGTGCCTCGGTCAGGTCGGCCTGCGCGGTGTCCTTGCGCGCGGCAAGCTCTGCGCCGCGGGTCATGGCGGTGTCCAGACGGTGCCGCCAGCCCGACAGTTCCTTGGTGACTTCCTGCGCCCGGCGCGTGCGCGCCTCGCCCTCGCGGCGCAATTCATCATGGGCAGAGCGTTTGGACATCATCGTCATGCGCGCCGCCTCGACCGTCATCTTGATATCCTCGGCATCGGCGCGCGCGGTGTCGAGATCGGGAAGATCGGCCAGCGCCTTTTCGGCCGCAGCCAGCGCGGTGCCGGCGACATGCGTTTCTTCTTCGTGGCGGCTGACGGCCATGTTCAGCGTCTCAAGCCTCGATTTGCTCAGGGTGCGCTCGGCCTCGGCGCGCGAGAGCGCCCGGTTCGCCTCTGCCACGGCGGTATCGGCGGCGCGGCGGGCCTGCCGGGCCATCCGGTCGGCTTCGGTCAGGTCCACCAGACGGGTCTTGAGCGCGTCATGCGCGCGCGCCGCGCCGTCGGCACGGGCGCTAGCATGGGCCAGTTGCTGCTTGAGATCCTCCAGGCGGTTGAGCTGTTGCAGGCGCAGCGCAGCGGCAGAGGGTGCATCCTCGGCCCAGGCACGAAAGCCATCCCACCGCCACAGATCCCCCTCGGTGCTGACAAGGCGCTGACCGGGTTTCAAGAGCGCTTGCAGACGCGGCCCGTCATCAGCGTCGACAAGTCCGATCTGCGCCATCCGCCGCGCCAGAACGCCGGGCACGTTCACATGGGCCGAAAGCGCGATCACACCGTCGGGCAAAAGCTGCGGATCGCTGTAGCCGGGCAGTTGCATCCAGCCCGAGGGGCCATCCGCATTGACCTCGGGCGCGCGCAGATCGTCCGCCAGCGCGGCGCCAAGCGCCTTTTCATAGCCCGGCGCCACTTGCAGCGCGTCAAGGATCTGGCCGCCTTCAGCGGTGTCGCGTTCCAGCAAGCGCGCAAGAGCGGAGGTTTCCGCCGATAGCGCGCTCAACTCGCCTTCGGCCTCGGAGCGTTCGGCGCGGGCGTCGGATTCGCGCGATTGCGCTTCGGCGCGGGCCTCGTCAGAGGCGATCAGCACATCCTCGGCGTGCTGCGCGGTGGCCGTTGCCTGTGCCTCGGCGGTTCTTGCAGTTTCAAAGTCCCTGCCGGACCGGTCCAGAGCGTCGCGCGCCGTCATGGCGGCCCTGCGCGCGCGCTCTGCCTCTTGCTGGGATCTGGCGAGGGTCTTGCGGTAATCCTCGACAAGGCGCTGCGCGGATTGATGGCGTGCTGACAGGCGGGCCACATCCTCTGTCAGCTGGCCGAGATCGGTTTCGCGCGATTGCAGCACGGCGGCGGCTTCGCTGGCGGCTTCGGCGGCGGCTTCCAGCCGGTCATCGTGCCCATCAGAGGCTTTGGCCAGCTCGCGCGCCTCCCATTCCAGCCGTTCGATCGTTTCGCCCGCATCGCGATTCAATCCGGCTTCGCGCTCGATATCATGGGTCAGTTGTCCGATACGTGCTTGCAGCGTTTCGATACGGGTGCGGGCGGCGTCCTCTTGTTCGGCGAGCGTGTCGCGGTTGACCTGAAGCCGTTGCAGCACCGCCGCCGCGATCGCCTCTTCCTCGCGCAGGGGCGGCAGCGCCTCATCCGCGGCCAGACGCAGGCGCGCGGCCTCGCGGGCGGCGGCTTCGGCGCGGGCGGCGTCGGTGGTGCAGGTGGTCAAAAGCTGTTCCGCCTCGGCGCAGGCAGCATCCGCATCCATCCAGCGACGATAAAGCAACAGACCCTCGGCCCGGCGCAGCTCCTCGCCGATCTGGCGATAGCGCGCGGCCTGTTTGGCCTGCCGCGCCAGTTGGGCAAGCTGGCTTGCCAACTGTTCGATCACGTCGTCGACCCTTGTCAGGTTCGTCTCCGCGCCGCGCAGCTTCAGTTCCGCCTCATGCCGACGCTGATACAGACCGGAAATGCCAGCGGCCTCTTCGAGGATGCGGCGGCGCGCCGTGGGCTTGGCGTTGATCAGCTCGGATATCTGCCCCTGCCGCACCAGCGCGGGCGAATGCGCGCCGGTCGAGGCATCGGCAAAGAGCATCTGGACGTCGCGCGCGCGCACGTCCTTGCCGTTGACCTTGTAGGCGCTGCCCACGTCACGGGTGATACGGCGCAGGATTTCAAGCTGATCGGCATCGTTGAACCCCGCCGGGGCGAGCCGGTCGGAATTGTCGATATGCATCGCCACCTCGGCGAAGTTGCGGGCGGGCCGGGTCGCGGCGCCGGCGAAGATCACGTCCTCCATCCCCGAGCCTCGCATCGAGGTGGGGCGATTTTCGCCCATCACCCAGCGTAGCGCCTCCAGCAGGTTCGACTTGCCGCAGCCATTCGGCCCGACAACCCCGGTCAGACCGTCATGGATATGAAGATCCGTCGGATCGACGAAGCTTTTGAATCCGGTCAGCCTGAGTTTGGTGAACTGCACATGTGCCCCCGTCTGGAATGGTTCCGGCCCCAAGGCAGGACGATTCCCCGCCTTGGGCGACAAGGAAACGCCCCGGACCCCGCCCTGTCAACGGAAAACCCCTCTATATGGCCGCAGGTGCAATCTTATCCACAAGATATTGATCTTCGGCGCGGGTAAAATTCCGCACTTACGGCCAGCCCGTGCCGCGCCGCGCGCCGCAAAGGTCGGAATCGCGCTTGACGGAAGGTCGCACCGGTTCCATACCGAACGGGCAAGGTTCCCCGATGATGGTGCAAAGCATCAGGGGATGAAACTGGGAATGACGTGATGGCGGACCCACTCCGGGGGCCGAATCGTCAGCCGCCCCCGCGACTGTAAGCGGAGAGTGGGTGCCAATCTGCCACTGGAACGCCTGTTCCGGGAAGGCCGGCCCCCGCAGAGACCCGCAAGCCAGGAGACCGGCCATGCATCGGGCATTCGCCCGACAGGACAACAACGGACGGGGTGTTCCGTTGGGGGAAAACAAGGGCCAAAGCCGCCCGGATACCCTCTGACGATGCCCCCCTTCACAGCAAGAACCCGAAGGGGACAGACATGAACAAATTTTTTGCCATCGCCGCCGCCACGCTGGCCGCGACGCCCGCGCTTGCGCATCACCCGCTTGGCGGGCTGCCCATGGAAACCTTTTCCCAGGGCGCGCTTTCCGGCGTCGGGCACCCGGTTCTGGGCTTTGACCACATGCTCTTTGTCATCGCCATGGGCGTGGCCGCGATCTTTACCGGCCACCGCTATTTGACGCCGGCCGCCTATATCGGCGCGATGCTGGTGGGCTGCGGACTGATGTATGCCGGTGTCGCGATGCCGCTTCAGGAAACCTTTATCGCAATCTCGCTTTTGGCGGTCGGCGGTATCGTGCTGTCAGGTCGCGCGCTTGACACCGGCGCGGCGCTGGCGATCTTCGCCGCGTTCGGTCTGTTCCATGGCTCTGCCTTCGGTGGCAGCATCGCCGGACAAGAGGGCGGGATCGGTGCCGCCGTGCTCATGGGGTACCTGATCGGGCTTGGCCTGATCCAGTACGCCATCGCACTCGCCGCGGGCTGGGTTGCCGAAAAGCTGCTTGGCGCGACGGAGTCCTCGTCGATCAATGCCCGCCTTGTCGGGGCGATGGTTGCGGGTGTGGGCGTGTTCCTGTGCCTTGAGATGATCGAAGCCCCGCTCGTCGCCGCCATCGCGGGCTGATCCGGTCCGTATTGTGGGGCGGTTTCCGTGGAAGCCGCCCCTTGTTTTTGTTCGCAGAGATCCATGCCCAGATACCCCGTAGTTTTGCTGATCGGCACATTGTTCGGAACCGGCTTCGGCTTTCTGCTTGGGGCGGCAACGGCACCGGGGCCGGACGGGCGGAACACCATGGACGCGGCCCACGACCACGCCGCGCATGATCACGACGGCGGCGCACATGCCACCTTGCGCGCATTCGACGGTCCCGCTCCGGACCTGACGCTACGTCTTTACCCAGACGGGGACCAAAGCCGCAACCTGCATATCGGTGTGACCGGGTTCACCTTTGATCCCGAGGGCGTCAACGGTGCCCACGTGCCGGGCCATGGCCATGCGCATGTCTACTTGAACGGGGTCAAACAGGCCCGCGCCTATGGACCCTGGGTGCAACTCCATGCTCTGCCCCGTGGCACACATGCGATCCGCGTCACGCTCAATGCCAATGACCACAGCCAATACGCCATATCCGGCCAGCCTGTCGAAGCCACGGTAAACCTACGGATCGACTGACCAATTTCCGGCGCACACGCCACAACATCAGGACGAACACACCATGCCAGCCAAGATTCCCGCCACCGTCGTCACCGGCTTTCTGGGCGCAGGAAAGACCACGCTTATCCGCCATATGCTGGAAAACGCGGGGGGTCGGCGCATCGCGCTCATCATCAACGAATTCGGCGATCTCGGCGTCGATGGCGGCATCCTGAAGGGCTGCGGCATCGATAACTGCCCCGAAGAAGACGTGATGGAGCTGTCCAACGGCTGCATCTGCTGCACCGTTGCCGATGATTTCATTCCGACACTGCAAAAGCTGATCGACCGGGACAATCCGCCCGATCACATCGTGATCGAAACCTCCGGCCTTGCCCTGCCGCAACCGCTTGTGCGCGCTTTCAGCTGGCCCGAGATTTCGACCCGCGTCACCGTCGACGGCGTGGTGACGGTTGTGGATGGCAAGGCGGTGGCCGAGGGACGCTTTGCCCATGACGTGGCGGCCGTGGATGCGCAGCGCGCGCAGGACGACAATCTTGATCACGAAACGCCACTGTCAGAGTTGTTCGAGGATCAGGTCACCTGCGCCGACATGATCGTTGTCAACAAGTCCGACCTTCTGGAGCCGTCCGAAGCCGAGGCGCTTGGCACCCGACTGCAAGCCAAAGCCCGCGACGGCGTGCAGGTCGTGCGCGCCACCATGGGCGCGCTGCCGCTTGACGTGCTGTTAGGGCAGGGTGCCGGGGCCGAGACCGACATGGACGCGCGCCACGAACATCATCATCACCATCATGACGATCACCACGATCATGACGACGATCATCACCATGATCATGCCCATGACCACGATCACGACGCTTTTGAATCCTTTATCGTGTCCCGCCCCGAAATCACCGATCCCAAGGCGTTCGCCGCACAGGTGGCCGACGTGATCCGCGCCCATGACATCCTGCGGCTCAAGGGATTCGCGGCAGTGGCAGGCAAACCCATGCGCCTGACCATTCAGGCGGTTGGCCCACGCGTGGACACCTATTTCGACCGCCCCTTCGGCACCGAACCACGCGACACGCGCCTTGTGGTGATCGGGCAAACCGGGCTGGACCGCGCCGCCATACACGCGGCGCTTTCCGCCTGATGCTAATCGTGGAACGGACGGACCCGCGCGCGCCTGGCCCGCGCGCGTTGTTGGAGGCAAGCCATAGCCTCATGCGCGCGCTGTTTCCGCCCGAGGATAACTACTTTCTGGATATCGAGGCGCTTTGCAGCCCCGATATCCGCTTCTTCGCCGCGCGCGAAGGCAACCGGACCCTTGGCACCGGGGCACTCACCCTGCGGCACGGTTACGGCGAGGTCAAGTCGATGTTCACCGCCACCGAGGCCCGCGGCAAGGGCGTCGGGCGCGCGCTGTTGCACCAGATCGAGGACGAGGCCCGCGCGCTCCACCTGCCGGCGCTGCGGCTGGAAACAGCCGCCGCACTGGACGCCGCTCTGCGTCTTTACACGCGCGAGGGGTTCACGCCCCGCAACATTTTCGGCGACTACTGCCCCAACCAGACCAGCATCTTCATGGAAAAACCACTGGCCTGATCCACCGCTTGCGCGCGGTATCGGCCCGAACACAGACCCGAACCACAGGCAAAAGGCCCTTAAAAATGCATCTGCTCGCCGCCACGCCCGGCTCGATCGACGACGGGGCCGAACCCTTTGACCTCGGCCAGACGCCTGCCGATATCGTCTTTGTCTCTGCTGCCGATACCGAACTGGCCATGCTGTCCGAGGCCCGCGGCGAGATGGCCTATCCGCCCACGCTGCGGCTGGCCAATCTCACCCATCTGCAACACCCGATGTCCGTCGACCTGCATCTCGACAATTGCGTCACCAAATCCCGGCTGGTCATCGCCCGCGTGCTCGGCGGCACCGGCTACTGGCGCTACGGAGCCGAGCAATTCGCCGCCCGCCTTGCCGAGGTCGGCGTGCCGCTGGCGCTTTTGCCCGGCGATGACAAGCCCGATGCAGATCTGCGCGGTCTGTCCACGATCAACGACGCGGATTACGACGCGCTCTGGGGCTATCTCGTCGAAGGCGGCGCGGGCAACGCCCAAGGCTTTCTCGCCTATGCACACGCGATGCTGGACGGCGCACCGAAACCCGCCGCTGCAAGCCCGCTGCTGCGCGCAGGCGTCTACTGGCCCGGCGTGGGCGTGGCGGACCTTGCCACCGCGCGCGCCGCATGGCGCAAAGGCCAACCGGTGGTGCCCATCATCTTTTACCGCGCGCTGGTGCAGGGCGCGGGGCTCAACCCGATCAACCGGCTCGTCCGGGCATTGTCGCGCGAGGGGCTGAACCCGCTACCTGTCTTCGTTGCTTCGCTCAAGGATCCCGTGTCCACTGCCACGCTGGATCATCTCTTTTCCGAAGCGCCCCCCGACGTGATCCTGAACGCCACCGCCTTCGCCGTCGGTAGCCCGCATGACGGCGACGACACGCCGCAAAACCCGCTGGCATCGCCATCGGCCAACGGCGCGCCGGTGTTCCAGACCGTGCTGGCAGGCTCGACCGAGGACACATGGGCGGCCGGTCTCACCGGGCTCTCGGCCCGCGACATCGCGATGAACGTGGCCTTGCCAGAGGTCGACGGCCGCATCCTGTCCCGCGCGATCAGCTTCAAGGGCGAAGCCTTCTTCGACGAGGCCACCGAATGCCCCATCGCCACCTACCGCGCGCAGGGCGACCGCATCGCATTTGTGGCAAGGCTCGCCGCCAACTGGGCCCGCCTGCGCCACACCGCCCCGGTCGAACGCCGCGTGGCATTGGTGCTGGCCAATTACCCGAACAAGGACGGCCGCCTCGCCAATGGCGTGGGCCTCGACACGCCTGCGGGCACCGTCCACAGCCTGCGCCTGATGCAAAAGGCGGGCTACAAGGTCGATGCCCCGCCCACCGACAGCGACGCGCTGATGCAGGCAATCCTTGCAGGCCCCACCAACTGGCTGACCGACCGCGCCCAGAAGGATGGCGGCGAAACCCTGCCGATGGACATCTATCTCGACCATTTCAACGCCCTGCCCTGGGAGCTCAAGGAACAGGTCACCTCCCGCTGGGGCGCGCCTCAAGATGACCCTTTCTTCTTGCCGGAAATATCCCCGCCGGAGGCAGACGCCAAAGGCGGCTTCAAGCTTTCGATCCTGCGCTACGGCCATGTCGTCGTCGGCCTGCAACCTGCACGCGGCTACAATATCGACCCGACAGAGACCTATCATTCCCCCGATCTCGTTCCGCCGCATAACTACATCGCCTTCTACATCTGGTTGCGGCATCACTTCGGCGCACAGGCCATCGTGCATATGGGCAAGCATGGCAACCTTGAATGGCTGCCGGGCAAGGCGCTTGCCCTGTCGGACACGTGCTGGCCCGAGGCCATATTCGGCCCCACCCCGCATCTTTACCCCTTCATCGTCAACGATCCCGGCGAAGGTACACAGGCCAAGCGCCGCGCGCAGGCGGTGATCGTCGATCACCTCACTCCTCCGCTGACCCGCGCTGAAAGCTACGGGCCGATGCGCGACCTCGAAGCGCTGGTGGACGAATATTACGAAGCCGCCGGCCTCGACCCGCGCCGCATAGCCCATCTGCGGCGCGAGATCCTGACGCTGACCTCGGCCACCGGGCTTGATCGCGACGCCGGGCTTTCGGGCGAGGATGAAAATACCGATCTGGCGAGGCTTGACGCCTATCTCTGCGAGCTGAAAGAGGCGCAGATCCGCGACGGTCTGCATGTCTTCGGCCAATCCCCCACCGGCCAGCAGGAACGCGATCTGGCCATCGCGTTGGCCCGTGTGCCGCGCAGTCGGGGTATGGGGCGCGACGCCTCTCTCCTGCGCGCCCTTGCCACCGATCTTGGCCTCAGCGTCGACCCGCTGGATTGTGACATGGCCGCTGCCGCCACTGAAAAGCCCGACGCGCTCACAAGGCTCACGGATGATCCGTGGCGGTCCAACGGCGATACGGTCGAACGGCTCGAACTGCTGGCGCAACAGCTTCTGCGGGAGGGCGGGCGGGGCGCATTGCCTCTGGCAACAGCGTCGTCCGTCCTCGACGAAATAGACACACGCATCTGTCCCGCCATCGCCGCCTGCGGCCCGGAAGAGGGCGCGGCGCTTCTGACCGTGCTGGATGGCCGCGCGATTCCGCCAGGCCCCTCGGGCGCGCCCACGCGCGGTCGGCTAGACACGCTGCCAACGGGTCGCAACTTCTTTTCCGTTGACAGCCGCGCCGTGCCCACGCCCACGGCTTGGGCGCTCGGGTGGAAATCCGCCAACCTGCTCATTGAAAAACACCTGCAAACCCATGGCGACTGGCCGCGCAGCCTGCTTGTCACCGCGTGGGGCACCGCCAACATGCGCACCGGCGGCGATGACATCGCGCAGGCGCTGGCGCTGATGGGCGTCAAACCCAAATGGGATGCCGCCAATCGCCGCGTCACCGGGTTTGAAATCCTGCCGCAGGGTGTGCTTGGCCGCCCCCGCGTGGATGTCACCCTGCGCATCTCGGGCTTTTTCCGCGATGCCTTCCCGCAGCTCATCGCGCTTTTCGATTCCGCCGCGCGCGCCGTGCAGGCACTGGACGAGCCGGAAGAAGACAACCCCGCCGCCGCCCGCGCCCGGATCGACGGCGCGACCCCGCGTATCTACGGCTCAAAACCCGGCGCTTACGGGGCCGGGCTTCAGGCGATGATCGACGAGCGGCTTTGGGCCGACAAGGCCGATCTGGCCGAAGCCTATCTGACATGGGGCAGCTACGCCTACGGTGCCAAAGACGAGGGGACACCTGATCGCGCCGGGTTCGAGACGAGGCTGAAACAGACCGAGGCCATTGTCCAGAATCAGGACAACCGCGAACACGACATCCTTGATTCCGACGATTACTACCAGTTCGAAGGCGGGGCGGCGGCGGCGGTCAGCACGCTTCAGGGGCAGGACCGCCCGATCTATCACAACGACCATTCCCGACCCGAACGCCCCGTTATCCGCACGCTGGAGGATGAGATCGGGCGCGTCGTGCGTTCTCGCGTGGTCAATCCGAAATGGATCGAGGGCGTGAAACGCCACGGCTACAAGGGCGCGTTCGAGATCGCCGCGACCGTTGATTACCTGTTCGCCTTCGCCGCCACCACGGGGGCCGTGCGCAGCCATCATTTTGATCTTGTCGAAGAGGCGTTTCTGGAAGACGGCGATACCCGCGATTTCATCGCGGAACACAACGCGCCCGCATTGCAAGAGATCGCCGAACGTCTGCAAGAGGCGATGGACCGCGGCCTGTGGGTGCCGCGCTCCAATTCGGTGCGGGACCGGATCAACAGGTTGCGTACCCAGGCATGAGTCAAAACGGATAACACAGCAGCGTGCCCGCACCGTCCTCAAGATCAAAGGCATCGCATTCAAGATAGGGCGTTGGGTAACGCGGTGAGGGCGCGCCCCTGCCACAATCCAGCGTCGCGTGCATCATCGCCTGATCGCCCGTAAGCCGGTCCACCCGGCAACCGCTGACCTGTTCGATGGCCATGACCGCCTGCGGCGCAATCGCCGCCAGCCTTGGCGCGGCTTGCGGGTTCACGCGCAGCGCCTCGGCCCGGCGATCCAGCACCCGCACATCGAAAACCGCGCCGCCCAGTTCCACCCGTGTCACTGCCGCGTCACGAAAATCCTGCCCAGGACCATTACAGCCCGCAAGGCACAGAACAAGCATCCAGACATACCGCATGTTTCAACAATGGCACGCGCGCGGTTAACAAACCGTTTGCACGGCCCCGAAAGCACTTGCACCCGCGTAAGCCCAAGACCACTCTGCACAGCAACCAAGGAGGAGCAGATGACCGAAGACGCCGACCGACACGCGATGAAGATGGCCAAGAAAAAGGCCGCCCGCGACAAGATCATGGCCACCAAGACCGATCAGAAGGGCCTGATTATAGTGAACACCGGCAAGGGCAAGGGCAAATCCTCTGCCGCGTTCGGCATGATCTTTCGCTGCATCGCCCATGACATGAAATGCGCTGTAGTACAGTTCATCAAGGGCGGGATGAGCACCGGCGAACGCGATCTGATCCTGTCGAAATTCTCTGACGCCTGCGCGTTTCACACAATGGGCGAGGGTTTCACATGGGAAACGCAGGACAAGACCCGCGACACCGAAATGGCGCAAGCCGCCTGGGAAAAGGCCAAGGAGCTGATCCGCGACGAGACCAACAAGATGGTGCTGCTCGACGAGATCAACATCGCCCTGCGCTACGATTACCTTGATATCAACGAGGTGGTGCAGTTCCTGGCCGAGGAAAAACCGCATATGACACATGTCGTTCTGACCGGGCGCAACGCCAAGGACGACCTGATCGAAATCGCCGATCTGGTAACTGAAATGGAGCTGGTAAAGCATCCGTTTCGCTCCGGGGTCAAAGCGCAGATCGGCGTGGAGTTCTGACCCCGGCGCTACGCGGCACGGCCTCACAAGTTCCCTGTCGAAGGGGAAATTATTTCCACCCTGCAAAAGGAACGCGGACAGCCTGTTTCCGTTGATGCATCATAAGACACACGGAAGGAGGTTTTTATGAAACTTTTCACAAGCAGCGCCCTCGTTACCCTGCTGGCTGCATCGACGGCCATGGCACAAAGCCAGAATTCCAGCGCATCCAACAGCAATACGGCTGCGGGCACGGACACCTCCTCGGGTGCCGAAGAGATGTATAATGGCGACGACGCCAGCACCTCCGATGGCCAAAACCTGGTCCGCACACGCGACATCACCGGCAGCCCTGTCTATTCGATAGCCCCCACCGATGTCAGCGACTGGGATGTGACCATCGCGGCGCAAGAGGTGGACAGCAACTGGACAGAAATCGGCGCGATCGAGGATCTGGTCCTGTCCCGCTCCGGCAAGCTGAGTGGGGTCGTGGCCGAAGTCGGCGGGTTCCTTGATATAGGGGACAAGCACGTCCTGCTGCCGATCAACGATGTAAAGCTCGTCCCATCAGAGGACATGACCTATTCCATCGTGACGCGCTTCACCGAGGACGATCTTGAGGATCTTGAGAATATCGACGAATCTCCCTGGTACTAAGACGTTCCCTCTCGTCTTGTACCCGACTGGCCGCCGTCTCCCAGACGGCGGTTTTTTTATCTGTGCACTGCCTTGACCGAAGACAAGAATTAATTGTCAGACATTTTAAACTGTGGCACGGTTTCTACACTGCGGAGGAGACCTATTACAGGACGCAGCACAGGGAGGATTATTAATGAACCTAAGACCAGACCCAACATTCCATCCGACAGCGAAAATGGCGATGGAGGCCCCGGCCGAAAAGCTTGCCTTCACCCTGATGCTAAGCCCCGATGGCAGTCAGCCCGATGGCCTTGCGATTGTCGATGTGGACCCCACGTCGGAAACCTATTCACAAATCGTGCATCAGGTGATCATGCCAAATACGGGCGACGAATTTCACCATTTCGGCTGGAACGCCTGTTCGTCGTCGCTGTCGCCCCTCAGCGGTCACGCCTTTCTTGAACGGCGCTACCTGATCATCCCCGGCATCCGGTCCTCGCGGATCTACGTCATTGACGTGAAAGAGCCGCTTGAGGCCAAGATCCACAAGATCATCGAACCCGAAGAAGTGTTCGAGAAAACCGGTTATTCGCGCCCCCACACCATCCATTGCGGCCCCGAGGGCATCTATGTAAGCACCCTTGGTGGCGGCGGCGAGGATGGCACGGACGGTCCTCCGGGCATCTTCATCATGGATTGCGAAACCTTCGAGATCCTTGGCCGCTACGAGATGGACCGCGGCAAGCAGGACAAGCACTATGATTTCTGGTGGAACCTGCCCCGCGATTACATGGTCAGCTCGGAATGGGGCCTGCCCCCGCAGTTTGAGAACGGCATCGTGCCGGAGGATCTTCTGTCCAACAAATACGGCCATTCGATCCATTTCTGGAACCTGCGCGAGCGCAAGAACGTCCAGACGATCGATTTCGGGGAAAACTACCAGATGGCGCTGGAAATCCGGCCTGCCCATGATCCGGCCAAGGATTACGGCTTTTGCGGTGTGGTGGTGGATACCACCAACCTGCAAGGTGCTATCTTTACCTGGTGGCAAAAGGATGACGGCACCTTCGAAGCCAAGAAGACCATCACCATCGACCCGCGCCCCGAAGACGCCGACAATCTGCCCCCGCTGCTCAAGGGCTTCGGCGCGGTGCCGCCGCTGGTGACCGATATCGACCTGAGCCTCGACGACAAATATCTTTACGTCGCCTGCTGGGGCCTGGGCGAGATGCATCAATACGATGTCTCGGACCCGATGAACCCTGTTCTTGCGGGCAAGGTTGAACTGGGCGGCATCGCGCGCGGCACAAAGCATCCCAACGGCAAGACCTTTGCCTATGCCCCGCAGATGGTCGAGATCAGCCGCGACGGCAAGCGCGTCTACTGGACGAACTCGCTGTACTCCACGTGGGACGACCAGTTCTATCCCGAGGACGAGGGGGGGCAGATGGTAATGGCTAATGTCGGTGAAAACGGTGGCATCGAGCTTGACCCGGATTTCTTCGTGGACTTCCCCAAGGGCTACCGCGCCCACCAGATCCGCCTCGAAGGCGGCGATTGCTCGACCGACAGCTTCTGCTACCCGTCGGTCTGACATGACTCCATCGTGTCCCGGGCTTGGCCCGGGACCTCCTTCCCAAGGACACAATGCGCCGGGTCAAGCCCGGCGCGGGAATTCTTTATGATTGGCGACATCTCTTCGACAGCGGCCCTATGGTGGGCCGTGGTTGCCGCTGGCATTTATCACGGCGTCAATCCCGGCATGGGCTGGCCGCTGGCCGTGTCCTCGGCGCTGATGGCACGGTGTCAAAGCAGCCTCTACAAGGCGCTTTTGGCGCTTGGGCTTGGCCATTTGCTGGCCATGGCGGCCATCCTATTTCCGTTCTCGGTGTTGGTCTGGCTTGCCGCATGGCAACGCGAGATCCAGATCGGCGCGGCTTTCCTCGTCATCGGGCTTGGGATCTACCTTCTGATCAATCGCCGTCACCCCCGCTTTCTCGCCCGTGTGCCGCCCTCGCGGCTGGCGCTGTGGTCTTTCCTTGTGGCGATGGCACATGGCGCGGGGCTGATGCTGGTGCCGATCTATCTGGGCATATGCAGAACCGTTGAAACGAATGCGGGCCATGCCGCCGCGCAGGATATCATGACGGGAACAGCCGGACTGGCGCTGACTGTGGCGCTTGTTCATACAGCCGCGATGATGCTGTCAGGTGGCGCGCTTGCACTTGGCGTCTACCGCTGGCTCGGCCTGAAATTCCTCCAGAAAAGCTGGTTCAACCTCGATCTGGTCTGGGCGGGCAGCCTTGTGCTTGTGGGGATCCTCGCGCTTGTCACCGTGCACTGACTTGCGCTTTCACCGTTCCACAAATACTCAAATCCCACCCAACCAAACCGGAGCCGTCCCATGCCCAAAACCCGCCTGCTCACCGAATTCGGCATCGGCACCTCGTTACGGCGGCAAGATTACACCGCCGCCGCGCGCCGCGCGGTCGAGGATGCGCTCTGGCGCAATTCCATCAATCTGGCAGAGCTTTTTGGCCAGCCGAAGGAGGCGATGCTGATTGATGTGGAGATCGCCGTGCAGTCTCCGGACAAGGTCGATACCGATCAGGTCGCCGCCGTCTTTCCTTACGGTCAGGTCAAAGTTACGGCCTCGCATGGCGGGCTCGACGTGCCCCGCCCCGATGCCGCACCTACTGTGATCGCCAATGCCGCCATTCATGTCAGCCTCATGCTGGAGCCCGCGCCATGAAAGATCAGCGTTTCATCCTTGAAATGGGCATGGGCAACGACCTGCACGGGATGGATTACCAGAAGGCCGCCACGCGGGCCATCGAATCCGCCTTTCGCCGGTCTACCATCCCCATGTTCGAAACCACGCCGCTCGAACACACACACATGCGCGTACAGGTGACGGTGGGCGTGCAGGATCCCGGCGCGCTCGATACCCAGGCACTGGCCGCGATGCTACCGCGCGGGCGCGCGACGGTAACGGCGGTCAGGGGCGGGCAGAACCTGCATAACCCCGAAACCGGAGAGACCATCGTCGTCGCCACCGCCGCGATCGAGGCGTTCCTCCCGGATCAGTCCGCGCAGTGGCACGCACCAGAGGTCTGACAGGCGCGTTTCGAAAAGCTCTGTGCGTAACGTGTCATGGGAAGTGAATGAGGCGGGCGGGCCCCTCTTCGATCAGCGCGGGCAGGCAGTCGACCAGTGGCCTCATATCGGCTTCAAGCCCCGGCCCGGACATCGGTGCGCCTTGCAGGATCTTGTTGGCGAACAGCCGGTTTCCGCGGGGAAATTCGCTGCTCATCTCTGGCTTGCAACTAACATAGCCTAGGGTTTCTTCCTTGCCGGGAAAATAGTGCGGGATGTTCGGCTTAGACAGCTCCTGCTCTCGCGCGATTTGATCCGGTGTCGCGCCGCGGAACGCGTGCAACGTTAAGCGGATCACTTCGTTTCGTGAAAATCTGTGGTTCAGGTTTTTCACAAAACGCTTTAGCAATTGGAAGAAGCGGACCGCGCCAAAGATGATCAGGCGCGATCCGCTCAACATTCCAGCGGGGGTTTGAAATGCGCGCTATCATTGTCTGTCTGTCCATCATGCTTGCCACACCGGCCACAGCCCAACTTGCCCAATCGCTTGGCAATCCCGAGGGCTGCGCGCGGATCGACACCGGGCAAAGCGTGGACAAGACGCGCGAGATGACCATCGTCGCCGGTCACCTGAACCTTTACGGCGATATCTGCATGATCACGGCCATTCAGGCCAACACGCTGATGCTGACCTGCCCCGGCGAAAAGGAAAGCCGCAAGAAGGTGTTCGGAATCGCGCGCAATGCAGATGGTGCCGGAGTCACGATCACGCTGGAAAATGGCCGGATCGAAGAGTTGCGTCCATGTGATTAAAGCGTTTCGCTGATGTCTCGGGCGAAAGCCGGAACGCTTTGAGGGGCCGCGCACCGGCAGCATTCCCTGCCCGATGCGTTTACCCCAGAAAGACCTTTGACTCGGGATACCGGATCCGCGCGGTGCTGCGCGCAGCAAGGAAAAAGCCAAGCGACAGCGGCCCGACACGACCCAGAAACATCAATGACATGATCACGACACGACCAAGGGGATCCAGCTCCGATGTCTGGCCCATGGAAAGCCCAACGGTGCCAAAGGCCGAGACCACTTCGAAGGACGTTTCCAGAAACAGCCCCTCTTGTGTCAACGACATGATGAACACCGCCGTGAACATCACGGCGACACTGATCGTGCCAAGCGCCATCACCTTGAGCACCTCTTCAAGGCCAAGCGACCGGCCAAAGACAGTCAAACTGGATTGTCGGCGGAAGAACGCCGCCGTCGCAAGGATCATCACAATCAGCGACGTCACCTTGATCCCCCCCGCCGTCGAGGTAGAGCCGCCCCCCACAACCATAAGCGCCATGGTCCAAAGCGTTGCCGCATCGCCCATGCCACCGGTGTCAGTGGTGCTGAAACCCGCAGAGCGCGGCGTCACCCCTTGGAACCACGCGGCCCAAAGCCGCTCGGCAGTGCTGTTCAGACCCCCCAGGGTGGCGGGATTGCGCCATTCCAGCGCCCCGAACACAACCGCCCCCAGCACGATCAGAACGCCGGTTCCAACGATCATCAGCTTGGAATGCAGGGTCAGCGTTTTCCAGCGGCGTTTCTGGTAAAGGTCGCCCACGACGATAAATCCCAACCCGCCAAGAATGAACATCACCGAGATCACCAGATTGATCGCCGGATTGCCGACCCAACGTGTCATGCTGTCCGAATAAAGCGAAAACCCGGCATTGTTGAACGCCGAGATGG
This sequence comes from Paracoccaceae bacterium, assembly GCA_024742835.1. Lineage (GTDB taxonomy): Bacteria > Pseudomonadota > Alphaproteobacteria > Rhodobacterales > Rhodobacteraceae > Roseovarius. Next base: position 92,553 of record JANSXS010000003.1, on the reverse strand, counting down.
AATGGAAAACGGCACTCCAGATCCCGTGTTGCCAGCCGAATTCCGGCACAAAAACAAAGGACAGGATCACCGCCCCGACCGCCTCGCAGGCTACAGCGACCAAGGCGATCACCCGCACCAGTGGCCCAAGATTGCTGACGGTCGCCTGATTGAGATCCTCGCGCAGCATGACCTTGTGCGGCATTCCAAGCGGGATGTCGAAAGCCGACAGGATCAACACCGCAAAGACCATGAGACCAAGACCGCCGAACTGGATCAGCGCCGCGATGATGCCTTGACCCAGAACGGTAAAATCTGTCCCGGCCTGCACCACAACAAGCCCGGTAACGGTGACCGCAGAAGTGGCCGTGAAAAGCGCATCGCCAAAGCTGACCTCGCCGGTCTGAGACAAGGGCAGCCACAGCAACCCCGAGCCGATGAGGATCACGCCCATATACATCAAGGCAAGGATCATCGGAGGCGACAGCCGAAACCGGCTGGAGCCGAGTTTCATGTAGCTGTTTCGCGCCATATCAGAGGCTAGCCGCGAATTCGCGCAGATTGTTGCGCGCCCCAAGCAGCAGGATCTGATCGTCTTCCTTCAGCATACAATCCTTGCCGTCCTGCCCGATGAACTCGGAACCGCGCATCACCCCGACACAGCGCAGATCATGATCCGTGGCGTGCGACAGATCGCCAAGCCCCTTGCCATCCAGCTTTTCCGGAATCCGGATACGGACCACATGATAGCCATTCCCCAGGCTGACATAATCGCGCACAAGCGGATTGTGCAGCACCTGCGCGATACGCTGTCCGATATCGACTTCCGGGTGAATGACACGGTCAACCCCGATCCGCGACAGGATACGGTGGTGCGTCTTGCTGAAGGCCTTGGCCCACACTTCGTCCGCACCGACAAGCTTGAGATTGACCGCAGCCAGCAGGCTGGCTTCCAGATCCTCGCCAATCGCGACAATGACCACGTCACATTCCCCAAGACCGGCGTCACGCAGGGCCTGTTCGTCGGTCGCATCGAGAATAAGCGCCTCGCTCAACAGATCGACATGCTGGCTGACCCGTTGCTTGTCGATATCAACGCCGATGACATAGTCACCAAAGCTGTCGAGATTGGTGGCAATCGTGCTGCCGAAATTGCCAAGACCGATAACTCCGAAGCTGCGTTGCGCCATGTCCGGCCTTTCCGTTGAGTGCCTTCAGCATAAAAAACTGACGCCACGGCGTCCAGCTTCAAGGGGCGACCATGGGCATGGCGGTAACCGCATAAAGCGTTTCGCTGATGGCTCGGGTGAAAGGCGGACCACTTTAGCCTACACAACCACCTGTCTTGGGGATCTATCGATAGGCCACACAACATATGGGCAATCATAGTCCAAAAGTGCGCAAAATCACTGAAAATACACACTTTATTCGACTTTGAGCTTATGCTACGCTTATCCCAACAAATGTCAGCCGGACAACCGGCGGCGAACGAGGCAGAAGAAAGAGCAGTTCCATGAAGCTACGGAACAGACGCCCCACAATGTGGGGGCTGGTTACGATTGCGTCTATCTGGATGCTTGTGATCCTCCCACTCAGCGCGGCCGCCGCCCCCTACGCGGCTTTGGTCATGGATGCGCGAACAGGCGAGGTTTTGCATTCGCGTAACGCGGACACACGACTGCACCCTGCTTCCCTGACGAAGATGATGACGCTATACGTGGTTTTCGAAGCGGTCGAGAACGGCGAGATCGGACTCGATACCGAGGTTCTGATTTCCAGGCACGCGGCCAGCGAGCCCCCTTCCAAGCTTGGTTTGCGGGCAGGGCAGCGCATAAAGCTGCGTTACCTGATCCGCGGTGCGGCCGTGAAATCGGCCAATGACGCCGCAACCGCGCTGGCCGAGGCGATCGAAGGCTCCGAAGCAGCCTTTGCCCGCCGTATGAACCGCACCGCCAAGGCGCTTGGCATGACGCGCACCACCTTCAAGAACGCGCATGGCCTGACCGAATCAGGGCACCTTTCGACCGCGCGCGACATGACGATCATGGGGCGGCACCTGTTTTATGATTATCCGGAATACTACAATCTCTTTTCGCGGATTACCGCCGATGCCGGGGTGCGCAAGGTGTACCACACGAACAGAAAACTTCTGGGCAGTTATCGCGGCGCGGACGGGATCAAGACAGGCTACACGCGCGCGGCCGGGTTCAACCTGACCGCCTCGGCGGAACGTGGGCAAGAACGCATCATTGCCACAGTGTTCGGCGGCCGGTCTACGGCGTCCCGAAATGCCAAGGTCGCGGAACTTCTAGATATGGGGTTCAAAAGAGCGCCCTCCCGCGTGGCGGAACGCCGCCCGAGCAAGCCGTCTTATCTGGGCAAGGTCGGGAATGCCCCGCCGGTCATCATGGCGAAATCCGGCGATGCACCGGACGGTTTTTACGGCAAGACAGTCAGACTTGTCTCTGCCGCTGCTGTAAGCCGGAGCCTGCGTCCGCAATCCCGCCCCGGTTCAGAAGCAGCTCCAGCCCCGGAGCTGGTCGCTGACAAGGCCGATATCGAGCGCGCCCTGCGCGCGGCCAAGCAGGCCATAAACGACACCCCAACCACAGAGCCAGGTGGCGAGATCGCCGCGATTTCACCCAAAGCCCGTCCCGATGACATTGTGCTGGCGCGCGCAGCCCCCGCCATGGGAAGCAAGACTGCCACCCGCCAGACAGAACCCCAGGGAGATCCGGTGCAGGAAGTGGTCAACCGCATCTCGACATCCGGCGGACGCCATTGGGGGATCAACGTGGGCCACTATCCCAGTCAGTACAAGGCGCGCAAGGTGCTACTGAAGACGGCGCTGAACGAGATGGAAACGCTGGACGGCAGCCTGCGCAAGGTAATCCGCCGGACAAGCGGATTTGACGCCAATTTCATGGGGCTGACTCGCGAGACAGCCGATCTTGCCTGTCGCCGTTTGCAGGCCAAGCAGATCACCTGTTTCATGATAGAGCCGGGCGGCGGCGCGTGAGACATGCGGCAGCCAAACGTTCCGCGGGTATCCTGAAGTCGTGACAAGACGGGCGCTGCCCCCAGGTTGCAATGCCGAAAGGTCTACGACCAAAACTGCAATGGCAAACTCGGTCAGGTCTTTGGGTGATCGTCATAATCGTCGTTCAGAATGCGACGGGCATCGCCCTCGGGGTCATCATATTGGTTGGTTTTCACCGTCCAGATGAAAAAGGCCAGCCCAAGCCCGCCAAGTACAAGGGAAATCGGGATCAGATAGGCGAGCATCGTCATGTCGGATCACCTTAGCCGCAATGCATTCAGCGATACTGTAATCGAACTGGCCGACATGGCCAAGGCCGCGATCAGCGGCGTGGCCAGACCGGCCACGGCCAGCGGCACTGCGAGGATGTTGTAGACCGTGGCGATGCGGAAATTCTCGCGGATCCGTCGCGTGGCTGAACGGGCCGTGTCACACGCCTGCCCGATCGGGGTCAGATCGCCGCCGAGCAGGACAATATCACTGGCCACGCGCGCGGCATCCAGCGCGGTCGCCGGCGAAATGGACACATGCGCCGCCGAAAGCGCGCCGGTATCGTTGAGTCCATCCCCCACCATCAGCACGCGCTTGCCGGATTTTTCAAGCGCCTCGATCCGCGCCACCTTGTCCTCCGGGAGCGCCTCTGCAACCCAATCCTTGATCCCGAGACGGCTGGCCAGCGCCTTTACGGCTGGGGGCGTGTCGCCAGAGATCACGATCACCTCGCGGCCAGTGTCGCGCAACGCCCTTACCGCCTCTTCGGCGCCGGTGCGCAGCTTGTCCTCGAAAAGAAATGCCAAGGGCGGCGCCTCGCCCAGCTTGAGGAAAGTGGCGGTCTGCGACCGACCTTCGGCACCGACCCATGCCGCGCGGCCAAGGCGCACGGTTCCGCCGCCAAGCATACCTTGGGTCCCGAAACCCGGTACCTCGCGGATATCCTGTACCGGCGCAGGGTCCACACCGGCCGATTGCGCAGCGCGGGTGATCGCCTGTGCCAACGGATGAGACGAACCCTCGGCCAGCGCCAATGCGACACGCAACTGGTCAACGGGCAGATCATCGAGATTGGTCAACTCGGGGGTGCCTGCGGTCAGCGTGCCGGTCTTGTCGAAAACCACAACATCCACCTGTGCAAGCCGTTCCAGCGCGGTTTCATGCTTGATCAGCATACCGCGCCGGAACAGGCGGCCACTGGCAGCCGTCGTGACGGCCGGAACCGCCAGACCGAGCGCACAGGGGCAGGTGATGATCAGCACCGCCGCCGCGATATTGAGCGCCACGCGCATGTCCCATGTGTAAAGATACCACCCGGCAAAGGCGAGCGCGGACAGGATATGCACCCCCGGTGCGTAAAGCTTGGCGGCCTTGTCGGCCAGCGATGTATAGCGCGACCGCCCCGATTCCGCGATGGCCACAAGATCGGCCATCCGATGCAAGGATGTGTCCTGACCGACCGCCGTGGCCCGCAGGGTCAAGGGCCCGGTCAGGTTCACCTCGCCCGCGCTGATCGCCTGTCCGGGTTCCGCGAAGACCGGCAAGGTCTCTCCTGTCAGAAGCGAGCGGTCGATCTCTGAGCGGCCCTCGACGAGCTCGCCATCCACAGGCATCCGCCCACCGGGGCGCACGCGGACCAGGTCGCCAACGCGCAGCTCCGCGACGGGCACTTCAACTTCGGTGCCCTCACGCAGCACCCATGCGCGCGGCACTTCAAGCGCGCTGAGTTCCTGCGCGGCAGAGCGCGCCACCGCCCGCGTGCGGTGATCCAGATAGCGGCCCGCCAGAAGAAAGAAGGTAAGCGCGATCGCCGCGTCAAAATAGGCATGGTGCCCCGACAGCGCCGTTTCCCAAAGCGAGGTCACAACCGCCAGCAAAATCGCCAGCGTGATCGGCACATCCATGTTGAGTTTCCCCTGCCGCAGTGCACTCCACGCGTTGCGAAAGAAGGGCTGGCCGGAAAACCCGATCGCGGGCAGTGCGATCGCGGCGGAAATCCAGTGGAACATGTCGCGGGTCGCTGCCTCGGCCCCGGACCAGACCGATACCGACAGCAGCATGACATTCATCATGGCAAAGCCGGACACTGCCAACCGCATCAACAGGTCACGCCCTGCCCGGTCATTGCCGGTTGCAGCCAGACTGCCGGCGTCAAGCTCATGCGCCTCGTAGCCAAGTGCCTCGACCGCCGCAACCATTTCAGCCGCGGTCGTGCCGGGATCGGTGTCGATCTGTGCCCGCTTGAGAGTAAGGTTCACACGCGCTGCGCGCACGCCCGCGACACGGGCAAGACCCTGCTCAATCCTGGAAATGCAGCCAGAGCAATGGATGCCCGGCAAAGACAGCGCGATCTGGCCCGGCTTGGCAGGAGCCGTATCAACGAGGTCTTCTGCTGCCGGTGCGGCGGCGCAGGCTGGACAGGCCGAAGGGCGCATGGCGACCGTCATCGCGGTTTACTCCTTGATCAGAACCACGCGCTGAAGAAATTCTGTTCCGTCTTGTGCTGTGGCCCGCATACGGATGTTCCAGTTGCCCTCGCTCAAGGGGACCGACGCTGTATAATGAACCCCGTCGAACTGGAAATCCGGTGTCACATCGTCCTGGACATGGGTGGCCCGGCCCACTGTCGCATCAAGAGAAACCACCCGAACGGCGCGACCAGCCTCGTCGCGGATGGACAGGTTCAGGTCGCCATCTTCGTGAAAGGCGCGCACGGTCCAGCCAAGCGCCTCCTGCGCCTCGCGCCGGTCGTCAAAGGTCTGGCTGGCCACGTAGGAGTTCTTGACCTCAAGCCCCGGAAAGGTGCTGACCGCCGAAAAGGCAAGGAAAAGATTCACCGAGATGATGACGCCGAAGGCCGCAACGAACACCATCAGAACGTGTTTTCCCTTAATTTCGCGCTGTGCCATCAATTCGCCTTTCCATTGAAGATGGTGTCCTTGTAGGCCCTGTCCCCGTTCGAGATGTCCTCGACCCAAAGCCGTACGTCTGTGCGTTCGGCCTGAGCGGCGGCAGAGCCGGGGGGGGCGATCAGGTAGACCCTTTGAAGATGGGTTGTGTCGGCGGGAACATCAACCGTCTGATAGGGCGTCCCCTCAAGCTGAACCCGAACCGCATCATTTCCCGTGACCGTGATACGGTATGGGCGCTCGTCGCCCTGCTTGTTGCGCAGGCGTACCTCGTAGGTGTTGCGGATCGACCCGTCTGACAGGGTGACAAAGGTCGGGTTACGCACCGGGGCCACGGTCAGGTCCACCTCGGGCCGGATAAACAGAGCAAAAACAAGGGCAATGCCGACAATAGACCAAAGCGCAGTATACATGATCGTGCGGGGGCGCAGAACGTGGCTTATCACCGGTTTCGGCGTTTTGCCTTCGACTTCGCGCACCTCGTCGGTCAGCGCCATGTAGTCGATCAACCCGCGAGGCTTGCCGATCTTGGCCATGATGTCATCGCAGGCGTCGATGCAAAGCCCGCACGTAATGCACTCCATCTGCTGGCCGTCACGGATGTCGATACCCATCGGGCAGACATTGACGCAGGCCATGCAATCAATGCAATCGCCCGGCCCGGTCTCTGCCACGGTTGGGTCCGGGACCATGTCGGCCTGCTCATTGGGCACCGGCGTGCGGGCATAGCTGGCACCCGCTGTCGGCCCGGCCGCATGTGAAGCTGCCTCGGCGGCGATTGCCTGATCCTTGTTGGTGCGGCGGACATTGCTCTTGCCACGCGGCTCACCACGCCAATAGCGGTACCCGATGGTCAAGGTGTCCTCGTCCATCATCGCGGCCTGAATGCGGGGCCATGGGCAGGCGTAGATGCAAATCTGCTCGCGCGCGAAGCCGCCAAAGACAAAGGTGGTGCCGGTCAGGATCGCGATAGTGGTGTAGGCGATGGGATGTGCGTTCAGCGTGAACAGATCGACAAGCAGCGTCGGCGCATCGGTGAAATAAAACACCCAGGCCCCACCCGTGGCCACCGCGATCAGCAGCCACGTCACCCATTTGGTCAGACGCAGCCGGGTCTTGCGGGCGTCCCACTTTTCTTGCCGGTGCAGCCGCAGCCTTGCGTTCCGGTCGCCCTCGATCCAGCGTTCCACCAGAATGAAAAGATCGGTCCAGACGGTTTGCGGGCAGGTATACCCGCACCACACCCGCCCGAGCGCCGAGGTGAACAAAAACAGCCCAAGCCCCGCCATGACCAGAAGCCCGGCCACGAAATAGAATTCGTGCGGCCAGATCTCGATCCAGAAAAAGAAAAAGCGCCGGTTCGCCATGTCAACGAGAACGGCCTGATCCGGCAGGTTCGGCCCCCGGTCCCAACGAATCCAAGGCGTGAGGTAGTAAATCCCCAGCGTCACCGCCATGATGACCCATTTGAGGTTTCGGAAGCTGCCGCTTACCCGTTTGGGAAAGATCGGCTCACGCGCCTGATAAAGGCTCGGCGGCATGTCTGACTGAGACTCGGACAAGGGAATTCTCCGGTAAACGGTTCTGTTCGCTACAGTGCAATTGCCATGCGGCCCCGTCCATGACCTTGACTTGAATCAAGATTGCCCGTGACGGAACGCCGCTACAGGGCACCACGATCAGGCAAAGCTGCGCAGAGAGTTTGCGGGACACGCTTCACGATGGCGCAGCGTGAAACGGCAAAGCGCCGGCCCTTCCTGAAACGCGCGAACAGGAAGGAAGGACCGGCACCATGCCCCGATCCGGCTGTGCGGCCGGGTCGGAAACCTCTTCATAAGGCTATTCGCCACCGCCAAGCTGGTGGACATAGGCGGACACCGCCCTGACTTCGGCCTCGTCAAGGCGCTCGGTCCAGGGGGGCATCACGCCAAAGCGCGAATTCCAGATCGTTTCGTAAAGCGCGTCGTAGCCACCACCATAAAGCCATATCGCATCGCTGAGATTCGGCGCGCCCATCGCAACCATGCCTTCGGCGTTTTCCCCGTGGCAGGCCGCGCAGTTGATCTCGAAGACTTCCGCGCCGGCCTCGACCACGGCAGCATCCTTTGGCTCTCCGGAAAGCGACATGACGTAGTTGATGACCTGATCCACTTCCTCCTCGGACAGAAGGCCGTCCGCGCCGAACGCCGGCATTTCCGACCAGCGTGCATCGGGATCTTCGTCGTTGCGAATGCCATGCGCGATGGTTGTGTGGATCTCTTCCATGGAGCCACCCCAGAGCCACGAGTCATCCGACAGCGTGGGATAGCCGACAAACCCGCCACCTTCGCGCCCATGACATTGCACGCACCAGGTGTTGAACACCGCTTCGCCAGCGTCACGCGCATACCCGGCAAGCTGTTCGTCGCCGGGAATTGCGCTCAGATCGGCGGCGACAAGCTGCGCGTTGATCTCTGAATTGGCCTCTTCGGCAGCTGCAATCTCTTGCGCGACATTCTCACGGGTGGACCAGCCCATGTAGCCCTTGGTCGCGCCCGAGACCATTGGCCAGGCCGGATAGGCGATGCTGTACCAGATCGCCCAAACGATACAGGCGTAGAACACCCACAACCACCAACGCGGCAAAGGATTGTTCAACTCTTCGATACCGTCCCACTCGTGCCCAGTGGTTTCCACCTCTTGCTTCTTTTCAGGTTTTTTAGCCATTTTTCACATCCTCCTCAGAGGTATTGCCACGCTCTGGGGCGGGCGTGTGTTCGTTGCGAAAGGGGATGTCGGCCACATCCGTGTAGGTCTTTGACGACCCCGGGCGCATGACCCAGATCACGACCCCGATAAAGAACACGAACAGGGCCAAAAGCATCCAGCTATCCGCGAACTGCCGCAGCAGGGAATAGGTGTCCATCTTGTCGTCCTCCCCTTACCGGCTGGCCACGGGCGTGAAGGTCGAGAAATCGACCAGCGTGCCCAGCATCTGAAGATAGGCGATCAGCGCATCGGCCTCGGAAATGCCGGGCGCACCGTCAAAGTTGCGCACCTGCACCTTGTCGCCATACCGCTCGATCAGGCCGTCGTAATCGCTGTCAGGATCGGCCTGTGCGGTGAAATCGGCTTGCGCCATGTCAACCATCTCATCCGAATAGGGCACGCCCACCAGCTTGTGCGTGGCCAGAAGATCACCCACATAGCGCCCGTCGATCAGCCGGTCTTCGAGATAGCCGTATTTGGGCATCACCGATTCCGGCACCACGGATTGCGGATCGCGCAGGTGGTCAACATGCCATTCATCCGAATAACGCCCGCCGACCCGTGCAAGATCCGGCCCGGTGCGCTTGGACCCCCACTGGAAAGGGTGGTCGTACTGCGACTCAGCCGCGAGGCTGTAATGGCCATAGCGTTCCACCTCGTCGCGCATGGGGCGGATCATCTGGCTATGGCACACATAGCACCCTTCGCGCACATAGATGTCGCGCCCGGCCAGTTCGAGCGGGGTGTAGGGGCGCATACCCTCTACATCCTCGATCGTGTTTTCCAGCCAGAAGAGCGGCGCGATCTGCACCAGGCCGCCGATGGTCACCACCAGGAAGGCAAACACCGCAAGCAGCGTCACGTTCTTCTCAAGGATCTGGTGCCGGTCGAGGATCGTCTTCTTCTTTGGCCGCTCTCCGACACCGGTCGCGGAGGTTGGCATCGGCGGCTTGTTTTCGCTTTCGTCAGACATTTTCCGTCGCTCCTCTTACTCGGCCGGGACTGCGGAATGGCTGCTTTTCACAGCCGGGCTCCGCCGGACGGTCATGTATAGGTTGTAGCACATGATGATTGCGCCGGTGATGTAGAGCACCCCGCCGAGACCCCGCACGACATACATGGGGAATTTGGCGGCAACGGTGTCGGCGAACGAGTTCACCAGGAAGCCGTTGGCATCCACTTCGCGCCACATCAGGCCCTCCATGATGCCGGTCACCCACATGGATGCGGCGTAGAGGATGATGCCGATGGTCGCGAGCCAGAAGTGCCAGCTGACCATGCTGAGACTAAAGAGCCGCTCGCGGTTCCACAGTTTCGGCACAAGGAAGTAGAGCGCCCCGAAAGTGATCATCCCGTTCCAGCCAAGCGCGCCGGAATGCACGTGCCCGATGGTCCAGTCGGTGTAATGCGACAGCGAATTCACCGCGCGAATCGACATCATCGGCCCCTCAAAGGTGGACATGCCGTAAAACCCGAGGGAGATCACCATCATCCGGATCACTGGATCGGTGCGCAGTTTGTCCCATGCGCCCGACAGGGTCATCAAACCGTTGATCATGCCACCCCAGGACGGCATCCACAGCACGATCGAGAAGACCATGCCAAGGGTCGACGCCCAATCCGGCAACGCGGTGTAATGCAGGTGGTGCGGACCCGCCCAGATATAAAGGAAGATCAGCGCCCAGAAGTGGATGATCGACAGTTTGTAGGAATAAACCGGGCGTTCTGCCTGCTTGGGCACAAAGTAGTACATCATGCCAAGGAAACCGGCCGTCAGGAAGAAGCCCACGGCGTTATGCCCGTACCACCATTGCGTCATGGCATCCTGCACACCGGAAAAGACCTGTACGGACTTGGAGCCGAACATGCTGACCGGGATGCTGAGGTTGTTGACCACATGCAGCATCGCCACTGTGATGATGAAGGACAGGTAAAACCAGTTCGCCACGTAGATGTGCGGCTCGCGGCGCTTGACCAGCGTGCCGATGAAGATCGCCAGATAAGCCAGCCAGACAATCGTCAGCCACCAATCCACATACCATTCCGGCTCGGCATATTCCTTGGACTGGGTCGCTCCCAGAAGGTAGCCTGTTGCCGCCAGAACGATCACAAGCTGATAGCCCCAGAACACGAACCAGGCGAGGTTTCCGCCCCAAAGCCGCGCCGCCGTGGTACGTTGCACAACGTAAAACGAGGTCGCGATCAGCGCGTTGCCACCAAAGGCGAAGATCACCGCAGATGTATGCAGCGGACGCAGCCGGCCAAAGTTCAGATAGCCCTGCGACCATTCGAAATTGAGATATGGAAAGGCGAGCTGAAAGGCGATGAATGTGCCCGCCAGAAAACCCACAACGCCCCAAAGGCATGTGGCAATGACACCGGCGCGTACCACGCCGTCCATGTATTGGCCGGACAGGTCAACCGCCTGCACGGGTTCATCGGTGTTGCGCAACACCCATATGAAAAGACCGCCCGCCACGAGCGCAACGGTCAGCGCATTGACCAGATAGGCCAGATCGCGCGCGTAATTGGCGCCGATCAGCGCCAAGAACGTGATCAAACCCAGTACGATCAGCTTGATATAGTTCTGCATACTTGTTCCCTTCGTCTCTGTCCGCAAATGGCCAGTTAACCCTTCGCGGGCGCGTTCAGACTACGCTTCTTTTGCTGCGCCGCATCATGGCCCGCTTTGATCTGTATCAACACAGCCATGCAAGCCGAAGTGTCAGGACAGTTTGACACGCATCAATGCACGCCGGCAAAGACGGAATTTACACTGGGAAGGATATCAGCCCCATAAAGGATGTATCCGATGACCTGGAAAAGCCTGTTTTGCGCCCTTTCAGATGTTACACTTGTCAGACCTTCGCTGGATCATGCCGCGGGACTGAGCGCACGTATCGGCGCGCATCTTGATGTCATGGCCGTTGGGGTGAACCGCTGCCCGACGGATATGTATTTTGCCGGTGCCTCTGCACTTTCGGTGCAGCACACGCTGGACCAGTGCAAGAAAGAGGCCGGCGCCATCGCAACCGAAGCGCGCCGGGTTCTGTCCGCCCTGCCCGACCTGTCATGGTCCTGTGATACGCAGGTGACCTATTTGACTGATCTTGGGCGCGTAGTGGCCGGTCATGCGCGCTTTTCGGATCTCGCGATCCTGCCTGCGCCTTATGGCGAAGGACGCGGCAACGAGCTTGAACCGCTGACCGAGGCCATCCTTTTCGAAGGCCGCACGCCCGCGTTGATCCTGCCCGAGGGTGCCCCGGCGGCGTTTGCCCCCAAGCGGGTGATGCTGGCTTGGAACGAAAGCCCCGAGGCATTGACCGCGATCCGCGCCGCCCTGCCACTTTTATCGCAGGCGGATCTGGTCAAGGTGGTCGTCGTGGATCCCCCCGCGCATGGGCCGGACCGGTCCGATCCGGGCGGCCCTGTGTCGCAGTATCTGGCGCGCCACGGTCTGAGGGTGGAAATCGACGTGCTGTCGAAAAGCCTGCCGCGCGTGGCGGATGTCTTGATCCGGCACGCCTCGGACATGGAGGCCGATATGATCGTGATGGGGGCCTACGGCCATTCGCGCTTTCGCGAGGCGGTTTTCGGAGGGGCAACCCGCACGATGCTGGAAAAATCCCCAGTGCCCGTGCTCATGGCACATTAAGCCCTCGGATCATCCGACCACGACACGCGACATGTCAGGTCAGCATACCGCCGTCATCATCGTCCCCGGCCTCATCCATAAGGCGGTGAAAATCGGGGATGGTGACATGGCGCTTGCCTTCGAGCACGATAACGCCGTCCTTGCGCAGGGCAGATATCTGACGGCTGACGGTTTCCAGCGTCAGTCCCAGGTAATCCGCCATCGCCTCTCGGGTGAGGGGCAGGTTGAACGCAATCGGCCCCTGCGTGCCCGAAAGATTGAGCGTCGCGTCGCGCCGGGCGATGATCGACAAAAGGCTGGCGATCTTTTCACGAGCCGTCTTGCGCCCCAGGACAAGCATCCATTCACGCGCCGCATCCAGTTCATCCAGCGTCATTTCCAGCAACCGCTGAGAGATATGCGGCGTTCGGATCATCATGTCCTCGAAGGGGCTTTTGCGAAAGCAGCACATGACCATGTCGGTCGTGGCCACCACATCATAGGCCGCGGTGTCACGCCCCGGTCGGCCAACGAAATCGCTTGGCAACAGCAACCCGACCATCTGGCGGCGGCCATCCTCCATCGTCTGGGTCAGCGTGGCGATGCCCGACACAACAGAGCCGACGAAATCCATCTTGTCCCCCGCCCAGATCACTGTCCGACCGGCTTCGAAGCTGCGATAGAACTTTATCTGGTCCAGCGCTTCAAGTTCGGTGCTTTCACAGCGCGAACACACGGCCCTATGCCTGATCGGGCATTCTCCGCATTCCCGCGGTTTCGCGGACTCAGACTCATTCAGCATAATGGACATGTTGCACCGTGTTGATCTGTGTCAAAGCAAATGAAGGTTCCCTTTGTCAAAGCTACCTTCATGATGGACAAAGCACAACTGGGTCGCTTGGGTCTCTTTGACGCAAAGCTGCCACGATACACCAGCTACCCGACCGCGCCGCATTTCGCGGCCGATGTCGGCAGCAGCGCCTTCACCGACTGGCTGGCCGCCGTGCCGCCGGGTGGGGAAATCTCTCTTTATATCCACGTGCCCTTCTGCCGAAGGCTATGCTGGTTTTGCGCCTGCCGCACACAGGGCACACAGTCGGATGCCCCCGTAGCGGCCTATCTGAAGACGCTCAAGGCAGAGCTGGCAATGCTTGGCGGCACCCTTGCCGAAGGCGTGACGCTATCGCGCCTGCACTGGGGTGGGGGCACACCAACTTTGCTGACCGCACCGATGATGCGCGACCTTGCCGGGGCGATCCGTGCAGCGGTGCCCTTTGGACCGAACACCGAATTCTCGGTCGAGATCGACCCGAACGAGATCGACGCAGCGCGGCTTGACGCGCTGGCCGAGGCGGGTATGACCCGCGCGTCGATCGGGGTGCAGGATTTCGATGGACGTATCCAGCAGACCATTGGCCGGATGCAAAGCTACGAGATCACCCGCGACGCGGTCGACGGGCTGCGCGCCCGTGGCATCCAGAGCCTTAATGCGGATATCCTTTACGGGTTGCCGCATCAAAGCAATGCGCGCATCACGGAAAGCGTGCAAAAGCTGTTATCGCTTGGCCCCGACCGGGTCGCGCTTTACGGCTATGCGCATGTGCCCTGGATGGCCAAGCGCCAGCAGCTTATCCCGTCAGAGGCGCTGCCGACCCCGCAAGAGCGGCTTGACCTGTTTGACACGGCGCGCCGACTGTTCGTCTGGGACGGCTATGACGAGATCGGGATCGACCATTTCGCCACCCCCGAAGACGGGCTTAGCAAGGCACTGCGCGCCGGGCGGCTGCGGCGGAATTTCCAAGGATATACAGACGATACCGCCGATGTGCTGGTCGGTCTGGGGGCGTCGGCGATCTCGCGTTTTCCTCAGGGATTTGCGCAAAACGCACCGGCGACAGGGGCCTATACAAAGGCGATCCGCGAGGGGCGATTCGCCACGTCGCGCGGGCATGTCTTTGCCGGGCAGGATCTGCTGCGCGGGCGTCTGATCGAGGCAGTGATGTGCGATTTTCGCATCGACCGGGCAGAGATTTGCCGCGATTACGGGCTGTCGCCAGCGCAACTGGAGGCGATTCTACGCCCCGTGATCGATGAATTCGACGGGCTGGTAGAGCTGACGCAGGATGCGCTTTTCGTGCCCGAACAGGCACGCCCCCTGACCCGGATGATTGCACGGGCCTTTGATGCCTATGACCTGAGCCGGGCGGGACACAGCCACGCGATCTGAGCGTCAGACGCTGCGTTTTTCAAGGATGATGGCATCCACGCGCTGCCCGCCAGGGCGCTTGTAATATCCCTTGCGGCGGGCGATTTCGGTATACTGCGCCCCGGTGTAAAGCCGAAGGGCGGGCGCGTTATCTGCGGCCACTTCCAGGAAAAAGCGCCGCGCGCCGCGGCGTGACGCGGCGTGTTCAAAAGCCAAAAGTATATTGTTGCCAAAGCCTTGCCCCCTGACGGCCGGGGCGCGGGCAAGGGTCAGAAGCTCTGCCTCGTCGAGCACGACGCGGCCCATGGCAAAGGCGTTTGCGTCCCCCACCACAAAGACCGTGTCAGAGCACAAGAGCTGTGCGAATTCATCCGCGCTCCAGCCTCTGGCGTGGTCGGCAAAGGCGCTTGCATGTAGCGTGGCCAGGGACTCAGGCGTCATCGAGGATACGGGGCGGCAGGTCGCGCGCAGGTGCGGCATCGGCGGGGCGCAGGTAAAGCGGCGCGGGCGGCGGGCTGCCAGGCGCGGCAGCGGCAGAGATATAAGTCATTGATGAAACAAGATTTTCTGCGCTTTTTGGCCAAACTGCACCGACGGGAACATCAGCTATCGGGGCGATGACAGGGGCACCGGCATGATCCAGAAGATAGGCGGTGTCGCGGGGGCCGGGTATGGCAACCACGTCCGATCCGCTGGCATGGCGCAACGCGGCAAAGCCGGACACACCGATGGCCGGAATGCCCAGACCAAGCGCAAGACCGCGCGCCAGCGAGACCGAAATGCGGATTCCCGTGAAGTTTCCCGGACCAACGCCAACCCCGATCCGCGACAGGTCGGATAGATTTATGCCTTTGTTATCAATAAGTTCCTGGATCATGGGCATAAGGCGTTCGGCCTGTCCACGGCCCATCTGTTCGGCCACGGTAAAGACCTGATCGCCCAACAGCAAAGCGGCCGCGCAATGCGCGGCCGATGTATCGAATGCCAGAACCGGTCCGTCAGAGAACGCCAACGGGCCGGACCTCGGTCACTTCGGGGATGTAGTGGCGCAAGAGGTTTTCGATGCCCATCTTGAGCGTGATTGTCGAAGACGGGCAGCCGGCACAGGCCCCCTGCATATGCAGGTAAACGACACCGCGTTCAAACCCGTGAAAGGTGATGTCGCCACCGTCCTGCGCCACGGCGGGACGCACGCGGGTGTCTAGTAACTCTTTGATTTGTCCGACAATTTCAGCATCTTCGCCGGTATGCTCGGCATGGCCGGAGGCTTGCGCCTCGCCGATGATGACCGGCTGACCGGACTGGAAATGTTCCATGATGGCGCCAAGGATGGCGGGCTTGACATGATCCCATTCAACCGCCTCTTCCTTGGTGACGGTGACGAAATCATTACCGAAAAAGACGCCACTAACACCCTGAACACGAAAGATTTTTTCGGCCAGCGGCGATTTTTCCGCACCTTCGGGGGTCGGGAAATCTGCGGTGCCGGTTTCCAGCACGGTCTGGCCGGGCAGGAATTTCAGCGTTGCGGGGTTCGGGGTGGATTCCGTCTGGATGAACATGTGTCGCGCTTTCCTGTAATGCTTGGGACCGATATGCGCACCGGTCCGGGCCGAGTCAAGGATTGGAACGATTCTAAACTATCGGGGTGGGGTTTGTATACACCCTTTGGTTTTGTACAAAATGCAGCAAGTCCAGACCCCCTGTTTTACAATTTGTACAGGCAAGCGACCCGCGGGTTCAGGTGATCTCTGACAGCCGTTCCTTGCTGAGATCGCCGGGCACGATGGTGACGGGAACAGGCAGGCTGCCCGCCGTGCGGGTCAGTTGGGTGACAAGCGGACCCGGCCCTTTCTTGTCGGTGCCCGCGCCGAGGACAAGCACGCCGATGTCCGGGTCATCGCTGATCTGCGCGACGATCTGCGCGACCGGTTCACCCTCTCGGATGACCAGCTCGGGATCGACGCCTTGGCGGTCACGCATCCATTTCGCGAACACCTCGAAATGGGCATGAATGCGTTCGCGGGCCTCTTCGCGCATGATGTCGCCCACACCGATCCAGTGATTGAATTCCTCGGGCGGGATCACGGCAAGGATTTCGACCCCGGCACCGGTATTGGTCGCGCGCATGGCGGCAAAGCGCATCGCGTTCAGGCATTCACGACTGTCATCGAGCACGACCAGAAATTTCCGCATGACGGATGCCCCCCATTTGGCGTCATATTGACGTGGAACGGGACGGGCGGCAACAGTTTGCGCGCGCAAGCGTCAGGACGGGATGTTTCCCGCCTCTCCGGTATCGCCGACACGAATCGTGCCGCCGGTCACGACCTCGACATAAACGCCCATATCCATGTGCCCCAAAGTCTTGCGCAGCAGATAAGGGAGTTTAAGATCGCGTTCGGCGGTTTCAGGGTTCACTTCGGTGGCGGCGCATCTTTTGGTGCGTGATATGATCCGCAAGGTCACGCCACCAATAGTGAAGACAGAGCCGACGGCGGCAAGCTCGGCATAGGCGGGCAAGCCGTCGATCACCAGATTCGCCCGGAACCTGTCGGGGTGAACCCGTTCGCCGATATGAGCCTCGAACGCGCGGAGGGATTCGAGGTTCAGAACGGAAATCGCGTTCATCATCTCGGGCGAGATGACGGACACATCCGTAAATCGGTGCGGTTCGGACGACACAAACGCGGGCGGCTGCGGGTCCGACAGATGCAGGATTCGGCTTAGCCAATCGGCGGCGTCGGCCCGGTCGGCCGCGTCGGTCATGTCAAACGCGTGCGTTTGATCACCCGCCCGCATGGTCAGCCGTTTGGCGGTGGCGTCAAACGAGGTTTCAAGCCCGGCCAAACCCGCCTCGTTGAGCAGGACGACGAAATTTTCTTTCGGCAACGGTTGCGGGTTTGCCGGATCGAAGCCCGAATCGTAGCGGGCAAAGCCGAAAAGCCTGTCACCGGGGATACCTTCACCCGCGGTCAGGGTGATGGTGTCGAGCGGCTCGGCGCTTAGCCCTTTGACGGGAAAGCGGCTAAGCTGCTGCAAGGTGATCGGTGTCGTGCCCATGTCGGTCCCCGCCTGAAAAGCGCCACGGCGGTCAAGGTCGCCCAAGCGGCGGGAAATGACCAGCGGCGATATCGGGCCTGCCCCGACAATATCGCACGCACCGCACGAATGCCGCAAATTTACGCAGACGTCCTGATTGCCGCCGAGTCGCGAAAATCTAATGAAATGTGCCCGCGACGCGCCCAAGCAGCATGAAGGCGCGGGCGGTGCGGGTGTCGGAGAACTCTGACAATTCGGCATCGGTGGCGGTTTCGACAAAGCCCGAGATCGTGCGGTCAAAGAGCCGCAGGAAATGGTGCGCGGCATCGCGGTAGATCGGATCCTGTTTCATCCGCGCCGCCGTCAGCGCCAAAGACGAGCGATCCCGAATCCCGCCCAGAGGGGCAATCGCGCCGCCGCGTTCGCCGGCGGCAAAGCGGCGCCAGATCTCGGGCCGGGCCCGGTCGGGTTTGAGATCGTCCATGTAAATGCCGTCCTGCGACATCAGGGTGAGGATATCCTGCGCGGCTTGCACAAGCTGTGCCGTGGGGCGGTGTTTCAGCGCGCGGCGCAGCGCGGCAAAACCGGCCTTGTCCTGTGCGTTTTCAGGGAAATTCAGCGCCTTGATGAAATCATCCGTCTCAAGCGGGGGGGCCATATCCTCGGCCGTGGTGCCAAGTGGCAGCACGACCTGATCGCCGGTGGCGACAGGTTCGGGCGCGGGGGCGGCACGGGGCGGCTCGGGCTGGCGACTGGTGGAAAAGGTGGCAAGCGCGGTTTCGGTCTTGCGTTGCGCGGCGGCGATTTCATCAAGCCTTTTGGCAACCGAGGGATCGGTGACGGTGGTGCTGCTGGCCTGTGCCTGTTGGACATAGGCGTTGCGAATCGCGTCGATAGCGGTTTGCAGGCGCTGGCTTTCCTCGCGCATGATCTGGCTGGCGCGGGCGGCGACCGCCCCGACCCAGATGACCGCGACGGGCATGAAGATCGCCAGAAGCATGATGACGAATTGCAGCGCGCCGCCGCTGTTTTCGAACATGCCCGACGGGGCGAGCACGACAAAGAACAGCACCGTGCCCGTCAGCCACAGGACGGTAAGCACCAGCGCGACAAGCTCGATGGCGGTCACGCGGGGTTTGTCACCCTTTCTGGAAAGGGGGGGCTGAGATGGCGACGTCTTGGGACGGTCGGACATGGGGGTGTGACCTGATCAGATATAGGCGACTTTCAGCACTTCGTAGGCCTTGTCGCCGCCCGGTGTGCGCACCTCTACGCTATCGCCCTCTTCCTTGCCAATAAGCGCGCGGGCGATCGGCGATTTTATGTTCAGAAGACCCTTTTCGATGCTGGCCTCGTATTCGCCGACGATCTGATAGGTCTTTTCCTCGTCGGTATCCTCGTCGACCAGCGTGACGGTGGCGCCGAACTTGATCGTGCCTGACAGTTTTCTGGGGTCGATCACCTCGGCCAGGCTGATGACGCCTTCAAGCTCCTTGATGCGGCCCTCGATGAAGGACTGTTTTTCCTTGGCCGAATGGTATTCGGCGTTTTCTGAAAGGTCGCCATGTTCGCGCGCTTCGGAAATGGCGCGGATGATGGCGGGCCGTTCTTCGGATTTGAGGTGCTTCAGCTCGACCTCAAGCGCCGTGTGACCTTCTTTCGTCATGGGAATTTTATCCATTCCACAAGTCCCTTCGTCACTGCGGGGCCGCGTCTTACGGCCCCGTCCCATTTGTCCCTCGGACTGCGGGGCAGAGTGCCCCGAGCCATGCTGCGATTGCAATAGGTCAGCACAGGCACGCAGCACAAAGGCCGGGCGCGCCGTGTAATATTGCCGCTATTGCCATAGCGTAAGGTCGTGTTGCAATTGACGCCATGCAAGCCCTCACGCTAACCAAGTGCGAAATTTTATGACCCGGAGCATGTCCGGCCCGATATAAATGGAGGAGGACAGCATGTCCGACGTAGAGCGCGAAACCATGGAATACGATGTCGTCATCGTCGGGGCCGGACCTGCTGGCCTGTCGGCGGCGATCCGGCTGAAGCAACTGGACCCCGCCCGCGAGGTCGTCGTGCTGGAAAAGGGTTCAGAGGTGGGCGCGCATATCCTGTCGGGTGCGGTGCTGGACCCTTGCGGGCTGGAGGCGCTGATCCCGGACTGGAAAGCCAAGGGCGCACCGCTGAACGTGCCGGTGAAAGAAGACAATTTCTACATGCTGGGCGAGGCTGGCAAGCTGCGCATTCCAAACTGGCCGATGCCGCCGCTGATGAACAACCACGGCAATTACATTGTCAGCATGGGCAATGTGTGCCGCTGGATGGCCGAACAGGCCGAGGAACTGGGGGTGGAGATCTTCCCCGGCATGGCCTGCTCAGAACTGGTTTACGGTGAAAACGGCGAGATCAAGGGCGTGGTTGCGGGCGAGTTCGGGCGCAACCCGGATGGCACGCCAGGACCAAGCTATGAGCCGGGAATGGAGCTGCACGGCAAATACGTGTTCCTGTCCGAAGGCGTGCGCGGATCGCTGGCAAAGGAGGTGATCGCGAAATACGACCTGCAAAAGGGCAAGGAACCGCAGAAATTCGGCCTTGGCATGAAGGAAATCTGGGAGATCGACCCCGAAAAGCACCGCGAGGGCACGGTCACGCACACGATGGGCTGGCCGCTGGGATCAAAGGCCGGGGGCGGGTCGTTCATCTATCATCTGGACAACAATCAGGTTTATGTCGGTTTCGTCGTGCATCTGAATTACGCGAACCCGCATCTTTACCCCTACATGGAATTTCAGCAATTCAAGCATCATCCGATGGTGGCGGACCTTCTGAAAGGCGGCAAGCGCGTGGCCTATGGCGCGCGCGCGATTTCCGAGGGCGGCTATCAGTCGATGCCCAAGATGGTCGCGCCCGGCGTGGCCTTGCTGGGCTGTTCGGTGGGCATGGTCAACGTGCCGCGCATCAAGGGCAACCATAACGCGATGCTGTCGGGCAAGGCAGCGGCAGAGGCGGCACATGCCGCGATCACGGCGGGGCGCGCGAGCGACGAGCTTGCGGATTACGAGATCGAGGTGCGCGAAGGTGCCATCGGGAAGGATCTTGGCCGGGTGCGCAACGTCAAGCCGATGTGGTCGAAATACGGGCTGGCGGCATCGCTGACGCTGGGCGGGCTGGACATGTGGACCAACACGCTGGGCTTTTCCGTCTTTGGCACGCTTGGCCATGACAAGACCGATGCCGAAGCGACGGAACCGGCGAAAAAGCACAGCGAAATCAGCTATCCCAAGCCCGATGGCAAGCTGAGCTTTGACCGGCTGACCAATGTCAGCTTCTCGATGACCAACCACGAGGAAAATCAGCCCGCGCATCTGAAGCTGAAGGATGCCAGCGTGCCGGTGGCGGTCAACCTGCCGAAATATGCGGGGCCATCGGCGCGCTACTGCCCGGCGGGGGTGTACGAGTTCGTGGAAAAGGACGGCGAACAGCAGTTCGTCATCAATTTCCAGAACTGCGTGCATTGCAAGACCTGCGACATCAAGGATCCCAGCCAGAACATCAACTGGACCACACCACAGGGCGGGGACGGGCCGAACTACCCCAACATGTAGACGCCTGAGCGCGCGTGACGCACCCAGGGGGGGCGGCCAGAGCGTTGGTCGGGACCGAGGCACGGCCACGGGTCCGAAACGCTTTGACCGCCCGCATTGCGTTGGGGGCCGGGCCATACTACGCTCTGGCCAACCTTCAGACAGAAGAGGCGGGCAAAACGTGACGTTCAGATTCCTGACAGCCGGGGCCGTTGCGGCCCTTTTGCATGGCGCTGTATCGCCAGCCCTGGCGACCGAGAACGCGGGGGCCTATCTGGCGGCGCGGCAGGCAAGCTATGCCAATGATTTCACCGCCGCCGCACGCTATTTCGGCGAGGCTCTGAGCGCCGACCAGGCGAATCCCTCGCTTCTGGAAAATGCCGTGATCGCCTATATGGCGCTTGGCGATATCGACAGGGCCGCTCCAGCGGCGCGGCAGATTGACGCCGAGGGGCTGCAAAGCCAGGTCGCCTTCATGGCGATCATCGCCGAGGATATCGGCAACGGGGCCTATGACGCGGTGTTGACCCGGCTGGATGAGGATCGCGGCGTCGGGGAGCTTGCCGACGGGCTGATCGCGGCCTGGGTCAAGCTGGGCCGGGGTGACATGGACGCGGCCGTCGCGGCCTTTGATGCGGTGGCCAGTGAGCGCGGATTGCGCAATTTCGCGCGCTATCACAAGGCGCTGGCGCTGGCCTCTGTCGGGGATTTCGAGGGGGCCGAGGCGATCTTTTCGGGCAGCGGCGACGCCCCTTTGCAGCGCACGCGGCGGGGCACCATCGCCTGGGCCGAGGTGCTGAGCCAGCTTGAGCGGAACAACGAGGCCATCGCGCTGATCGACGACGCGTTCGGTGCCGATATCGACCCCGAGATCGCGGCCCTGCGCGACAGGCTGGAGCGCGGCCAGCCGGTGCCCTTCAGCCTGGTGTCGGGCGCGAAAGAGGGCCTTGCAGAGGTGTTCTATTCCATTGGTCAGGCGCTGATGAATGACGCGGGCGAGGATTACGTACTGCTATATGCGCGCATGGCAGAGTATCTGCATCCCGGCCATGTGGACGCGGTGCTGATGTCGGCGGATCTGCTTGATATGCTGGGCCGGTTCGAGCTGGCGGTGGACACCTACAAGCGGGTGCCGCGCGATCATCCGTCTTTCATGTCCGCCGAAATGGGCCGGGCCGAGGCGCTGCGCCGGTCGGGCAAGACGGATGCCGCGATCGAGGTGATGGAACAGCTGCGCGAGATTCATCCGGAACTGCCGATGGTGCATGTCGGAACCGGCGATCTTTATCGCCAGCAAGAAGACTATGCGGCCGCCGTCACCGCCTATGACAAGGCGCTGGAACTGTATTCCGAACGCGAGACGGACCAGTGGTTCGTGCGCTATGCCCGTGCGATCAGCCATGAGCGACAGGGCAACTGGGACCAGGCAGAGGCCGATTTCCGCAAGGCGCTGGAACTGAACCCCGGACATCCGCAGGTGCTTAACTATCTGGGCTATTCGCTGGTGGAACAGCAGGTCAAGCTGGACGAGGCGCTGGAGATGATCGAAGAGGCCGTCGCGCGCCAGCCCGACAGCGGCTATATCGTGGACAGTCTGGGCTGGGTGCTGTACCGGCTGGGCCGCTATGACGAGGCGATCGGGCATATGGAGCGCGCCGCAGAGCTGATGCCGGTGGACCCGGTGGTGAATGATCATCTGGGAGATGTTCTGTGGGCTGTGGGGCGCAAGACCGAGGCGCGATTCCAGTGGAAACGGGCGCTGTCCTTTGTCGACATGGACAAGCCGTCGCCCGATATCGACCCCGACCGCATCCGCCGCAAGCTGGAAGTGGGGCTGGACCAGGTGCTTGCCGAAGAAGGCGCGCCGCCATTGAAGGTGGCCGAAGATGACGGCTGAAGCACTGGCGCAGGCCAAGGTGAACCTGACGCTGCATGTGACCGGGCAACGCACGGATGGCTATCACCTGCTTGATTCGCTGGTGATGTTCGCCGATGTGGGCGATGTCGTGCGCGTCACCATGGCCGACACCACCAGTGTGACCGTTCAGGGCCCGATGGCCAAGGATGTGCCGGCGGATGAAAGCAACCTTGTGTGGCAAGCGGCGAGGATGATGGGGGCTTGTGCCGAAATCGTTCTGGAAAAGCATCTGCCCCATGCCGCGGGTCTGGGCGGGGGATCGGCGGATGCCGCCGCGACGCTGCGCCTTGTCAGCCGTCTGACCGAGACACCGATTCCCGGCGACCTGACCCGGCTGGGCGCAGATGTGCCCGTTTGCCTTGGCAACCGCGCCGCGCGGATGCAGCATATCGGCGACAGGATCACGCCGATGCGGGATCTGCCCGCGCTTTATGCCGTGCTTGTCAATCCGGGGCTTGCGGTGCCCACCGCAGAGGTGTTCGCGCATCTGGCCAACAAGGCGAATCCGCCCATGCCCGACGAGATACCCCCGATGGAAGACGGCGGGGCGTTGACCGACTGGATCCGGGGGATGCGCAACGATCTGGAAGCAGCGGCCATTCAGGTACAGCCGCGCATCGCGCAGGTGCTCAAGGCGATCGAGGTGACAGGGGGCTGCCAGCTTTCGCGGATGTCGGGATCGGGGGCCACCTGTTTCGGGCTGTACCGCAATGCGGAAACCGCCGGATCGGCGGCGGGACGTCTGAAAGAGGAATTTCCCGCATGGTGGGTCGCCAATACCCGGCTGAACGCGCCAAGCTGACGCGCCGCGTTCAGCGCAGGCGCGCCACCACGTAATCGGCCAGATCGCCGAGCATCTCGCGCACCGGATGAGCGGGAAGAGCGGTGATCTGGTCGCGGGCACGGCCCGCCCAGTGCAGTGCATCCTGTTGCGTGGCGTCCAGCGCGCCGTGCAGGTGCAAAAGGCGCAGCGCCTCGTCAAGATCGCCGTCGCGCTGGTCGCCCTTTTCGATGGTGCGCGACCAGAACGCGCGTTCCTCGGGTGTGCCGACGGCCACCGCCTTGATCACCGGCAGGGTCAGTTTGCGTTCGCGGAAATCATCGCCCACATTCTTTCCGGTCGCCTTGGTGTCGCCCTGATAATCCAGCAGGTCATCCACGATCTGAAAGGCCACGCCAAGCGCGTCACCATAGTCATACAGCGCCTTGATCCGGTGCGCATCGGCCCCGGCGATGACGCCGCCCACCTCTGTCGCCGCCGAGAAAAGCGCGGCGGTCTTGCCGCGCACGACTTGCAGGTAGATATCCTCGTCGGTCTTGAGATTGCGCGCGGCGGTCAGTTGCAGCACCTCGCCCTCGGCAATGGTGGCGGATGCGTTCGCCAGGATGTCCAGCACCCGGAGCGAGCCGGTTTCAACCATCAGCTGGAACGCGCGCGCAAACAGGTAATCCCCCGTCAACACGCTGGATTTATTGTCGAACAACAGGTTCGCCGTGGGCCGGCCCCGGCGCTGCGCGCTTTCGTCCACCACGTCGTCATGCAGCAGCGTGGCGGTGTGGATGAATTCCACCGTGGCGGCCAGATGCACATCGTAATGGCCCGCATAGCCGCACAGATCCGCCGCCGCCAGCGTCAGCATCGGGCGCAGGCGCTTGCCACCGGCATTGACCAGATGGGCTGTCACCTCGGGGATGCGCGGCGCGTGGCGCGACGCCATGCGATCGCGGATGAGCGCGTCCACATCCTGCATCTTGCCGTCAAGATGCGCGGCCAAAGCCTCGTGCGGCTTGGTTGCTGCGTGATCCAATCCCGTAAACCCCTGTTACATCGCTCGACAAATGCGGCCATGTATCCTTAAGTCATCCCCATGAAACAGCTTCTCAGCACCACCGACCCCACCGTGATCGCCTTTGCCAAGGCCCTGCTTCAGGGCGAGGGTATAGACTGCTTTGAATTGGACGTAAATATGAGCATCCTCGAAGGCGGGATCGGCATTTTTCCGCGTCGTCTGATGGTGGCGGAGGCGGATCTGATACGCGCACAGCGCGCCATGACCGATAACGGAATCACGGTGAATGAACGATAGCGCACCGCCGGACGGGCAAAGCCGGGATGCGTTTCTGGGCGGGGCTTTGCAGATTGACCAGCCACGCGACGGGTACCGCGCCGGGATCGACCCTGTGCTGCTGGCCGCGAGCCTGCCCGCCAGGGCAGGAGAGACGGTGCTTGACCTGGGCTGCGGCGCGGGTGTGGCGTCGCTGTGTCTGGGGCGGCGGGTGCCGGGCTTGGCGCTGATCGGGCTGGAATTGCAACCCGATTACGCCGCGCTGGCACGTCATAACGCCACTTTGAACGAGATCGACATGGAGGTCGTCACCGGCGATCTGGCCGCCCCGCCGACGGCGATCACCGCGCGGCAATTCGACCACGTCATGGCCAACCCGCCCTATTTCCATCGGTCCGCCTCGACCCCGGCGCGGAACGCGGGGCGCGAAACCGCGCTTGGCGAGAAAACGCCGCTGGCCACGTGGGTGGCGATGGCCGCGCGGCGCACGCGCCCGCGTGGCACAGTGACGTTCATCCAGCGCGCCGAGCGCCTGCCCGAGCTGTTGAGCCATGCCGCACAGCATCTGGGCAGTCTGGAGGTGTTGCCGCTGATCCCGCGTATCGGGCGGGCAGCGCGACTGGTGCTTTTGCGCGGCCGACGCGATGGGCGGGCAGCATTTCGCCTGCATGACGGCTGGATCCTGCATAGCGGGACGCGGCATGAAAAAGACGGCGATAGCTATACAATCGCGGCCACAGCGATCCTTAGAGAAGGCGCCGCGCTGCACTTTCCCGCCTGAAATATCGACTTGTCTTTATTTTCTGACACTCAACTATGCGCATGCAGCGTGACAGAATCCCTTTTTTGTGGTGCACTTGGTTTGTTGATGCAAACACGAGAGGAGAATTATCCATGAGCTTGAGTTCACATATCGAGGAACTGAAGAAAAAACATCAGGCCCTCTCGGATCAGGTTGAAGTCGCGCAGCGGTCGCCCGGTGCCAGCGATTTTGAAATCGCCGAGCTCAAGAAACACAAACTTCGTCTGAAAGAAGAGATCGAAAAGCTGTCCGTGTCTGCCTGACACGGGACCACGGCGCGGTGTTGCTTCGCCATGAAAAAGGGGCCGGTCGCATGACCAGCCCCGATTTGCGGATGAAGGCCCGATGCACGGGCGAAACAGCGGATCAGGAGAAGAACTGACCGCCGTTGGCCGAGATTGTCGAGCCATTGATAAAGGACGCATCGTCAGAGGCCAGGAAGGTCACGCAGCGCGCGATTTCCTCGGGCTCGCCCAGGCGGCCTGTAGGGATCATGCCGACGATCGCGTCGCGCACCTTTTCTGGCACGGCCATGACCATCTCGGTCGCGATATAGCCCGGACAAACGGCGTTGACGGTAATGCCCTTGGCCGCGCCCTCTTGGGCCAGGCTGCGCACGAAACCCAGATCGCCCGCCTTGGTCGCGGCATAGTTCGCCTGCGCGAACTGACCTTTCTGACCATTGACGGAGCTGATCACGACGACACGACCAAAGCCGCGTTCGCGCATACCGGGCCAGACCGGGTGAACGGTGTTGAATACGCCGGTGAGGTTGGTGTCGACCACCTCTTTCCACTGCTCCGGGGTCATCTTGTGGAAAGGCGCGTCGCGGGTGATGCCGGCATTGGCGATCACCACATCGATCGGGCCAAGATCCGCCTCGACCTGTGCGATGCCATCCTTGGAGGCGTCGTAATCGGCTGCGTTCCATTTATACGTCTTGATGCCCGTCGCCTCGGTAAAGGCCGCGGCTTTCTCGTCATTGCCGGCATAGGTGGCGGCGACCTGATATCCCGCGGCCTTGAGAGCCTTGGAAATCGCCTCGCCGATGCCGCGCGTCCCGCCGGTGACAAGTGCTGTTCGTGCCATGAAATCCTCCGATTGGCTAATATGCTGGAAACTCTGTTACCCGTGACGGCGCGGTAACGCAACTTTATTACGGGCAATCCAGGGAGTTGGAGGAAAAGGCGGGGAAATCCCCGCCCTGTCCCGCTTTGATCAGGGGCGTTCGATGCACATGGCAACGCCCATGCCGCCGCCGATGCACAATGTGGCGAGGCCTTTCTTGGCGTCACGGCGCTGCATTTCGAAAAGCAGCGTATTAAGGATGCGGCAGCCCGACGCGCCGATGGGGTGCCCGATGGCGATGGCGCCGCCATTCACGTTCACGATGGACGGATCCCAGCCCATATCCTTGTTCACGGCACAGGCCTGCGCGGCAAACGCCTCGTTCGCCTCGACAAGGTCCAGATCCTCGGGCTTCCAGCCAGCTTTTTCCAGCGCCTTGCGGCTGGCATGGATCGGGCCGACGCCCATGATCGACGGATCAAGCCCGGCAGTTGCGTAGGAGACGATACGCGCCAGCGGGGTGATGCCGCGTGCCTCGGCGTTGTCGGCGCTCATCAGCAGCACGGCCGCGGCACCGTCATTGAGGCCGCTGGCGTTGGCGGCGGTGACAGAGCCATCCTTGGTGAAGGCTGGACGCATTTTCTGCATCGCCTCAATCGTGGCCCCGTGGCGGATATATTCGTCCTTGTCGATGATGATGTCGCCCTTGCGGGTCTTGACGGTGAAGGGAATCACCTCTTCATCGAACTTGCCGGCCTTTTGCGCCGCTTCGGCCTTGTTCTGAGAGGCGAGGGCGAATTCATCCTGCGCATCGCGGGTGATCTGCCACTTGTCGGCGACGTTTTCGGCGGTCTGGCCCATGTGATAGCCGTTGAACGCATCCCAAAGACCGTCACGGATCATCGTGTCGATATATTTCACATCGCCCATCTTGTGCCCGGCGCGCAGATGCGCGGCATGGGTGCTGAGCGACATGTTTTCCTGACCGCCCGCCGCGATGATGTCGGCGTCGCCAAGCTGGATGTGCTGCGCGCCCAGCGCCACGGCGCGCAGGCCCGAGCCGCAGACCTGGTTGATGCCCCAGGCCGCGCTTTCGATGGGCAGGCCCGCATTGACATGCGCCTGGCGCGCGGGGTTCTGGCCCTGTGCGGCGGTCAGAACCTGACCAAGGATGGTTTCGGACACCTCGGACTTCTCGATGCCCGCCCGCGCGACGATGGCTTCGAGCACGGCAGCCCCCAGATCATGGGCGGGCGTATTGGCGAACGCGCCCGAGAAAGAGCCGACAGCGGTGCGCGCGGCCGATGCGATTACGACGTTGGTCATGGTATCCTCCACCATTTGTTTGGTGGCGGGGCCGTATCGGCCGCACAGTGGATACGGTAACCGGATTCCCGCCGTCGAAAAAACTCTTACCGCAGCCGGGAGCGCGCGGCAATGTATGCGTTGCCAGATTCAGGCGGACGCCTTTTGATCGCTGATCTCTTCCCAAGGGGGATGGACGGTGGGCGCGCCGAAAAAATAGCCCTGTAGGCAATCCACCCCCATTTGTTCGAGATAGACCGCATCACGAGGCCTTTCGACGCTTTCGGCCACGGTGACCATATCGAACTGTTCGGCGATGGCCACCAGCGCGCGCGTCAGCACCTGGTTATCGGGATCGTCGGCAATGCCGCGGATGAACTGCCCGTCGATCTTGACGATGTCGAAATAGAAATCGCGCAAGTAGCGAAAGGAGGTGAACCCCGCGCCGAAATCATCCATCGCAAAGCTGATCCCCTTGCGTTGCAGATCAGTCATGAAATTGACCACCAGTTCCGGCACCAGCATCGCCGAGCTTTCGGTGATTTCGAGGATCAACCGCTCGGCAATGGTGGGATCCTGCCCCAGCCCGCGTTTGAGCGCGCGCATCCAGCGCGCGTAGCCGATGGAGCGCGCGGACATGTTGATCGACAGTCGCAGAAAAGGAAACCTTTGCAGCGCGCGCAGCCCCTGTTCCAGCGCCAGGCAATCAATTATGCGCCCTGTTTCGGTGGTTTCGATCTGATGAATGAAATCGCGCGCGGGGATGATGCGCCCGGTTTCGTCCAGCACCCGCACCAGCCCCTCGTAAAAGGCGGGCCGCGTCTGGCGGCCTGCCGGGACCACGGCCTGATAGGCCAGAAGCACCTCCTTGTGGCGCACGGCGTGGTCCACCATCTCGATCACCGAGCGATCCCGCGCGGTCACGGCATAGGCCAGCGGATTGTGCTGGCCCGCCTCGACATCCGCCCATTTTTTCTGTTTCTGCCCCATGGATCTCTCCGCTCGCTACAGGGCGAAACTGGATCACGGCGGCTAATTATCTGTTAAACACCGAAGTTGAGTCAGATTGCGTGCATCAGCGGAAAAAGGGGGCTTCGGGCGATGAACAGATGCGGTTGGGTGGGTGCGGACCCGCTTTATGAAGCCTATCATGATACCGAATGGGGCGTGCCCGATCACGACAGTCGCGCGCTTTGGGAAAAGCTTATTCTTGACGGGTTCCAGGCCGGGTTGAGCTGGATCACGATCCTGCGCAAGCGCGAGAATTTTCGTTCGGCTTTTCAGGGGTTTGATCCAGATATCATTGCCGGTTGGGGCGAACCGGAGGTGGCGCGCCTGCTGGAGAACAAGGGCATCATCCGCCATCGCGGCAAGATCGAGGCCGCGATCACCAACGCCCGTGCCTGGCAGGCGATCGAGGCGGAACAGGGGTTTGACAGATATCTGTGGGACAGGGTCGGCGGGCGCCCCGTTCAGAACCGCTGGCAGCACCTTGAGGAGGTGCCGACCGAGACGGAAATTTCCCGCGAACTTTCGAAGGATTTGAAGAAACGGGGTTTCAAGTTCTGCGGCCCCACAATCGTCTACGCCTTCATGCAGGCGGTGGGGATGGTCAACGACCACGTGTTGACGTGCCCCTGTCACGCCCCGGTAGCGAAACTGGGGCAGACCCGGCCCGGAAAACCGGGGCGCGCGTGATGGTCAGCTTTGCGTGGCGGCCTTGACCGGGGCCTTCTTGCGGCTGCGGGTCGCCGGGGTCTTGGGCTCTGGCGGCGGCGTGTTCGCCTCGCGCTCAAGGCGGGCGGCGCGCAGGCGCTGCATCTTGACCTGACGTTTTTCGGCCTCGCCATCCATGATTTCGCGGACGACGCGGGTGGTCTTGTCCATCGCGGTTTCCGCGCGAGGCGGCTGGGCCTTGAACAAGGTGTCCTTGGTCAGTCTTGCCATGTTGATATCTTCCTGTTGCTGGTTGCGGCGTCATTGCGCCGGGTCTTGCGACAGGTCACACCATGGGGCCACCGCAAGAAAAAACGGGCGCTTCGTTGCCGAGACGCCCGTTCGATAATGCGTGTTGTGGTCCCCGAAGGGACCGAAAGCTTATGCCAGCGCGAGGTTGGCGGCGCTTTCGCGGCCATCGCGGCCGGCTTCGATGTCGAAGGTAACCTTCTGGTCATCGGCGAGACCGGTCAGGCCCGCGCGCTCGACTGCGGAGATGTGTACGAACACATCCTTGCTGCCGCCGTCGGGTGCGATAAAGCCGAAACCTTTAGTTGCGTTGAACCATTTGACTGTGCCAGTGGCCATGTCATTTCTCCTGTTTAGATGCCCGCGGAATGCGGCATGTCGGCTAAGTTGTTGCAAGATCGAATCAACTGAGCCGAAAGGAGCAGTGTGGTCGATAGCGGAAACGTCGCCCGGTACACATGAGCCTTTTGCGCGCAGATTACAAGGTCAATGCGCGACGGGGCACAAATAGACCGCATCCGCGCCCGTGAAATGTTGCGCTGGCGCGCCCCTCGCGGACGCGGTGCCCAAGGAATGTTTTGGAATCACCGCCTGTTGCTTATATGAGGGCACATTACCCTGACCCGATGTGAGCCACATGACCAATACAGCGCCGATCACGCAAGACGTTCTGACGATCCCCCGCAAGCTGCCCGAGGGCCCGGTCAATATCGTGGGCCTGACGCGCGACAGGCTGCGCGAGGTGCTGATTGCCCATGGCACGCCGGAAAAACAGGCCAGGATGCGGGTCAACCAGATCTGGCAGTGGGTTTATGGCTGGGGCGTGCGCGACTTTGCCGAGATGACGAACCTGTCCAAGGCGTACCGCGCCGAACTGGCCGAGAAGTTTGTCATCCAGATCCCCGAGATCGTGAACCGCGAGATCAGCGCCGATGGCACGCGCAAATACCTTGTGCGGATCGCCGGCGGGCACGAGGTGGAGGTGGTGTATATCCCCGAAACGGACCGGGGCACGCTGTGCATTTCCTCTCAGGTGGGCTGCACGCTGACCTGTTCGTTCTGCCATACCGGCACGCAAAAGCTGGTGCGCAACCTGACCGCAGGCGAGATCATCGGGCAGGTGATGCTGGCGCGCGACGATCTGGATGAATGGCCAACCAAGGGTCAGGGCTTTGGCACCGAGGGGCCGCGCCTGTTGTCGAACATCGTGCTGATGGGCATGGGCGAGCCGCTGTATAATTTCGACAATGTGCGCGACGCGATGAAGATCGCCATGGATGGAGAGGGAATCGCGCTGAGCCGTCGCCGCATCACCCTGTCCACCAGCGGCATCGTGCCCGAGATCCACAAGACAGCCGAGGAAATCGGCTGTATGCTGGCGGTAAGTTTCCACGCCACCACCGACGAGGTGCGCGACAAGCTGGTGCCGATCAACCGCAAATGGAACATCGCCGCGCTGCTGGAGGCGTTGCGCGACTATCCAAAGGCCAGCAATTCAGAGCGGATCACGTTTGAATACGTGATGCTCAAGGACGTGAATGACAGCGACGAGGATGCCCGACGTCTGGTGAAGTTGATCAAGGGCATCCCGGCCAAGATCAACCTGATCCCGTTCAACGAATGGCCGGGCGCACCGCATCAGCGCAGCGATTGGGAGCGGATCGAAAGATTCGCCGATATCGTCTACAAGGCGGGCTATGCCAGCCCCATCCGCACCCCGCGCGGCGAGGATATCATGGCCGCCTGCGGACAGTTGAAATCCGCGACCGAGCGCGCGCGCAAATCCCGCAAGGATATCGAGGCAGAGGCCGGGCTGTGACGCAGGCTGCGGGCATGTCGGGCTTTGCCCCGCTGCCCCGGCCGCTGGCGGCGGATGGCACGCCGCGCCTGACCGGCGTCGAGATCGAATTGGGCGGGCTGTCAGAGGACCGCTGCGCCGAGATTTGTGCGCAAACCCTTGGCGGCGAGGCAGTGCAGAAAGACAGCGTGATCTGGGAGGTCACGGGCACGCGGGTGGGCCGGCTCAAGGTGTATCTGGATATCTTTCTGCGCAAGGCCGACAAGACGGCGCTGCGCGATGCCGCGCTGACGCTGGGCCGCGAGGTGATCCCGGTCGAGATCGTGAGCGACCCGCTGGATCGTGACGGGCTGATCGCGCTGGACACCCTGCGCGAGGCGCTGCGCCGCGCGGGTGCGTTGGGATCCGGCGGCGGGCTTTTCTTTGGGTTCGGCGTGCATCTGAACGTGCAGATCGCCAGCGAGACAGCGGCGCATGTGGTGCGCCCGCTGCTGGCCTATGCCCTGATCGAGGATTGGCTGCGCGCGGCCAATCCGATCGACCAGACCCGCCGCGTCCTGCCCTTTACCGCCCCCTACCCCACCGCGCTGGTGCGCGCGCTGATCGCGCTGGGGCCGGACGCGCCGCTGACCGCGGTGGTGGATGCATATGGCGAACTGGCCGCAAGCCGCAATCACGGGCTGGACATGCTGCCCATCTTTGCGCATCTGGCCCCCGACCGCATCGCCCCCGCGCTGTCAGGGTCGACAAACGCGCGCCCGGCGTTCCATTTCCGCCTGCCCGATTGCCGCATCGACGAAGCCGACTGGTCGCTCGATCATGGCTGGCGGCGCTGGCTGACTGTCGAACGGGTGGCCGCGAATGCGGATCTTCTGGCAGAGCTGTCACAGGCGTGGCAGCGCGAGCATGGCGCGGTGACCCTGACGCGCGGTCACTGGGCGCGCTGCGCGGGCGCGCTACTTGAACGTCATGAACTGGCGGATGCAGGACTCTGACACACACCGCCCGCGTATTGCAGTGACCACGTCGCGGCGGTCGGGCTGGCGGATATTCCCGCTTGTGGCGCTGAATCTGTGGATGGCGGGCGGGCGCGCCATGCGCTGGGATACCGCGCGCGAGATCGACATGGGCGCGGTGGATGCGGTGATCATCGGCGGTGGCGACGATATATCGCCCGAGCTTTATGGCGGGCGGCTGATCCGTTCGGCCCGGATGGACGCCGCGCGCGACGCGATGGAGCAAGGCATCGTTGCCCGCGCCTTTGAGCGGGACATGCCGGTTATGGGGATCTGCCGGGGCAGCCAGATGCTGAACGTGGCGCTGGGCGGATCGCTGCATCAGGATGCCTATGCCACCCACCGCGACAGCCGCCACTACCGCACGATCCTGCCACGCAAGACGGTGTGCATCGAACAGGGCACGCGGCTGGCCGATCTGGTGGGGACCGCGCCAATGCGGGTCAACGCGCTGCATTCCCAAGCCGTGAACAGGCTGGGGCGCGGCCTGCGCGTGGCGGCGACAGATCCGGGCGGCATGGTGCAGGCCATCGAACGGGTGCGCGACCCCTTTGCCATCGGGGTGCAGTGGCATCCCGAGCATCTGTTCTACGCGCATCGCCAGCAGCAGCTTTTCCGCGCGCTGGTGACGGCGGCGGGCGCGGCGCGCAACGCAGCCCCACAGCTTGCCCGCGTGGACCGAGAGATCTGACGCCACGGAAGTTTCTTACCTCTGCCCCTTTTCCGCAGGATTATGGCCACATCCGTCAATTATCCCTGCCTTAAGGAAACACTGTGAGAGGGCAGGAAACAATGGAACGCAACAGCACAGCCACCGAGATTCGCGATTTCGTCATGCAAGAGCGCGGCCGCGCCGTATCGGACCGGGAATGGAAATTCCGGCTTCGCGGCTACGGGTACGGCATCCGCGACACCAGCGAGGGGCGCGTTGTCACGTCGCTTCTGGGTGGTCGCGAGATTTGCCGCCTAGGCGGTTTCCACGCCTGAAACCACCGGACGGGGTGCGCGCCGCGCATTCGCCCTTGAACTCGCCGCGCGGGCGGGGTTGGGTGCATGTATTGCAGCGGGGCGAGGCACATGGACACCTATCTGGGCATTATCGGCGGATCCGGCTTGTATGAGATCGACGGTCTTGAAGGGACCGAATGGGTCGAGGTTGACAGCCCCTTTGGCGCGCCTTCGGACGCGATCCTGACGGGGTGGCTGGCAGGTACGCGGATCGCCTTTCTGCCGCGCCACGGGCGGGGGCATGTCCATGCCCCCTCAACGATCCCCTACCGCGCGAATATCGACGCGCTGAAGCGGCTTGGCGTGACCGATGTGGTCAGCATGTCGGCCTGCGGGTCGTTCCGCGAAGAGATGGCACCCGGCGATTTCGTCATCGTGGACCAGTTTATCGACCGGACCTTTGCGCGCGAGAAAAGCTTTTTCGGCGCGGGCTGCGTGGCGCATGTCAGCGTGGCGCATCCCACCTGCCCCCGGCTGGGCACCGCCTGTGCCACCGCGGCTCGCGACGCACAAATCCGGCTGCATGAGGGCGGCACCTATCTGGCGATGGAAGGGCCGCAATTCAGCACCCTGGCGGAATCGCGGATGTACCGCGAAAGCTGGGGCGCGGATGTGATCGGGATGACCAACATGCCCGAGGCCAAGCTGGCGCGGGAAGCCGAGCTTTGCTATGCGTCGATCGCTATGGTCACGGATTATGACAGCTGGCATCCCGAGCATGGCGAGGTCGACGTGACACAGATCGTGGCCACCTTGCTGGGCAATGCTGACAAGGCGCGCGAACTGGTGCGCCGCTTGCCGGCCCTGTTGGGCGCGGCGCGCGATCTTTGCCCGCATGGCTGCGACCGCGCGCTGGAACACGCGGTGCTGACCGCGCCCGAGGCCCGCGATCCGGAGGTCGTGAAGCGACTGGACGCGGTGGCGGGCCGGGTTCTGGGTTAAGGCGTTTCGCCTTTAACCTGAGGCATCAATTGAAGGCGGAACGCGTGCAACGCTGGTCTGTTGCGTGCGTTTCACGAGGTGTGATTCAGGTTTTTCGCGAAACGCTTCAAGGCGCGCGGTCAGGTCTTGTCTTTGTCAGGCGTCTCGCTGCTTTCGGCGTTGTTGAAGTCGTCGGGGTCGAATTCTTCGGGATCGTATGCCTCTTCGCCCTCTGGGATGCCGGTGATGTGGGTCTTGCCTGTGTCTTGGTCATAGACAAGGCCGTAGGTCGCGCGGCCCTCTGACTTGTAGCGCAGATATTCATGGATACCGGCGTAGATGAAGGCCAGCGTGAAGGGCAACAGGATGAGAAAGGCAATCGTTTGAGCGGCCACTTAGGCTCCTTTTCGGTCTTTGACGCGTGCCACGTTTCGCCTGACATGTCACCCGCAGGCAAGACACCCCAAGCCAACGCATAACAGGCGTTCCGGGGTCCGTTCAAAGGCAAATTTTACACAGGTTCCGCAGCCGAATGGCCGTGAAAAACGACAGATGCTTGCCCTATTCACCCGCATGGGCCACACAAGAGCCGTGTTATGCGCCGGAGATCGTGTCATGCCAGACCACAAGACCGTCAAGGACTATATCCGCACCATCGTGGATTTCCCGCATGAGGGGATCCTGTTTCGCGATGTGACCACGCTGTTCGCCGATCCGCGCGGGTTTCGGATGTCGATAGACCAGTTGCTGAACCCCTATGCGGGGCTGCGGATCGACAAGGTGGTGGGGCTGGAAGCGCGTGGTTTCATCCTTGGCGGGGCGGTGGCGCATCAGCTTTCTGTGGGGTTCGTGCCGGTGCGCAAGAAGGGCAAGCTGCCCGGTACGGTGATTTCGGAAGAATATAAGCTGGAATATGGCGAAGCGATCGTCGAGCTGCATGACGACGCCATCGCCCCCGGCGAAAAGGTGCTGATCGTGGACGATCTTCTGGCCACCGGCGGCACGGCGGAGGCCGGGATCAAGCTGATCGAACGGCTGGGCGGCGAGATCGTGGGCTGTGCCTTTGTCGTGGATCTGCCCGATCTGGGCGGGCGTGCCCGGCTGGAGGCGTTGGGCATGGATGTACATGCGCTATGTGCCTTCGAGGGGGCGTGACGCCGCTCAGGGATCGGGCGCGTACCATGCGTCGATGATCGCCACTGCCTCTTCAGCGGTTTCGACGAACTGGAAAAGCTCCAGATCCTCGGGCGAGATCGTGCCGGCATCGGCCAGCGCCTCCCAGTTGATGATACTGCGCCAGAAGGCTTCGCCGAAAAGCAGGAACGGCATCCGGTTCATGCGGTCGGTCTGGATCAGGGTCAGCGCCTCGAACATCTCGTCCAGCGTACCGAAGCCACCCGGAAAGCAGCAGATCGCCCGCGCGCGCATCAGGAAATGCATCTTGCGAATGGCGAAATAGTGGAAGTTGAAGCACAGGCCCGGCGTGACGTATTCGTTGGGTGCCTGTTCGTGGGGCAGCACGATGTTGAGCCCGATGGAGGTGCCGCCCACCTCTGACGCGCCACGATTGCCCGCTTCCATCACGCCGGGGCCGCCGCCGGTGGCGATGACGAAATCGCGGCCATAGGACTCAATTGATCTGGCTGTCATCAGGCGGGAGAATTCGAGCGCCTGATCGTAAAAGCGCGACAGGTCGGAGAGCGTCTTGGTCGCGGCGTTCTTGCTGTCCTCGGGGCGCGGGATGCGCGCGCCGCCGAACATGACGATGGTGCTGCGGATGCTGCGCTCTTCGAGGATCATCTCGGGCTTGAGCAGTTCCAGTTGCAGCCGCACCGGGCGCAATTCGTCCCGCAGCAGGAAATCGGGATCGGCGAAGGCGAGACGATAGGCCGGGGCGCGCGTTTGCGGCGTGTCCGGGATCTGTTCCGCGGTGGTGCGATCCTCGGTCGCGTCGCGGAACCGGCTGGGGCGATCGTCGTCCATTCTCGGTCCTTTCATTGCTTTTGGCACTGGCGTATAGGCTCGCGCCGCGCTTGGCCAGAGACAGTTGCGGGAGGCTCTTTGCCCGCTGGCGCGGGCACCTCGCTTGCGCGCGGGCGGCTGCGCTTTTATAGCCCGTGCAACGCCGCTTTCACGTCATGGAGAATGATATGTCGAACGACCACCTTGAATCCGCCATCGAAGCCGCATGGGACACCCGCGACCAGATCACGCCCTCGACCGGCGGTGAGACGCGCGAGGCCATCGAGGAAACGCTGAACGCGCTGGACAGCGGCACGCTGCGCGTGGCCGAACGGCAGGAGAACGGCGACTGGCATGTCAACCAATGGGCCAAGAAGGCCGTTCTGCTGGGGTTCCGCATCAAGGACATGGAAATGCAGGATGGCGGCCCGCAGGGTGCGGGCTGGTGGGACAAGGTGGACAGCAAGTTCAAGGGCTGGGGCGAGACCGACTGGAAAGCCGCCGGTTTCCGCGCCGTGCCGAACTGCGTGGTGCGCAAATCGGCCTATATCGCGCCGGGCGTGGTGCTGATGCCGTCATTCGTCAATCTTGGTGCCTATGTGGACGAGGGCACGATGGTGGACACATGGGCCACGGTTGGAAGCTGTGCGCAGATCGGCCGCGGCGTGCACCTGTCGGGCGGCGTGGGCATCGGCGGCGTGCTGGAGCCGATGCAGGCCGGGCCGACGATCATCGAGGATAACTGCTTTATCGGCGCGCGCTCGGAGGTGGTCGAGGGCTGCATCGTGCGCGAGGGATCGGTTCTGGGGATGGGCGTCTATATCGGCAAATCCACCAAGATCGTGGACCGGGAAACCGGCGAGATCTTTATCGGGGAGGTGCCGCCCTATTCCGTGGTCGTGTCGGGGTCGATGCCGACCAAGAACAACCTCAACCTGTATTGCGCGGTGATCGTGAAGCGCGTTGACGCGCAGACGCGCTCCAAGACGGCCATCAACGAGCTGCTGCGCGACTGAAGCGTTCCGCCTTTGACCTGAGAGATCAGCGAAAGGCGGAACCTCCCGCAGCGGGCGGCGTTGCCCTTGCGCAATTCATGGCGCATGGGGGCATTCATGACACGAACCGGCAGGACGCCGCGCGGGGCGCACCCGTCGCGGCGTGGCTGACATGCTGGCGGGGCTGTCAACGAGCTGGCTGATCGTGGTGTCACTGGGCGCGGCGAGCGTCGTGGTGCTGTCGTCGATCCGCGCGACGGTGCTCGCCGATGTAATCGCCGACCGGACCCGCATGGGCGAGGCCGTGGCGGGGGCCGTCGTGCTGGGGGCGGCCACTTCGCTGGCCGGGATCGTGGTGTCGGTCAGCGCGGCATGGCAGGGCGATGCCAGCTATGCGGTGTCCAACGCCGTGGGCGGGATCGCGGCGCAGACGCTGTTTCTGGCGCTGGCGGATCTTTATTACCGGGGGCCGAACCTTGAGCACGCCGCCGCCGAGCCTGCCAACCTGTTCCAGACGGTCCTTTTGATCGGCTTCCTGAGCCTGCCCATCGCCGCGATGGCCGGGCCGGACATGGCCTTTTCAGGGGTTCATCCCGCGTCTGTGGTGATGGTCATTGCGTATATCGCGGGTATCGGGCTGACCACGACAATGCGCGACCAGCCCATGTGGCGCCCGGTCAAGACCACGGCCACGCGCGAGGATGCCCCGGACAACGACGGCGAGGCGGGCAAGCCCGTTCGGTGGATCGCGCTGCGCTTTGCCGGGCTGGTGGCGCTGATGGGGCTGAGCGGCTGGGTCATCAGCGAGGCGGGCACGGTGTTCATCACGCGGTTCGGCCTGTCATCGAGCCTTGTGGGCGCGCTGGGCACGGCGGTGGTGACGTCCTTGCCGGAGCTGGTCACCACACTGACGGCGGTGCGGCGCGGGGCGTTGCAACTGGCCGTGGGGGGTATCATCGGCGGCAACACCTTCGACACGCTGTTTCTGGTGTTTGCGGACTTGGCCTATCGCGATGGGTCGATCTATCACGCCGCCGGTGCGAACGATCTTTTCTGGATGGCGACGGGCCTGTTGATGACGGTGATCCTGTTGGCGGGGCTGATCCTGCGCCAGCGCGAGGGACCGGCGCGGATCGGTGGGGAATCGGTGTTGATGATCCTCGTCTATGCCACCGCTGTCAGCGTGGAAATCTGGGCGCGCGGGTGATCGGGGTGGATTGACTTTGGCGCGGTCAAAGGGCATCGGAGCGGCATGTCGAACAAACCCTCCAGACAACAGGTCTTTACCCTTCTGGTCGAGATCGGGCGCAAGGCCGGTGACGGGCTGCCGAAAAAGGCGACCGGCGCGGCGCTGGTCGTCTACGCCTCGGGCGTGGACGAAGCGGAGGCTGTGCGCGAGACGGTGGCGATCCTGAAACAGGCCGACACCGCGCCGCTGGATGTGAGCGGCTATGGCACGCTGGCAGAGCGCGAGGCCGAAGGGCATGACATCAGCGACGAGGATCGCGCGCTGATGCAGCGCGCACTGGACGAGAACGCCGTGATCGTCGCGCAGATGACCCCGTTTTTCGAGTAAGGCTCAGGTTTTCGAGTAAGGCTCAGGCTGCGCGGCTGGCGGAAAGTGTGACCGCCTCGAAGGGTTTGAGCACGGGCCAGGCGGGGCGGGCATGTTCGGGCAGGCGCTTGCGGTCGAAGTCTGCAAGCACGCTACAGATCAGCTCGGCGGGACGGCGGCGCAGGCGCCCCACATACAGGCTTTCAAGGGAAGAGCCACCGGCCCGGATGACCTCGTGCCCCGGCAAAAGCAGGTGATGGTAGGTGACCAGATCGCCGCCCTGCGCATAAAAGGCAGAGCGTTCGTTGATCAGGTGGCGGGCGGGCACGAGAACGGCCTCGCAGCCGAACATGTATTCCACCTCGCTGCCATGCATGACCAGACGTTGCGCGGGGGCGACGACGATATCCTGCGCAAGGCCGAAGAACGGCGCGCGCAGGCGCACCGGCTGAAAGCTGCCAAGCGCCGGCACGGTCCGCGACACGACCTGAAGCACCGGCACCTGCTCGCCCTGGTCGGTGATCACGATATCGCCGCGCCGGATCTCTGCGGCGTCACGCTCTCCGGAGGGGGTCAGGACCGGCACCTGCGCGGTAAGGGCAGGCATCGGGCCGACCGGCTCGATCTTGTCGGAGAGCGCGACAAAGACAAGGTCATCGGTTGTCTCGTGGTCGAGCGCATGTTCCAGCGTGTCTGTCAGGTCATCCATCGGCAGGGCACGGGGCGCGGTCACGGCCAGCGACAGGATGGTTTCGGTCGCGGGATGTTCGAGCGTCAGCCGCCCCCAGCCCTCCGAGATGTCCCAGCTATAGCTGATCCGTACCGCATCGAGCCGCCCATCGGCGACAAAGGCCAGCGTCGCGTGCCTGATGTCATCGCCAAGCGCATCAACGAGAACGATCCCGCCGGTCGGCAGGGCCTGAAGGGTGAAACGGCCGGGCTGCGGGCCTGTGCGATCGAAACCCAGCAGGATTTGCGGGCCTTGCTGGCCCGACAGATAGGTTTCCACCACAAGGGTGCCGCGCGGCATCAGGTCGGCGCACTGGCGGGTGCCCTCATCCGGCGTGCCCAGCCGTTTGCATCCGTTGGACCGGGTCGCGATACACACCCACCCCATGTCAGGCCACCCATTGCAAAGACAAAAGCCGGGCTTCGTGGCGCTTGAGCATGGTGCGGGCCGCCGGGCTGTAGCCATGGCCGGTGCGCGGGTCGATTTCGGGGAAGAGCGCACAGATTTCCGCGACGATCCCGGCCTCGAAGCTGTTGTTGATCTGCGGGCCGGGCAGGAAACTTTCGGTGGCCAGACCTTCGGAAAAGACGATCTGGTGCGTGTCGAACAACAGGTGGAAATACTCGACCGTTTCGCAAGGCTCGTGCCGGATGCGGCGTCCGTCAACAAGATCGCGGGCTGCGACCAGCACTTCTGCCTCGCCAAAGAAAAGCTCGGCTAGCGGGTCGTCGATCAGGACACGGTGCAGCGGTGACAGGCACAGATCGCCATGATCGCCGAAGGTGCCCGCGCGGATGCGGATCGGGGCGAACTTGCCTTCGCCGGTGACGCGACGGCTCCCGATCCAGCGCAGCGGCTGGATATCGTCATCGCGGGTCCGGATGCGCATTCCGGGCTGCAAATGCTCGACCGCGACGGGGCCGACATCGGTTTCGATATGCGTGCCGCGCGTAAAGCATGGAATGGAATCAAGCGTGACAAAGCCGGTATCGCTGACCCCCGTGCCGCTTGTGGCCTCATAGGTGAAATTGACGGTTTCCTCGTCGCCATCGCCGACAACGGTGATCGTGCCATCCGCATTCAACGTGACCTGCTGGCCGGTATTGAGCGTGACCGTGCTGCCCGCGCTGACCGCCTGGCCGTTGATCGCGGTGATGGTCAGGCTGCCGCCGGTGGAATTTGCATCATTGGCCAGAACATCCAGCGTCTTGGACCCGGTCGGAAAGAGCTTGGAGCTATCGTCATTGGCGACAAGCGTTGTCTGCACGCTGTCGGCGGCAACGAGGAGCGTGGAATCGTACTGGGAGTCCGTGACATCGGCGATGCCGATGCGGATCGAATTGAGATCGCCCGAAACCACCGGAATGGTCAGTGTCATGGTGACGGTAAAGCCGTCCATCTCTGTGTTGAACTGGTCATTGGTGTTGTCCACAAACAGGTTGGCATTGGACCCCGCATTCAGGTTGTTGGGGTCGATATCGCCATCCCCCACGCCCAGCTCTACCTGCGTGCCATTGATCCAGACGCCCACGAAATCCTGATATGCGCCTGTCGCGAATTCGGGGAATTCCTCGGAGGCGAAAACGAACTGCATCGTCATCACGTCCCCGGTGGGGATGAAATCCACGTCCAGAAAGGACGCGTCAAAGGTGTTGGTACCCGCACCGGCGTTGAAATCAGCCTGATTGTCGGGGCCGTCGGAACTGGTCGATGTGCTGGACGACTGGTTGGAATTGGTCGACCACCAGGGCGTTGAATTGGTGAAGCCGCGCAGATCCCCGGTAGAGAACATCACCCCGGTATCCGATGGGGTCACACCGGGGGAAATCGTATCGCCGCTGGTGTATATGCCCGAAGAATCCCTGTCGCCCGTATAGGACGCGTCGACGATGGTAACGCCATCGCCGAATATCGTTTGTGCCATCTGCGTTGCAGACGCATTTCTGTCGATCGGTATTTCGACGCCTCTGACCATGTCCTGCCAACCTCGTTTTTATGCGAGGCCGGTCCGCAAAACACAGATGTGCGAACGCCTTGGGCGTGCGTTGCCCAAGTTATTTTCGTCTGCCGCTCGAACGCTGGCTTTTGCCAGTCTGTATTATGTGACCTGCCTCGGATCTTTTTTGTTTTATTGCTCGAAAGATTAACAGAGCCGGGGTGCCCTGTTAAGCAATATTCACGCATCCGACGCGTTGGGCGGGTGATGCGGCGCTATATGGGCATTTGCGCATCACCCTGTTCCGCGCTACCCCATCCAATACCCATCACAAAGAGGTCTGTCATGCCCGCTGTCCCGACCGATCCGGTCGCCCTGACCGAAGACTTGATCCGCTGCCCCTCTGTCACGCCGGAGGAGGGAGGCGCGCTTGGGCTGCTGGCGGACAGGCTGGGAGCCGCGGGATTTGAATGCACCCGCGTGGACAGGGCGGGCATCGCCAATTTATATGCCCGCTGGGGCGCGCGCGACGCGGCGCGAAGGTTCGGCTTCAACGGGCATACGGATGTCGTGCCCGTGGGCAATCTCGACGATTGGACAGACCCGCCCTTTGCCGCCGTCACCCGCGATGGCAAGATCTGGGGGCGCGGCGCGGTCGATATGAAATCCGGCGTGGCCGCCTTTGCCGCCGCCGCGATTGATTTCGTGACCCAGACCCCACCCGAGGACGGTGCCGTGATCCTGACGATCACCGGGGATGAGGAAGGCGACGCGCTGGACGGCACACGCGCGATCCTGGACTGGATGGACAGGATGGGCGAGACGATGGATGTTTGCCTTGTCGGTGAACCCACCTGCCCCAAGGTCATGGGCGAGATGATAAAGATCGGGCGGCGCGGGTCGCTGTCGGCGTGGATCACCCTTACCGGTGTGCAGGGCCATGCGGCCTATCCGCATCGCGCGGTGAACCCGCTTCCGGCGATGGCGCGGCTGATTGACCGGCTGGCGGCGCATGAACTGGACAAGGGGACCGCGCATTTCGATCCCTCGACGCTGGCCGTGGTCAATATCGACACCGGCAACCCGACAACGAATGTCATTCCCGCCAGTTGCCGCGCCACGGTGAATATCCGGTATAACGACACCCATAGCGGCCAAAGCCTGACCGACTGGCTGCAAACCCGGTTGGACGAGATTGCGCAAGAGTTCGGCGTGACAGCCGAGATGCGGGTGAAGAATTCCGGCGAAAGCTTTGTGACCCCGCCCGGCGCGCTGTCGGACATGGTTGTGTGCGCGGTCGAGGCGGAAACGGGCCTGCGCCCGGCGCTGTCCACCTCTGGCGGCACGTCGGATGCGCGGTTCGTCAAGGATCATTGCCCGGTGGTGGAGGTGGGTCTTGTCGGCCAATCCATGCACCAGGTCGACGAGCATGTGGAGGTCGCGCAGATCGGGCAACTCAAGGCGATCTACGCCCGCATCCTGCGCGATTATTTCGCCTGACCATGCGGCAGCGCCACCTGATCGTGATGGTCAAGGAGCCGCATCCGGGCCGGGTCAAGACACGGCTGGGCCGCGGCATCGGGCCGGTCGCGGCGGCGTGGTGGTTTCGGCATCAGACAGCGCGGCTTTTGCGGCGGGTGGAAGATCCGCGCTGGAGGCTGTGGCTGGCCGTGTCGCCCGACCGCGAAGGGCTGCAAAGCCGGGTCTGGCCCGCGCATCTGCCCCGTGTGCCGCAGGGGCGCGGCGATCTGGGCGCGCGCATGGCGCGGCTGATGCGGGGCGCGCCGCACGGGCCGGTCTGCGTGATCGGCGGGGATATTCCGGGCGTGAGCCGCGCCCATGTCGCGCGGGCCTTTGACACGCTGGGGCGCCATGACGCGGTCTTTGGTCCGGCCCCGGACGGAGGGTTCTGGCTGGTGGGGTTGAAGCGGACAGCCCCGCCGCCGGTCACGTTGTTTGCGGGCGTGCGCTGGTCCACGCGGCACGCGCTGGCCGATAGTCTTGCCACCCTGCCGGGGCTGTCGGTCGCCCGCGTGGCAACGCTGGAGGATGTGGACA
Organism: Paracoccaceae bacterium; assembly: GCA_024742835.1. GTDB lineage: Bacteria > Pseudomonadota > Alphaproteobacteria > Rhodobacterales > Rhodobacteraceae > Roseovarius. The sequence goes on along the minus strand of JANSXS010000003.1, from coordinate 48,320 downwards.
CAAAGGTCGATCTGGACCGGCTCGGGATGCGGTGAAACCGGATGGTGCCGCCGCCCACTTCGTGTTACCTCACGCGCATGAGCAAGCTGCCCCAGAAATCCGACATCCTGAAATGGATCGAGGATAACCCGACCCTCACCTCGAAACGCGATATCGCCAAAGCCTTTGGGATCAAGGGGGCGGCGCGGATCGACCTCAAGCGCATCCTCAAGGAGCTGGAGACCGAGGGCCATCTGGAAAAGCGCAAGAAGACCTATCGCGACCCCGACAGGCTGCCGCCTGTGAGCGTGTTGCAGATCAACGGACAGACCCCGGATGGCGAGCTTCTGGCCAAGCCACTGGAATGGCATGGCGAAGGCGTGGAGCCGGTGGTTCTGATGATGCCGCGCGCCAGCGATCCGGCGTTGGGCGAAGGCGACCGCATTCTTGCGCGGCTGCAAGAGGTCAAAGGCGAGGCGCATCATTACGAGGCACGGCTGATCCGGCGGATCGGGACGAACCCGCGCAAGGTGCTGGGCATTTTCCGCAAAAGTGCCGAGGGCGGCCGCATCCTGCCCATCGACAAGGGCGACAACAAGGAATGGCTGGTAGCCGAAAAGGCCACGGGCGGCGCCTTGGATGGCGAATTGGTGGAGGCCGAACAGGCCGGCCCAAAGGACCGAATGGGCCTGCCGCGTGCCCGCGTGCTTGACAGGCTTGGCGACCCCTCCGCGCCCAAGGCTGTGTCGCTCATCGCGATCCATCAGCACGGCATCCCCGATGATTTCCCCGACGAGGTCGTGGCAGAGGCAGACAAGCAAAAGCCTGTTGGCCTGAAGGGGCGCGACGACATGCGCGACCTGCCGCTTGTCACCATCGACCCAAGCGACGCGCGCGATCATGACGACGCCGTGTGGGCGCATGAAGATGACGATCCCAAGAACGAAGGCGGCCATGTGATCTGGGTCGCCATTGCCGATGTGGCCGCCTATGTGCGCCCCGGCTCTGCGCTGGATTCGGAGGCGCGCAAGCGGGGCAATTCCAGCTATTTTCCCGACCGGGTGGTGCCGATGCTGCCTGACCGGCTGTCGGGGGATCTGTGTTCCCTGCACGAAGGCGTGCCGCGCGCATGTCTGGCGGTGCGGATGCAGATCAACGAGGCGGGCGAGAAGATCGGGCACAGGTTTGTGCGGGGGCTGATGCGCTCTGCCGCGTCGCTGAGCTATCAACAGGTGCAAACCGCGCAGGACGGTGCGCCCGACGACAAGACCGAGCCGCTGATGGACGAGGTGATCACGCCGCTTTACGCCGCGCATGGCGCGCTGATGGCGGCGCGCGAACGGCGGCAACCGCTGGATCTGGACCTGCCGGAACGCAAGGTCGTGCTATCGGACGAGGGCAAGGTGCTGTCGGTCAACTTCGCCGACCGCTTGCAGGCGCATCGGCTGATCGAGGATTTCATGGTGCTGGCCAATGTGGCCGCCGCCGAGACGCTGATCGCAAAGAAATCACCGCTGCTGTTCCGGGTGCATGAGGAACCGCCGCCCGAAAAGCTGGAAACCCTTCGCGACGTGGCCGAAAGCGCCGGGCTGACGCTGGCCAAGGGGCAGGTGCTGCGGACCGAGCACCTCAACATGCTGTTGCGCGGGGCGGCGGGCACGGATCATGCCGAGGTGGTCAATATGGCCACCCTGCGGTCCATGACGCAGGCCTATTACGCGCCCGCGAATTTCGGGCATTTCGGACTGGCGTTGCGGGCTTACGCGCATTTCACCTCGCCGATTCGGCGCTATGCGGACCTGATCGTGCACCGCGCGCTGATTTCGGCGCATGGCTGGGGCGAGGACGGCCTGTCAAAGGCCGACGAGGAGCGGCTGGAGGGCACCGGACAGCATATTTCCGAGACAGAGCGCCGTTCCATGACCGCAGAGCGCGACACGAATGATCGCTATCTTGCCGCGTTCCTGTCGGAGCGGGTGGGCGAGGAATTCACCGGGCGGATCAGCGGCGTGGCGAAATTCGGCGCCTTCGTGCGACTGGACGAGACCGGCGCCGACGGGCTGATCCCGATGCGGGCCATCGGGCGGGAATATTTCCATTTCGACCGCGATAATGCCACGTTGATGGGGGCCGATACCGGCACGGTGATCACGCTTGGCCAGCGCGTGACCGTGCGGCTGGCAGAGGCCGCGCCGGTGACCGGTGGTCTTGCGCTTGACCTGATCAGCATCGACGGCAAGGCGATGCCCGCCGGGCATTCGGGCCGACGCGGGCGCGGCAGTGCTGGCAAGCCCGTCAAGCGCAAGCTGACCCGCGCCAAGAAAAAGGCGGACAAGGTGAAACGCAAGGTCCAGCGGCAGCGCCGGCAGACATGATCGGCAAGGCCCCGCGACCCCGTATGAACACGCTTCCGAAAGTGGCGTTTTCCGGGTAGAATTGGATAAAACCCAGCATAAGGGGCCGAGCAACCATGATCCGCGCAACCTGTCTTGCCATCTGCTGCCTTGCCGTATCCGGCCCGGCGGCTGCCGCGTCTCCGGACACATCCCTGCGGCCCAAATTGCGGCCCGCAGTCGCGGTAACGCCGCCGGTCGAGGTGTTGACCGCCACCTCGCGTTCTTTGCGCCCGCAACTTCGGCCCGACAACCTGACCGCCGCGTCAGAGGCGGTGGTCACCCGCGCCTCTGTCTCGAACCCGGCCTATGACCGCTGGGTGCGCGGGTTCCGCGCACGCGCCATCGCCAACGGCATCAGCGGTACGGTTTATGACCGGGCATTTCAGGGCATCGGGTACAACCCGGATGTGGTGAACAAGGATCGCAATCAGGCGGAATTCAAGCGCGAGATCTGGGATTACCTTGACAGCGCCGCCTCGCCCGAGCGGGTGGACATGGGGCAGCGCGCGCTGCGGCGGCATGACCGGGCGCTACGCGCGATCGAACAGCATTACGGCGTCGAAAAGGAAGTCGTCACCGCCGTCTGGGGGCTGGAAAGCCGGTTCGGCACGCGGACGGGCGACATCCCTGTGATCGAGGCCGTCTCGACCCTGGCCTTTGACGGGCGGCGCGGGGCCTTCTTTGAAAAGCAACTGATCGCGGCGCTCAAGATCCTGCAATCGGGCGATGTCAGCCCGCGCAACTTTCTTGGTTCCTGGGCAGGAGCGATGGGGCATACGCAGTTCATCCCCACCTCTTACGAGGCTTACGCGGTGGATTTCACCGGCGATGGCAAGCGCGACATCTGGTCGGACGACCCCACCGATGCGCTGGCGTCCACGGCGGCCTATCTCAAGCGGTTCGGCTGGCGCAAGGGGATGCCCTGGGGGGTGGAAGTGCAAGTACCGCGCGGCGCGTCGGTCGGCGGTTCCCGGATGCCGTCGGAGTGGGCAGCGCGGGGCGTTGTGGGTGTCGACGGGAAACCGGTGCGCGATTACGGCTCTGCCCGCATCCTGCAACCGGCGGGACCGGCGGGCGCTTCCTTCATGCTGTTCGCCAATTTCGACGTCATCAAGCGATACAACAACGCCGATGCCTATGCGCTTGGCGTGGGGCATCTGGCCGACCGCATCGGGGGCGGTCCGCCCATTCAGGCCAGTTGGCCGCGCGGATACGAGCCGGTCAGCTTTGACGAGCGCAAGGAAATCCAGCGCCGGTTGAAGCGCAAGGGCTATCCGTTGGAAAAGATCGACGGCATCATCGGGCCGAACACGCAGCGGTCTATCATGGGCTTTCAGAAAAGCATCGGGGTCGCGCCCGACGGTTTCCCGTCGCGCACCCTGCTCAATCAGTTGCGACAGCGGTAAAGACGTTCAGCCTTGCCGGGATACGCACCCCCTCGGGCGTGGCGTGGTCCGCGATCCGGTCAGCGATGCCCGCGATAATGGCCGTGACATCCGCCTCGGACCCGTCGTGATGGGTGACGATCCGGCTGGCGGGGCCTTCGCGACCCATGAAATCCGCGACCTCGGGCAACGTGCCGGGCGGGGTCAGCTCCAGCGCCTCGGCCCGGAATTCTGCGGCGCGCCATCCGGCGCGGGCAAGGATGTCGGACACGTAGTCAGACTCGGCAAAGGCCATCGGACCGGGCGCGCGCGGATCAGGGCGCGGCACCGGGCCAAGACGCGCCTGCGCTACCTCGGACGGGATCCTGAACCACGGATTGTCGGCCATGCCCGCCCATGTCACAAAGGCCAGCCGCCCGCCGGGGCGCATCGCGCCACGGATATTGGCGAAGGCGGCGACCGGATCGGCAAAGAACATCACGCCAAAGCGCGACAGCGCCAGATCGAAACCTTGATCAAACGGGTGGATCTGCGCGTCGGCGTTCAGCGGCTCGACATGTCCAAGCCCCGCTTCGGCCACGCGGTGGCGGGCAAGGCCCAGCATCGGGACGGAGATATCGACGCCGGTGACATGGCCCCGAGGCCCGACCGCCTCCGCCACCCGCAACAGGCTGGCGCCCGTGCCGCATCCCAGATCAAGCACACGCTCGCCCGTGGCGGGCCGGGCCGTTTCCAGCAACATCTCCAGAATTGGGGTCATCATGCCGTCGAACTGCGCCTGACGCGCGACCCATGCGGCCCCGGCCCGGCCAGACCAGAACGCGACCTGATCGGCGTTCGGGTGGTCGCTCATCGGCCCTGCCCTGCCATGATGCACAGGATCTCGAACATGATCGACACGCCCAGAAACGCAGTGCCGCCCGATGTGTCGAACGGCGGCGAGACCTCGACCATATCCGCGCCGACGATGTTCAGCCCGGCCAGTTCGCGGCACACCTGCAACGCCTGATACGAGTTCGGGCCGCCCACCTCTGGCGTGCCGGTGCCGGGCGCGAAGGTCGGATCGACAAAGTCGATATCGTAGCTGACATAGGTGGGCGCGGTGCCCACGATCTCGCGCGCCTCGGCCATCACGTCGGCGACGCCGCGGGCGTGGAATTCCTCGATCAGGATCAGGCGGATGCCGTTGGCGGCGGCGAAATCGCGGTCTTCGGCATCGTACATCGTGCCGCGAATGCCGATTTGCACCACGCGCTTGGGGTCAAGCAGCCCTTCTTCCACCGCGCGGCGGAAGGGGGTGCCGTGGGTGTACATGGTGCCGTTGAAATAGCTGTGGAAAAGATCCGTGTGGCTGTCGAAATGCACCATGCCAAGGGCCGCGTCATTGGCCAGCGCGCGCAGCACCGGCAGCGAGGTCAGGTGATCGCCGCCCGCTGTAAGGGGCCGGATACCGGCCTTTTTCATGCCTTCGTAGAAGGTGGTGATGCGGGCCATGCTGTCCATGATATCCGCCGGATTCGGGCCGACATCGCCCAGATCGGCGCAATTGAGCGCCTCGAACGGGCGCATTCCGCTGGTGGCGTGCTGCGCGCGGATCATGGTGGAGGCGTCGCGCAACTGGCGCGGACCGTGACGGGGGCCGGGGCGGTTGGTGGTGCCGCTGTCCCATGGCACGCCGACAAGGCCCACATCCACATCCCCATAGCGCGGGTGATCGGGCTGCACCAGCGGCAGGCGCATGAAAGTGGGCACACCCGCGAAGCGGGGCAGGTCAAAGCCCGAGACGGGGTGAAAGAAAGTGTCGGTCATGCGGGGAACTCCAGTCGTTTTCGGGCGGTCACGGGGCCGTCGCCCTGGGCGTTGATGCGTGCGATGGCGTCTTGCAGCGGTTCATGGGCGACGGCCATGTGATAGGCATTTGCGTGGATTATCCTGTGCGGGTCGGCCACCCAGGCAACATGCCCTTTCCAGAACAGCAAATCACCACGTTGCAAAGGCGCGTCATCGGGCAAAGGGTGCCCAAGTTCGGCCTGTTGCAGGTCGCTGTCACCGGGGCACGGGATGCCGCAGGCAAGGCAGGCGGCGGTGACAAGACCGGAACAGTCGATGCCAAGCGCGGAATTACCGCCCCAGACATAGGGCGTGCCGATCAGGCGTTCGGCAACCGTGACGGGGTCGGTTTCCGGGCTGTCCACAGCGCGCAGATGGATGGCGGGGATATGATGGATCGTGCCCGCGATCCGCACCTCGGCCCATTGGCCCGTAATCCCGGTAACGGCAAGACGCGCCCCAAGGCTGAGGGGCAGATGCGCCCCGCGCGTCTTGAAATCCGGTTCCGGCAGAGCGTGGGTCATGCGGGCGCGGACCACGTGGGTCACGGGCTGCGTGGGTCGCGCCAGATGCGCCGCGTCGATATAGCCCGCGTGATCGTCGCGCAGCGCATAGCCGAAGACGAAACCGTCACGTTCCTCCAACAGGCAGAACCCGTCGCCCAAAAGCAATTCGCGTTCGCGCCTGCCGCCGGGGTCATTCCAAAGCGTGGTGACAGGAACCCTCACCTGCCGGTCCCCGCCGTCTGTGAAAAGATCCGCTTCGACCCGACCAACCAATGCAGAATGCGCCACGCGCCCATTGGCATGAAGACGGCGGTGGTCGGTCACAGGGCAAGCACCTTTGGCAGCGCCTCCAGCAGCGCGCGCGCGCCCATGCCAACCCCGCCCTTGGGCCGCGCCGGGCCGTTTCCGGTGCTCCATCCGTAGATGTCGAAATGGGCATAGCGCGTGTCCCCGGCAAAGCGGCGCAGGAAAAGCGCGGCTGTGATCGCGCCGGCGAACCCGCCCGAGGGCGCGTTGTCGAGATCGGCGATGCCCGGCTCGATCATCGTTTCGTAGGGGCTGTGCAAGGGCAGCCGCCAGACCGGATCGGCCATCGCCGCGCCGGCGGTATCCAGCGCGGTGGCAAGGGCCGCATCATCGGTGAAATAGGGTGCGATATCGGGGCCGACGGCCACCCGCGCGGCCCCGGTCAGCGTGGCCATGGACACCATCAGATCGGGTGCATCCTCGGCCCCCAAGACCAGCGCATCGGCCAGCACAAGCCGCCCCTCGGCATCGGTATTGTTGATCTCGACCGTCTTGCCGTTGCGCGCGGTCAGGATATCACCGGGGCGGAAGGCGTTGGCGGACACGGCGTTTTCCACCGCCGGGATCAGCACCCGCAATTGCACCGGAAGGTTCAGCGACATGATCATATGCGCCAGCCCCAGCACCGTGGCCGCGCCGCCCATGTCCTTTTTCATCAGCCCCATGCTATTGCCCGGCTTGAGGTTCAGCCCGCCGGTATCAAAGCACACGCCCTTGCCCACCAGCGTGAGTTTCGGCCCGGTATTGCCCCACGCCATGTCAATCAGGCGCGGGGCCTGCGCCGCAGCGCGGCCCACGGTGTGGATCATCGGTAAATTCTGTTCCAGCAGCGCCTCGCCCCGGATGACATCGAACCGCGCGCCAAAGCGTTCGGCCAGGCCGGAACAGGCCGCTTCAAGCTCGACCGGGCCCATGTCGGACGCGGGCGTGTTGATCAGATCGCGGGTCAGAGCCTCGCCGCTGGCCAGCGCTTCCAGCCGGGGGGCATCGACACCGTCGGGCGCCACCAGCCGCGCCTTGAGCGGGGTCTGATCACGGTAGCGGTCAAAGCTGTAGGCGGCGAAAAGCCAGCCCAGCGCCTCGGTTGACAGGTCCGGGTCGGTCAGCCCTTCGATCCGCCAGTCGCCTTCGGGCAGTTTGGCGGCGGCGGCGGCAAGGTGAAAGCGACCACGCGCACGGGTGGCGGGCGTGCCATAGCCCGCGACGGCCATCGCGATGCCGCCGGTCGGGTCGGGGACCGTCACCACCTGCCCCAACCCCCCCGTAAATCCGGCCGCGCGCACCCATTGTGCGGTTTGCGGCTGTTGCGCGGTCAGCCACGCGTCGCAGGCCGGTTGCGCCACGATGTGCAGCGGAATGGCGGGCGCGGCGGCGGGCGCGAATTTGGGGGGCATGACACTCTCCGGTTTGTGGGACGTTGCGCGCAGTCTAAAGCCTTTTGCGGCAAACCTGAATCACAGATTTGGCGCAATGCGCCGCGATGTCCACGCCCCGGTTTCACCCTGCTGCGGAGCGGCGTTCCGTCAGACGGAATGATCCTGAACACCCCAGATTTCCTGCAACGACCGCTCGCCAATCCGCAGCAGGCGCGACAGGGTCGCGGCCAGCGCGACAGCGTCGTGATGGTCGATGCAAAGGGTCACGTCGCGCGCCACACGCGTCAAGGCCCCCATCCCGATCTGATCGGCGATGGCGATCAGGCTGCGGGCGCTTTTGCGCATGTCGTCCACCCGGCCCTCGCGGTAAAAACGTTCGGTCAGCGTCAGGCGCGCGGCCAGTTCTTCGAGCGCGCGGCACACGACATCCTCGGCGCCGCTTTCGCCCAGTTGCGTATAAAGTTGCTGCAACCTGTCGGAATCGAGCGTCACCGATTCCCGTTGTTCCAAAAGCGTAATCTGTTCCACTCTTTCACCCACTGCGTTCCGCCCCCTCATGATGCGTTTCGCAAAACGCCCTGTACCCGTGGCGACTATGGGCGCGCTTCCTTCCCAATTGATTGCCGCACCCCGATTTTCTGTCTCGAATTCTCGGCGAATACGGACTATCACAGGGTCGAAGCTCCACCGCAGACGCGAGAATGCCCATGAAAAGGGTTCGTCCCCTTCCAAGCTACCTTGTACAGCGCTACCAGGGATGGAAGGCGACGAAATACAAGGACAACCAGGCCTGGTATCGCCATCTGGCCCATGAAGGGCAGCATCCGCGCGCGATGGTCATCTGTTGTTGCGACAGCCGCGTGCATGTCACGGCGATCTTCGGGGCCGACCAGGGCGAGTTTTTCCTGCATCGTAACATCGCCAACCTTGTGCCGTCCTTTACCCCCGACGGGTTGCAGCATGGCACCTCTGCGGCCGTGGAATACGCAGTCACCGCGCTAAAGGTCGCGCATGTGATCGTACTGGGTCATTCCAATTGCGGCGGGGTGCGCGGCTGTGCCGAGATGTGCGCGGGCCATGCCCCCGAGTTGGAGGACCCCACCAGTTTCGTGGGCCGCTGGATGGATATCCTGCGTCCCGGCTTTGAGCGTGTGAAGGACATCGAGGACGAGGAAACGCGCATTGCCGCCCTGGAAAAGCAAGCGGTCATCGTCAGCCTTGAAAACCTGATGTCCTTTCCCTTCGTCAAGGAGGCGATCGCGGCGGGCAACCTGACCGTGCATGGCCTGTGGCACGATATCGGCGAGGGCATCATCGAACATTACAGTGCGCAGGATGACAGATTTGTGCCTGTCTGATCGCCCCCGCGCCGCAAACGGCCCCTGGCCCAACCCTTTGGAACCCGTATGACCGAGATCCTTGCGCTTGCCGCCGACAACCTGATTTCGCCGATCGTTCTATCCTTTGCGCTTGGTCTGGCCGCTGCGCTTGCGCGGTCTGATCTGGCCATCCCGGAGGCCGCCGCAAAGGCGCTGTCGATCTACCTGCTCTTTGCCATCGGCTTCAAGGGCGGGGTCAGCGTGGCGGATCACGGGATCGACCTGAAACTTGGCCTGACGCTTTTGGCGGGCGTGGTTCTGTCGGCACTGTTGCCGCTTCTGGCCTTTGGGCTGTTGCGCACGATGTCGGGGATGGACCGGCTGAACGCGGCGGCGGTGGCCGGGCATTACGGCTCTATTTCCATCGTCACATTCGTGGCCGCTACTTCGGTTCTGGAAAGCAGCGGGATCGCCGCAGAGGGCTACATGGTGGCCGTGGCCGCCGCGATGGAGGCCCCCGCGATCCTGTCGGCGCTCTGGCTGATCTCGCGCGGCGAGAGCAAGGCGCGGATGGATTCCGGCCTGTGGCGCGAGATCTTGCTGAACGGCTCCATCGTGCTGCTGGTGGGTGCGTTTCTGATAGGCATGGTCACCGGGGCCGAGGGCCTGTCGGAGATCGACAGTTTCATCGTGGCGCCCTTCAAGGGCGTGCTGTGCCTGTTCCTGCTGGACATGGGTCTTGTGGCCGGGCGCGGGATGCAAAAGGGGCGCGGCGCGCTGAATATGGGCGCGGTAAGCTTTGGCCTGTTGATGCCGCTGGTCGGGGGCGCGGCGGGGCTGGTCGCGGCGCTGCTGCTGGGGCTGTCCACCGGGGGGACGGTGCTGTTGATGACGCTGTCGGCATCGGCCAGCTATATCGCCGTGCCCGCCGCGATGCGCGTCGCCCTGCCCGAGGCGAACCCGTCGATCTACCTGACCCTTTCGCTGGGCGTGACGTTCCCGTTCAACCTGACGCTGGGCATTCCCATCTATCTTGCGGTCGCACAGGCCGTGACCGGAGGCTGACATGCAGACCCACAAGGCAAAACGCGTTGAGATCACCATCGAACAGGTCATGGAGAACCGCCTGACAGGGGCACTGCGAGGGGCTGGCGTGACCGGCTATACCGTACTGCCGGTGCGGGCGGGATCGGGCAAATCGGGGGAATGGTCCCGCGCTGGTCAGGTCAGCCGGGCGGAGGGCATGGTACAGGTCGTCTGCATCATTCGTCCTGACCGGCTTGACACGCTGCTGGAGGCCGCCTTTGCCGTGGTCGAGCGGCATATCGGGGTGGTCTGCGTCACCGATTGCGAAGTGCTGCGCGCCGAACGGTTCTGACCGCGCGCGCCGCGTTACCGCAAGACCCACCCTTCCGGCCATGTGATGGTCTTGGACAGGCGGATGTCCTGACCTGCCCCCGGCGCAAGATCGAAACGCCATGCCAGCAGGCCGCGCTGATCGTCGATGTTGCGCTCATCGGGCGCGGGCGTCGCGCGCCAGTCGATCTTGAGATCCTCTTGCTCTGAATAGGGCACACGGTCGATCAGCTCGACCGGCCATGTCTCCGAGGTCAGGTTCTCGATCTCCAGACGCAGGGTTTCACGTAGTTCGTTGGAGCGCGTGATCACCCCGCGATCGCCGCCCGTACGCTCCAGCACGCGGCGCGCGAGGCGCAGCCCGTCGATCGGACCAAAGGACAGATCCGCCCGCGCCCCCACCGGGATCAGGGCAAGCGGGCGTTGGCCGACGTAACGGCCATCAAGATAAAAGCTCGCCTCGTCGGTGGGCAGGATCACGTCCTGCCCGTCATTGGTGAAAGCGGCCATCAGAAAGGCCGTGTCGTCCTGCATCGGCACCGCGCGGGCGCGCAGATCGGCCTGCAAGACGATCGTTCCCAGGGACAGCCGGGTGCGATCCGCGCCGCTGGCGATGGTGACGGGCGCGGGATAGTCGTAGCTGACCTCCAGGCCGTCAAAGCGCGCGGTGGCCTGGGTGACGCTGGAGGCTTCCATCATGGGTGTCTGGGGCGCGGTGGCCTCTGCCGCCATGTCCGCGCTGCGCTGCATCGTGAGCGGCCTTGGCAGCTTGTCTTCCTCGAAGATGCGCAAACCGCGCGGGTAAAGCGTGCCGGGCGCGGTTTGCCCGGTTGGGCGCGCCGTGGACAGCGTGACCGCCACATCGCGCCAGTCCTCGCCGGTGGACTGCGCCACGAACGCGCCACGTTCAAGATCAAGCGCGCCGGTTTCGCGCGTCAGGCGCAGATCGTAAACCGGCGTCCAGGAGGCCGTGTCGGTGACATAGCTTACCCGGAGCCGGACACGGGTCGCGGTGTCGGCGCTTACATGGATGAAAAGCGCGGCGCGGGCCTCATCCTCTGTCAACAAGGCATCAAGCGCCTGTTCGGCACGGCTGCGCGCCTGTTCGAGATCGGCCAGATTCCGTGTCGCATCCTCGGCGCGCAGATTGGCCGCCTGCGCCTGTTGCAGGGCGGTCAGCGTATCCTCGCCGATCATCTCTGACAGGGCGCGCAAATCGGGCACATCCATTTGCGCGGCCCCGGCCCCCAGACGGTCGAGAAAGCGTATGCGCGCCTGCGCCGCGTCGGCCTCCAGCCGGATGGCACGGATGTCGGCGCGCGCGCTGCGCAACCGTGTTTCGATGCTCTCCAGCCGGGCGCGGGCGGCGACGATCTCGGCGCGATCGGCGTCGGTTCGCGGAGGGACCGCATCGCGCCGCCCGGTGACCGCACCCAAGGTGGCACCGCGCAGATCCACACGGACCTGCTCCAAGGGGGTGGCGCGGGGCAGGTCGTTCAGGATCACGCGATGCTGGCCCGCCGGCAGGTCGAACACCGTCTCGCGCCGGATCGCGGCCCCCTGCGGATAAAGGGTCACGGCGGTGATATCGCTGGACCGGGTGAAATCTTCGGCGAGAGCCGTGACCGGCAGGAAAAGCAGACTCAACAGAAACAGGCGCATGAACAGGCTCCGGGAAAAGGTCATGCGATCATCGGGCATTCGCACCCGTTGGCGCAAGGGCCGTTTGCGCGACGGAATTGAAACATTTTTAATGATTTTCATGTCATCTCGGTTGCATGACCCACGAAAAAGCCCATCTCCGCTAGCCCATAGAATTACGGGATGCCGCCGCCGCCATCGCGCGGGAGCGCGACATCACCCTTGGGCAGTTGATCCGCGACCTGCTGGCGCGTGAAGTGTCGCGCCACACCAATGCGAAACCGCCCATCAGGGCGGATGAGCGGCTCGTCGCGCCCTTGCGGGCGCGGCTCGCACGGGATCTTGCCTTTGCCACTGGCTGGGCGGATCTGGACAGCCGGTTGAAAACCAAGGGCTATGTCCTTCGCGCTGCCGGGGGCGGGCTGGCCCTGCATATGTGGCCAGACGGACGCCGAATCTGCAAGGCCTCTGAACTGGAGTTCAGCTAAAGCGTTCCGCCTTTAACCTGCGACATCAGCGAAAGGCGGAACGCGTGCAACGACTGGACGGAGTACTGCGTTTCTCGAAAATCTGTGATTCAGGTTTTTCGCGAAACGCTTTATGCCCGGCTGATGCACCGCTTTCGCGTGCCTTTTCCAGGCCATGCGCATGGAATTCCGGCAAGGGGCCTGCCGGATGCCCCAAACGACACGGAACCGCCCGATGCCACAGGCGGTGCCGATGGGGCATTCGACGTGATCGAGCGGTTCTGACCCGCTCAGCCCTTCTTGAGCATACGGTTGCCCAGCGTCTCGGCGATCTGCACCGCGTTAAGCGCCGCACCCTTGCGCAGGTTATCGCTTACGCACCACAGGTTCAGGCCATTCTCGATCGTGCCGTCCTGACGGATCCGGCTGATGAACGTGGCGTAATCGCCGACGCATTCCTTGGGCGTGACGTAGCCACCGCTTTCGCGCTTGTCGACGACCATGATGCCCGGTGCCTCGCGCAGGATGTCGCGGGCCTCGTCCTCGTCAAGAAAGTCTTCGAACTCGATATTGATCGACTCGGCATGGCCCACGAAGACCGGCACGCGCACGCAGGTCGCCGTGACCTTGATCGACGCATCGATGATCTTCTTGGTTTCCACCACCATCTTCCACTCTTCCTTGGTAGAGCCGTCTTCCATGAAGACGTCGATATGCGGAATCACGTTGAACGCGATTTCCTTCTGGAACTTGGAGGGCGGCACATCGGAGGTGGGGTTGTAGACCGATTTCGTCTGTTCCCAAAGCTCGTCCATCCCTTCCTTGCCCGCGCCGGACACGGATTGATAGGTCGAGACCACCACACGCTTGATGCGCGCCCGGTCATGCAGCGGCTTGAGCGCGACGACCATCTGCGCGGTCGAGCAGTTCGGGTTGGCGATGATGTTCTTCCGGGCGTAGCCGTCCACCGCCTCCGGGTTCACTTCGGGCACCACCAGCGGCACCTCGGAATCGTAGCGGTAAAGCGAGCTGTTATCGATCACCACACACCCCGCCTTGGCGGCGATGGGGGCATATTTGCGGGTCGCCTCCGAGCCGATGGCGAACAGCGCGATATCCCAGCCGGTAAAATCGAACGTGTCCAGATCCCTGGTCTTGAGCGTCGTGTCGCCAAAGCTGACCTCGGTTCCCAGCGACCGGCGGCTGGCAAGCACCGCGATCTCGTCGACCGGAAACTGGCGCTCGGCCAGGATGTTCAGCATTTCACGGCCCACATTGCCCGTGGCGCCGGCGATGACGACTTTATAACCCATTTCAGGGAATCCTTCCGTAAAGGTTTCGGTGCCGCGTCCTTACCGCAGGCCCGGCGGATATGAAAGGGCCGGCGCGGGCGGAGCCTCCATCACCGAAACCTTTCGCCACATGCAGCGCAGGGCCCGATCATTCTGTGGATATGTCATGCGCCGGGACTGGCACGGAATGGTTTTTCAGGGTATTTTTGAAAATGGGCATAAAATTGCCCCGTTTTGCCGTCACAGTAACACAGAACAGGACATGTTGCCGATGATCACGGCTAACACCGTCTTAAACAAGCCCCGGTAAAGAGGGCAAAGCAGAGCAGTGCTGGAGCCTACCGATGCTCGAATTCGACAATGTGAGCAAATCGTTCTGGACCGGAACGCAGCGCAAGGTCATCCTTGACCAGGTGTCATTCCGCGTCGAGCTTGGCCGCAGCCTTGGCATTCTGGCACCCAACGGCACCGGCAAGACCACCGTGATCAAGATGATGGCCGGTCTGGAAAAGCCCGACGAGGGCGAGATCCGCCGCGGGTGCCGGATCAGCTTTCCACTGGGGTTCATGGGCGGGGTCGTGCCGCGCGTCTCGGCCAAGGAAAACGCCCGCTACATCGCGAAACTATACGGGCTGGACCCGGATTATGTCGAAGCCTATTGTCGGTATGTGTGCAATCTGGGGGAATATTTCGACCAGCCGCTCGGCACGTACTCGTCGGGGATGAAATCGCGCTTTACCTTTGCCCTGATGCTGGCGCTTGATTTCGACATGTATCTCATCGACGAGGGGATGCCCAATTCCACGGATGCGGAATTCAACCGCCGCGCGGGTGATATCCTGAAGGAACGTTTGCGCACCACCACGGTCGTAATCGTGTCGCATCAGGCACAGGTGCTGGAAAAATTCGTGCGCGAAGCCGCCGTTCTCATGAATGGCAAATTATATATGTTCGATACCTTGGAAGAGGCAAAGCAGCTTTATGACTACGAAACCCAAGGCTAGACGATTTCGCATCCGTCGCACGACGCCCCATGCCGCGCCAGCGGCACAGGGCGCACAGGCTGACACGCCAGAGCAGGGCAGCCAAACGCACCCCCTGGACAGCCAGCACGTGCCACCCCGCTGGACAGGGGCCGACGCGCCGGACCCGGACGCGGAAAGCATCGAAGAGGCCCTGCGCGAGGGGGAGGTCAGTTCGGCCCGCGAGATGTCAGCGTCGCAAAATATCGACGAGATCCGCAAAGAGGGCCTGACCGGGCGGCAATTGCGCATGGCGCGGCGCATGGCGCAGAAACACGGGCTTGCCCCGACCTCGGATTTCGATGCGGTGCGCCTGTTGCGCGCACGTGGCGTGGACCCCTTCCAACGATCCAATATTGTCGAGCTGGTCTCGTCCGGCCAATCCGCACAGGCCAACGCCCATCCCGACCCGGCTGCGGGCAAGGTGCAATTGCCGCAGACCGTCCAGACGGGCAAAGTGGCGCTGCCCACGACCGAAAGCAGCCCGGCAGATCGCCGCGCCCGCGAAATTCAGTCCATTCAGCGCGATATCGCAGCGCGTCGGCGGCGCAAGCTGCTGCTGTTGTTGTCACGTCTGGCCGCCTTCGTGTTTCTGCCCACGCTGATAGCTGGCTATTATTTCTATGCCATTGCAACGCCGATGTATTCGACCAAATCGGAATTCCTGATCCTGACCGCCGATGGCGGCGGTGGCGGGGGTGGCGGGGGTCTTGGCGGATTGCTGCCCAGCCAGTTCGCCACGGGACAGGATTCGATCGCGACGCAATCCTACCTGCAATCCAAGGACGCCATGCTGCGGCTGGACCGCGATGTGGGCTTTCGCGCCCATTTCAGCCAGGACAGCATCGACCCGATTCAGCGACTGGATCCGGATGCCTCGAATGAAGCCGCCTACAAGGTCTACAAGAAATACGTGAAGCTTGGCTATGATCCGACAGAGGGCGTGATCCGGATGGAACTGGCCACGGCCGACCCCGAAATCAGCCAGGTCTTTTCCGAAAAGCTGATCGACTATGCCGAGGAACGGGTCGACGAGCTGAGCCAGGAAAAGCGGCAGGACGCGGTCAAAACCGCCGAAGAAAGCCTTCAGGATGCCAAGGACGAACGCCGCGCGGCACAGCGTCGGCTGGTCGAATTGCAGGAAAGCTCGATTCTCGACCCCGAGGGCGAGGTTGCCAATATCCGGCAGCTGATCGGCAATGTCGAAGTGCAGCTTCAAGAAAAGCAGATCGCACTTCAGACCCTGATGGGCAACGCCCGCCCCAATCAGGCGCGTGTCGATGCGCTCGGCAGTGAAATCGCGATCCTGCAATCCGAACTCGACAAGCAGAACGCCCGGCTGAACCAAGCCACTGAAACCAGCACGTCGCTCGCCTCGCAGGCGGCGGAAATCCAGATGGCGCAGGCCGATCTGGCCACCGCCGACATGGTGCTGCAAGCCGCCCTCGAAACCAAGCGCGCATCCGAGATCGAGGCGAACAAGCAGGTTCGGTATCTGACCGTGTCGGTGCAGCCCGTCGCGTCGCAGGATCCCTCTTATCCGCGGTCCTTCGAAAACACTTTGCTTGCGTTCCTGATCTTCGCAGGTATCTACCTGCTGTTGTCGCTCACCGCCTCCGTACTCAGGGAACAGGTCTCGTCTTGACGTGATGAAAACCGTTGATATCTCCGATTTGCAGGTTGGCAATGACCGGCCCCTCACGCTGATCGCAGGCCCCTGCCAGCTTGAAAGCGCCGATCACGCGCAAATGATCGCGGGCACCCTGCAAGAGGCCTGCGCGGCGGCCGGGGCGCAGCTGATCTTCAAGGGCTCGTTCGACAAGGCCAACCGCACCTCGCTGTCGGGCCAGCGCGGTCTGGGGCTGGAGGCGGGGCTGACGGTCCTGCAATCCGTCAAGGAGGCGCTTGGCCTGCCCGTTCTGACGGATGTTCACCTGCCAGAGCATTGTGCCACGGTGGCCGAGGTGGTGGACGTGCTGCAAATACCGGCCTTTTTGTGCCGGCAGACCGACCTTTTGATCGCAGCCGGTCAAACCGGGGCCGCAATCAACGTCAAGAAAGGGCAGTTCCTGGCCCCCTGGGACATGCCCAATGTCATCGCCAAGCTGGAAAGCACCGGCAACACGCGTCTTTTGCTGACCGAACGCGGCACATCCTTTGGCTATAATACCCTTGTTACTGATATGCGCGCCCTGCCACAGATGGCTGCGACCGGCTATCCGGTGGTGATGGACGCAACCCATTCCGTGCAACAGCCCGGCGGCATGGGCGGCAGCAGCGGTGGCCAGCGCGAATTCGCGCCCGTGATGGCCCGCGCCGCCGTCAGCCTTGGGATCGCGGCGGTCTTTATCGAAACCCATGAGCACCCCGACGCGGCCCCCTCGGACGGGCCGAACATGATTCCCCTGACCCAAATGCCCGCTTTGATCGACACATTGGTCGCCTTTGACAGGCTGGCAAAAAGACATCCCATAAGAATTTGACCCCAAAAGGATTATCCCCGTGACCAAACCCGCCCCCGCCGTGACGCCCAACACCTGGTCCTTTCTGCGCGATCCGATGATCAAGCCCACGGGCTTTCGCGAATATGACGCGCGCTGGAAATATCCCGGTGAAATCAACCTGCCCGGCATGACCGCGCTTGGCCTTGGGCTTGGCACGCAGATGCACCGCCGCGGGATCGAGCCGGTGATCGCGGTAGGCAACGACTACCGCGATTATTCTCTGGCCATCAAGAACGCGCTGATGCTGGGGCTGATGCAGGCCGGGATCCAGGTCAAGGATATCGGCCCGGCGCTGTCGCCAATGGCCTATTTCGCGCAGTTCCACCTTGATGCCCCCGCCGTGGCGATGGTGACCGCGTCGCATAACCCCAATGGCTGGACCGGGGTCAAGATGGGATTCGAGCGTCCGCTGACCCATGGGCCGGACGAGATGGGTGAATTGCGAGACATCGTCCTGCAAGGGCGTGGCGAGCCACGCGCGGGCGGATCCTATGAATTCGTGGATGGTGTCCGCGAGGCGTATCTTGACGATCTGGTGGGCGATTTCCGCATGACGCGCAAGCTCAAGGTGGTCTGCGCCACCGGCAACGGCACCGCGTCGGCCTTTGCGCCGGACCTGTTCGAGCGCATCGGCGTAGAGGTCGTGCCTTCGCATAACACGCTCGACTACACCTTCCCGCATTACAACCCGAACCCCGAAGCGATGGAAATGCTGCATGACATGGCCGCCTCGGTCAAAGCGTCGGGCGCGGATTTCGCGCTTGGCTTTGACGGCGACGGCGACCGCTGCGGCGTGGTCGATGACGAGGGAGAAGAGATCTTCGCCGACAAGGTAGGCGTGATCATGGCGCGCGACCTGTCCAAGATCTATCCCAACGCCACCTTCGTGGCGGATGTGAAATCCACCGGGCTTTTCGCCGCCGATCCCGAGTTGCAAAAAAACGGCGTCAAGGCCGATTACTGGAAGACCGGGCACAGCCACATGAAACGCCGGGTCAAGGAAATCGGCGCGCTGGCGGGGTTCGAGAAATCGGGGCATTACTTCCTCGCCGAGCCGGTGGGCCGTGGGTACGATTGCGGGATGCGCGTCGCGGTCGAGATCTGCAAGCTGATGGATCGCAACCCCGACATGTCGATGTCCGATCTGCGCCGCGCCCTGCCCGTGACATGGTCGACCCCCACCATGTCGCCGCATTGCCCGGACGAGGAAAAATACGACGTGCTGGCGCGGCTGGTGGCAAAACTCGTCGCCAAGCATGAGGCCGGAGACAGCTTTGCCGGGCAGAAGGTCAAGGAGGTCGTCACCGTGAACGGGGCCCGCGTCATTCTTGAAAACGGCTCCTGGGGGCTGGTGCGCGCCTCGTCCAACACGCCCAACCTTGTCGTGGTCTGTGAAAGCGCCCAGTCCGAGGACGAAATGCGCGCGATCTTTGCCGAACTCGACGCGGTGATCCGCACCGAGCCGTCGGTGGGCGAGTACGACCAGAAGATCTGAGGCACAGCGCGTCAGCGCCGGTTGCCCTGCACCTTGGCGGGCGGGGTCAGCACGTCGCGCAGCAAGGCCAGCGGGTGCGCCCTGAGGGACAGTTTCGTGGCGACGTAATCCTCGACCACCTGTTCGCCCAATGTCATGTCGGGCAGGTGAAAGGCCGGCTCATTGATGCCCTCGCCCTCCATATCGCGGGCGAACAACGGCAAGGGCCGGTCGCCTTCCAGCGCGCGCGCCTCCCACAGCGCCTGCCGCCGGGACAGCCCCAGCGCGGCAAAGGCATCCGCCTCTGCCAGCCGCGCCATCGTGGCGGGGGCAACCCCGGCGCGCCGCCACACGTCGCGCACCTCACGGTAGCCATTGCCCCGCGCCGCCGCGATCCAGCCTGCATCCTCTTCGCCGATGCCCTTGACCTGCCGGAACCCCAGCCGCACCGCCAGACCGCCGCGCCCGTCCGGTTCCATCACGTTGTCCCAAAAGCTGGCATTGATGCAGACCGGGCGCACCGTGACCCCGTGTTCGCGCGCGTCGCGCACGATCTGGGCGGGGGCATAGAAACCCATCGGCTGCGAATTGAGCAGCGCGCAGGCAAAAAGGCCGGGATGGTGGCGCTTGACCCATGCGCTGGCATAGACCAGCAGCGCAAAGGACGCCGCGTGGCTTTCGGGAAAGCCGTAGCTGCCGAACCCCTCGATCTGCGCGAAACAACGCTCGGCGAACTCGGGCGCATAGCCGTTTCGCGCCATGCCGCGCAGAAAGCGCGTGCGGAACTCGCCCACGTGACCATGCTTCTTGAAGGTGGCCAGCGCACGGCGCAGGCGGTCCGCCTCTTCGGGGGTGAAGCCCGCGCCGATGATGGCGATCTGCATCGCCTGTTCCTGAAACAGCGGTACGCCCAGCGTCTTGCCCAGCACGCGGCCTAGCTCGTCGGAGGGAAAGTCCACCGGCTCCTCGCCATTGCGGCGGCGGATATAGGGATGCACCATGTCGCCCTGAATGGGGCCGGGCCGGATGATCGCCACCTCGATCACCAGATCGTAAAAGGTGCGCGGGCGCATCCGTGGCAGGAAATTCATCTGCGCCCGGCTTTCCACCTGAAACACCCCCACGCTGTCGGCGCGGCACAGCATGTCATACACCGCCGCATCCTCTGGCGGCAGGCTGGCCAGCGTATGGTCGATGCCATGATGCTGGCGCAGCAGATCAAAGGATTTGCGCAGGCAGGTCAACATGCCCAGCGCCAGCACATCGACCTTGAGAATCCCAAGACTGTCGATATCGTCCTTGTCCCAGCAGATGACGGTTCGCCCCTCCATCGTGGCGTTCTCGATCGGCACCAGCTCGTCCAGCCGCCCTTCGGTGATGACGAAACCGCCGACATGCTGGCTGAGATGGCGGGGAAAGCCCTCGATCTCCTCGACCAGCTCCAGCACCTGTTGCAAGCGCCGGTCGTCGGGATCAAGCCCGATCTCGCGCAGGCGGCTGCGTACCACCTGTCCCGAGGAAAAGAAGCCCCAAAGCTGTGACGACAACGCGCCGATCGTGTCCTGGCTGAGGCCCATGACCATGCCCACCTCGCGGATCGCACGCTTGCCTCGGTAATGGATCACCGTCGCGCACAGCCCTGCGCGATGCCGGCCATAGCGTTCATAGATGTGCTGGATCACCTCTTCGCGGCGTTCATGTTCGAAATCCACGTCGATATCGGGCGGCTCGTCACGCGCCTCCGAGACGAAGCGTTCAAACACCATGGTGCCCATCTCGGGGCTGACGCTGGTCACACCCAAGCAGTAGCAGACCACGGAATTGGCCGCCGATCCGCGCCCCTGGCACAGGATGCCGCGCGACCGGGCGAACTGCACCACGTCGCGCACGGTCAGGAAGTAAGGCGCATATTTCAGCTTGGCGATCAGTTGCAGTTCATGCGCCATCAGCTTGTGCACCCGGTCGCTGGCCCCGTCGGGATAACGCCATGCCAGCCCCTCATGGGCCAGGCGGCGCAGGCGTTCATCGGGGCTTTCGCCATTGGCGACCTCGGAGGGGTATTCATAGCGCAGCGCATCAAGCGAAAAATCAAGGCTGGCGGCCAGCGCGCCGGCGCGGTCGATCGCGCCCTCATGCCCCTTGAACAGGCGGCGCATCTCGGGTTCGCGGCGCAGGCGGCGTTCGCCGTTGGCCAGCGCGGCGCGACCCAGCGTATCGACGCGAAGCCCAAGGCGAATGGCAGTCAGCACATCGGCCAGACGACGGCGGCGCGCATGGTGCATCATCGGACAGGCGGCCGCCACGGTGGGCAGGCCCAGATCCGCGGCCAGCCGCGCCAGCCAATCGTAGCGCTGCGGATCGCGCCCGTCATAACGCGGGGCCATGACAAGATGCATGTCGTGGCCCCGCCCCGCCACCAGCCGCCTCACCTGATCCCGCCACGCGTCATCCACCGGTTCGGGCGGGTGCAACAAAAGCGCGATATCCCCGGCCCCGTCCAGCACGTCCGCGACGCCCAGATCACAGGCCCCCTTCCGGGCGCGCAGCCGTCCGGTGCTGATCAACCGGCACAACCGGCCCCAGCCCGCGCGGCTGCGCGGCAGCGCGGTCAGCGTCACGCCCTCGGCCAGAACCAGCCGGGCGGCGGGCAGCAATCGGGGCACATGCGCCCAGGCCGGGCCTTGCGGCGCAGATGCGGACGAAGGCGCGGGCGGGCCGATCAGCCCGTGGGCGGCCTCCTGTCTTTGGCGCTCGGCCACCTGGCGGGCAATGTCGCGCAGGCGGGTATGGGCGCGCACGATCCCGGCCACGGTGTTGTCATCGGCGATGGCCAGCGCATCCAGACCCAGCCATGCCGCACGCTCGACATATTCCTCGGGGTGGGAGGCCCCGGTGAGAAAGGTGAAGTTGGAGGTGATGGACAGTTCGGCATACATGGCGAGTCACCATTATATTCACCTTTTGTTCCTTTTCGAGTCGAAAGACTGATGGCAGGCCGGAAAAATCGTCAGATCCGGTCTGCCAGCTCTTTGAGAACACTCTCGTAGACCGCGCGCTTGAAGGGCACGATGGCGGCGGGCAGATCGGCGGGCGGCAACCAGCGCCATTCGGAAAACTCGGGGTGATCGGTGGCGATGTTCACCTGATCGTCGGAGCCGTGAAAGCGCAGCAGGAACCATTTCTGCTTTTGCCCCCGAAACCGGCCTTTCCACAGTTTGGGCACCAGATCATGGGGCAGATCATATGTCACCCAATCGGCGGTTTCGGCCTCGACCGTGACAAGATCGGCGGTCACGCCGGTTTCTTCCCACAGCTCGCGCAAAGCGGCCTCGCGCGGGGCTTCGCCCGCGTCCACGCCGCCCTGTGGCATCTGCCAGGCGGCGGTGTCATTGTCGATGCGCTGCCCGACAAAGACATGGCCCGCCGCGTTCACCAGCATCACCCCCACGCAGGGGCGATAGGGCAGGTTTGCGATCTCGTCCGGCGTCATGCCGCCAGCCCCCGGCCCTTGAGCAACGCCTCGACGCCTGGCATCTTGCCGCGGAAGGCAAGGTAAAGATCCCGCGCCTCTTGCGTGCCGCCCCTGGACAGGATGTTCTCCTCCAGCGCGCGGGCGCGCGTGGCGTCGAACGCGCCGCCTGCCTCTTCGAACGAAGCGAAGGCATCGGCATCCATCACCTCGGACCACATGTAGCTGTAATAGCCCGACGAATAACCGTCGCCCGAGAACACATGCGCGAAATGTGGCGTCGCATGGCGCATCACGATGGCGCGGGGCATATCCAGGCCTTGCAGCAGCTCGGCCTGTTTCGCCATCGCATCGGCAGGCGGCGCGCCGTCGTGAAACTCCAGATCCACCAGCGCCGAGGCCACGTATTCCACCGTCTGGAACCCCATGTCGAAATTGGCCGCGCCCAACACCTTGTCTAGCATGTCTTGCGGCATCGGTTCGCCAGTGTCGACATGGGTGGCGAATTCGGCAAGCACCTCGGGCACTTCCAGCCAATGCTCGTAAAGCTGGCTGGGCAGTTCCACGAAATCGCGCGCCACACTGGTGCCGGACATGGATTCGTAGGTCACGTCCGACAGCATCTGGTGCAGCGCATGACCGAACTCGTGAAACAGCGTGCGCGCGTCATCATAGCTGAGCAGGGCGGGGTCGCCCTTGGCGAAGTTGCACACATTGATGACGACAGGTCCCTGTGCATCGGGGAATTTCGCCTGACCCCGCATCGCGCTGCACCAAGCACCGGACCGTTTGGCCCCACGTGCGAAATAATCGCCGATGAAGACCGCCACGTGACGGCCCTCGCGCGTGACCTCCCACGCGCGGCAATCGGGGTGATAGAGCGGCACGTCAATGGGTGTGAATTGCAGCCCGAACAGGCGGTTGGCACAGGCAAACGCCGCCTCGATCATCCGGTCAAGTTGCAGGTATGGCTTCAGACCGGCCTCATCCAGATCATGCTCCGCCTTGCGCCGTTTTTCCGCGTAGTAGCGCCAATCCCAAGGCTCCAGCGGGCCGTTGACACCGTCAGCCTGCATCATGTCCGTCATCGTCGCGGCATCCGCCTCTGCCTGTGCCTTGGCGGGCTCCCACACATCCAGCAACAGCTTGCGCACGGCCTCTGGCGTCTTGGCCATTTCCGTTTCCAGCTTGAAGGCCGCGAAATTGTCGTATCCCAGCAGCTTGGCGCGCTCCTTGCGCAAGGCAAGCGTTTCGGTGGCGATAGCGCGGTTGTCCGTCTCGCCGCCATTCGCCCCGCGCGATGTCCAGGCGCGGAACGCCTTTTCGCGCAGGTCGCGGCGCGGCGAAAATTGCAGGAACGGCACGATAAGCGACCGCGACAGCGTGATGACCGGGCCATCCGTGCCTTTTTCTTCGCCCGCCGACCGTGCGGACCGGATCAGGAAATCGGGCAGGCCCTCAAGATCGGCCTCGGTCAATTCCATGAACCAGCCCGCTTCGTCCGCCAGCAGGTTTTGCGTGAACGCCGTGCCAAGTTCGGCCAGTCGCGCGCGGATCTCGCGCATCCGGGCGTCCGCCGCGCCCGTGAGCGCCGCACCAGCGCGCACGAAAGAGCGCCGTGTGAGCATCAAGAGCCGCGCCTGTTCGTCGGTCAGGTCCAGCATGTCGCGATCCTGCCACAGCGTCTCGATCCGCGCGAAAAGCGTCTTGTTGCCATATATTTCCGAGGAATAAGCGGCCAGTTTGGGTGAAAAGGCGCGCTGCAATTGCTGCCGTTCAGGATTGGTATCGGCCCCGGCCACGGTAAAGAAGACCGACAGCACCAGGTCCAGAGATTTGCCCGCCTGTTCCAGCGCCTCGATGGTGTTGGCGAATGTGGGCGCGGCGTCATTGGTGGCGATCGCGTCGATCTCGGCGCGGGCCTGTGTCAAAGCGGCGTCCAGCGCGGGTTCGAAATGCGCATCCTGGATCTGGTCAAACGGGGCGATGTCAAAGGGCGTGGTCCAGGCGGTCAGCAGCGGGTTTGTCATAGGGGGGTGTCTCCTTTGGCCTCAACCTAAAGCGTTTCGCGAAAAACCTGAATCACAGATTTTCGCGAAACGCAGTAATCTGTCCAGTCGTTGCACGCGTTCCGCCTTTCGCTGATGTCTCAGGTTAAAGGCGGAACGTTTTAGGGTCATGCTTGTTCCGCGACAATGGCATTCGGCGCCTCTGCGCCCCCGCAGACCGGGCAATCGGCGCGCCTCGACAGGGCGATCTTGCGGCTTTCGCCGTAAAGCGCGTCATAGATCAGCATCTCGCCACGCAGCACCGTGCCCGCATCGGTGATCAGCTTGATCGCCTCGACCGCCATCATCGCGCCCACAACCCCCGGCAAGGGGCCAAGAACGCCCGCCTCGGCACAGCTTGGGGCAAGCCCCTCTGCCGGAGCCTCGGGAAAGATGCATTGATAGCAGGGCGTGCCATAGGCCGGGTCGAACACGCTCAGCTGTCCTTCCCATTGCGACAGCGCGCCGGAAATCAGCGGCTTGTTCAGATCATGCGCCACCTTGTTGGCCAGATAGCGCGTCGCGAAATTATCGGTGCCGTCAAGGATCACGTCATAGTCCCCGAACAGCGCCGCGGCCGCCTCCGGCTCCAGCCGGCGGTTATAGGGGCGTATGTCCACATGCGGATTCTGCGCTGTGATCGCCTCTTGCGCGGAAAACACCTTGGGCATTCCGATGCGCGTGTCGGTGTGGATCACCTGACGTTGCAGATTGGAATTGTCCACCACGTCATCATCCACGATACCGATGCGCCCCACGCCCGCCGCCGCCAGATACAGGATCGCAGGCGATCCAAGCCCGCCCGCGCCGATGACCAGCACCTTGGCATCCTTCAGGCGTTTCTGCCCCGGTCCGCCGATCTCGCGCAGGACGATATGGCGGGCGTAGCGGTCAAGCTCTGCGTCGCTGAACGTCGCGGCCATGGCGCGAGCGGCAGGCGGCGTTTTCTGGCTGGCGTCGGCGCGGTCTTTCACCCGGCCCAGAACGGCCCGGTACCCCATGAAAATCGCGGCGAACCCGCCCAGCAACAGCCACGGTGCCGCCGACGCGCCCGTGGCCAGCCGCAAGGGATGCCCCCCCGGCAGGATCAGGTGCAACAGCACCACGCCCAGCCAAAGCACGCCGATCATCGTCCAACGCATCCGGCGCGGCGTACCAAGAAGCGCGCCGATCCCCCAAAGCATCGCGGCCAAAAACAGCACCAAAAGCATCAGCTTACCCCTGTCGATCCGAAACCGCCCGCGCCGCGCGCGGTGGTCTCCAGCGTTTCCACCTCTTGCAGGCGCGCCTGCACCACGGGGGCAACCACCATCTGCGCGATCCGCATACCATGAGAGATCTCGAACGGCTCGGCCCCGGCATTCATCACGATCACGCCCAGCGGGCCACGGTAATCACTGTCGATCGTACCGGGGCTGTTGGGCAGGGTAATCCCGTGTTTCAGCGCAAGGCCGGAGCGTGGCCGCAACTGCACCTCGAAGCCTTCTGGAACGGCAAGCCGCAGGCCCGTGGGCACCAGCACCCGCGCACCGGAGGGCAGCGCCACGGCGCGCCGGTCGGGAAAATTCGCCCGCAGATCGGCCCCCGCCGCCCCCGGCGTCGCGTAGGACGGCAGGCCAAACGACCGGTCCGCCGCATCCTCCCATTGAACAGAGATCGTCACCATGGCTTGTGCTCTTTCATTTTTGCGACACGGCCCGCATTGCCCCTGGATCAGCCCAGCGCCGCCGCCACCCGCCCCACCAGACGCGCGGCCACCTCGGTCTTGGTCATGCGCGGCCAATCCTCGGCCCCGTCGGCGGTGATCAGGGTCACCGCGTTTTCCGGCCCGCCCATGATCCCGGTATCGGGGCTAACATCATTGGCAATAATCCAGTCACAGCCCTTGCGCGCGCGCTTCGCGGTGGCATTGGCGGTCACGTCATCGGTTTCGGCGGCAAAGCCCACCACCAGACCGGGGCGGCCCGCGCCCATCTGCGCCACGGTGGCAAGGATGTCGGGATTTTCTGCGAATTCCAGCACCGGCAACGCCCCCTTGTCCTTTTTCAGCTTGCGGTCAGAGGCAGAGGCCACGCGCCAATCCGCCACCGCCGCCGCAAAGATCGCCGCATCGGCGGGCAATGCGCCCTGAACCGCATCCAGCATCTCGCGCGCGCTTTGCACGCGGACCACCTGCACGCCCTGGGGTGGCGTCACATCCGCCGGGCCCGTCACGAACACCACCTCTGCCCCCTTCGCAGCCAGCGCATGGGCAATCGCCGTACCCTGCGCCCCGGACGAGCGGTTGGCGATATACCGCACCGGGTCAATGGGTTCATGCGTCGGGCCAGAGGTCACGACAATCCGCTTGCCCGCCAGCGGCCCGGCGGCCAGCTTTTGCTCGATGGCGGCCACGATCTCCATCGGTTCGGCCATGCGGCCGGGGCCGTATTCCCCGCAGGCCATATCGCCGGACTCGGGACCGACCATGCCGATTCCATCCGCACGCAGCACCGCGATATTGCGCTGCGTCGCCGGATGATCCCACATGCGCACATTCATCGCCGGGGCCAGCAGCACGGGCGTATCGGTCGCCAAAAGCAGGGTCGAGGCCAGATCATCGGCATGGCCACCTGCCATCTTGGCCATCAGATCGGCGGTCGCCGGGGCCACCACGATCAGATCCGCACTGCGGCTGAGCTGGATATGGCCCATATCCGCCTCGTCGGTCAGATCGAAGAGGTCGCCGAACACCTTGGACCCTGCCAGCGCCGACACCGAAAGCGGCGTGACGAATTGCGCGCCTGCCCGCGTCAGAACCGGCGTCACCGATGCGCCACGTTCGCGCAGCCGTCGGATCAGATCCAGCGCCTTGTAGGCCGCGATCCCCCCGCCGATGATCAGCAAAATCCGTCTGGATGCCAGCATGAGCACCGCCTCCCTTGCGCCAGCGCAGACCCTATTCCCCACGCCGCGCCGAGACAAGAGCGCGCCCGGCGCTTATTGAAACGCGTCGCAGGGATCGCCCCGCGTCGGCGCGGGAGCGGTCAGAACGATGTCATAACGCCCGTCCGGTGCGCGACCGTCCTCGCCCTGCCCGATGGTGACGATCGGCAAACCGGGCCGCGCCGCCTCAAGATACACCGGCACACCCCAATCAGCGCGCGCGTGGCCGTTACCTGTGATCACCACGACCGTTCCATCGGTTTCGTCCAGCGCGGTCAGCGCCGCGCGCGCCAGCACCGCGTCGCGCAGGCGCTGGATCTGAACCATCGCCGGCAGCATCTCGGCAGGCAGCGCATCGCAATGGGCCGACATCTGCATCGCTTCGCGCGCGGTCTGCTGGTCAGCGTCAAGCGGCTCTGTCAGCCCGTAAAGTCCGGCCTCGTCCCCGAATACCGTCTCGGTCCCGTCCTGCATCACCGCGCGCGCCGCGTCGCGCGATAACAGCGCGGGATGGATCGCGGCCTCGGGCGCGGCGGCAAAGATCGGATAATACATCGCGAAATCAGGCCAGCCCGAGCTTTCCCAGTCCAGCGCCTCGCGCAGCGCCTGTTCGTCGCGGCGACTCTCCGGCGTGATCCGGACCACCTGCTGCGGGCTCAGCATTTCGAAAACAACCGATTCGGGCTGAAGCCGATCCACGATTTGGGCCTGCGTTTCGTGGTGCTGCGGATTGTCATGCACCTCGCCCACGATCACGATCCGGGCCTTGTCCAGCATGGCCCAATCCGCCGCCTGCAAACCAGCGGCCGCATCCCCTGCAAAGGCGCGGCCACATGTCATTGTCAAGGCGATCAGTGCGAAAAGCCGTGTCATGCCAACAGGCTTTCCACCTCGCCACCCTGCTGTTCAAGAAATTTGCGCATCTTCTGAAACGCGGCTGCCTCGATCTGGCGCACGCGCTCCTTGGACAGGTTCAATTCCTCGCCAAGACTTTCCAGCGTGCGGGCCTCATCGCGCAGCTTGCGCTCGGCGACGATGAACCGTTCACGCTCGTTCAGGTTCGACATCGCCCCGGTCAGCCAGCTGCGCAGCGTGTTGCGGTCGCGGTCATCCTCGACCAACTCATCGCCGCGCTTGCCTTCATCCTCGATGGTGTCGATCCATTCGCGCCCATCCTCATCGGCCGCCTGCGTGGCATTGAGCGAAAAATCCGTTCCCGACAGCCGCCCTTCCATCATCTCGACATCGCGCAGCGGAACGCCGACCTCGACCGCGATCATCTCGCGCAGCTGATGCCGATCAAGCTCTTGCCCGCGCGACATCGCCTCACGCTCCAGCCGTGCCTGTACCCGGCGCATGTTGAAGAAAAGCGATTTCTGACTGCTGGTAGAGCCGGTCCGCACCATCGACCAGTTCCGCATCACGTAATCCTGAATGCTGGCCTTGATCCACCACACCGCGTAGGTCGAAAACCGCACGCCGCGGTCGGGATCGAACTTGTCCGCCGCCTTCATCAGGCCAAGCCCGGCCTCCTGGATCAAGTCATTCATCGGCGCGCCATACCGGCGATACTTCGCGGCCATCGAAATCGCCAGCCGCATGTAGGCCGTGATCAAGCGATGCAACGACTCCTCACAGCGTTGGTCGCGCCATGCATAGGCCAGTTCCCGTTCGGTGTCCGCATCCAGAAGTTCCGCTTTCATCGCGGCGCGCGACATATCCGTATTGTAACTTCCGTCCAGTGCCATACGTTATCCCCCTGGGCAAAGCGGCTTGCGCTTCTAGGTCATTTGGTGAGGGATACGCATGGCGTCTGAGACTGGATCCAAAAAAAATGCATCCGTGAAATAATGTTGCCCGGTCTTACCCTTGTCACCGGCGGTGCCGCCTCTGGAAAATCCGTTTTCGCGGAGGAGCTTGTGCGCGGCACCGGGCGCAACCTCGTTTACCTAGCCACGGCACAGGCCTTTGACGCGGAAATGCGCGAAAAGCTGGCGCTCCACAAGGACAGGCGCGGGCCCGAATGGCGCACCATCGAAGAGCCGCTGGACCTGGGGCGCAGGCTCGCCGCGATCGGTGGCGACAACACCGTGCTGGTGGATTGCGTCACAATGTGGCTCAGCAACCACCTGCTGGCCGAGAACGACCCCGACGAGATCGAGGCCGAGCTGATGGCCGGGCTGGCGCTATGCGCGGCGCCGGTGGTCCTGGTGACCAACGAGGTCGGGCATTGCGTGGTGCCCGAAAACGCCCTCGCCCGCCGATTCCGCAACGCGCAGGGCCGGCTCAATCAACGGCTCGCCGCCAAGGCCGGGCTGGTGGTGCATGTGATCTGCGGCCTGCCGCAGGTGCTTAAGGGCGATCTGCCCGCATGACCCGGCTGTTCTGGGTCCGTCACGGGCCGACCCATGCGAAATCCATGGTCGGCTGGTCCGATCTGCCCGCCGATCTGTCGGACAAGGCGGCGCTACTGCGGCTGCATGACCACCTGCCACAAACCGCGCCCGTGATCTCCTCGGACCTGATCCGCGCCCGCGCCACCGCCGATGCCATTGCCGGCGCACGCCCGCGGCTGCCCCATGATCCCGATCTGCGCGAAATCCATTTCGGCGCATGGGAATTGCAGGGCTTCGACACGATCAGCGATCAGGACCACCTGCGCGCCTTCTGGGAGAAACCGGGCGATATCTGCCCACCCGGCGGCGAAAGCTGGCACGACATTTCCGCCCGCGTGGATCGCGCCGTGACCCGCCTCACGCAGGCAAATCACGGTGGCGACCTGATCGTCGTGGCCCATATGGGCGCGATCCTGACGCAGCTGCAAAAGGCGCTGCGCCTGTCGGCCTATGACACATTCGCACATCGCATCGACAATCTCTCGGTCACCGAATTGCACCTGCGCGACACCGGCTGGCATGCCGCCGCGATCAATCACCACCCTGCCTGACATAGGGGGAACACTGATCCCGGCTTCTTCTTGGCACAATACTCGAATCCCCCGGCCAGCCCTCCGGTCCGGCGGCAAGGCATTCCGGGCAACGATCGGGCGGAGCACCCCGTTTCGCGACAGGCTTTAACCATTTCATAACCAGTTCCGCGCTATCCGTTAACCAAAGCGTTTCGCCAAACGCTGCATTTCAGCAGGAACTCGGAGACGCCATGGTCGCGCGCGCCTATACCGTCGCTTTCGAAGGGGTCGAGGCGCGCAGCGTCGAGGTGCAATGCGCCGTCACGCCCGGCCTGCCCGCCTTTTCGCTGGTGGGCCTTCCCGACAAGGCGGTGTCAGAGGCGCGCGACAGGGTCCGCACCGCGCTCACCTCAATGGCCATCGCGCTGCCCTCCAAGCGGATCACGATCAATCTTTCTCCCGCCGACCTGCCCAAGGAGGGCAGTCATTTCGATCTGCCCATCGCGCTGGCGCTGCTCGCGGCGCTGGAGATCATCCCCCACGACGCGGTCGAGAGCACCTGTTCCCTGGGCGAGTTGTCGCTGGATGGCACGCTGATCCCGGTGATCGGTGCCCTGCCCGCTGCAATGGCCGCCGCCCGCGCGGATCGCACGCTGCTTTGCCCGCAGGGATCAGGCGCCGAGGCGGCGTGGGTCGGGGCCACGCAGGTCATCGGCGCGGCCACGCTTGCCGATGTGGTGCGGCATTATACCGGCCAATCCCCCCTGCCCCCGGCCAAACCGGGTGAGGTGATCACCGATCCCGGCGGGCGCTGCCTGCGCGATGTCAAGGGCCAGGAACGTGCGAAAAGGGCGCTGGAAATCGCGGCGGCAGGGCGGCATCACCTGATGATGGTGGGCACGCCCGGTTCCGGCAAATCCATGCTGGCCGCCCGACTGCCCGGCATCCTGCCCCCGCTGACCGCGCCCGAGGCGCTGGAAACCTCGATGATCCATTCGCTGGCCGGGCTGCTGGACGAGGGCGGCATCAACCGCACGCGCCCCTTTCGCGAACCGCACCACACCGCCTCGATGGCCGCCATCGTCGGCGGTGGGCGGCGCGCCGGACCGGGAGAGATCAGTCTCGCGCATAACGGCGTGCTTTTCATGGACGAGTTCCCGGAATATCCCCGCGCCGTGCTGGAAACCCTGCGCCAACCCATCGAGACCGGCGAGGTCGTGGTCGCGCGGGCCAATGCGCATGTGAAATACCCCTGCCGCTTCATGCTGGTGGCCGCCGCGAATCCGTGCAAATGCGGCTATCTGCCCGACCCTGCCCGCGCCTGTGCCCGTGCGCCGCAATGCGGCGCGGATTACATGGGCCGCATTTCCGGCCCGCTGATGGATCGCTTCGATCTGCGCGTCGAGGTGCCGCCCGTCGCCTTCACCGATCTCGACCTGCCCGCCTCCGGCGAAACATCCGCACAGGTGGCGACGCGGGTCGCGGCAGCGCGGTCAGTGCAGCAGGCACGCTTTGAGCGGCAGACGGGTATGCGCCTGAACGCCGATGCCGAAGGCGAGGCGCTCGAACGGATCGCCACGCCCGACGCCGAGGGGCGCGCATTCCTGACCAAGGTGGCAGAGCGTTTCGGCCTGTCCGCGCGCGGCTATCACCGCATCCTGCGCGTGGCGCGTACTATCGCCGACATGGACGGTTCGGCGGAGATGCGCCATCCTCACATCGCCGAGGCGGTCAGTTATCGCTTGTCTCTCGCGGCAGAGACGTGATCCATGCGGCGATATCGGCCAGCGTGTGTCGCGCCTCCGGCAGGATGTTGTGAAAGATTGGCCAGACATGCGGCAAATCGTGGGCGATGACCTCTGTCACCGGCGCGCCATGGTCGCGCAGATGGGCCGCCATCCTGCGGGTGTCGTCCAGCATGATCTCGGTATCCCCGGCGCAGAGCCAGACCGGGCACGCCCCCCTGAACTCCGCGCATAGCGGCGACGCGCGCGGATCGTCCGGCGCGGCCCCCTGCAAATACAGGTCCAGCAGCTCTGCCGCCCGCTCTGCCGGCAAAAGCGCGTCCAAAGCCGCGTTGCGCGTCAGACTCTCCCCCGAGCCGGTCAGGTCGGTCAGCGGCGACATGGCGAAGCAGCCCCTCGGCCGGGGCAGATCCAACCGACAGATCTCTCCCAAAAGGGCAAGCGCAAGCCCGCCACCGGCGCTGTCCCCACCCAGAACGATGCCGCCGGGCCGATCCATCATAGCGCGGTAGACGGCCAACGCGGCCTCGAACGCAGCGGGAAACGGCGCTTCGGGGGCCTTTGGATAATCGGGCAGACAGGCGGGGCAGGCCGCCTCGCGGGACAGGAAGGCGAGCATCGCACGGTGCGTGCGCGGCGAGCCGAACACGTAGCCACCACCATGAAAATAAAGGATCAGCGGCCCGTCACCTTCAGCCACACCGGGTCCACGCACCGATAACACGCGCAGGCCCGCGATTTCGCCGGACGCATAAGCCGCGCCACGCGGACCATGAAAAAAGCGCCGCGCGTTTTTCTCGCACGACCGCCGAACCGTTTCAGGATCGCTGACCCGCGCGAGATAGGGTTTTTCCGTGCGCCGCAGATACCAGTTCAGCAAGCCGCAACGCAGGCTCATGCCAGACGCGATCCGATCGCGTCCCATATCAGGCCCGCGGCGTTGGTCCCGTCAAAGCGTTCCAACTCTTGCAGGCCGGTAGGAGACGTGACGTTGATCTCCGTCAGGTAACTGCCGATCACATCGATCCCGACAAAAACCTGGCCCTTTTCGCGCAAAAGCGGGCCGATCAGGGCACAGATTTCGCGGTCGCGCGCGCTCAGCGCGATCTTCTCGGGGCGGCCGCCCACATGCATGTTCGAGCGCGTCTCACCCGCGCCGGGCACCCGGTTGATCGCGCCCACGGGCTCGCCATCGACAAGAATCACGCGCTTGTCGCCCTGCGCAATCTCGGGGAGGTATTTCTGCACGATCAGCGGCTCACGGCTGAAGCCCGTGAACATTTCGTGAAGACTGCTGAGGTTACGGTCCGACTCGGGCAGATGGAACACGCCCGCGCCGCCATTGCCGTAAAGCGGCTTGAGGATCACATCGCCATGGCGGGCGCGGAACGCCTTGATCGTGTCAAGGTCGCGCGCAATGGCGGTCGGCGGCGTCAATTCGGGAAAATCGAGGATCAGCAGCTTTTCAGGGTAGTTGCGGACCCAAAACGGATCGTTGACCACAAGCGTGCCCGGTGCAAGCCGCTGCAACAGATGCGTGGTGGTAATATAGAACATGTCAAAGGGCGGATCTTGCCGCAGCCACACCACATCGAAACTGCTAAGATCAACGGTGGTTTCCGCACCAAGGCTGTAATGATCTCCCTCGACGCGACGCACCTCAAGGGGCCAGCCCCGCGCCGTCACGCGCCCATCGTCATAGGCAAGCCTGTCAGGCGTGTAGTAAAACAGCTCGTGACCGCGTGCCTGCGCCTCTTCGGCAAGCCGGAACGTACTGTCGCCTTTGATGTCGATGGGCCCGATAGGGTCCATCTGGAATGCAATCTTCATCGAACTCCCCCGAGGCTGCGTCCTGCCCCTTCATGCGCCATGCCCGGCAAGAGCGCAAATCAGAAATGTCCGAACGCGGCCTCGACGATCCGCACCTCGCCGGTGCCCGACACGGTCGCCAGATCGAACCGCACCTCGGCAAGCTGCCCTTGCGGCAGACACGCCATGTATTCCGAAGCGGCCGACATGATCCGGCGCACCTGCGCCGGGCGTAGCCGTGCCGTCGCCGCGTCATGGGTGGGGCCGCATTTCACCTCGCAAAAGACGATCTCATCGGCATCTTGAAGAATCAGGTCAATCTCGCCGCCCTGGCCACGCCAGCGCAGATCGCGCAACCGCAGCCCTTGTCGGGCATATTGCGCTGCAACCGACGCCTCCGCCGCGGCACCACTTAAATATGCGCGCTGGCCACGTTGTCTTTCACGAAGCCCGACATGGCCCGCCTCCATAACATCCTGCGTCATTCGCCGCTCCTTTGCCCGTCATCTTCTGCCGGCTCGGCCTTGTTCTCCAGCTCAAGCGCGCGCTGATAGACCATCCGCCGTTTCAGCCCCGAAGCTGCCGCGACCCGATCCGCCGCGTCGCGCACCGTGCTACCGTTCAGCGCAACCCGCAACGCCCGGTCTAGATCAAATTCCCTAATACTTTCTGAATCGCCTTTTTCCACAAGTACGACAATCTCGCCCTTGAAACTTCGCCCGGCGGATATGGTGGCCAGATCGCCCAGCGGCGCGCGCAGCACCTCTTCGAATTTCTTGGTCAATTCCCGGCACAGCGCCGCCTGTCGCACCGGGCCCAGAACCTCGGCGGCATCCGCCAGCATGGCGGCGACCCGTTTGGGCGATTCGTAAAAGACCAGCGTTCCGGGCACAGCGGCCAATTCGCGCAACGCGGTTTTCCGCTTGGACGCGGCGGGTGGCAGAAAGCCCGCGAAAAAGAACCTGTCTGTCGGCAGGCCCGCCACCGTCAGCGCCGTGATCACCGCCGAAGGTCCGGGCGCGGAGATCAGCGGATAGCCCGCCTCGACCACTGCGCGCACCAGATCAAACCCCGGATCGGCGACCATGGGCGTGCCCGCCTCGGAGGCATAAACCACTGATTTCCCCGCCGCAAGCGCAGCCATGATGCGCGGGCGCGCCCGCGCGCCATTGTGATCGTGATAGGCCAGCATCTCGCGCCCGTCCAACGGGACGGCGTGGATCTCCAGCAGCCGACGCAGGCTGCGAGT
Organism: Paracoccaceae bacterium; assembly: GCA_024742835.1. GTDB lineage: Bacteria > Pseudomonadota > Alphaproteobacteria > Rhodobacterales > Rhodobacteraceae > Roseovarius. The sequence goes on along the minus strand of JANSXS010000003.1, from coordinate 13,314 downwards.
ATCTTCGGCGGCGATCACATCGGCATCGCGCAGGATATCCAGCGCGCGCAACGTGATATCGCGCGCCGTTCCGATCGGCGTTGCCACGAGGTAAAGCCCCGAGCCGAGTTTGGCCTTCTCCGGATTCATCGCTGGACCCGCCTCTCTGGACGTTTATGATTGACCCTGACACGGCGGCAGACCAGCGCCGCGCCGAAAAGGGAGTTATTTTGCCAATGGTTGCCGTTTTTTCCGCTATCCGCAAGCCGATGCGCATATTTGCCGTCGTTGCGTCCTTTCTGACGCTCGCAGCCTGCAACGCGACACTGCCGGTCCCCGGCGGCGGCACGGGACAGGGCATGGACCGGTCGGCCGCGGTGCCCGTCGCCCTTTTGGTGCCGCATGGCTCTGGCAGCCCCGACGAACAGAAACTGGCGCGCGACCTTGAGAACGCGGCGCGTCTCGCGGTGGCGGATCTTGGCAACGTGAAGATCGATCTGCGCGTTTATGGCACCGCCGGCAATGCCGCGCAGGCGCAGCAATCCGCTCTGAACGCCGCCGCCGATGGTGCGCGGATCATCGTGGGGCCGCTACATGCGGAATCGGCCAATGCCGTTGCCGTCGTCATGGAACCAAAAAACATCAATGTTCTGGCCTTTTCCAACAATCCCACCATCGCAGGCGGCAACCTGTTCGTGATGGGTCAGACGTTCCGCAACACCGCTGACCGGCTGATGCGCTATGCCGTCGGGCAGGGGCGCGACCGCATCCTGACGGTCCATTCGAACAATCTGGCCGGGCGGCTGGGCAAGGACGCGATCACGGGCGCGATTGCCGCGACGGGCGCAACTCCCGCGGGCAGCGTCGCTTACGAGTTCTCGCAGCAGGGCGTTGTCAACACCATCCCCCGGATCAAGACAATGGCCGAAACCAACAGCGCCAATGCGATCTTCATGACCGCGAACGCCGCCGGGGCGCTGCCGCTGTTCACGCAGATGCTGCCCGAGGCGGGCCTGAGCCCGGAGGACACACAGTATATCGGGCTGGCGCGTTGGGACACGCCGCGCCAGACGCTGGACCTTCCGGGCGTGCAGGGGGGCTGGTTCGCGCTGCCCGATCCGGCGCGCTCGGCGCAGTTCCGCAGCCGCTTCGAGGCGGCCAATGGCGAAGCGCCCCACGCCCTGGCCGGGCTTTCCTATGACGCCATCGCCGCCATCGGAGCTTTGGCGCAGTCGGGCCGCAACGATGCGCTGTCACGGACCTCGCTGACGCAACAGGCCGGGTTTCAGGGAGTCAACGGCGTCTTTCGCCTGCGCGAGGACGGCACCACGGAACGCGGGCTGGCCGTGGCCACGATCCGCGACAGGCAGGTCGTGATCCTGTCCCCTGCCCCGCAAAGCTTTGGCCGTGTCGGGCTTTGACCCTGACCCGCGTGACAGAACAACGCGCCAAGGCAACATGCCCAGACATGAAACAAGGACAGCATGAAAGACACACTTCCCTATCCGGATGACCTGATCTGCCCGGCCGACCACATTTTTGACGCGGCCGCCGTGACAGAGGCGATCGAAGCAGCCAATGATGCTTCGGGCGGCGAGGCAATGGCCCTGCGCAAGGCCACCGTCTCGGTGCTGGGGGGCATGTTGCGCCAAGGCCGCGCGGCCATCGCGGAGGGTCTTGCCGCGGATCCCTTTGCCGCCCGGCCCGCCACCCGCGCCTATAGCTGGCTGACCGATTGCGCGGTGATCACGGCGCTGGATATCGCCAGCCGTTACCTGCACCCGTTGCCCAATCCGACAGATGCCGAACGCATCTCGGTACTGGCCGTGGGCGGTTACGGGCGCGGCGAGATGGCCCCGCACTCGGATGTCGATTTGCTGTTCCTGACGCCCTACAAGATCACCGCATGGGCCGAAAGCGTGATCGAAAGCACACTTTACATCCTGTGGGATCTCAAGCTGAAGGTCGGTCATTCCAGCCGTACGATCCGCGATTGCCTGCGGCTTGGCGGCGAGGATTTCACGATCCGCACCGCGCTTTTGGAAAAGCGTTTCCTGTTTGGCGACACGGCGCTGGCCCAGGAGCTGGACAGCCGCCTGCGCAAGGACCTGTTCGCCGGGTCCGAAAAGGCCTTTGTCGAGGCCAAGCTGGAAGAGCGCGACAGCCGCCACGAGAAATACGGCGAACGCTACATGGTCGAGCCCAACATCAAGGAGGGCAAGGGCGGGCTGCGCGACATGCAATCGCTGTTCTGGATCGCCAAATATGTCTACCACGTCGACAATGTGCACGATCTGGTGGCGCGGGGCCTGTTCACCGAGGATGAATTCACGACATTCGCAAAGGCGGAAACCTTTTTGTGGGCCACGCGCTGTCACCTGCATCTGGCGACAAACCGCGCCACCGAGCAACTGAGCTTCGATCTTCAGGTCGATGTGGCCGAGCGCATGGGCTATGCCGACAGATCCGGGCAACGCGCGGTCGAGGTGTTCATGCAGGATTATTTCCGCCACGCCACCGCCGTCGGCGATCTGACCCGCATCCTGCTGACCAAGCTGGAGGCCGATCACGTCAAGTCAGAGCCGCTGTTGCAGCGCCTGTTCGGGCGCAAGCGAAAGCTCAAGCAAGGCTATGTCGAGGTGCATGGCCGACTGGCAATCGCGGATGAAGAGACATTTTTTGCCGATCCGCTGAACCTGTTGCGGGTCTTTGAAGAGGCGCTGCGCACCGGGCTTTTGATTCATCCCGACGCGATGCGGATGGTCACCGCGCATCTGCACCTGATCGACGACCGCTTTCGCAACCTGCCCGCAGCGCGCAAGCTGTTTCTTGACCTGCTGCTCAAGCACGGCAATCCCGAACGCGCGCTCAGGCGGATGAACGAATTGGGCGTCCTGTCGGTGGTCATCCCAGAATTCGAAGCGATCCGCGCCATGATGCAGTTCAACATGTATCACAGCTATACCGTGGACGAGCATATCATCCAGTGCATCAGCCAACTGGCCAGGATCGAACGCCGCGAACTGACAGAGGATCTGCCCGTGGCGTCCTCGATCCTTGACGAGGGGATCAATCGCCGGGTGCTTTACGTGGCGCTGCTGCTGCATGACATCGGCAAGGGCCGCAACGAGGATCATTCGATCCTCGGCGCACAGATCGCGCGGGTGGTGGCACCCCGGCTGGGGCTGAAACAGGCGGAATGCGACACGGTGGAATGGCTGGTGCGCTATCATCTGCTGATGTCGGACATGGCGCAGAAGCGCGATATCGCCGACCCGCGCACGGTGCGCGATTTCGCCAAGGCGGTGCAGACGCGCGAGCGGTTGGACCTGCTATGCGTGCTTACCGTCTGCGACATCAGGGGCGTGGGCCCGAATGTGTGGAACAACTGGAAAGCCTCTCTGATCCGGGCGCTCTATCGCCAAACGCGCCGCGCCATGGAAGGCGGGCTTGAGGCATTGAACCGCGAGCAACGCGGCGCGGATGCCAAGCGCAACCTGCGCGCCGCCCTGTCAGATTGGGACAGCAAGACGCTAAAGACGGAAACCGCACGGCATTACCCACCCTACTGGCAGGGCCTGCATGTCACTGCGCACGAGGTGTTCGCCCGGCTGCTGCGCGATCTGGACAATGACGACATCGCCATTGACCTTGCCATAGACGAGGACCGCGACGCGACCCGCGCCTGTTTCGCGCTGGCCGATCATCCGGGCATCTTTTCACGGCTGGCCGGTGCGCTGGCGCTGGTGGGCGCAAATGTGGTGGACGCGCGCACCTATACCACCAAGGACGGCTTCGCCACAGCGGCCTTCTGGATCCAGGATGCCGATGGCAGCCCGTTCGAGGCGTCGCGCCTGCCGCGCCTGAGCCAGATGATCACCAAGACCCTGAAAGGTGAGGTGAAGGCGACCGAGGCGATCAAATCGCGCGACAAGATCAAGAAACGCGAACGCGCCTTCCGCGTGCCAACGCATATCACCTTCGACAATACCGGGTCGGAAATCTACACGATCATCGAGGTCGACACCCGCGACCGGCCCGGCCTGCTTTACGATCTGACCCGCACGCTGGCGGATCATCACGTCTACATCAATTCCGCCGTGATCGCGACATATGGCGAGCAGGTTGTCGATACCTTTTATGTCAAGGACATGTTCGGGCTGAAATTCTATTCCGAGTCCAAGCAAAAGGCGCTGGAACGCAAGCTGCGCGACGCCATCGCGCAAGGGGCCGCACGCGCCCGCGACTGAGCCTGCGGACCGCGCGCGGCACGACCCGCAGCGCACCCTTTCACGCCGCCGGTCTTTGGGCTACTGATCGGGCCACCCCTTGGAGTATATGCCCCGCATGAGACCCGTCCGACTGCTTTCCGGCATCCTGACCGTTGGCGGATGGACCCTTTTGAGCCGGATCCTGGGCTTTGTGCGCGACGTGCTGATCGCGGCCTTTCTGGGGCCGGGCCTGTTGATGGATGCCTTTGTCGCGGCCTTTCGCCTGCCCAACATGTTTCGCCGCTTCTTTGCCGAGGGTGCGTTCAACGCGGCTTTCGTGCCGATGTTTTCAAAGCGGCTGGAAGCGGGAGACGACCCGATCGGCTTTGCCCGGCTGGCGCTGTCGGGGCTGGCGCTGGTGCTGTTGGCGCTAACCGGGCTGGCGATGGTCTTCATGCCGGCGCTGGTCTGGGCCACGGCAGAGGGGTTTGTCGGGGATGCGCGGTTCGATCTGGCGGTGGATTTCGGGCGCATCGTATTTCCCTATATCCTGTTCATTTCGCTGGCCGCGCTGTTTTCCGGCGTGCTGAATTCCGCCGGGCGCTTTGCCGCCGCCGCCGCCGCGCCGGTGGTGCTGAATATCCTGCTGGTCGCGGCCATGTCGCTCGCATGGTGGCTTGGCACCGATATCGCCACCGCGCTGGTCTGGACGATCCCGGTGGCGGGGGCCGCGCAACTGGCGCTGGTATGGATCGCCGCGGATCGGGCCGGGCTGCGCATTAGGCCCACACGGCCCCGCTGGACGCCCGCCATGGCGCGGCTGGTACGCGTGGCGGTGCCCGCCGCGCTGGCAGGCGGGGTGGTGCAAGTGAACCTGCTGGTGGGGCAATTGGTGGCGTCGAACACTCAAGGCGCGGTCAGCTGGCTATACGCCGCCGACAGGCTGTACCAACTGCCGCTTGGCGTGGTGGGCATCGCCGTCGGCATTGTTTTGCTGCCCGACCTGTCGCGCCGCCTGAAGGCCAGCGACGACAGTGGCGCGCGCGAAGCGCTGTCGCGCGCCGGAGAGATGTCGCTGGCGCTGACCGTGCCTTGCGCCGTGGCGCTGGTGGTGATCCCGCTGCCGCTGATCTCTGTCCTGTTCGAACGCGGTGCTTTTGGCGCCGATGATGCCGCCGCCACCGCTATGGCCGTGGCGATCTACGGCCTGGGGCTGCCCGCCTTTGTGCTGCAAAAGATCTTGCAACCGGTCTTTTTCGCGCGCGAAGACACCCGCCGCCCGTTTCATTACGCACTTGTAGCGATGGTGATCAATGCCGCAATCGCGGTCGGGCTGGCCGTTGCAATCGGCTGGATCGCAGCCGCGATCGCCACCTCGGTCGCGGCGTGGATCATGGTGTGGCAACTGGCATATGGCGCGCGCGGCTTTGGCGACACGGCGCGTTTCGACAGCCGTTTTCGCCGCAGGATCTGGCGCATTTTGCTGGCTTCGGCCATGATGGGCGCGGCGCTTTGGGGCGGATCGGTCCTGTTGGCCCCGTTTTTCGGGATGGGCGGCATTCGCTGGCTTGCGCTGCTGGTCCTGCTGGTCGCGGGCACGCTTGCCTACGGGATTGCCGGTCAGCTTGTCGGCGCGTTCCGCCTGCGCGAGCTGAAACGCAGCTTCAAACGGTAAAGCCGCGCCTGTCAGCGTTGGCGCAAACGCGCGCGGATCTTGGCCCAGCCACCGGGGGCCAGCATGAAGGACAGGCCGAAACCGGCAGCGAACCCCGCCACATCGGCAACCCAGCCGCTGCCACCGCCATACATCAGCCCAAACACAAGCTGGATCGCCAGCAGAAAGCCGATCATCGTGAAAGCCCGGATCTGGTTCTCGCCCATCTGCCCCAGCCGCAGCCACACCAGATAGGTGAATCCGCCGATCAGCCCGTAAACGCCGGGATAGGCCCCGTAATAGCCCGGACCTTCGGGGAATAGCAGGCCGTAGACCAGTGCGCCAAGGATGCTTGCCCCGAAGAACACACCCAGCACCGCCCAGCCGGGCATCCGCTCTGCCACGAACTTGCCAAGCGCCAGCACCATCACGGCGGCAAAGCAGGCATGGATGAAATTCGCGTGCACGAACGGGTAGGTGACGTAGCGCCACAGGAATTCGGGCCGAAACGCGCTGTTTTCCACCATCCACGCCTGCGCACGGTTGGAAAAGGCAAAACTCTGGATCGCCTCGGCGCGCCAGCCCACCGCTTGTGGACCGCCGATCATGCCATTGGTACCCATCGCGAAAACGCATTCGATGGCGAAGATCGCCAAGGCAAGCACCGCGACCAGCGGCGGCACCGCATTGAACGGGCTTGGTTCGCGGGGATGGTCCTCATCGTCGGTCATGCGGCTCTCCTTGACGGCGCTGCGACCCACCAGTAAGCGAGGCGGACACGAAAAACCAGACGGAGAAACCCATGAGTGAGGTGGTCCACACACCCCGCGTCTTCTCGGGCATCCAGCCCTCGGGCAACCTGACGCTCGGCAACTACCTTGGCGCGCTCAAGCGCTTTGCCCAGGCGCAGGACAACGGCATTTCTTCGATCTATTGCATGGTCGATCTGCACGCGATCACCGTCTGGCAAGACCCTGCGAAACTGGCAAACGCCACGCGCGAACTTTGCGCGGGGTTCATCGCCTCGGGTCTCGATCCGGCGCGGTCGATCCTGTTCAACCAGTCCCAGGTGCCCGAGCACACGCAGATGGCGTGGGTCTTCAACTGCGTGGCGCGCATGGGCTGGATGCAGCGCATGACGCAGTTCAAGGACAAGGCGGGCAAGAACGCGCAGAACGCCTCGCTTGGGCTGTTCGCCTATCCTGCGCTGATGGCCGCCGATATCCTGACCTATCACGCCACGCATGTGCCGGTTGGCGAGGATCAGAAACAGCATATCGAACTGACCCGCGACATCGCGATAAAGTTCAACAATGATTACGGCGTCGATTTCTTTCCCGTCACCGCCCCGGTGATCGAGGGCGCGGCGACGCGGGTCATGAGCCTGCGCGACGGGTCCAAGAAGATGTCGAAATCCGATCCGTCGGACATGAGCCGCATCAACCTGACCGATGACGCCGACACCATCGCCAAAAAGATCCGCAAGGCCAAGACAGACCCCGAGCCGCTGCCCGAGGATATCGACGGGCTTGAGGCGCGGCCAGAGGCGCGCAACCTCGTGAACATCTATGCGGCCCTGTCTGACCAGAGTGTCGCGCAGGTGATGGCCGAGATGGGCGGCAAGCCTTTTTCCGAGTTCAAGCCGCTGCTTGCGGATCTCGCCGTGGACAAGATCGCGCCGATTTCCACCGAAATGTCGCGCCTGATGCAGGACCCCGCAGAGATCGACCGCATCCTTGCCAATGGCGCAGAGCGCGCCCGCGCCATCGCCGCCCCGATCTTGAAAGAGACCTACAAGATCGTTGGCATGGTCGGGGCCTGACCCACGAGAATGAGCGCCACGCGTCGCGGGCCTGACCCGGGACAGCGCCCCTCAGCTTACCTGATAGCCCGGCGTAGAGCCTGAAATCTCCTGCTCTTCGGCGTTCATGCCTTCCTCGATTCCCTCGAACAAGGGCGTGCTCAGATACCGCTCGCCCGTATCTGGCAACATGCACAGGATCACCGTGCCCGGCGCGGCCTTTTCGGCCAGATCCATCGACACCGCAAAAGTCGATCCGCCCGACACGCCGGTGAAGATCCCCTCTTCCGCCGCCAGCCGCCGCGCCCATGTGATGCCATCGGCTCCCGCCACCGGGATCAACTCATCATAAAGATTGTGATCAATCGCTTCCTGCAACACCAGCGGGATGAAATCCGGCGTCCAGCCCTGAATCGGGTGCGGCTCGAAGGCCGGGTGGCTCTGGTCCGGCTCTCCCTTGTCATTGCGCACCTGCGCGTGTCCGCTGGCGATAAGCTGCGCGTTGGCGGGCTCTGACAGCACGATCCTTGTCTCGGGCCGCTCCCGGCGCAGCACCCGACCAATGCCCGTCACCGTGCCGCCCGTGCCATAGCCCGTCACGACATAATCCAGCCGATGCCCGGCGAAATCCGCCACGATCTCGGGTCCGGTGGTGGCCTCGTGAATGGCGGCGTTCGCCTCTGTCTCGAACTGATGAGCAAGGAACCAGCCATGCGCCTCGGCCAGTTCCACCGCCTTCTTGTACATGCCAAAGCCCTTTTCGGCCTTGGGCGTCAGCACCACTTTCGCCCCAAGCATCCGCATCAGGCGCCGCCGCTCGATGGAAAAGCTTTCCGCCATCGTCACCACAAGCGGATAGCCCTTCTGCGCGCAGACCATCGCCAGCCCGATGCCGGTATTGCCGCTTGTCGCCTCCACTACCGTCTGCCCGGGCTTGAGCGTGCCGTTCGCTTCGGCGGTTTCGATGATGGACAGCGCCAGCCGGTCCTTGACCGAGGCCGCGGGGTTGAACGCCTCGGCCTTGACGTAAACCTCCACACCCTCGGGTCCGAGATTGTTGACCCGGATCGCGGGCGTATCGCCGATCGTGTCCAGGATACTGGCATAAAGCCTGCCGCGTCCCGCTGTCGTTCTTCCGGTCATGTCGTCGCTTCCTCTTTGCACCTGCGCAATATGCCTTACCGTAACATGCAGAACCCGTTCCGCACAGACACGAGAAAGGCCTCCCCATGCGAAAGCTGCAAACCCAGGGCATCCATCACATCACCCTGACCGGCGCAGACCGTCAGACCAGTATTGATTTCTGGGAGGGCGTTCTTGGAATGCCGTTCATTTTCGATCAGCCCAATCTGGACGATCCCGACGAAACGCATCTGTATTTCGATCCCGGCGATGGCCGTTTGATCACGATTTTCTGTAATGAAAATCGCAAGCCATCCTATCGCCGCACACCCATGGACACGGGCTGTGTGCATCACCTCGCCCTTGCAGTCAGCAAGGCGACCTTTTCACAGGCGGTCGAAAGGTTGGATGAACGCGGCATAAAACATTCCGGTCCCACAGATCGCGGATTCATGGATTCGATTTATTTCACCGACCCGCTTGGGTTTTTGATTGAACTGGCCTGCTACCGCTTTGAGCCGCCAACCGGCTGCACCCATGCGGATGTCATGATCACCGCACATCGCATTCGGGTTGAGCGGGGTGATTACAATATCGCGGAAATACATCTTGCGGACGCGATAGAAAAACTGGTGAAAGACCGTCAGCAAAGCCTGTCATCAGACCGGAGTCCAAAAGCCCCCTATTGACGAAATGCCACATCGCACCCAGATGCTCGAAAGAGCGAAAAGCCGTTATTCAATATCTTTTGATATGGAAATGACACTATCACTCATATGATCTGGGGAAAGTAGACACAAAATAGACCATAAAAACATAGTTTCCCTTGTGATAGCATATTGAAGTGGGTCAAGCGCCCCGCTTAAAACCGGGTACAGTAACAAAATCGCAAAAACAGTTACCAAAATACCATCACAAAGGACGTAACATGGTAAAGATAGATCTAGACGCTCACAGCCTGGCTGATTTGAAAGAGCTCCAAAAAGATCTCGACCTGGCCATTGATCGCGCAGAAAAAAGAGAGCGAAAAGAAGCTCTTGAAAAGCTTGAAGAACAGGCGCGCGACATGGGCTTCACCCTGTCGGAGCTTCTGTCGATGAAGGAAGGCGGCGGGCGCAAAACCGGCAAGCCGCGCGCCCCGGCCGAACCCAAGTATCGCCACCCCGAGGATCCATCCATCACGTGGACAGGGCGCGGGCGCAAGCCGAACTGGATCAAGGAAGGCCTGGAAAAGGGGCAACCCATCGAAGACTTCCTGATCGCCTAAGCCAATGGCAATCAAAGCGTTCCGCCCTTGATCCAAGATATCAGCGCAGGGCGGAACGCTTTAATCCGCGTTGGGGACATCCAGCGTGACGATTGTCCCTACTGCCCCGCGTGAAACGTGCAGCGTGGCGCGCAGGCCCTCGCACAGGCCGGACACGATCCGCCCGCCCAGACCCTTCATATTCGGCCATTCCACATCTTTCGGCAGACCCACACCATCGTCGGTGATGATCGCACGCATTCCCCCGCCATCTGTCCGCGTGACCCGCAATTCCACCAAACCGGAATTCTGATCTCGAAAGGCATGTTGCATCGCGTTTGTCAGAATTTCAGAGACAACCAATCCGACACGCACGGCTGTTTCTGTCTGCATCATCAATGGCTCGACGTTGATATTCATCCGCACACCGGGCCGCCCGTCAAGATGCGCGATCGCATTCGCGACCCGGCCAAGATAGGATCCAAGCTGGATCTTGTCCTCGTTGCTTTGGGCGCGTGCGCTGGCCATTTCCTCGTACAGCAATTGCAGGCTTTCAATACGCCGGGACAGATCATGCAACCCGTCGTCCTGGTCGCTTTCACGCGCTTTCATGCGGATCAGGCCGATGATCATCGACAGGTGATTTTTCACCCGATGCTGAAGTTCCGCCACGATCGCTTCGAAACGTTGCAAGGCTTCGGCCTGATAGTTCGGGTCGATCTCACTTTGCAATCCGATGAAATACCCCACGCCGCCAGATTGTTCCTCGACAACCGGGGAAATCAGAAGTGCGTTGCAAAAAGGCGCTCCATCCGCGCGGTAGTTTTCAAGTACAACCGAGATTTGCTCTTGTCGCGCAACCGCCCTGCGCAGGGCATCCAGCCCCGGTTGATCATTGTGTCCGGCCTGAAGAAAGCGGCAATTTCGCCCCACGGCCATGGCCGCGGAATAGCCGGTCAGCTTTTCAAACGCGTGATTGACGTAAACGATCGGATTGTCATCCAGCCGTGGATTGGTCAGCACCATTGACACGCCCGAGGCATTGAAAATTGCCGCTGCGTCCTCTTCGCTGATGTCGCCGCCATTGAAAGATGTCTTGCGATCCACGGGTCCGTACCTGAAATGACTTATGGCAAGTCTAACATTCTGTGATGAAATTGGAACAGCCTGCCTCCCCCGCTGGTTGGCGGCCTTTCGCCGACGTCGCGGCGGGCATCGTCCGGGCGCGCCGCATTTTGCAAAATCGGGAATTCAGCTTTGTCGCGCGACGCCTTAGGGTCAGGACGCATTGATTTCCCGAGCGCTTGGTGGGTCACGGCTCCGGAAACAGAGCGGGGAAATGCGCGTTCTTTTCTGACTGACCGGCGCGCAGATGGCACGTTTGGAATTCCACTTTCCAAAGCCGCACGGTAAGTTCAGGGGCAACGACAGGCGAGTTTTGAGCAGGATTATCTTGATCAGCCGCAATGGTTTGCGCTGGTATGATGCGCCTGCCGCCTATAGCCTTCACAAGACGCGTCATATCCATGAGCAGCGTTGGAGCGAGAAAGGCATCTTCGCGCGGATGATGGCCCTTCTTGCCCGGAACAAGCCGCTCAATCCGCGCCCATTGCACCTCGCTCAAGGTTCGTCTGCTCAAGATCGACAACGGAGGCGATCTTGAATCAAACAAATGCCGATTTGGAAAACCGCTAAAGCGTTTCGCCTTCAATCGAGGCCGCCGGTTAAAGGTGAAACGCCTTGACGCGTCATCCAAGATACCAGTCGCTGTATGTGGACAATTTATCCATTTAGACATGGCGTGACGGGCACCGGGTCGCGGATGTTCATCTGCTCTGCGTGTTGAAATTCCATTACCGCGAGCCTGTGGTTGCGGCTTGTCAACGCCTCTTACTTTCGAACTGGGGCACCACCTTGGTTTGCAGCGGACAGGCGGATAGCGCGCATGTCGCAAATACAAGGGCCGAAAGCGCTTCAAGCTGCTGCTGCATTTGAAGCCAGATCCATTTATCGTCGGCCGCCTGTGTTGTTCACGGCCCGTTTCTTGTCAGCCGAAGCGTTTTGCGAAAAACCTCCATCACGGCCTTTCGTGGAACGCATTCAAGCAGGCGCAATTCGTTTCCGCCGCAAGGCGCGTACCGGCCTGGGTGCCTTGCGCTCAAGACCCGTCTTCGTGGACGATACGGATATGGTTTTCGCCACGCGCTTTGGCCAAAGCCATCTGTTTCTGCCGCTCGCGGAACCGGGTCTTGTCGGCCTCGGTCGTCTCATGGATGCAGTGATGACAGGCAACGCCGTCTTCGTATTCGGGGCGCGCGGTGTCCTGCGGCAGGATGGGACGCCGACACGCATGGCAAAGCCTGTGCGGCCCCTCGCGCAGCCCGTGCCCGACAGAGACGCGCCCGTCGAAGACAAAACACGCCCCCTGCCATGTGCTGTCGTCTTCGGGCACTTCTTCAAGATATTTCAGGATACCGCCCTTGAGATGATACACTTCCTCGACCCCCTGCCCGAGCAGGTAATTCGTGGATTTCTCACAGCGGATTCCGCCGGTGCAGAACATGGCGACGCGCTTGTTGTGAAAGCGGTGCCTGTTCGCCTCCCACCATGCGGGAAAGTCCCGAAAGCTGGCGGTTTCAGGGTTGACCGCGCCGTCGAAGCTGCCGATCGCCACCTCGTAATCGTTGCGGGTGTCGATCACGGCCACATCCGGGCTTTGGATCAGCGCGTTCCACTCCGCTGGCTCCACGTAATGGCCCACCTTCGCGCGCGGGTCCACGTCCGGCTGGCCCATCGTCACGATCTCTCGCTTGACGCGCACCTTGAGCCGTCGAAAGGGCTGTGCCTGACTGCTGCTTTCCTTCCACTCCAGATCGGCACAGCCGGGCAGGGCGCGCAAATGCGCCAGCACGGCATCCACGCCCGCACGCGGACCGGCGATGGTGCCGTTGATTCCCTCACGGGCCAGCAAAAGCGAGCCAGAGATCTTGCCCGCCTCGCACAGCGCCAGAAGCGGCGACCGGATCGCGTCGGGATCGTCAAAGCGGGTAAAGTGATAGAGCGCGGCGATGGTATACATGGGCGCGCTCTTACGCCGCTGCGCGGAGTCTGGCAAGCACCCGGCATTGACGCAAGAACAGACGGCACCTACCCCTGAACCCCAAAGGAGATGGGATGAATGCCCCGTGAACGGTCGAGGTTCCCGATTCTGTTACAGTGTTGGGAGAGGCGGATAGGTTTCAGGCTGTATGAGCTGGCTAGGGCATTTGACCCTGTAAAGGAGATTACCCTTCACCTGTTT
>JANSXS010000037.1 GCA_024742835.1 Paracoccaceae bacterium | reverse complement strand
GGATACGCGCAGAAGCATGGCAGTTGCCTTGAAGGTGCTTTGGGCCAACCTTCATTTGGCAAGGCGACAGGGCAGGTGCCCGACGCGGCAAGGGACAACACTGTTGATCCATCGTTACAGCCAGGCACGACCACGCCAAAGATCCGGGCACCCATTCAAATCAGCAATGATGCCCGAACGGGGCTCGCGGAGCGCTTCGGCGCAAGCCTGTAAACCGTCTACGGATGACACAACCGTGATAGTAGCACCTTTCTACACCCAAAGCCGCTCCAAGTCATAAGACAAGCCCTTGAAATCCGCACTGGGCAGCAAAATGACAGTGCCGTCGATGAGGGGCTGGCACACATATCAGCCAGCGCTGTTCAAGAACAGCTATATGGCCATCCGAATTATTTCACACAGCCGGGTGCCGTGGCAAAACGGAGAGCAAATCCACATCCCGCGGGAACCTTTTTACCACGTTGATTGATATCAGGTGGCTGGCCCGAACGTGCCGGGTGTTTTGGCGTGATGGTTTGTGCCGAGGCAGATACGGCGAAGGTCGGCGGCCCGGATGCCGGGCCGCCTCCACTTCGTGAAACGGCTCACAATGACACTTGATACTTGCACCGCCTGCACTTTACGCGGCGCAGGGATGCGAAACAGTGCTTCACGAAATACAGGTTCGGTCGATGCGCGACCAACCAAATCGTCAGGTCTGTGAAAACGGCAAGGAAGAATGGTGCAGGATGATCTTTACCTCCCCGTCTTCTTGCTGTTCGAACCCGAATGTGTATTCCACCTTTATTTCGGCACCGTCCGTTTTGGTGAAATAATAGTTGCCCATGGCCAATGCCACGTCGCCATTGATGATTGTGCCTTCGTTTTCCCAACGGACATCGGTGTAGGGTGCAATTGCAAAGCCGCCGTCCTCGCTTATGCTGCCGCCGACAAAATAGGACATGGCCTCGTCGAACGAGCCCCTGAACTGGTCCGCGCTTGCCAGCGTTGGCTTGAACAGAACGGTATCGCCTTCATACGCGTAAAACTGCTCGATATGCTCGCGCGCGGCTGTGTCATAATCGCCGCCAGCGGTGTGAACCGCGCCAATATTGACGATGCCCTCGCCCCAGGCTGTCTTCAACGCCGTGACGCGCTCTGCTGTGAGAGCAGGCGTGGTGTCTGCGGCGGCCATGCCGGCGGAGACAATAAGAGCGGTTGCGGTACTCGATACGATTGTCTTGAACATTCTGGTTCTCCGTCAAAACGTTTCGCCTCAAACTGGGCATCGGGGACAGGCGAAACGCAGAAAATGTCCCGATGTTGCGTGACATTTCACAATCCCTACAAAAAGGTTTTGCGAAACGCCGCCGTTGCGCCATCTTTCGTGCAATTAAAATGGCTGTCGTTAGTCGATAAAACAAATTGAAAGAATTGTGATCATTGATAGTCTAAAGGCATGAATGAAAACATGCCGCTCCGTCCAAGCCTGCGCCAGCTACAGTATTTCGTGGCCGTGGTGGAAAATGGTGCCTTCGGGCTTGCGGCGCAGGCGCTTTCGGTAAGCCAGCCGAGCCTGTCAAAACAGCTTGCGACAATGGAAGAAGAGCTTGGGCTGATCCTGTTCGAGCGCACCTCGCGCAAAGTGACGCTGACTGCGACAGGCGAAAGGCTTTTGCCGCGCGCGCGCATCATTCTGCAGGAGGCACGTGAATTTCGCGCCATCGCACGTGGTTCCATCGGCCTTTTCGGAGACAAGCTTTCGATTGGTGTGCTGCCCTCGATCGGTGCCTATTTCATGCCGATTGCAAACCGCAAGCTACATCAGCTTCACCCTAATCTTCGGCTTGTGGTGCAAGAAGGCTCGACAATGCAATTGCTGAGGATGCTCAAGGACGGGCGTCTTGATGCCGTGGTTGGCACGCCCACAAACGATCCGGATGTAGTTAGCCAGACCCTGTTTTCCGAAACGCTCTGGGCCTGCGCGGCACCCGATGACGATCTGAGCAAGGAGCCCGGCCAGATCACGCTGAGCGATCTTGCGCAAAAGCCCCTGCTCTCGCTGAGTTCGGAATTTCGCCTCGCGCATATCGTGGAGCGGCTGGCACAGCAGGCGGGCACCCATGTCAGCCAAGAATATCAGGGAGGTAGCCTTGACGCCATTCGCCAGATGGCGGTGATGGGAGCGGGCGTGGCGATATTGCCCTCGCTTTATGCGCTGGCCGAGGCGATCCGCGATCCCAATTTCGTGGTACGGCGGGTCGACCATCCCGAAGCGTTACACGAAATCGCCTTGCACTGGCGAAGATCCTCACCCTCGCAAAAAGACCTGCGCCAGCTTGCAGATCATCTGATCTCGACAAAACGGGAAATCAGGGAAGCCCGGATAGATCCGTTCCGCTAAAGCATGTTGCGCTTAGAGCGTTTGGCTAAAAAGGTATTTCGTCAGCCGCCGAGACAAAGCGCGCGACCACCTTCTTTGTGCCAGCCTTTTCAAAGGCGATCTCCAGCTTGTCGCCCTCTATTCCCAGAATCGATCCGTAGCCGAATTTCTGATGGAAGACCCGCTCGCCCACGGCATGGGTGCTCACGGCCTGCGCGTCGATGATCATGTTCCGGCTTTCCTGGGGCTGCGCAACGGGCCGTTCGGCGCTGCGCGCCTGAAGGCGGCGCCAGCCGGGCGAATTATAGACATTGGCCTCTGACGCGCGGGTTTCCAGACCGGAGCCGATACCCATACCGCCCGCAGCCCCATAGCCACCGCCGTAAAGGCCCGGCGGCGTGAGGACGTCGACATGCTCTTCGGGCAGTTCGTCGATGAAGCGCGAGGGCATCTGGCTTTGCCATTGCCCGTAAACCCGCCGGTTGCCCGCAAAGGAAATCGTGCAGACCTCTTCGGCGCGGGTGATGCCGACATAGGCCAGACGGCGCTCCTCCTCGACGCCCTTGAGGCCAGATTCGTCCATGCTGCGTTGCGACGGGAACAGCCCGTCCTCCCATCCCGGCAGGAAGACCACAGGGAATTCCAGCCCCTTGGCGGCGTGCAGGGTCATGATGCTGACTTTCTCGCCCGCCTCCTCGCTTTCATTGTCCATGATCAGGCTGACATGTTCGAGAAAGCCTTGCAGGTTTTCAAACCCTTCCAGCGCCTTGACGAGTTCCTTGAGGTTTTCCAGCCGGCCCGGCGCCTCGGGCGTCTTGTCGTTCTGCCACATCTCGGTGTAGCCGGACTCATCTAGGATCATTTCGGCAAGGTCCATGTGGGTGACGTCCCTGTCGCCCACCAGACGGCCCCAGCGGCGCAGCCCGTCAAGGAGCTTGCCCAACTCACCCGCACCCTTGCCGGTGATGCCCTTCTGCTCCAGCAGGATCGCCGCGCCCTCGACCAGCGACACGCCGTTCTGGCGCGCGGTCACCTGGATCTTTTGCTGCGCCTTGTCGCCCAGCCCGCGCTTGGGCGTGTTCACCACGCGCTCGAAGGCAAGATCGTCGGTGGGCGAGATGACCAGCCGGAAATAGGCCATCGCATCGCGGATTTCCATCCGCTCATAAAAGCGGGGACCGCCGATGACACGGTAGGGCATCCCGATGGTCAGGAACCGGTCCTCGAAGGCGCGCATCTGGTGCGAGGCGCGGACGAGAATGGCCATGTCATCCAGAGAAAAGGGCCGCATCGCGCGCGTGCCGCGCTGCATCGCCTCAATTTCCTCGCCGATCCAGCGGGCCTCTTCGTCGCCGTCCCAGTGGCCGATCAGGCGGACCTTTTCGCCCTCCTCGGCCTCGGTCCACAGCTCCTTGCCAAGACGCCCCTTGTTGCCCGCGATCACGCCGGAGGCGGCGGCCAGGATATGCGGGGTGGAGCGGTAATTCTGCTCCAGCCGGATCACGGCCGCGCCGGGGAAATCCGTCTCGAAGCGCAGGATGTTGCCCACCTCGGCCCCGCGCCAGCCATAGATCGACTGGTCGTCATCGCCCACGCAACAGATATTCTTGTGCCCGCCCGCCAGCAGGCGCAGCCACAGATATTGCGCCACGTTGGTGTCCTGATACTCGTCGACAAGGATATAGCGGAACCAGCGGCGGTACTGTGCGAGAATGTCGTCATGGGTCTGGAAGATGGTGACCATGTGCAAAAGCAGGTCGCCAAAATCCACCGCGTTCAGCTCGCGCAGGCGGGTCTGGTACTGTTTATACAGCGCCGGGGCCTTGCCATCATACGCCGACGCCTCGGACGCGGGAACCTGTTCAGGCGTCCATGCCCGGTTTTTCCACTGGTCGACAATGCCAGCCAGTTGCCGCGCGGGCCAGCGTTTGTCGTCGATACCCGCCGCCTGCACCAGTTGCTTGAGCAGGCGCAGCTGATCGTCCGTATCCAGAATGGTGAAGTTCGATTTAAGATCCACCAGCTCCGCGTGGCGGCGCAACAGCTTGACGCAGATCGAATGGAATGTGCCCAGCCACGGCATCCCCTCGACCGCCTCGCCCAGCATTCGGCCAACGCGGTTTTTCATCTCGCGCGCTGCCTTGTTGGTAAAGGTCACGGCTAGGATCTCATTCGGGCGCGCGGTGCCGGTGTTGAGCAGATGCACCATCCGCGTGGTCAGCGCCTTGGTCTTGCCCGTCCCTGCCCCGGCCAGCATCAGAACGGGGCCGTTCAATGCCTCGACCGCGGCGCGCTGTTCGGGGTTCAGCCCGTCCAGATAGGGCTGCGGGCGCGCTGCCATCGCGCGGGCGGCCAGCGAGGCGTGCTCGAAAGCGTCGGATTCGTCGAAACTGCTCATGCAAGCAAGGATAGCGTGGGCATGGCCCGAGATAAACCCAATGTTCGGGTATTGTTCCAGCTATATTTCGGCGTCACCCTTCAGCCCCGCGCAAACCACTCAGATCACACAGGCTGCGCGCCGGGCCGGCAGCGGGCAAATCATCGCGGTCCGGCGCGCTTGGCCTTAACCCGGAGGTCGCGGCCCATCGCAGGATGAAATCCTCGTGGCAGGTGGCATAGATCACGCCGGTGGTCGCAGTGGTCTGGCGCAGCTCGTATTCATAGCGCCCCTCGAACCCGTCCCGGTCGATCAGCAGGACAACCGGCGTCTTGCCGGTCAGATGTGCGGCGAAAAGCGCCTGATGCAGGCTGTCGCGGGCCGATGCCTTGCCATCAAGGCCGATCTCGATCGCGTGGGTATCCGTCTCGCAATCCACACGCACAAAGCGCGGCAATCCGTTTACGTCGAAATATTTCCGCGTCTCGTCCTCGCTGCCTGCCAGAAAGGCACAAACGAGCGCCGCAAGATATACTTCACCCATGTTGAAAATCACCCTGTAGCGCCTGACCTGCATAATAGTGTTAACAAATGGTTAACGCAAATCCGGATTATTGACCTGGTTAACGCCACTGGACAGCTCTCCGAAAAGCCGGGCAAATACGGCTGATGTCAGTTGATGCGAAATACCCCTCCCTGTGCGATCTGCGCCGCCGCGCGCGCGAGCGCGTCCCGCGCTTTGTGTGGGAGTATCTGGACAGCGGCACCGGCACCGAGGCGACAACGCGAGGCAATCGTGCGGCGCTGGACCGGGTGCGGCTCATGCCTTCAATACTGCATGGCGAAATCACGCCAGATCTGACAACGACACTGCTTGGCCATGAGCACAGCCTGCCCGTGGGTATCGCGCCCGTCGGCATGTCCGGGCTGATGTGGCCCGACGCGGAACGCCATCTGGCCCGCGCCGCCGCGCGGGCGGGGCTGCCCTATGCGCTGTCAACGGTGGCCAGTGTGACGCCCGAGGATATCGCGGGTGATCTTGGCCCCCATGCGATGTTTCAGCTCTATCCGCCACGTGACCCGAAAATCCGCACCGACATGTTGCGCCGGGCCAAGGCGGCAGGGTTTTCAACGCTGATCCTGACGGTGGATGTGCCCGTGGGGTCGCGCCGCGAACGGCAATTGCGCTCGGGCCTGACGCAACCGCCAAAGCTGACCCCGCGCATTCTGGCGCAGATCGCCACCCGCCCGGCCTGGGCGCTTGGCATGGCGCGCAAGGGGATGCCGCGGATGCGACTGATTGACGATTATTCGCCTGACACGCTTGGCCTGCCGTCGAACAAGCACGCGGGCTACCTGCTGCGCACCTCGCCCGATTGGGAGTACCTGCGCTGGCTGCGCAACCATTGGGAGGGGCCGCTTATCGTGAAGGGCGTGCTGAGCGCGATGGACGCCACCCGCCTGACAGAGGAAGGCGTGGACGCGATCTGGATTTCCAACCACGCGGGCCGACAGTTCGACGCCGCCCCCGCAACGATAGAGGTGTTACCCACGATCCGCGCCGCGACCGGCCTGCCCTTAATTTTTGACGGCGGCGTCGAAGGCGGGCTGGATATCCTGCGCGCGACGGCGCTTGGCGCGGATTTCGTGATGATGGGGCGCGGCTGGCACTATGCGCTGGCCGCACTTGGGCCGGACGGCCCCGATCATCTGGCCAGCATCCTGCGCGCCGATCTTGAGGCGAATATGGGCCAGCTTGGCCTGAGCCACCCGCAGGAGGCGCGCCAAAGGCTGATCCCGACCGGGTAGCCGCCCTGCCCGTTCATGCAGAAAAGATCACCTGACCGGGCGCAATCGGCAATGGATGATTGCATGACAGGGGCGGAGTTTCTAAAACCTTCGGGATGGTGCTGCACCGCGGCGTCCGGTTTCGCGACGTCCCGCCACCCCAAAAAGATGGAAGGGATAGGCCATGGCCGAGTTCAAGAAAATCCTGATCGCCAATCGCGGCGAGATCGCGATCCGCATCATGCGCGCCGCCAACGAGATGGGCAAGCGCACTGTCGCGGTCTATGCCGAGGAAGACAAGCTGGGTCTGCACCGCTTCAAGGCGGATGAGGCGTATCGGATCGGCGAGGGGCTTGGCCCCGTGCAGGCGTATCTGTCCATCGAGGAAATCATCCGCGTTGCCCGCAAATCCGGTGCGGACGCGATCCATCCGGGCTATGGCCTTTTGTCGGAAAACCCCGCGCTGGTGGATGCCTGCGAGGCAAATGGCATCGCCTTTATCGGCCCCAAGGCGGAAACCATGCGCGCGCTTGGCGACAAGGCCAGCGCCCGGCGCGTGGCCGTTCAGGCAGGCGTGCCAGTCATCCCCGCCTCCGAAGTGCTGGGCGACGACATGGACGAGATCAGGCGGCAGGCCGCCGAGGTCGGCTATCCGATGATGCTCAAGGCGTCATGGGGCGGCGGCGGGCGCGGGATGCGCCCCATCGACTCCGAGGACGAGCTGGCCGACAAGGTCAAGGAGGGCAAGCGCGAGGCAGAAGCCGCTTTTGGCAATGGCGAAGGTTATCTTGAAAAGATGATCGAGCGCGCCCGCCATGTCGAGGTGCAGATCCTTGGCGACAAGCATGGCAACATGTACCACCTGTTCGAGCGGGACTGTTCCGTGCAGCGCCGCAACCAGAAAGTCGTGGAACGCGCACCCGCCCCTTACCTGACCGAGGCACAGCGCGCCGAGGTTTGTGAACTGGGCTACAAGATCTGCAAGCATGTGAATTACGAATGCGCAGGCACGGTCGAGTTCCTGATGGATATGGATGACGGCCAGTTCTACTTCATCGAGGTGAATCCCCGCGTACAGGTCGAACATACCGTCACCGAAGAGGTGACAGGCATCGACATCGTGCAGGCCCAGATCAAGATCGCCGAGGGCAAGACCCTGCACGAAGCCACGCGCAAGGCGTCACAGGATGAAATCACGCTGAACGGCCACGCGTTGCAAACCCGGATCACCACGGAAGACCCGCAAAACAAGTTCATCCCCGATTACGGCCGCATCACGGCATTTCGCGAGGCGACGGGCATGGGCATCCGGCTGGATGGCGGCACGGCCTATTCGGGCGGCGTCATCACGCGGTATTACGATAGCCTGCTGGTCAAGATCACGGCCCACGCACAAACGCCCGAGGGCGCGATTGCCCGGATGGACCGCGCCCTGCGCGAATTCCGCATCCGGGGCGTGTCCACCAACATCGCCTTTGTGGAAAACCTGCTCAAGCATCCGACATTTCTGAATTACGAATACACCACGAAATTCATCGACACGACGCCCGAGTTGTTCGATTTCGCGGCCCGCCGCGACCGGGGCACCAAGGTGCTGAGCTATCTTGCAGATGTCACCGTGAACGGCCACCCGGAAACCAAGGACCGCCCGCGTCCGCGTCCCGACCTCAAGAAACCGCGCCCCCCGGAACTCAAGGCGGATCTACCCCCGCCCGGCACTAAAAACCTGCTGGACGCCCAAGGCCCGCAGGCCGTGGCCGATTGGATGGCCGCGCAAAAGAAGCTGTTGATCACCGACACCACCATGCGCGACAGCCACCAGTCGCTGTTGGCGACGCGGATGCGCTCGATCGACATGATCAACGCCGCCCCCGCCTATGCCGCCAACCTGCCGGGTCTGTTTTCGGTGGAATGCTGGGGCGGGGCAACATTCGACGTGGCCTACCGGTTCCTCGACGAATGCCCGTGGCAGCGCCTGCGCGACCTGCGCGCGGCCATGCCCAACGTGCTGACGCAGATGCTGCTGCGCGGCTCCAACGGGGTGGGCTATACCAACTATCCCGACAACGTGGTGGCGGCCTTTGTGCATCAGGCGGCCGAAAGCGGTGTGGATCTGTTCCGCGTGTTCGATCCGCTCAACTGGGCGGAAAATATGCGCGTTTCGATGGATGCGGTGCTGGAGAGCGGCAAGATCCTTGAGGCCGCGATCTGCTACACCGGCGACATGCTGGATCCGGCGCGGTCAAAGTATAACCTGAAATATTATCTGGATCTGGCGCATGAACTCAAAGAGGCCGGCACGCATATCCTGTGCATCAAGGACATGGGCGGCCTGCTGAAACCGGCCTCTGCCAGCGTGCTGTTCCGTGCCCTGAAAGAAGAGATCGGCCTGCCCATCCATTTCCACACACATGACACCGCCGGGGTGGCCAGCGCCACGATCCTCGCCGCCTCCGAGGCGGGTGTGGACGCGGTGGATTGCGCGATGGACGCGCTGTCGGGCAACACGTCGCAGGCCACGCTTGGCAGCGTGGTCGAGGCGCTGCGCCATACCGACCGCGACACAGGACTTGATATCGCGGCGATCCGCCAGATCTCGATCTACTGGGAACAGGTGCGTGCGCAATACGCCGCGTTCGAGAGCGCCATGCAATCGCCCGCGTCAGAGGTCTATCTGCACGAAATGCCCGGCGGGCAGTTCACCAACCTGCGCGCGCAGGCCCGGTCGATGGGGCTGGAAGAGAAATGGCCCGAGATCGCCAAGACCTACGCGGATGTGAACCGCATGTTCGGCGATGTGATCAAGGTAACGCCCATCGCCAAGACCGTGGGCGACCTGACGCTGATGATGGTTTCACAGGGCCTGACCTGCGAAGACGTGCTCGACCCCAAGACCGAGGTCAGCTTTCCCGACAGCGTCATCACGCTGATGAAAGGTTACGTCGGGCAAGCGCCCGGCGGTTTCCCCAAGGATATCCAGAAGAAGGTGCTCAAGGACGAAGAGCCGATCACCGTGCGCCCCGGCACCCTGCTGGAGCCCGAGGATCTGGAAGCGCGCCGCGCCGAGCTGGTCGAGAAATGGGGCGAGGATATCGACAACGAAGACCTGATGGGCAGCCTGATGTACCCCCGCGTCTTTGACGATTACATGAAACGCCATGCCATCCATGGGCCGGTGCGGACCCTGCCGACCTATAATTTCTTCTACGGGATGGAGCCGGGCGACGAGATTTCGGCGGAAATTGATCCGGGCAAGACACTGGAAATCCGGCTGGTTGCCGTGGGCGAAACCCACGAAGACGGTCAGGCCCGCGTGTTCTTCGAACTGAACGGCCAGCCGCGCACCGTGCGCGTGACCGACAGGAAAGTGATCAGCACCGTCGTTGCCAGCCCCAAGGCAGAGCCGGGCAACCCCAATCATCTGGGCGCGCCGATGCCCGGTGCCATCGCCTCTGTCGCGGTCAAGGCCGGGCAAAGCGTCAAGCAGGGCGACCAGCTTTTGACGATCGAGGCGATGAAGATGGAAACCGGCCTGCACGCCGAACGCGACGCCACGATCAAGGCGGTGCATGTGCAACCCGGCTCCCAGATCGACGCCAAGGATCTGATGATCGAGTTCGAGTGACCCACCCATGACATGCGTTCCGCCCTTGCCCCAAGGCAACCACAGCGGGCGGAACGCACCACGCCCTGTTGACTGGGGATACCGGCTACAACCCTTCGTCTGTGTCGTATTCTGCCGAAAGACAAGGCACCGTTGACAGCACCTGATGACGGTCTGACACATTTCACCTGACAGGCTTGTATCGCGCCGCGAAACAGGCAAACCTTTTACCTATCCATTCGCGAAACCCTTTTATTGCAGCATATTCACATGATCCCGATCATAACCCCCATCTATGCTGGCTTTTTGTCCCTTCTGCTTGTGGCGCTCAGCGCGCGGGTGATCCGGCACCGGTATGTCACCCGGATTTCGATTGGCGATCGCAACAGCCGTGAACTGCGCAAAAAGATGCGGGTACAGGCGAATTTCATCGAATATGCGCCTTTCGGGCTTGTCTTGCTGGCTTTGGCCGAGCTTCAGGGCCTGCCGGAAATGGCCCTGCACATTCTGGGCTCAATGCTGCTTTTGGGGCGGCTGGCCCATGCGGCGGGCATGGGAGCCACCCCGCAACGGATGCCCCTGCGCGCGGCGGGCATGGTTCTGACGCTTGGAATGCTGATCCTGACCGCAATCGCAAACATCGCGCTGGCGATGATCTGAACCGCGACCGGGCGGCGCATCTGGCAAAATTCGCTTTGCAGTGCCCGTCTTTTGGGCAATCATACAACCCTTCACGCTGGTCTTGCATCTGAGGGAGGATGAGACATGTGCCGTATGTTCGCCGGGCAGGACCCGGCCCGCTATGATCTTCAAACGCGACGGATGCGCCTGAACGGGCAAAGCACGAGCATCCGGCTGGAAAATTCCTTTTGGGCCATACTCGATGAAATCGCCGCAGGCGAGGGTCTGACCACGCCGGGTTTCGTTTCGAAACTGCATGGCGAGGTTCTGGAGCTGCGCGGCGAGCCGCAGAATTTCACCTCGCTTTTGCGCTGCACCTGTCTTGTCTGGCGTGATGCGCAGCTTGACGCGGCGCTGGCCGAACCGGCCCGGATCGCCGCCGAATAACGCTTCACGCCTGTAGTAACCGCTTACTACCCGGACAATCCGGCGATCCCGTAGCCTGATCATCTCTGACAGGTAACGGGAGACGTTCATGGCCAAAGCCATCCACAGCATGATTCGGGTTCTCGAAGAGGACCGGTCGGTTGCGTTCTATCAGACAGCGTTTGGGCTCAAGATCGCGGACCGTCTGGATTTTTCCGACTTTACGCTGGTCTATCTCAGCAATGACGAAACCGGGTTCGAGGTCGAACTGACGGTCAACAAGGGCCGCACGGACCCTTATGACCTGGGCGACGGCTATGGCCATCTGGCCGTGTCTGTCGCGGATCTGGAGGCCGAGCACGCACGCCTGACGACGGCGGGGCTGGGGCCGCGCAAGATCGTGGAATTCGCCCCGGATGGCGAACTGGTCGGCAAATTCTTCTTCATCGCGGATCCGGACGGATACCAGATCGAAGTGCTCGAACGCTCGGGCCGGTTCAAGTAGCGAAAGGGATTTCAAGGCAGGGTCGGTGCGGCGTGCCCGACCCTTCGGAGGAGCCTGACAACCACGCCGAGGGAGGACATAACGTTGAGTACCCAAACCAAATCGCCCCGGTCCATGACCCGGCGCGATCTTTTGAAAGGTGCGACCACCGCGGTCGGCGCCTTTGTCTGCGGCGCAAGCTATGTTGCCGGGCCGAATGCGGCCTGGGCCACGGAAATGGATGCGCTGAAACCCGAAACCTTTGCGACGCTGGTCCAGATGGCGCGCGATATCTACCCGCATGACCGTGTGGGCGACGAATATTACGTCGCCGCCGTCAAGGGCTATGACACGGCGGCTGATGCCGAGGCGATCACCGCCGGGATTGACGCGCTGAACGACCGCGCGCGCGAAATGAAGGGCGTGGAATATGCCGATATCGGCTGGGAGCGTGACCGCGTCGACGTGCTGCGTTCAATGGAGGATGACGGCTTTTTCCAGCGCATTCGCGGCGGGCTTGTTACCGGGCTTTATAACCAGAAGGCGATCTGGCCGATCTTCGGCTACGAGGGCGAAAGCTTTTCGAAGGGCGGATACATCAACCGCGGCTTCGACGACATCGCCTGGATCGGCTGAGGGAGGATACGGACATGACAGCACCATTTGACCACAGCGACGACAGTGTCGTCGTCATCATCGGCACCGGCGCGGGTGGCGGCGTTCTTGCCAATGAACTGGCGCAAAAAGGCGTGAGCGTCGTCGCGCTGGAGGCAGGCGTGCGGCATCTGCCAGAGGACTTTATCAACGACGAGTGGGACAGCTTTGGCCAGTTGGCCTGGCTCGATCCGCGCACCACATCCGGTGACTGGCGCGTGGCCAATGATTTCTCGGGCCTTCCCGCCTGGATCGTGAAATCCGTAGGCGGTACGACCCAACACTGGGCGGGCGCTTCGCTCCGCTTTCAGGACCACGAGTGGAAAGCCCGCACCACCTATGGAGAGGTCGAGGGCGCAAGCCTGCTCGACTGGCCCATCGACGGGCCCGAGATGGCACCGTGGTACGATCTGGCCGAGAAAAAACTGAACGTCACCCGCACCAACGGTAATCCGGGGCTGCCGGGCAACAACAATTACAAGGTGTTCGAGGCCGGTGCGAAAAAGCTAGGCTACCAGGACGTTCACACAGGCCGCATGGCGATCAACAGCCGTGAAGATGGCGACCGCCTGATGTGCCAGCAGACCGGCTTTTGTTTTCAGGGCTGCAAATGGGGCGCAAAATGGTCAGCGGGCTATGTCGACATCCCGATGGGAGAGGCGACGGGCAATCTTGAAGTGCGCGAACAGGCTCATGTGGCGCGGATCCTGCACAACGAGGCGGGCAAGGTCACCGGGGTCGAATATTACGACGGCAATGGCGAGCTGCAAATGCAGAAGGCCCGGATCGTCTGTGTCGCGGGCAACTCTATCGAATCCCCGCGCCTGCTCTTGAACTCGGCGTCTGCCATGTTCCCCAACGGGCTTGCCAACAGCTCGGATCAGGTGGGGCGCAACTATATGCGGCACATGACCGGGTCGGTGTACGGCATCTTTGAAAATCCGGTCAAGATGTGGCGCGGCACCACAATGGCGGGCATCATTCAGGACGAATCGCGGCACGATCCCAGCCGGGGCTTCGTCGGCGGCTACGAGCTGGAAACGCTTGGTCTGGGCCTGCCGTTCATGGCGGCCTTTCTCGATCCGGGAAGCTGGGGCCGTGAATTCACCTCGGCGCTTGACCAGTACGAGAACATGGCCGGAATGTGGATCGTGGGCGAGGACATGCCACAATCCAGCAACCGCGTCACGCTCAACACCGAGGTCACGGACCAGTACGGTCTGCCCGCCCCGAATGTGCATTTCGACGATCACCCGAATGACAACGCGATGCGCGACCATGCCTATAAGCGCGGTGCGGAGATCTATGACGCGATGGGGGCCACGCGAACCCTGCCGACGCCGCCCTACCCCAGCACCCATAACCTTGGCACCAACCGCATGTCGGAAAATCCCGAGGACGGTGTGGTGAACAAATGGGGCCAGACGCATGACATCGAGAACCTGTTCATCTCGGACGGCTCGCAGTTTACCACCGGGGCGGCGGAAAACCCGACGCTGACCATCGTGGCGCTCGCGATCCGGCAGGCCGATCACATCGCGCGCGAGATGTCCGCCCGCAACCTCTGATCGCCGCAAGATTACGAAACAGCCCCGGCAGGATCATCCCTGCCGGGGCTTTTTCTTGCGTGCGACACGGGTTTTGCACAACGCTGTAGGTGTCAATTTGGTGATGCTGGCGGCGGGGTTGGTCTATCTGGCAATGTTCCTGCGTTTCAGTGGAAGCCTTTCGCGAAAAATTTCTTTTTGACGTGCGATTTCCTCTTGCAGCCACCGGCCAGAATTCATATCCACCGTCTCACCCAAGGACGCGGGCGTAGCTCAGGGGTAGAGCATTACCTTGCCAAGGTAAGGGTCGAGAGTTCGAATCTCTTCGCCCGCTCCAATTTTCCCAAAGCCTGACAAGGCTTTGCCAAGGAAAATCGGAAGTTCCTATAAAGCCTCCGGGCTATCGGGTTGTACAGGAAATATCGGGCGTTTCGGGTAAAGCCTTGACAGGTCGTGCAATTTGCCGCATTGCGCCGACATCGCTGTGCTGCCGCGTGAGCAAGCCGCGCCTGATACTCGGGCCCGACAGCGACCCACATCCAGTTCCCCATCACGCAGGGTTCCTGACGCGCCGGCCAGACATCGCGGGATGATCCCGCATGTCCAGAGGCCACGCGAACCCCGCCTGCCATGCCCGAAAGCATGGCCCCCATACGCCGCGCATCCTGCGCGGCCACAAGGATACTTCATGCTCGACTTCGATATGCTGGGCCTTGCCCCCGCACTCAAGACCGCCCTCGACAAGGCAGGTTTCTCTGAACCCACACCGATCCAGAATCAGGCGATTCCGCTCGCTCTGGAAGGTCACGACATCATGGGCCTCGCCCAGACCGGCACCGGCAAGACGCTGGCCTTCGGTCTGCCGCTGATCGACCATTTGCTGGCGCAACCCGGCAAACCCGACCCCAAGACGTCCAAGGCCCTGATCCTTGCCCCCACGCGCGAACTGGTCAACCAGATCGCCGAAAGCATCAAGGTGCTGACAAACGGCACGCGGCTGCGCGTGTCCACCGTGGTGGGCGGGCAATCCATCGGCAAGCAGATCAAGTTTCTCAGCTTTGGCACCGACATCCTTGTCGCCACGCCGGGCCGCCTGATGGATCTGATGGACCGCCGCGCCGTCGATCTGGGCCAGGTGCGTCATCTCGTGCTCGACGAGGCGGACCAGATGCTTGACATGGGCTTTATCCACGCACTGCGCAAGATTGCGCCGCGGCTTGGCACGCCGCGCCAGACGATGCTGTTTTCGGCCACCATGCCCAAGCAGATGGAAGAGCTGAGCCAGGCCTATCTCACCAATCCGCGCAAGGTGCAGGTCGCGCCGCCGGGCAAGGCCGCCGACAAGGTCACCCAATCGGTGCATTTCGTCTCCAAACCCGAAAAGCCCTCTCATCTGCGCGAGATCCTGAAACGCGATCCCGAGGCGCTGACTCTTGTTTTCGCACGCACCAAGCATGGCGCGGAAAAGCTGATGAAGGGCCTTGTGGCCGACGGTTTCAACGCTGCCTCGATCCACGGTAACAAAAGCCAGGGTCAACGCGACCGCGCGATCAAGGCGTTCCGTTCGGGTGAGATCAACATTCTGGTGGCTACCGACGTGGCCGCGCGCGGCATCGACATTCCCGGCGTCGGCTATGTCATCAACTACGAACTGCCCGAAGTGCCGGACAATTACGTACACCGTATCGGCCGGACCGCGCGCGCCGGGCGTGAGGGCGAGGCAATCGCCTTTTGTTCGGGCGAAGAGGCAGATCTGCTGCGCCAGATCCAGCGCCTCATGAAGATCGAGATCCCCGTCGCCCATGGCAAGGCCCCCGCAGCCCTGACCGAAGAAGGCGGCGGCCGGCCCGGCAACACCCAACGTCGTCGCCGTCGCGGCGGTGGTGGAGGCGGCGGTGGCGGTGGCCAGGGGGCCAAACCCGGCGCGCCCCGTGCGCGTCGCCGTCACAAGGCAGCCTGAGGCACAGACTCAACACCCGCGCCATCGCCCCGACTTCGGGCCTTGGCGCGGGGCGTCCCTGCCCCTATAACGCCCGCGAGTACACACGCGGAAAGCCCCCATGCGCACAGCCAAGATTACCCGCAAGACCAACGAGACGGATATTTCTGTCGAGATAGATCTCGACGGTTCGGGTCGTTACGACAATGCGACCGGCGTGGGGTTCTTCGACCACATGCTCGACCAGCTGGCGCGCCATTCCCTCATCGACATGACCATCCGCTGCGACGGCGATCTGCATATAGACGATCACCACACGGTCGAGGATGTGGGCATCGCTCTTGGTCAGGCGCTATCCCAGGCAGTTGGCGACAAGCGCGGCATCCGCCGGTATGGGGCCTGCCTTCTGCCGATGGACGACGCTCTGGTGCGTGCCGCGCTCGACATTTCCGGCCGGCCCTATCTGGTCTGGACGCTGGATATGCCTACGCAGAAAATCGGCACATTCGATTGCGAACTGGTGCGGGAATTCTTTCAGGCGTTCAGCACCCACGCCGGGCTGACCCTGCATGTCGATCAGCTTGCCGGGATCAACAGCCACCATATCGCCGAGGCCGCGTTCAAGTCCGTGGCCCGCGCGCTGCGTGGGGCGGTCGAGACCGATCCGCGCAAGGCGGATGCGATTCCGTCCACCAAGGGCAGCCTGTGATCCAATGACCACCGTCATCGTCGATTACGAATCCGGCAACCTGCACTCTGCCGAGAAAGCCTTTCAGCGTATGTCGCAAGAGGTTGGCGCAGGCGCTGTGACCGTCACCTCCGACCCCGACACCGTGCGCCGCGCCACCCGCGTCGTGCTGCCGGGTGACGGCGCCTTTCCGGCCTGCCGCAAGGAATTGTTCGACCATCGCGGGCTGTTCGAGGCCATAGAAGAGGCCGTGATCCACGCCGCGCGCCCCTTCATGGGGATCTGCATAGGGATGCAGATGCTGGCCGATGAGGGGCTGGAATACGCCCCCACCCCCGGTTTCGGCTGGATTCCCGGCACCGTCGGCCCGATCCAGCCTGCCGATCCGTCGATGAAGGTGCCGCATATGGGCTGGAACGATTTGCAGATCACGCAGGCGCATCCCGTGCTTGACGGGCTGAAAACCGGCGATCATGCCTATTTCGTGCATTCCTATCACGTCCGCGTCACCGATCCCGCGCATCTGATCGCGCATGTGGATTACGGCGAGCCTGTCACCGCCGTGATCGGGCGCGACAATATCGTGGGCACGCAATTCCATCCCGAAAAATCCCAATCCACGGGTTTGCGCATCATCTCCAACTTCCTGCGCTGGTCGCCGTAACCTTTGGCAAATGCGGCTCACATGCGCCCCCACGGCATCGGGGGTGACGCCGCGTTGCAAATCGCCCCATGTCATGCCAAAGCCTGCGCCAAAGCGTTTCGGGAAAATCTGCGCGCCCGGTTTTCGCCAAAGGCTTCACGTCAGCACAAGGACCGACCGGATGATCCTCTACCCCGCAATCGACCTCAAGGACGGCCAGGCCGTGCGCCTGTTCAAAGGCGAGATGACACAAGCCACCGTGTTCAACGACGACCCCGCCGCACAGGCGCAGGAATTCGTGGATGCGGGATGTGAATGGCTGCACCTGGTCGATCTGAACGGCGCTTTTGCCGGTGAGCCGGTCAATGCCGCCCCGGTCGAGGCAATCCTGCAACGCTGCAAGGTACCGGCCCAACTGGGCGGCGGCATCCGCGACATGGCCACGATAGAAAGCTGGCTGTCCAAGGGGTTGGCCCGCGTGATTCTCGGGACGGTCGCGGTGGAAAACCCCGCGCTTGTGCGCGAGGCGGCACGGGCCTTTCCCGGTCAGGTCGCCGTGGGCATCGACGCCCGGCACGGGCGCGTCGCGACGAAGGGATGGGCCGAGGATACCGACGTGCAGGCCACCGATCTTGCGCGCTCCTTTGAGGATGCAGGCGTGGCGGCCATCATCTATACCGACATCAACCGCGACGGTGCCATGCAGGGGCCGAACATCGCGGAAACAGCCGCCCTGGCCAATGCGGTGACGATCCCGGTCATCGCATCGGGCGGTGTATCGTCACTGGACGATCTCAAGGCGCTGAAAACCTGCGGCGCGCCGCTGAACGGGGCCATTTCGGGCCGCGCGCTTTATGACGGGGCGCTCGACCTGGCCGAGGCGCTGAAGGTCATGCAGGCCTGACGCGTGGCACCTCAGCCGCCCGCCGCATGTGCGGTCAGCTTGCCAAGCGCGCCCTTCATCTTGGCCACATAGCCCGCGTCGTCGCCGATATTGTCCAGATCCTCGAACATCTTTTCAGGATCGTCATAGGCCAGCCAGACCTGCCCCACCGCATCCTCGTAGACCAGCACGCGCAACGGCAGGTAAAGCCCGGCAAGCGGGTCATCCTGCATCGCCGGCGTGCCCAGCATCGGATTTCCAAACACCAACAGCTGCGCCGCCGCCAGATCCATATTGACCGAGGCCGCCCCGGCCGCGTGGTCGATCCGGGCAAAGACTGTCGCCCCGGCCGCCTCTACCCCTGTGGCCAGCGCCTCCATCGTGCCCGCCACATCGCTATTGGCCCGCACCTTCACGATATCATCCTCCGAAGCCATGGCCACCCCACCGACAAGGACCATCGCGCCCGCTGCAATCAAATTTTTCATGACAAAACTCCAAGCCTTTTATCAAACTTGACGGCATCCTCTGGCATGTTGTCCCAAATGGCCATAAACATCCCCGTGACAAGGATTACACCGGCTGCCCCATGCTCAAGACCCGCATCATCCCCTGTCTCGATGTCGCCGATGGGCGTGTCGTCAAGGGCGTGAATTTCGTCAACCTGCGCGATGCGGGCGACCCGGTGGACGCGGCTCGCGCCTATGATGCCGCTGGCGCGGACGAGCTTTGCTTTCTCGACATTCACGCGACCCATGAAAACCGTGGCGTGATGCTCGACGTGGTCACGCGCACCGCCGAGCAATGCTATATCCCGCTCACCGTGGGGGGCGGCGTGCGCATGGTCGCGGATGTGCGCGCACTGCTGCTGGCGGGGGCGGACAAGGTGTCGTTCAACTCCGCCGCCGTCGCCGACCCGGATGTGGTTCGGCTCGCCGCCGACCAGTTTGGCAGCCAATGCATCGTCGTGGCCATCGACGCCAAGACGGTCAGCCCCGGCAAATGGGAGATTTTCACCCATGGCGGGCGCAAACCCACCGGCATCGACGCGGTGAAGTTCGCCGAGCTCGTGGAATCGAAGGGCGCGGGCGAGATCCTGCTGACCTCGATGGACCGCGACGGCACGCGCGCAGGCTTTAACCTTCCGCTGACCCGCGCCATTGCCGATACCGTGGGCATCCCCGTCATCGCTTCTGGCGGGGTCGGCACGCTTGATCATCTGGTCGAAGGCGTGACCGAGGGCGGTGCCTCGGCAGTGCTCGCGGCCTCGATCTTTCATTTCGGCGAGCATACCATCACCGAGGCCAAGGCCCACATGGCCGCCGCCGGCATCCCTGTAAGGATTGGCGCATGACCCTCGAAGAGCTGGAAAAGATCGTGCAGGCCCGTGCAACGGCCACACCAGACGATAGCTGGACAGCCAGGCTATTGGCGAAGGGGCCAGAAAAAGTGGCCGAGAAATTCGGCGAAGAGGCGATCGAGGCGCTGATAGAGGCGGTCAAGGGCGATGCCCCGCGCCTGACCACTGAAGCCGCCGACGTGCTCTTTCACCTGCTGGTGATGCTCCATAGTCGCGGCGTCCCGCTTGCCGACGTGATGGCGGAACTCGCAAGCCGTCAATCCCGCTCGGGGCTTCAGGAAAAGGCCGCTCGCAAGACATGATCCGCCATATCGTTTTTTTCACCGCTACCGATCCCGCCGACCTGCCGCGCATTCGCGAAGGGCTGGAGATGCTTGGGCAGATCCCCCATGCCAGCCATTTCGAAGTGGGCCAGAACCTCCATGCCGACAGGTTAACCGGCACCGAAGTCGATCTGGTTGTCTATGCCGAATTCTCCGATGACGCGGCACTTGCCGCCTACAAGGCTGACCCCATCTATGAAGAGGCCATTCGCCGCGTTCGCCCGTTGCGTGAAATGCGCATCGCCGCCGACATCAAGGCAGACTGACTTTTACGCTCCTGCCAGGCAAAAATACGCAATCCGACATCAACAGCCGGGCACGCCGCCTACAGTTTCGATGAAATCACCCCGGTATTAAACCCGCCCATGCGCAGCTCCCCGAACAGGCGCTGAGATTCGATCTTGGGGCAGCGGTTCATCACGACCTCCACACCGCGCGCGCGGGCTGTCTCGGCGGCCTCTTCATGCCAGACGCCGATCTGCATCCAGATCGTCTTGAGGTCGGGAAAACGGTTCAGCGCCTCATCCACAATTTCGGGCACATGCTCGGGACGGCGAAAAATATCGACCATGTCTACGCCGCCCTCGATCTCGGACAGGCTGCCGATAACCGTGGTCCCGAAGGCAGTCTTCCCCTCATGCACCGGATTGACCGGAATCACATCGAATTTCTTGAGCTTGAGATACCGCGCCACGTAGAAACTTGGCCGGATCTCGTTCATCGACACGCCGACCACGGCGATCCGCCGGGTGCGTTTGAGGATATCGCGCAGATGCGCATCAGCATAACGTTCATTCATGGAATCACTCTACGCGGTTTCGACAACATAAAAAAGCGCCCGGGACGAACCCGGGCGCCAGTCGCGGAACGAGGGACAGTGAAGAGAAACACCGGTGTTCCGAACCGGCGCTTCATCAAGAGATGTAGGTCTTCGGCTGTGGATAAAAAGAGCGGGTAAACTTGCTGTGAACTGGTCTCGGAATGGCCGCGCGACGCTTAGTCAAAGATGTCTTCGACCACATCCCACAACTCCTCGAAGACGCGCCGCCCAAGTGTCTTGCGTGGTTTTCTGCGCCGTGGGCGGGATGGTCCGGCGGGCCGCTCACCGCGTATCTCGGCTTCGACCTCGCGCCGTGTCCGCTGTCGTTCAGCCGCGCCCGGTGCGTATTTTTTCCTTTTTTTGTCAGGGCTTTGCGGCATCGACTTGATTTCGTGCAGCGGCGCGCCGCACGCCCGGCATACCAGTTCATGCCGACCTTCATCAAAGATCAGCGCCGCGCGCGTGCCGCAGTAGCTGCAAGTGGCGATCTTGTGCCCCATATCGGTCTCCGTCCTAGGGTTCCCGAGAGGCATATAGGGCCACAGCGGCCGCATTTGAAACATTCAGTGACCCAAATGCGCCCGACGCGCTGATCCGCACCAATTTGTCGCAGCATTCGCGTGTCCGCTGCCGCAAACCCGGCCCCTCGGCCCCCAGCACCAATGCAACCGCCCGGTCGCGGACCCCCGACAGCGCGGCATCCAGCGTCTCTTCCGCCTCTCCGTCAAGGCCAAGCACAAGATATCCCATGCCCTGCAATTCGATGATCGCATCGGCAAGATTGCGCACCCGCAGATACGGTTGCCGTTCCAGCGCGCCGCTAGCCGTCTTGGCCAAGGCACCGGTTTCGGGCGCGGCGTGATGGCGAGGCGCGATGACCGCGCGCGCGCCGAACACCTCCGCCGACCGCAGGATCGCGCCTACGTTATGCGGGTCCGTCACTCTGTCCAGCAGCAAAAGGCGCGGGGCCGCCTGCCCGTCACCCAAACAGACGCTCGCCACGTCACCCCAGTCCAGCGGCCTGACCTCAAGCGCGGCCCCCTGATGCACAGACGACGGGTCAAGCGGCGCGGAAAACCGGCGCGGATCGGCCATTTCCGGCTCTATCCCGGCGGCGGCGACCGATGTTTCGATCTTGGCCAGCGCATTGGGCGTCACGATCAGGCGCAGTTTTTCGCGCGCCGGGTTCTCCAGCGCGTCGCGCACCGCGTGCAACCCGAAAAGCCAGACCGTTTCGTTCGACGCGGCCTTCTTGGCCTGTTCCTTTTCCACCACCCATTTGGGTTTTTTCGTGGCCATCCGCACCTCCGTGGCAAGACCGGGACAATGGCCGCGACAGGCTTCAATCGCAAGCGATTTTCCGGTTGACGTGCCCACGCGCCGCTTTTAGACACCGCCTTCAGTGGGCGACAGGCCGCAAGGTGTGGCAGGGGACTGTAACTCCCTCGCGGAGACGCACGCCAGGTTCGATTCCTGGGTCGCCCACCACTTAATTTCTTTGAATATCCTGTTATGGCGGGTGAAGGTGTCGCAAGATTTCGCACCGCACGCCATGCGCCGCTGACTTGTTGCCAGATACCGGTTTTTAAGGTATCTTTTGACAAAACGATAAACAAATAATGGCAGTGAGCAGGCTTCATGGATTACGTGTACCATCTGGGCGCGCATAGAACGGCGTCCACGTTTCTACAGGAAAACTTGTCGAACAATCTCGATACCTTGCGGGCGCAGGGCATCTTTTACGTCAACGAGGAAATGCCCGAAGCCCTGCACAAGCAGCGCAAAACTATCCGGGCGCTGTGCCACCCGGACAGGCAGACGCCCCCGGCGGACCAGCTTGCCCAGCTTAACGCGGACATCACCCGTCAGGCCGAAAATACCGGCGCGCGGGTCGTGCTGATATCCGAACAGAACCGTCTTGGCCCGGCGATGCATCAATCGCTGTCCTGGAAGATCGACAATCCGGGATTTTATCCGCAGGCAGCAAGCTGTTTGAGATACATGACAGCGGGTCTACCACTCGATCGGACACGGATTTTGCTGTATTCGCGAACCCCGGAAACCTATCTTCTAAGCCTTTATTCCGAGGCGATACGCAGCGCCCGCATCAATATGGACCTCAGCGCTTTTTGCCGCGCGGTCAATTTCAACGCGATTGATTTTCAGGGCTTGCAGCAGCGGCTTCAGGCAGTCGATCCGCGGCTTGACATCAAGATGCGGTCCTTTGAGCGGATCAAACTGGGGGCGGAAAGCTATTTGCGCACGTTTTTGCGCGACACCGGCGCCGATCCGGCCGGTTTCACCTGCCACATCAAACGTATGCAGCAACAGCTTGACGCCAATCAGGTCGAGGCGCTGCGCCAGATCTCGATGCGGGGTCAGTCCAAACGCTGGCGTCTGGTCAAACGGCTACGCGAACAGGTTCTCGCCTATGATCCCGACCCCGCCTACCGGCTGGAACTGCCCGGCTGGGTACGCGACAGCCTGACCGTGACCACACAGGCGCGCGACAGCCACGTGGCGTGAGGCGTCAGAAATTGACGAGGTAGATGATCGTACCAACTGCCAGGCATGGCACGACATACACGCCCAGGATCAGCCTGCGCCGCAAGGATTGGTCATAGTCGCGCAGGCCCTCGGCGACGTAAGTGTCACGGTCACCGGGCTGCCCCTCCTCCTCCCACCATTGCTCCAGCCGGGAGCGGCGCACCGCGCGAGAATAGAGGGAAATGGAAACATAGATCACCGTCAGGACAACGAACCCCACGATCAAAAGACGCGCCAACGCCGCCATATCCTATCCGCTCCTTTCGACTGAACCGTAACGCAACGCCCTGAACCCGCTAACGCTGGCCACGGTCATCCTTGCGCGCCCGGCCCAGCATCACAAGTCCCACAATGCCCAGGCCGATCCCCACAAGGTTGATCCAACCCGGCAAGGCAAAGGCGAAAGACGCCACCAGACAAATAATCGACAAGCCGATCGCGATCACACCTGTATTCATGGTTCCCCCCATATGCGCCTGCATGTTCTGACAGCGGCCACGCGCATCTGGTCGCTTGATCTAAGTATACGGATTTTGCAGCTTAATTTAAGCGGTTTATGCCCGGATGCAGGCAAATCCTTTGGATTACGCGTCAGAAATCCGAATTGACGCAAATTTCGCAATCTGACCTCTCGTACTAAACATGCGCAAACGATATACTCCCGCTCAGGCGGGGCAGTAAAATCAGGACCACGGCAATTATGGCCGCAAAAAAAGCCAGTAAAAAACCTTTTCATATCGTTGTGGTGGGCCAACAGGGTCGGCTGCAATTCGAGGCTGTTCTTTTCGCAGCCTCACTGCGGGCGCGCAGCCCGGATTTTTCGGGCAGGCTGTTCGTCGCCGAACCACAGCCCGGCCCGCAATGGCAGGGTGATCCGACGATGCGCAGCGATATCCGCGCCCTGCTGCAAGACGGTTTCGGTGCCCAGATCCTGCCATTCCAATCACGGCATTTCGGGCAAAAATACCCCTATGGCAACAAGATCGAGGCGCTGTTTGCCCTGCCCAAAGGCGAGCCTTTCTTGTTTTTCGATACCGACACGCTGATCACCAGCGAGCTGACGGACGTGCCGTTTGATTTCTCGCGACCCTCCGCGTCATTGCGGCGCGAAGGCACCTGGCCCGAGATCCAGCTTTACGGCCCCGGATATACCCAGACGTGGAAATCACTTTACGACAAGTTCGGGCTGGCGTTCGAAAGCTCGCTCGATACGGGCTGGCCCGACGAATTCTGGCGGCGTTACCTGTATTTCAACGCGGGCTTTTTCTTTTATGAATGCCCGCATGTCTTTGGCCAGCGTTTTCTGGATTACGCGCTTGCCATCCGTGACGACGCGCCGCCCGAACTGATCTGCCAATCGCTTGATCCCTGGCTGGATCAGGTCGCGCTTCCGCTGGTGATCCACGCGCTTGGCGGCGGGCGCGACACCCTGCCAAAGGGGTTTCTGGACGGCGAGACAAGCTGTCACTACAGGCTTTTGCCACTGCTTTACGCCCGCGAATCCGATGCCGTGGTCGAGGTGCTGGAAGAGGTGACCGCACCGAACCCGATCAAGAAGCTGCTCAAGACATACGATCCGATCAAGTTCATGATCTATCACGGGCGCGGACAAAAAGTTCGCGCGCTCTTTGATCGTGACAACCTGCCCCGCAAGGAACAGGCGCTGCGCAACACGATCAAGCGCAACGGGTTCTGGATGCGCTGAGCGCGTACTGTTCAGGCGGCAAAGACACCGGCCATGTCGGCAAACCCCTTGACCTCGATCGGGTTGCCGGACGGGTCGCGAAAGAACATCGTCCATTGCTCGCCCGGCTCGCCCTCGAACCGCACCGAGGGCGGGATCACGAAGTCGGTCTTGGCCGCTTCCAGCCGGTCGGCCAGCGGACGCCAAAGATCAAGCGGCAGAACAACGCCGAAATGCGGCATCGGCACAAAGTGTTCGCCCACCTTCGCGGTTGCCGCCGTTGCAAAGGGCGTACCCAGATGCAGGCTAAGCTGATGTCCGAACAGGTCGAAATCGACCCAGCTTTCGGTCGACCGCCCCTCGGTGGCGCCCAAAAGCCCGCCATAAAAGGCGCGCGCCGCATCCAGATCGGTGACATTGATCGCAAGGTGAAAGGGGTGTGCCATATCGGGCCCTCTGGTCCGTGTTTCCTGTGCGCACCCTTTCCCAACGCGCCCGCCTTGGCAAGATCCCCCGCGGCCGGGCGGCGAAACAGGGCCGCGGGAATCCTTTGTTGTTCTGCGCATCCCTTTCCCGTACCTCTTTGGCAAACAGAATAAAAAGGAGATGGGATGAATGCCCCGTGAACGGTCGAGGTTCCCGATTCTGTTACAGTGTTGGGAGAGGCGGATAGGTTTCAGGCTGTATGAGCTGGCTAGGGCATTTGACCCTGTAAAGGAGATTACCCTTCACCTGTTTCC
>JANSXS010000051.1 GCA_024742835.1 Paracoccaceae bacterium | reverse complement strand
GCATGGGCCACGCCGGCGCCATCGTCGCAGGCGGAAAGGGCGGCGCAGACGACAAGATCGAGGCCATGAAATCCGCCGGAATAACCGTCGCCGAATCCCCCGCAGGCCTCGGTGAAGCCGTGCTGAAAGCTATCGGGTAACCTTGAATATCGGCGTGGGCCACATTCTGGCCCGCGCCTTCAGCTTTGATTTCCCAAGACAGGGATGCCACCCAAATGACCGACCAATCCCCCAACGACCAGTTCCACGCCTCTTCCTTCATGCAGGGGCACAATGCGGAATATCTCGAACAGCTTTACGCGCGCTATGCCAATGACCCCAACGCTGTCGACGAGGCGTGGCAGGCGTTTTTCCGTGAGTTGGGCGATGGCGAAACGGATGTGAAGCGCGAGGCCGCCGGGCCAAGCTGGGCGCGCGCCGACTGGCCACCGATGCCCAATGACGATCTGACCGGCGCACTGACCGGCGATTACCCGGCAGAGGCCAAGGCCGCGTCGGAAAAGGTCGTGGCGAAGGCGCAGGAAAAAGGTGTCGAGGTGAATGACGAGGCCGTCAAACGGGCCGTGCTCGATTCCGTCCGCGCGCTGATGCTGATCCGCGCCTACCGGATCCGCGGCCACCTGGCCGCCGATCTTGACCCGCTAGGCCTGCGCGAAACGCCCGCCCGGCCCGAGCTTGACCCGAAATCCTACGGCTTCACCGAGGCCGACATGGACCGGCCCATCTTCATCGACAACGTGCTGGGTCTTCAGGTAGCCTCGATCCGCGAGATTCTGGGCATCGTGCGCCGGACTTATTGTGGCACTTTCGCGCTGCAATACATGCATATTTCCGACCCCGAGCAATCGGCCTGGCTGAAGGAACGGATCGAAGGGTATGATAACGAGATCCGCTTCACCCGCGAGGGCCGCAAGGCGATCCTGAACAAGTTGGTCGAGGCCGAAGGCTTCGAGAAATACCTGCATGTGAAATACATGGGCACCAAGCGGTTCGGCCTTGATGGCGGCGAAAGCCTTATTCCCGCGATGGAGCAGATCATCAAGCGCGGTGGCAATCTGGGCGTGCGCGAGATCGTCATCGGTATGCCGCATCGGGGCCGCCTTTCGGTGCTGGCCAACGTGATGGGCAAGCCCTATCGCGCCATCTTCAACGAATTTCAGGGTGGCAGCTTCAAACCCGAGGATGTGGACGGGTCGGGCGACGTGAAATACCACCTTGGCGCAAGCCATGACCGCGAATTCGACGGCAACAGGGTTCATCTCAGCCTGACGGCGAATCCCAGCCATCTTGAGGCCGTGAACCCGGTCGTCCTTGGCAAGTCCCGCGCCAAGCAGGACCAGCTTGGCGATAGCGAGCGGACAGCGGTGCTGCCCATCCTGCTGCATGGCGACGCGGCCTTTGCCGGGCAGGGCGTCGTTGCGGAATGTTTCGGCCTGTCGGGCCTGAAGGGCCACAGGACCGGCGGCACAATGCATCTGGTGGTCAACAACCAGATCGGCTTTACCACCGCGCCACATTTCTCGCGCTCTTCGCCCTACCCCACCGATATCGCGCTGATGGTCGAGGCACCGATTTTCCACGTCAATGGCGACGACCCCGAGGCCGTGGTCCATGCCGCCAAGGTCGCGACCGAGTTCCGCCAGAAGTTCCACAAGGACGTGGTGATCGACATCATCTGTTATCGCCGCTTCGGGCATAACGAGGGGGATGAACCGATGTTCACCAACCCCGTCATGTACAAGAAAATCAAGTCCCAGAAAACCACGCTCGCGCTTTACACCGAACGGCTGGTCAAGGACGGGCTGATCCCCGAGGGCGAGATCGACGACATGAAAGCCGCGTTCCAGTCGCATCTGGCGGATGAGTTCGAGGCGGGCAAGGAATACCGCCCCAACAAGGCCGACTGGCTGGACGGAAAGTGGTCACATCTGGGGCGCGAGCACGAGGACTACCAGCGTGGCGAGACCGCGATCAAGCCCGAGACGATGGTGGATATCGGCAAGGCGCTGACCACCGCGCCGGACGGTTTTCCCCTGCACAAGACGGTGCAGCGCCTGCTGGAAACCAAGGCGAAGATGTTTCAAAGCGGCGAGGGTTTTGACTGGGCCACCGCCGAGGCGATCGCCTTCGGATCGCTGCTGACCGAAGGGTACCCTGTGCGGCTTTCGGGGCAGGACAGCACGCGCGGCACCTTCAGCCAGAGGCATTCCGGCCTGATCAATCAGGACAATGAGGAACGGTTTTACCCGCTCAACCATATCCGCAACGGGCAGGCGCGTTACGAGGTCATCGATTCCATGCTCTCGGAATACGCGGTACTTGGGTTCGAGTACGGCTTCACGCTGGCGGAGCCAAACGCGCTGACCCTGTGGGAGGCGCAATTCGGCGATTTCGCCAATGGCGCGCAGATCATGTTCGATCAGTTCATCTCGTCAGGGGAAAGCAAATGGCTGCGCATGTCGGGTCTCGTCTGCCTGCTGCCGCACGGCTACGAGGGGCAAGGGCCAGAGCACAGCTCTGCCCGACTGGAACGATTCCTGACCATGTGCGGACAGGATAACTGGATCGTCGCGAACTGCTCCACCCCGGCGAATTACTTTCACATCCTGCGTCGGCAGCTGCATCGCACCTTCCGCAAGCCATTGATCCTGATGACCCCGAAATCCCTGTTGCGGCACCGCATGTGCATTTCCAGGGCCGAGGATTTCACGACCGGGTCCAGCTTTCACCGGGTTTTGTGGGACGATGCACAGTATGGCAATTCGGATCTGACCCTACAGCCCGATGACAAGATCCGTCGCGTGGTGATGTGTTCCGGCAAGGTTTATTTCGACCTGCTGGAAGAGCGCGACAAGCGCGGGCTTGACGATGTCTATCTTCTGCGGATTGAACAGTTCTATCCCTTCCCGGCCATTTCAATGGTCAAGGAACTGGAACGCTTCAAGAATGCCGACATGGTCTGGTGCCAGGAAGAACCCAAGAACCAAGGCCCGTGGAACTTTATCGAGCCGAATATCGAATGGGTGCTGCAACGCATCAAGGCCAAGCACACGCGCCCTGTCTATGCCGGTCGCGCCGCCTCGGCCTCTCCCGCCACGGGGCTGGCAAGCCAGCACAAGAAACAACAAGAGGCGCTCATCGACGACGCGCTGACGATCGAAGGATAACAAGCCATGACCACAGAAGTGCGCGTACCCACACTCGGCGAATCCGTCTCCGAGGCCACCGTTGCCACATGGTTCAAGAAACCCGGTGACGCGGTCGAGGCCGATGAGATGCTGTGCGAGTTGGAAACAGACAAGGTGACCGTCGAGGTGCCCTCCCCCGCTGCGGGCAAGCTGGCCGATATCGTTGCCAAGGAGGGCGAAACCGTCGGCGTCGATGCTCTGCTTGCCACGATCGAGGAAGGCGCAGGAGCCGCGGCCGACAGCGCGCCGCGCAAATCGGACGACGCGGCCCGCCCGGACAACAGCGGCGACGCGGGCCAAAGCATCGACGTGATGGTGCCCACATTGGGCGAGTCGGTATCAGAGGCAACGGTCTCGACCTGGTTCAAGAAGCCGGGCGACAGTGTCGAGGCCGACGAGATGCTGTGCGAGTTGGAGACCGACAAGGTCTCGGTCGAGGTACCCGCCCCCGCCGCAGGCACACTGACGGAAATCCTCGCCGATGAGGGCACCACGGTCGAGGCGGGCGGCAAGGTCGCGGTCATCTCCTCGGGTTCGGGCGCGCCCGCCAGGCAGGCCGAGGTGACAGCCCCCGCACAGGCACCGGACGGCGAACAATACACCACGCCACCGGCGGGCCGCGATATCGAAGATGCCCCATCGGCGAAAAAGGCGATGGCCGAAAAAGGGATCAGCCGCGATCAGGTCCAGGGCTCGGGCCGCGACGGCCGCGTGATGAAAGACGACGTGGCCAGGGCATCCGCCACCGCACCCGCCGCCACAGCCACCCCGGCACAGGCCCCCCGCGCACCCGTGGCCGCCGAGGATGCCAGCCGCGAGGAACGGGTCAAGATGACCCGCCTGCGTCAGACCATCGCCAAGCGCCTCAAGGACAGCCAGAACACCGCCGCCATGCTCACCACCTATAACGAGGTGGACATGACCGAGGTGATGGCCCTGCGCAACGCCTACAAGGACGCGTTTCTCAAGAAACACGGCGTGAAGCTGGGCTTCATGTCCTTCTTCACCAAGGCCTGCTGCCACGCGCTCAAGGAGG
>JANSXS010000076.1 GCA_024742835.1 Paracoccaceae bacterium | reverse complement strand
GTGCGGCT
Source organism: Paracoccaceae bacterium (assembly GCA_024742835.1). Lineage (GTDB taxonomy): Bacteria > Pseudomonadota > Alphaproteobacteria > Rhodobacterales > Rhodobacteraceae > Roseovarius. Next base: position 13,186 of record JANSXS010000076.1, on the reverse strand, counting down.
TGCCCAAGAAGATGGCGCTCGAGCTGTTCAAGCCCTTCATCTACTCGCGGCTCGAGGCCAAGGGCCTCAGCTCGACGGTGAAGCAGGCCAAGAAGCTGGTCGAGAAAGAACGCCCCGAGGTGTGGGACATCCTCGACGAGGTCATCCGCGAGCACCCGGTTCTTCTGAACCGCGCGCCGACGCTGCACCGCCTCGGCATCCAGGCCTTCGAGCCGACGCTGATCGAGGGCAAGGCGATCCAGCTTCACCCGCTGGTCTGCTCGGCCTTCAACGCCGACTTCGACGGCGACCAGATGGCCGTTCACGTCCCGCTGAGCCTCGAGGCCCAGCTGGAAGCGCGCGTGCTGATGATGTCGACGAACAACGTCCTGTCGCCCGCCAACGGCGCGCCGATCATCGTTCCCTCGCAGGACATGATCCTTGGCCTTTACTACGTCACGCTCGAGCGTGAGGGGATGAAGGGCGAAGGCATGGTCTTCTCGAACGTGGACGAGGTGCGTCATGCCCTCGACTCGGGCGAGGTGCATCTGCACGCCAAGGTGAAGGCCCGCGTGCGTCAGATCGACGAGGAAGGCAACGAGGTCTTCCAGCGGTTCGACACCACGCCCGGCCGCGTGCTTCTGGGCGATCTTCTGCCGCTGAACGCCAAGGCCCCCTTCGAGCTGGTCAACCGCCTTCTGCGCAAGAAGGAAGTGCAGCAGGTCATCGACACCGTCTACCGCTATTGCGGTCAGAAGGAGTCGGTCATCTTCTGTGACCAGATCATGTCGATGGGCTTCAAGGAGGCCTTCAAGGCCGGCATCTCCTTCGGCAAGGACGACATGGTCATCCCCGAGACCAAGTGGACGCTGGTCGAAGAGACACGTGAACAGGTCAAGGAATTCGAACAGCAGTACATGGACGGCCTGATCACCCAGGGTGAGAAGTACAACAAGGTCGTCGATGCCTGGTCGAAGGCCAACGATCGCGTCACCGAGGCGATGATGGCGACCATCTCGGCCAAGAAGACGGACGAGAACGGCGCCGAGATGGAGCCGAACTCGGTCTACATGATGGCCCACTCCGGTGCGCGTGGCTCGGTCACGCAGATGAAGCAGCTGGGCGGGATGCGCGGCCTGATGACCAAGCCCTCGGGCGAGATCATCGAGACGCCGATCATCTCGAACTTCAAGGAAGGTCTGACCGTTCTTGAATACTTCAACTCCACCCACGGCGCGCGCAAGGGTCTGTCGGACACCGCGCTCAAGACCGCGAACTCGGGCTACCTGACCCGTCGCCTCGTCGACGTGGCGCAGGATTGCATCATCCGCATGGATGATTGCGGCACCGAGAACACGATCAAGGCCGAGGCAGCCGTCAACGACGGCGAGGTCGTGGCCTCGCTGGCCGAGCGTATCCTGGGCCGGACCGCGGGCGAGGATATCTTCGTCCCCGGCACCGACGAGGTGATCGTCGCGCGTGGAGAGCTGATCGACGAACGCCGCGCCGACGCGGTCGAGGCCGCCGGGGTGCAGTCCTGCCAGATCCGCAGCCCGCTGACCTGCGAGGCCGAGGAAGGCGTCTGCGCCACCTGCTACGGGCGCGACCTTGCCCGCGGCACCAAGGTGAACACCGGCGAAGCGGTCGGCATCATCGCGGCGCAGTCCATCGGTGAACCCGGCACCCAGCTGACGATGCGGACCTTCCACATCGGCGGCGTGGCGCAGGGTGGCCAGCAGTCCTTCCAGGAGGCGAATGTCGCGGGCACCGTGGCCTTCGCCAACCCCAACCTGCTGGAGAACCCCGCGGGCGAGAAGGTCGTGATGGGACGCAACATGCAGATCGTCCTGACCGACGAGCAGGGCGTCGAGCGCGCCTCGTTCAAGCTCGGCTACGGCACCAAGGTCCACGTCGAGGAAGGCCAGACCGTCGGCCGTGGCGATCGCCTCTTCGAGTGGGACCCCTACACGCTGCCGATCATCGCCGAGAAGGCGGGCACGGTGAAATTCGTCGACCTGATGTCGGGCATCTCGATGCGCGAAGAGACCGACGATGCCACGGGCATGACGCAGAAGATCGTCTCGGACTGGCGCGCGGCCCCCAAGGGCAACGAGCTGAAGCCCGAGATCCTGATCGTCGACACCGATGGCGAGCCCGTCCGCAACGAACAGGGCAACCCGGTCACCTACCTGATGTCGGTGGACGCGATCCTCTCGGTCGAGGACGGTCAGACCATCCAGGCCGGCGAGGTCGTGGCACGTATCCCGCGCGAAGGCGCCAAGACGAAGGACATCACCGGCGGTCTGCCGCGGGTGGCGGAACTCTTCGAGGCGCGTCGTCCCAAGGATCACGCCATCATCGCCGAGATCGACGGCTACGTGAAATTCGGACGCGACTTCAAGAACAAGCGCCGGATCACCATCGTGCCCGTCGACGAAAGCCTCGAGCCCGCGGAATACATGGTGCCCAAGGGCAAGCACATCCCGGTGGCCGAAGGCGATTATGTCCAGAAGGGCGACTACATCATGGACGGCAACCCGGCGCCGCATGACATCCTTGCGATCATGGGTGTCGAGGCGCTGGCCGAGTACATGATCACCGAGGTGCAGGAGGTCTATCGCCTGCAGGGCGTGAAGATCAACGACAAGCACATCGAGGTGATCGTGCGCCAGATGCTCCAGAAGTGGGAGATCCTCGACAGCGGGGAGACGACGCTTCTCAAGGGCGAGCATGTGGACAAGATGGAGTTCGACCAGGCCAACGAAAAGGCCATCGCCAAGGGTGGCCGCCCGGCACAGGGCGAACCGATCCTGCTGGGTATCACCAAGGCGTCGTTGCAGACGCGGTCCTTCATCTCGGCCGCGTCCTTCCAGGAAACCACGCGAGTGCTGACCGAGGCGTCGGTGCAGGGCAAGCGCGACAAGCTGGTTGGCCTGAAGGAAAACGTCATCGTGGGTCGTCTGATCCCGGCGGGCACGGGTGGTGCCACGCTCGACATGCGCCAGATCGCGCAGAAGCGGGATAACGTCGTCATCGAAGCGCGCCGCGAAGAGGCCGAAGCGGCGGCGGCTCTTGCCGCGCCGATTCAGGACGATGTGATCGGCGGCGACGAATACGATACGCTGGTCGACACGCCGGAAAGCCGCGAGGATTGAGCTTCGCGAAACGAATTGCAAAAAGGCCCCGTGGAAACGCGGGGCCTTTTTCTTTGGATGCGGCTCTTCCGGCTGTCGAGGATTTGCGTCATTCATTGGCCATGACAAACCGTGATCTTTGCTACCTTCCCGCCACCGAGGTTCTGGTCCGCTTCACGTCTGGCACGCTGACCCCCTCTGCCTATCTCGAAGCGCTCATGGCCCGGACCGAGGCGGTGAATCCGGCGGTCAATGCCTATACCGAAACGTTTTTCGACACCGCGCGCGAGGCGGCCCGCAGGGCGGATGAGCGATACGCCACCGGCGCGCAGCGCCCGCTCGAAGGTCTGCCGGTCGCCGTCAAAGACGCACAGCGGGTAGAGGGGCAAAGAACGACGCAAGGCTCTTACGCACTGGAACACAATATCGAGACTCGTTCCGACCCGATGATCGAACGCCTGCTGGAGGCGGGCGCGATCATCCACGCCCGTACCACCACGCCGGAATTCTGCCTGTCGGGCGTGTGCTGGTCCCACCTCTGGGGGGTCACCCGCAATCCGTTCAACCTTGATTTCGGGCCAAGCGGGTCGTCCGGCGGGTCGGCGGCGGCGCTGGCGGCGGGGATGACCCCGCTGGCGACGGGTACGGATATCGGCGGGTCCATTCGCCTGCCGGCCAGTTCCTGCGGTCTTGTTGGCTACAAGCCCCCGCATGGCCGCAACCCCGATGGGCCGCCTGCCAATTTCGACCGCTACAACCATTGCGGCTTTCTGGCCCGTGATGTGGGCGATATCGCCCTGGCGCAGAACATCGTTTCTGGCCCGCATCCACGCGACCATGACAGCCTGCGCGACCGTGTGCGCCTGCCCCAAAGCTTCCCGTCGCGCCCCTTGCGCGTCGCGTATTCGCTGGATTTCGGCTACATGCCGCTGGACAGGGACGTGCGCGCCAACACGCTTGCCGCTTTGGACGTGTTCCGCGCGGCGGGCTGCACGGTGATACAGGTTGATCCCGGCTGGGATGCGCGCGTGGATGCGGCGTCGATGCAATGGTACACGTCCATGCATTTCGGGCGGATGCCGCTTTGGGTGCTGGACGACTACCGCGACCGCATGACCCCCTATGCCATCGCCGCGGCAGAGGCCGCGCAGGCCGCAAAGCCCGACGATGTGGCGCAAAGCTGGGCATTTCAGCACGACATGTACCAGCGTTTCGGCACGATCATGGACGGGGCAGATGTTTTCGTCTGTCCGACCCAAGCCATCGGGGCACTGCCCGCCGAGCATGACCCGCTCCGTCGCGACTTCAAGGTGGACGGGCAGGTGGTCGATAGCGAATATGGCTGCGTTTTAACACATCATTTCAACATGCTGCACAACTGTCCGGTGATGTCTGTCCCCTCGGGCCGCGACCGCCACGGGGTGCCTACGGGCCTTCAGATCGCCGGGCGCACATTCGACGATATGGGCGTCTTCGAGGCGGCGATGCTGTACCGTAACACCGCGCCGGGGCTGTTTCTGCCCGGTGCCGCCCGGCCGGAACTCGCGCAATGAACCCGCGCGACATGGTGCTGACCCCGCGCGGGCTGCGATTTCGCGGGCAGGTCTATCCCTGCACCATCGGGCGGGGAGGTATCCGCGCGGACAAGCGTGAGGGGGATGGCGCGACGCCGGTAGGCACGCACCGGATCGTCGGGATGCTCTACCGGCCCGACCGCATGGCGAAACCCGCCGATTGGGCGGTGCCGATCCGGCCCGGTGATCTGTGGTCCGACGATCCGCGCGACGAGGATTACAACCTGATGGTCCACGCGCCCTACGCGCCCTCGCACGAGGTGCTGCGTCGCGCCGATCCGCTGTATGATCTGATCCTGATCACCGATTGGAACTGGCCCTATGCCGAGCGCGGACGTGGTTCCTGCATCTTCATGCATCGCTGGCGGCGTTCGGGATATCCGACGGCGGGCTGCATCGCTTTTCGCCCCGATCACCTGCGCCGGATCGCGGGACGGATCACGCTTGATACGCGGCTGATCGTTCCTGAATTTTAGCCTTTCACCCGCTCGCCAAAAATCGCGCTGCCGACCCGTACATGGGTGGCACCAAGCGCGATGGCGCGCTCGAAATCGCCGCTCATGCCCATCGACAGGCTGACAAGCCCGTTACGCTCGGCCATCTTGGCCAAAAGCGCGAAATGCAGGCTGGGTTCCTCGTCGACAGGCGGGATGCACATCAACCCTGCAAGTGGCAGGTCAAGCGCGCGGCACTCGCCCACGAACGCATCCACCTGCCCCGGCAGAACGCCCGCTTTCTGATCTTCCTCGCCGGTATTGACCTGCACGAAAAGCGGCGGGCACTGTCCCACCTCCTGCGCCAGCCGCGCCAATGTCTGGGCCAGTTTGGGCCGGTCGAGCGTATGGATCGCGTTGAAAAGTTCCAGCGCCTGACGGGCCTTGTTGGTTTGCAAGGGGCCGATCAGGTGCAGTTCGATGCCGTCGAACCGTGTGCGGAACTCGGGCCATTTGCCCGCCGCCTCCTGCACCCGGTTTTCGCCATAGACTCGGTGGCCCGTCTCCAGCACGGCCTCGACCCGCGCGTTTGGCTGAACCTTGGACACGGCGATCAGCTTGACCGATCCGGGCGCGCGCCCGGCCTCGGCTTCTGCCTTTGCGATGCGGTCGGTGATGTCGTGCAGTCCCATGGCGTGCTCCCTCGGGCGATCCGTTGCGCCGTCTGTGCCACAGCCATGCATGGGGGGACAATCCCCCATGGCCTACCGGCCATAGCGGGTAAACTCCTTGCTTGGCCGGTGCCGGTTGGATAGTACGGACCGGGAAACAGAGACGGACGCACCGATGACCTATCTCCGCATGAAGACCGCCGCGACAATGTTGGCCTGCTTTGGCATCCTGGCCTCCTGCGGTGCCTGGCAAGACGGGAGGGTTGATCCCGATGTTGCCGAAAACGGGCGGGACGCAAGATCTGGTGCCGCGCAGAACGGGACCAGCCTTTTGGATGCGTTCCGTGGTGTCGACTCGGGCGTCAAGGTGAACCGTTTCCTGTGGACCGCATCGCTTGAAGTGCTGGATTTCCTGCCTGTCCAGGAGGCGGACCCCTTTACCGGGGTCATCAGCACCGGCTTCGGCACGCCGCCGGGCGGGGGGCGGTCCTATCGCGCGACGGTCCTGATCAGCGACCCGGCACTGGACGCCCGTTCGCTCAATGTGGCGGTGCAAAGCCAAAGCGGCCCCGTGGACGCCGGGACGCAGCGCGCGATCGAGGATGCGATCCTGACCCGCGCGCGGCAATTGCGCTCGCAGGCGGCGCGGTTCTGATCGCCACGCCCTGACGGTCGTTCACTTGGCCGTTTCGCGCGCCGCTTCAGATCTGCGCACCGTCCATCACGCCCGACAACCAGCGCAGCTGCCTTGGCAGGCAGATGCTTTGCAGATCATACTGCTCTTTCATCAGCAGGCGCGCGGCACGTCCCAGGCGCAGGCGCGCCGCCTCGTCGTCGAGCAGCGTGGACACTTCGCGCACCAACGCCTCGCCATCAAAGAAATCCACCAGCCGTCCGGTCCCGTCGTGGCGAAGCATCTCGCGCACCGGCTCCGTGTCACAAGCCACGATCGCCGCCTCGCAGGCCATCGCCTCCATCAGCGACCAGCTTAGAACGAACGGGTAGGACAGGTAGACATGCACCCGGCTGACCTGCAACAGCCGCAGGAAGCGGTCGTAGGGAATGCGCCCTAGAAAATGCACCCGCGCCCAATCCGCATCGGGGATCTGTGGGCGCACCTCGTCGATGAAGATCTGTTTCCAGGTCTGCCCCTTGGGCGGTGATGCGCCATAGCTGACCTCCTCGCCGCCCACGATCAGCACCTTGGCATCGGGGCGTTCGCGCAACAGCGCGGGCAGGGCGCGCATGAAGACGTGATAGCCGCGATAGGGTTCCAGATTGCGGTTCACAAAGGTGATGACCTCGTCGCGTCGCGTCACCTCTGATCCGTCATCCAGGTTCAGCCGGACATCGGGCATCGGGCAGGCGGTGACCGTGTCGATCCCGTCATGGCTGACGGTGATGCGGTCTCGGAACTCTGCGGGAAAGGTATCGGCCTGAAATCGGGTCGGGCTTATACCCGCATCGGCGGCTGGAAAATGCAGGTGGTTGTTGACGTTCTTCATCCGGATGCGCAGCGCCTTAAGCCCATGATCCGAGGTGTCGAATTCGGGGTCGAAATTCAGATGCGGGTAATCGGCGAGGTGATAAAGCTCACAGTAGATCGCCAGCCTGGCGTCGGGCCAGATATCGCGCAGGAACAGTGATTCTCCCCAGCCGGGATGGGCAAGGATAAGATCGGGTGTGTAGCCTTGGTCCTTGAGCTTGTATGCCGCGCGATAGCAGGCCTCGCCGCGCGTCACCTTGGTGTCGAGGTCGATTAGCCACGGGTGCAGCTTTTGTCCATCCCGCTTGGGAAGGCTGTATGGCAGGATCTGGATGCCGCGCCAGTTGGTGGCTTTGTCCACCCGCAGAGTCAGCGCCACGCAATGATGCCCGCGCCGGGCCAGAAGCGGCGCAAGATGCTTGTACTGTCCGGGAAAGTTCTGGTGGATGAATAGTATTTTCATGATAAACCTGTCGTTTTCAACGCTTATAGCGGGGCCGTCGGGTTTTGCAAAAGTCCGCGTTCGGACAATCGGATTTTCCAGCCTGTCGGCTTACGGGAAACCCGTTCCGCCTGATTTTTCGCGCCTGCCACTGGACCCCGCCGATGCAGGAGCCTATCACGCTGACAAGGAACATAATGAAGGGCCAGACCGCTTATGTCGCGCTATTCCGCCGCCGAAATCGAGGATAAATGGCAAACGGCCTGGGACCAGGCCGGGATCTTTCGCGCCGCCCGCACGAAAGACAAGCCGAAATACTACGTGCTGGAGATGTTCCCCTATCCGTCGGGGCGCATCCATATGGGCCATGTGCGCAACTACACGATGGGCGATGTCATCGCGCGTTACAAGCTTTCCACGGGCCATAACGTGCTGCACCCGATGGGCTGGGATGCCTTCGGGATGCCGGCCGAGAATGCCGCGATGGCCAGCGGCGGGCATCCCAAGGACTGGACCTACGGCAACATCAAGGACATGCGCGACCAGATGAAGCCGCTTGGCCTGAGCATCGACTGGTCCCGCGAATTTGCCACCTGCGATCCGGAGTATTACGGCCAGCAACAGGCGCTGTTCCTTGATTTTCTGAAAAACGGGCTGGTCTACCGCAAGAATGCGGTGGTCAACTGGGATCCGGTGGACATGACCGTGCTGGCCAATGAACAGGTGATCGACGGCAAGGGCTGGCGCTCTGGCGCCGAGGTCGAGCGGCGCGAACTTACGCAGTGGTTCTTCAAGATCTCGGATTTCTCCGCGGATCTTCTGGATGCGCTTGACACGCTCGACAACTGGCCCGCCAAGGTCCGCCTGATGCAGGAAAACTGGATCGGGCGCTCTCGCGGGCTGCAATTCGGCTTTGAGCGCACCGATGGCGGCGACCCGATAGAGGTCTACACCACCCGCCCCGACACCCTGATGGGAGCGAGCTTCGTTGGCATCTCGCCCGATCATCCGCTGGCGCGCGACCTGGCGGAAACCAACCCGGAAGTGGCTGCGTTCCGGGCCGAGTGCGCCAAGGGCGGCACCACCGAGGAGGCGCTCGAAAAGGCGCCCAAGATGGGGCTGGATACCGGGCTGAAGGTGCGTCACCCGCTCAATCCCGACTGGGAACTGCCGGTCTGGATCGCCAATTTCATCCTGATGGATTACGGCACCGGCGCGATATTTGCCTGCCCCGCCCATGACCAGCGCGATCTGGAATTCGCCCGCAAATACGATTTGCCCGTCACCTCCGTCTATGTCCCCGCGATGGGCGAGGAAGGCACGTTTATCCCGCCTGAAGAGGGCGGCCCGGCCTATGTGCCGCCGAAGCCCGAAACCGTGCGCTATGTGAACGGGTTCGCGGGCGCGGAGGCGCAGACAGCGCATGAGGCCATAAATGCCGCCATCGCTCTTTGCGAGGAAAACGGCGTTGGCCACGGCGTGACCAAGTACCGCCTGCGTGACTGGGGCCTGTCGCGGCAACGCTATTGGGGCTGCCCCATCCCGGTGGTGCATTGCGACACCTGCGGCGTGGTGCCCGAGAAAAAGGAAAACCTGCCCATCGAGCTGCCCTATGACGAGGATGGCAGCCCGATCGACTTTTCCATCCCCGGCAACCCGCTTGACCGGCACCCAAGCTGGCGCGACTGCACCTGCCCCGCCTGCGGCGCCAAGGCCCGGCGCGAGACCGACACGATGGACACCTTCGTTGACAGCTCATGGTATTACGCCCGCTTCACCGCACCTCGTGCGGACACGCCGACGGTGATGGCAGAGGCCGAATACTGGATGAACGTGGACCAGTATATCGGTGGCATCGAACATGCGATCCTGCACCTGCTTTATTCCCGCTTCTTTGCCCGCGCGATGAACATCTGCGGCCACCTGCCAGACACGGCGCGCGAGCCGTTCGATGCGCTGTTCACCCAAGGCATGGTCACGCATGAGATCTACCAGACCCGCGACGCCAAGGGCCGGCCGGTGTACTACCTGCCCGAGGAAGTAATCGAATTTATCGGCAAAGACGGCAAGAAACGCGCATTCGATGCTCAAAAATTTGGTGAAGGACCCAACGCTGCAGCTCAACTTGCTCAATTTCATATGGAGGGAAAGTTGGCAGAACACGATCTTTTGGAGATCATCCCCTCTGCCAAGATGTCGAAATCCAAGAAGAACGTGGTGGACCCCGTGAACATCATCGGCGCGTTCGGTGCCGATACCGCGCGCTGGTTCGTGCTGTCTGACAGCCCGCCGGAACGCGACGTGGAATGGACAGCCGCCGGGGCGGAGGCTGCGTACAAACACCTGTCCCGCGTACACCGCATCGTTGCGGGGATCACCACCGAGCCAACCGAGGCCGCCACGCCAGAGGCGGACGACGCGCTGTTGCGCGAGATGCACAAGGCCATCGACGATGTGACCAAGGGCGTGGAATCCTTCGGCTTCAACGCCGCCATCGCCCGGCTTTACGCCTTTACCAACACGCTGGCCAAAGCGCAGGCGGGTGCAGCGGCCAAAGCACAAGCCGCCCGGGCGCTGGCGCAGCTCATGTCGCCAATGACACCGCATCTGTCCGAAGAGCTTTGGCAGATGCTGGGGGGCGAGGGGCTGGTGGCCCATGCGCCCTGGCCGCTTGCGGACCCCGGCATGTTGGTCGAGGACAGCGTGACGCTCCCGATCCAGATCAACGGCAAGCGCCGCGCCGAGATCACCGTGCCGCGCGACATGGACAAGGCAGAGGTCGAAAAGGCCGCGCTGGCCCAGAACGCCGTCATCCGCGCGCTGGACGGGGCGCGACCCAAAAAGATCATCGTCGTTCCAGGGCGAATCGTGAATGTCGTACTTTAGCCGCCGTTTCCTGCTGTCGGTGCTGCCCGCGCTGGCTTTGTCCGGCTGCGGCTTCTCGCCCGCCTATGCGCCGGGCGGTTCCGCCAACGCATTGCAGGGTGCGATCCTGGTCGATGCGCCTACGGACCGTGCCGCCTACCTGTTCACTCGCCATATCGAAGACCGGCTAGGCCGGGCGGCACCGGGCCGCTACGGGCTGGGATACGCGATCAGCCTGGACGAGGATTCGGTCGCGATTTCGGCTGATAACGTCATTACCCGTTACAACATTCTCGGAACCGTCAAATACGCCCTGCGCGACCTGAAGACGAAGGAGGTGGTCCTGACCGGCTCTGTCGACAATTTCGTAGGCTATTCCGCCTCTGGCTCTACCGTCGCCACGCAGGCCGCGCGGCGCGATGCAGAGGCGCGACTGATGGGCATTCTGGCCGAACAGATCCTCAACCGTCTGACGGCCGAGGCGGGCCGGCTTGCCCCATGAAACTGTCGCCGCGCGATGCGCCGGGCTATTTCGCCCGCCCCGACCCGGACAAGACCGGCATCCTGATCTACGGCAATGACGCGATGCGCGTGGCCCTGCGTCGGCAAGAGGTGATCGCGGCGCTGCTTGGCGGGGGTGCCGAAGAGGAAATGCGCCTGACCCGAATTCCCGGCGGCGACCTGCGCAAGGACCCCGCCGCTCTGTCGGATGGGATCAAGGCGCAGGGCTTTTTCCCCGGCCCGCGCGTCGCCTTCGTCGAGGACGCGACCGACACGACGGCCCCGGTCATAGGCGAGGCGTTGGACGACTGGCGGCCGGGCGATGCGCAGGTGATCGTGACCGCAGGCGCGCTCAAGGCCGGGTCCAAGCTGCGCAAAGTGTTCGAGGCGCATAAAAACGCCTATGCCGTGGGCATCTATGACGACCCGCCCAGCCGGGCCGAGATCGAGGCGACGCTGGCCAAGGCCGGCCTGACACAGGTGAGCGGAGACGCGATGCGCGACCTCACCGCGCTATCGCGCGAGCTTGACCCCGGCGACTTCCGCCAGACGGTCGAGAAACTGTCACTGTACAAACTGAATGACGCGGGCCCGGTCACGCCCGAGGATATCGCCGCCTGCGCGCCGCTCTCGACAGAGGCGGGGCTGGACGAGGTGCTGCATATAGTGGCTGAATCCCGCTCGGGTGAAATCGGCCCGATCATGAAACGCCTTCATGCTCAGGGCGTGCAGCCTGTCGGGCTGTGCGTGGCTGCCACCCGCCATTTCCGCGCGCTTTACGCCGCCGCCTCTGATCCCGGTGGTCCGGCGCAGGGCATGGCGCGCGCGCGTCCGCCCGTCTTTGGCCCGCGTCGCGACCGGATGCAGCGACAGGCGCAGGCCTGGGGCGCGCCCCGGCTGGAAGAGGCGCTGACGCTCTTGACCGATACCGATTTGCGCTTGCGCTCGGCGGCGCAGACCGCGCCCGGTCTGGCGCTGGTGGAGCGCACGCTGATCCGCCTGGCGATGATGGTGCGCTAAAGCGTGTCGTGAAAGAACGGACTCATAGGTTTTCGTTGATTTCTTTGGTCAATTTCGTGACGTTTCAGCTTGGGACGCGGCCAAGGTGTATCCCGCCGCGGCGCGCCCGGCCCACCGTCCCGTCGCCAGACATGCGGTCAGCAGGTAGCCGCCCGTGGGGGCCTCCCAGTCAAGCATCTCGCCGCAGGCGAACACGCCGGCCTTGTCACGGAGCATCAGGCCTTCGTCCAGCGCCGAAAACCGCAGCCCGCCCGCGGTGGAAATCGCCTCGTCCATCGGGTGCGGGCCAGTCAGGGGGACCGTCAGCGCCTTGATCAGGGGCGCGATATCGCGGGGCAGGGGGCGCGCGCATTCCTGCAAAAGCGCCACGCGCAGCGCGTCCATCCCCAACCGTTTGCGCAGCACGTTCTTGACGCTTTCCTTGGGTCGCGCCCCGGCCAGCTTTGCGCGGATGGCCTCCAGCGGCAGATCGGGCACCAGATCAAGCGTCAGCGCCGCGCCCTCGCGCAACGGGCGCGACAGAACGTAGATGCCGCCGCCCTCGATGCCCTTGGCCGACAGCACGATTTCCCCGCGTGACATCTGCCCGCCCGCGTGCAGCGCCACACCTTTGAGCGGTGCGCCAAAATGCGGGGCCATATGCGCGGACCACGCCACGCCAAAGCCCATATTCGCGGGCTGAAACGGTGCCACCGCGCCGGGCAGATGCGCCGCCCACGCGCCATCCGACCCCAGCCGCGCCCAACTGGCACCGCCACAGGCCAGCACCGCCACATCGGGGAGCCGCGTGACCGCGCCCTCGGGCGTGTCAAAGCACAGCGCGCCAGCGTCGTCCCACCCCGTCCAGCGCCAGCGCCGGTGCAGCGTCACCCCCAGGCCCTCCAGCCGGGCCATCCACGCGCGCAAGAGCGGCGAGGCCTTCATCGCGTTGGGAAAGACCCGGCCTGTCGAGCCGGTGAAAAGCGGCTGACCAAGCCCCTCGGCCCAGCCCATCACCTGCGCGGGCCCGAACGCCGCCAGCATCGGGCGCAGCGCCGGGGCCGTATCGCCATAGGCAGTCAGACACGTCTCAACGACTTC
>JANSXS010000009.1 GCA_024742835.1 Paracoccaceae bacterium | reverse complement strand
GACCTCCACGATCTCGCCGTCGATCGGCGCAAGGATATCCGACGCCGCCTTGACGCTTTCAATCACCACGGTCTCGTCATCCTTGCTGACCTCGATCCCGACCTCGGGAAGTTCGACAAAGACGATATCGCCGAGCTGTTCGGCAGCGTGCTCGGTGATGCCCACCGTCACCACACCGTCCTCATCTTCGAGCCATTCATGCTCTTCGGTGAATTTCATTCCCGCGTCTCCTTTTGGTTGATCAACGTTTGTATCCGGTCGGCACGAAAGGCAGGTCGACGACCGCCACCGGCAGCCGCTTGCCACGCACCTCCCCGAAAAGCCGCGTTCCCGCAAAGGCATGGCTGGCCGCCACATAGCCCATCGACACCGGCGCACCCAACGAGGGGCCAAACGCCCCCGAGGTGACATGGCCCAGAGGCGTTTCCGCGTCCGGCACCGGATACAGCGCCGTGCCCGCGCGCATCGGCGCGCGCCCTTCGGGCAAAAGCCCCACGCGGCAGCGCGCCACGCCGTTCCCGATCTCCTCCAGAATGCGATCCGCCCCCGGAAACCCGCCCGGCCGCGCGCCACCCGCGCGCCGTGCCCTGCCGATGGACCAGGCCAGGCCCGCCTCCACGGGGCTGGTGCTGCGGTCGATATCCTGCCCGTAGAGACACAAGCCCGCCTCCAGCCGCAGACTGTCGCGCGCGCCCAGCCCGACGGGGGCCACGGTTTCATCCGCCAGCAGCGCCCGCGCCAGCCGGTCCGCCTCTGCGCCAGGCACGGAAATCTCGAACCCGTCCTCGCCGGTATAGCCCGACCGCGACACCCAAAGCTCGCCATAATCCGAAGTAAAAATGCCGGTATCCAGAAAGCGCATGATCTCGCAGCCCGCCGCGATCGGTGCCAGCACCTCCGCCGCCGTCGGTCCCTGCAACGCCAGCAGCGCGCGGTCGGTCACGGGCACCACCTCGCAGTCGGGCAGGCCCGCGCGCAGATGCGCTATATCCGCCACCTTGCAGGCCCCGTTCACCACAAGCAAAAGGTGATCACCCCGGTTCGTGATCATCAGATCGTCAAGAATGCCACCCGTCTCATCGGTCAGAACACCGTATCGCTGACGCTTTTCGCCCAGCCCCAGCAGATCGGCCGACACCAGCCGTTCCAGCCCGGCCGCGACGCCCGGAAAGCCGGCCTCGTGCCGGATCAGAACCTGTCCCATATGGCTGATATCGAACAGCCCGGCCCGCGCGCGCGTGTGCAGATGTTCCTGCAACACGCCCATCGGATACCGCACCGGCATCTCGTACCCGGCAAAGCCTGTCATCTTCGCGCCCAGCGCCTTGTGCAGGGGCGTCAGCGGCGTTGTGTCCAGATCGCTCAAACCCGCGCTCCGTCATTCTGGGCCGGTCCTGGTATGGGGCAGCATCCGGCATCGTTCCTGTTCCGCAAGGCCCTGCCTTTCGCATCCGATGCCCCCTCTGTCCTTCCGCCTGAGATCGCTATCCCTTCGGCGTCCCCGCACGCCACGGGGCTCTCTCCAGAGTTTGTTGACGGACGGTCCTTGCGCCTGAGAGTTTCCGGGGCGGTTGCTCCTTCGGCACCGGCAAAGCCGATTCTCCCGTTCCGATAAGGAAACGATACTTTCGTCGGTATCGCCTCGCAAGCCCCTCAAGGCGAGACGCGCCGACAGGCGGGACGAGCCGGTTGCCATTGCCGCCGCTTCAGGGCAGGACATGCAGCCATGTCACAGGATTACTTTTTCGGATACGGGTCGCTGGTCAACCGCGACACACATGCTTTCCACGCCACCCGGCCCGCACGACTAAAGGGGTGGAAACGCATGTGGCGCAAGACCGCCCTGCGCGAGGCTGCGTTCCTGACCGTGGTTCCCGATGACAGCGCCGAAATCGACGGGCTGATCGCGGCGGTCCCGGGGGGCGATTGGGCAGCGCTTGATCTGCGCGAACGCGCCTATGCGCGGCGCGATGCGGCGCATCAGATCACACTGACCGACCCGGTCGACACGAGCACGCCCCGCATCGCCGTTTACGCCATCGACACCGGCGCGCATTTCGCCCCGGACCGTCAAAGCCCGGTCCTGCTAAGCTATCTTGATGTGGTGGTGCAGGGCTACCTGCGCGAATTCGGCGAGGCGGGCGTCACGCGATTTTTTGACACCACCGACGGCTGGGACGCCCCGGTGCTGCACGACAGGGACGCGCCGATCTACCCGCGCCACACAGTGCTGAGCGCACGGGAACGCGCGCTGGTCGATGACCTGCTCAACAGCCGCGGCGTGCGCCTGATACGCGGATAAGACAGCGTGGCGCGCGCCTGACACAGCCCGCTACCGCCCTGTTTCAGCCCCGTGCGCGGATCACCTGCAACAGCGGCAAGACCTGCGCCATTTCCGGCCCGCGCGCCTGACCCGTCAGGGCAAGGCGCAGCGGCATGAACAGCCCCTTGCCCTTGCGGCCCGTCGCCTCTTTCACGGCGTTGGTCCACTGACCCCATGTTTCGGTGTCATGCGGCCCGTCGGGCAACAGCGCCATCGCCTGAGCCACGAACTCCGCATCCTCGGGCGCGATCACCGGCTCCGCCCCGTCGCGGAACATGCCCCACCAGCCGTTCAGATCGTCAAGCGTGGTGATGTTTTCCCGCGTCACCTGCCAGAAAAGCTCTGCCTTGTCGTCCGGCACGCCCAGCGCGCGGATGCGCTCGGCCACGTCGGCATAGGGCAGCGTTTGCAGGTACCGCGCCGTCAGCGGAAACAGATCGTTTGCGTCAAACTTGGTAGGAGCCGCGCCAAAGCGCGAAATATCGAACCCCTCGATCAGGTTCGCCATCTCGGCTTGCAACTCCACCGGGTCCGCCGATCCCAGCCGCGCCATCAGCGACAAAAGCGCGGCAGGCTGCACGCCTTGCGCGCGCAGGTCGCGCAGGCTGAGGGTACCAAGGCGCTTTGACAGCGACTCGCCCTGCGGGCCGGTCAGCAAGGAGTGATGGGCGAATTGCGGTACCATGCCGCCCAGCGCCTCGATGATCTGGATCTGCGTGGCGGTGTTGGTCACGTGGTCAGAGCCGCGCACCACATGGGTGACGCCCATTTCCGTGTCATCCACGACCGAGGCCAGGGTATACAGCACCTGACCGTCGCCCCGGATCAGCACCGGGTCGCTGACACTGGCCGCGTCGATCGAAATCTCGCCAAGGATGCCATCCTGCCAGACGATGCGCTCATGGTTCAGCTTGAACCGCCAGACGCCATTCCCACGCTCTGCGCGCAACGCGGCCTTGTCTTCTTCGGACAGGCGCAGCGCGGCGCGATCATAGACAGGCGGGCGGCCCATGTTGAGCTGCTTCTTGCGCTTGAGATCCAGTTCCGTGGGCGTCTCGAACGCCTCGTAGAACCGCCCCATCTCGCGCAGTTTATCGGCGGCCTCGGCATAGCGGTCAAGCCGCTGCGATTGGCGTTCCACGCGGTCCCAATGCAGGCCAAGCCACTCCAAATCCTGCTTGATGGCGTCGACATAGTCTTCCTTGGACCGCTCGGGATCGGTATCGTCGATGCGCAGGATAAAGGTGCCGCCCGCCTTGCGTGCGATGAGGAAATTCATCAGCGCGGTGCGCAGGTTGCCAACATGGATATAGCCGGTGGGCGAAGGCGCGAAACGGGTGATTGTCATGGGATGTCTCCTGTCGGTGCGGGACATGTCACAAGGTGCGGGCTTTGTCCAGTTGACCGGTGCCACCTCAGCCCTGTGTCGGCCAGACCCGATGTTCGTCGTCGATGACAAAGGGATGCGCATGGCGGCGGCGGCCCTGATGCGCGCGCAGATGCGGATGATCCGCGGGCAGGTCGGGATGATCATGCAGGATGGCAACGGGCAGATCAGCAGGCCACAGCCGCCGCGCCGCCAGCACGCCGATCAGCGCCAGACCGGCCAGAAGCGCCAGCGCCGGCCCCATGCCAAGCCGCACTCCGGCCCAGCCGGCCAGCGGATAGGCCACCAGCCAGCAGGCATGGCTAAGCGCGAATTGCGCGGCAAAGACCGCCGCGCGATCCGCCTGATGCGCCGAACGCCGCAACAGCCGCCCCGAAGGCGTCAGCACACAGGCATAGGCAAGCCCCATAAGCGCCCAAACCCCCAGGAAGCCCGCCCAGGAGGGCCAATCCCCCACGGCCAGCCAAAGCGCCAGCCCCAGCGTCAGCGCCACCAGCCCCTGTGCGCCCCACAGCATGACGAACCGATCCTCCAGCCGGTGCAGCAGGCGCGGCAATGCCAGCGCCGCCGCCATGGAGCCCGCCCCAAAGGCCGCCATCGCCAGCGCCACGTCGCTTTCTGCCCCCGCGTACACCCCGCGCACCACGACCACCGTATTAACCAGCACAAAAGCCCCCGCCGCCGAGGCCGCAAGGTTCAGGCTCAGCAACCCGCGCAGGCGCGGCGTGGCAAGGTAGATCCGCGCACCGCGCAGCAGCCTTTCGCGGAACGGGCGCTCTGCCGCCTGCCCGCCCACGCGCGGCAAGGTCGTGCGGGCAATCACCAGCGCCGAGGCGGCAAAGCCCAGCACGGTGCCCATGAAAAGCGCGTTATAGGTCAGGACCGTCAGCAAAAGTCCGGCCAGCGCCGGGCTGAGCAGGTTTTCCAGATCATAGGCCAGCCGTGACAGTGACAGCGCGCGGGTATAGTCCGCCTCGTCCGGCAGGATGTCGGGGATCGTGGCCTGAAACGCAGGCGTAAAGGTGGCCGAGGCCGCTTGCAGCACGAAGATCAGTACGTAGATCTGCCAGATCTCCGTCACGAAAGGCAGGCAAAGCGCGGTGCCCGCGCGCACCAGATCCGCGATCACCAGCACCGCGCGTCGCGGCACCCCCTGCACCATGGCCTGCGCCACCGGTGACAACCCGACATAGGCAAGCATCTTGATCGTCAGCGCCGTGCCCAGAACCGCCCCCGCCCGGTCGCCTGCCAGATCATAGGCAAGCAGACCAAGCGCCACGGTCAAAAGGCCGGTGCCCAACAGCGCCACGACCTGCGCCGAGAAAAGTGCCGCAAAACGACGGTTGCCCAGAATACCGATCATACCAGCCCTGGCCTTTCGCAAACCCTGGATGTTGCATATTCGCCAAAGATCCGGCGATGCTGTCACGCGATGAAACAGGCTTCACGTTGACGTGAACACCTGCGGCGGCGCGTCTGCCTGTGCTAACTGTAACAGAGCGTATTCAAAAGAGGATAGTCCACCATGTCGAAAACGCATGTGACCCGCAGGTCGCTCCTGGTTTCCGCCGCGGCCATGCCTGCCGCCGCCGCCCTGCCCGCATGGGCCGAGGCGCCGATGCTGGGGGCTGCGACCGCGCGGTTCAACCGCTTCAAGCTTGGCGGTTTCGAGGTCACAACGCTGCTTGCAGGCACCATGACCCGGCGCGATCCACATTCCATTTTCGGCCTGAACGCCAGCGACGAGGAGTTCGCCGCCGCCGCCCAATCCGCGAATATCCCCACAGACGCCGCGCAGTTCTTCTTTACGCCCA
Source organism: Paracoccaceae bacterium (assembly GCA_024742835.1). Classification (GTDB taxonomy): domain Bacteria; phylum Pseudomonadota; class Alphaproteobacteria; order Rhodobacterales; family Rhodobacteraceae; genus Roseovarius. The sequence continues at coordinate 85,961 of JANSXS010000009.1, read as the reverse complement.
CGGTAGTGAATACCGGCGCGGAACTGGTTCTGTTCGATACCGGGCTCAATGCCGAAGGCATCACCGGCGCGCTGGCCGAAGCAGGCTACACCCCCGATCAGATCGACGTCGTGGTGATCACCCATATGCACGGCGACCATATCGGCGGGCTGATGGACGGCGACACGCCCACCTTCCCCAACGCGCGCTATGTCACCGGCGCGGTGGAATTCGATGCCTGGGCCGCGCAGGGCAACGACACGTTCGAGGCCAAGATGCGCCCGCTGGCCGAGCAGACCGCGATGATCGAGGACGGTGCCAACGGTTTTGCCGGGCACACTGCCATGGCCGCCTTCGGGCACACGCCCGGCCACATGGTCCACATGATCGAAAGCGAGGGCAAAAGCCTGTTGCTCGCCGCCGATTTCGCCAATCACTACGTGTTTTCGCTGGCCCGCCCCGATTGGGAGGTGAGCTTTGACATGGACAAGGCCAAGGCGGCGGAAACCCGCAAGCGCCTGCTGGACATGCTGGCCACGGACAAGATCCCCTTCGTGGGGTATCACATGCCATGGCCGGGTACGGGCTATGTCGAGCGGGATGGCGACGGGTTCCGCTACCAGCCGACCAGCTATCAGTTGATGCTGTAAGCGCCCCGAAACAGCGAAAGAACCGAACCGGAATTTAACGAAGTTCCGGTTCGGCCCAAATCCCACTGGCGATTGCCCGCAGCCTGCGGCACAACCCGACCCATGGACAGCCCACTTACCCTTGACCAGATGTTCGAGGCGGCCGTCGCCACGGTCGAGGCCTTTCCGACAGGCTTTCGTGGCGCGGCCCGCGCGGTCAATCTACAGGTCACGGACTGGCCCGCGCCGGACATGCTGGCAGAGCTGGACATGACCGACCCGCTGGAGTTGACCGGCCTTTACGAGGGCATTCCGCTGACCGAGAAGTCGGTTTTCGATCAGCCGATGGGTCCGGATACAGTCTGGTTGTTCCGGGAGCCCATCCTTGCGGAATGGCGCGACCGGGGCGATATCGCCCTGCGCGATCTGGTGGCGCATGTCACGGTTCATGAATTCGCGCATCATTTCGGCTGGTCAGATGCCGACATTGCCACGATAGACCGCTGGTGGGAATGACACTTCCCCACGAGTCTGGATGATATCAGCCGGATCAGTCCCCGTCGCGCCAGCGATTGGCGATAGGATAGCGACGATCCAGCCAGAACGCCTTTTTCGACAGGCGCGTGCCGGGTGCGGCCTGAAACCGCTTGTACTCCGAGATGTAAAGCAGGTGTTCCACCTGTTTGGCATCCGCCTCGGCATAGCCCGCCGCGACACAATCCGAAATCGCGCCGTCCTGATCGACCAGAATTTCAAGAATCCCGTCCAGCACCGGATAATCGGGCAGCGTGTCGCTGTCTTTCTGGTCTTCGCGCAGTTCCGCCGAGGGCGGTTTGCTGATGATGTTCTCGGGAATCGGCGCATCCGCCGGGCCTTGCATCCAGTCGCGATGATTGGCGTTGCGCCAGCGGCAGATCTCGAACACGCGGGTCTTGTAAAGATCCTTGATCGGGTTGTAGCCGCCCGACATATCGCCATAGATCGTGGCATAGCCCACCGCGACCTCGGATTTGTTGCCCGTGGTCAACAGCATGTCGCCGAACTTGTTGCTGAGCGCCATAAGCAACAGACCGCGCAGGCGGGATTGCAGGTTTTCCTCTGCAATCCCAGGCTCTGTGCCGTCAAAGAACGGTGCAAGGGTTTCGGTGATCGCCGCGCGGCCTTGGGTGATCGGCACGAAATCATACCGGCAGCCAAGGTTTTCGGCGAGCGCGCGCGCATCGTCGAGCGAGGCTTGAGAGGTATATTCCGAAGGCAGCATGACACAACGCACATTGTCCGCGCCCAGCGCATCCACGGCGATGGTCGCCACGATGGCGCTGTCGATGCCGCCCGAAAGGCCCAGAAGCACGCGCGAAAAGCCGGTCTTGCGCAGGTAATCGCGCAGCGCCAGAACCATCGCGTGGTAATCCTGTTCCAGCAGGTCGGGCACATGGGCCAGCGGGCCTTGCTCGATCTTCCAGCCCTCTGCACCACGGGTCATGTCGATATGGCTGACCGCCTCTTGCATCAGCGGCATTTGCAGGGCCAGCGCGCCGTTGGCGTTCAGCGCGAAACTGCCACCGTCGAACACCTGATCGTCCTGCCCGCCCACAAGGTTGAGATAAATCAGCGGCAACCCCGTCTCGACCGCGCGCGACACCATCAGGGTCACGCGCGTGTCGCGCTTGCCCCGGTAATAGGGCGATCCGTTGGGTACCAGCAGGAATTCCGCGCCGGTCTCGGCCAGCGTTTCGGGCACGTCCTCGTGCCAGCTATCCTCGCAGATGGGCGAGCCGATGCGCACCCCATCCACCGCATATGGCCCGCCCACATCGCCCGAGGCGTACAGGCGATGCTCGTCGAACACCGTCTCATTGGGCAGATGATGCTTGTGAACGCAGGCCGTCACCTGCCCGCCCTTCAGGATGTAATAGGCGTTGTACAGCGACGCGCCCTCAATCGCCGGGCCACCGATGGCCAGCGCCGGGCCTTCGGCACAGTCACGGGCCAGATCGTGGATCGCCGCGATAGCGGCCTGGTGAAAGGCCGGCTTCATCACCAGATCCTGTGTGTTGTAGCCGGTGATGAACATCTCGGGCAGCGCCACCAGATTGGCACCCGCCGCGCGGCCCTCGTCCCACGCCTTGCGCGCCAGCGCCGCATTGCCGACTAGGTCGCCCACGGTGGAGTTCAGTTGCGCCAGTGTCAGGCGAAAACGGTCGGCCATGGCGGCAGCACCCCTTGCGGCTTCGGTTGGGGCTTGATGTAGCAGAACCTTGCCGGAGGAAAAGCCGAAACCGGGTGAAAGCCGTTGTCAGTTCCGCGCCCTTGGCTTAGGTTTTCTACACGTGGCCAGGAACACAATGCCAGGAGCATCAGGGGAAGTCATGCAGCAGGCAAAGATAACGCGACTTCTATTGGCTGGCGCAATTGCCGGGTTTGGCGGGGTCGCACTGGCCCAGGACGGCGACGTGCGCTCCAAGCAGTACGACGATGGCGGCATTTACGAAGGCACGTTCCGCAACGGGCTTCAGCATGGCACCGGCACCTACACCCTGCCCAACGGGTACGAATATACCGGCGACTGGGTCGATGGCGAAATTCGCGGGCGCGGCGTGGCCCGCTTCCCCAATGGCTCGGTCTATGAGGGCGAATTTGCCAAGGGCAAACCCGAAGGCGTCGGCAAGATCGTGTTTTCCGATGGCGGCACCTTTGAGGGCACATGGGAAAACGGCAAGATCACCGGCCAGGGTGTGGCGATCTACGCGAATGGCGTGCGCTACGAGGGCGGGTTCCTGAACGCGATGCATCACGGGCGCGGCCGGATGGAAAGCCCGGGCGGCTATGTCTACGATGGGGATTGGCTGAACGGGGTCAAGGAAGGGGTCGCCAGGATCACCTATCCCGACGGCGCGCTCTACGAGGGCGAGGTCGCACGCGGCGCGCGACATGGCGAAGGCACGCTGATCATGGCCGATGGTCTGGTCTATGCCGGAACATGGGCCGACGGGCAGATCAACGGCACCGGCAAGCTGACCCAACCCAATGGCGATGTCTATGAAGGCGCGCTTGTCGCCGGGCGGCGCGAGGGCACGGGGCGCGTGGTTTATGACAATGGCGATATCTACGAGGGCGAATTCGCCGATGATCGCCGACATGGTCAGGGTGTGTTCACCGGCTCGGACGGCTATCGCTACGAAGGCTCATGGGTGGGCGGCAAGATCTCGGGGCAAGGCACGGTCACCTATCCCGACGGGTCCGTTTATGTGGGCGAATTCCGTGACGACCTGGCCAATGGCACGGGCAAGGTCACCTATCCTGACGGCTCCACCTATGAAGGCGATTGGGCGGGGGGCGTGATCGACGGCACCGGCGTGGCCACCTATCCCAACGGGCTGGTCTACGAGGGCGAGTTCCAGAATGCCCAGAACCACGGGCAAGGCGTGATGACCTATCCCGACGGCTATCGCTACGAGGGCGAATGGCGCGGCGGCCAGCGCGAGGGACAAGGCACCGCCACCTATGCCGATGGCACCGTCTACGAGGGCCAGTTCATGGACGGGCAGCGCCACGGTCAGGGCAAGATCGTGATGCCCGACGGCTTCACCTATGAAGGCGCATGGCAGCAGGGTGAGATTTCGGGCGAGGGCGTGGCCACCTACAGCAATGGCGACATCTACGAAGGCATGTTCCGCAACGGCAAGCGCCAGGGCACCGGCACGATGCGCTACGCCACCGGCGAAGAGGCGACGGGCGATTGGGAAGACGGCGCGCTTGCAAGCCAGACGACACCGCCCGATGACGCCACCCCCGAACCGATGGACGCCGACGACGAGACTGGCGCGGACGCGGCAGACGAGTAGCCGGTCACACCACCTCGCCGCGATCCAGCCTTCCAAGAATGCGCGCGGCCCCTTCGCGCACAGCGTCCTTGCGGTCATCCTTCATCCGGTCCCAGGTGGCATACATCTGCCCCATGCGCGGATTACGTGAAAACTTCTCGCGGTGCCGCTCCATGAAATCCCAGTAAAGCAGGTTGAAGGGGCAGGCAGCATCGCCCGTCTTGTCCTTGACCGAATAGGCGCAGCCCTTGCAATAATCCGACATCCTGTCGATGTAATTGCCCGAACTGACATAGGGTTTCGACGCGATGATCCCGTCATCGGCAAACTGGCTCATGCCGATCACGTTGGGTGCTTCCACCCATTCATAGGCGTCGTGGTAAACGGCAAGATACCATTCGTGTACCTGATATGGGTCCAGCCCGGCCAGCAGGGCGAAATTGCCCGTCACCATAAGCCGCTGGATATGATGGGCATAGGCCAGATCGCGGGTCTGCTCGATCGCGTGGCCCATGCAGGCCATCTTCGTCTCGCCCCCCCAATACATCGCCGGCAGGTCGCGGGTATGCCCCAGCGCGTTGCGGCGGGTATAATCCGGCCCCTCGCGGAAATAAATGCCGCGCACATATTCGCGCCAGCCTATGATCTGGCGGATATAGCCCTCGGCGGCGTTGATCGGCGCGCGGCCCGCTTTCCATTCCTGCTCTACCCGTTCGCAAATCTCCAGCGGCGACAGCAGCCCGATGTTCAGGTATTGCGACAGCAGCGAATGGTTGAGGTATTCATCTCCGCGCAGCATCGCGTCCTGATAATCCCCGAATTCCGCCAGAAGGTGCTTGGCGAAATGATCAAGCGCGCGACGCGCCTCGCCTTGGGTCACGGCATAGTCGAAGGGACGCAAACGCCCGAAATTGCTCGGAAAGTGCGTCTCCACCAGGTCGAGCACCTCTTCGGTGATCTCGTCCGGCGTAAACTCCATGGGCTTCGCGCGCAGCATGTCGTCCGAGGCGGGCTTGCGATTGTCATGGTCGAAATTCCACTTGCCCCCCGCAGGCTGGTCCCCGTCCATCATGAGGCCGGTCTTGCGGCGCATCTCGCGGTAGAAATACTCCATCCGCAGCGATTTGCGCCCCTTCGCCCAGTCGTCGAACGCGTCCAGTGAACAGATGAACCTGTCATCTGGCAACAACGTCACCGACAGCGGCGCGCTTTCCAGCGCCTCGATCAGCCGCCATTCGCCGGGGCGGGTGGCGATCACCTCAGTGGTGTCATGGGCCTGCCCCCGGCGCATCAACTCTCCTGTGATAGAGCGCGACGTGTCCTCGTCATCGTATTTCCCGTAAGCCACCTGCCAACCATCGGCGCGCAGAACCTCTGCGAAATGGCGCATTGCCGAGAAGACCAGCGCGATCTTGCGCGGGTGATGCTTGACGTAGGACGCCTCGTCCTTGACCTCGGCCATCACGATCAGGTCTGTTTCCTTGTCCGCCTCGCGCAGCGCCGACAGGGTATCGCTCAACTGGTCACCCAGCACCAGAACCAGACGCTTCACCATGCCACTTGCTCACCCTGCCAGTCGAAGAAAAGCCCGGTCTGATCCGGTGTCAGACCGTCCAGCACGCCCAGCAGGTTCTTTGCGGCCTGTTCCGGCGTGACCGTGGGATGCCCGTCGGCATATTTCGCGGTCAGCGGTGTTTCCACCGTGCCGGGATGCAGTGCCACGCAAATCGACCGCTTGTGCGTGCGCGCCAGTTCGATCGCGCCACCATGGATCATCTGGTTCAGCGCCGCCTTGGCGGTGCGATAGCTGTACCAGCCCCCCATCCCGTTATCCCCGATGGACCCGACCCGCGCCGACAGCGCGGCAAAGCGGCATTCACGATCGCGCGGCAAAAGCCGCATGGCGTGTTTCAGCACCAGTGACGGCCCCATGCAGTTCAGCTTGAATTGCGCGACCATCGCCTCTGGCGAAAGCTGCCTGAGCGCCTTTTCAGGCCCCATCCCGTCCAGTTCCAGCGCGCCGGTGGCCACGAAGATCAAATCAAAGGGGCCGTCCAGCGCGCCCAATATCCCTTCGACCGACGACTCGTCGGTCACGTCAAGCCCATCGCCCGAGCGCGACAGCCCCGTGACGGCAACGCCACGGGTTTCCAGCGCCGTCACCAAAGCCGCGCCGATGCCGCCCGATGCGCCGATTATCAATGCGTTTTCCATGACGGGGCAAGCTAGAAGGCGCGCGCGGCGCTTCAAGCGGGCGGGCGCGATTTCGGGGGTTTTCAAACCGACACGCCGCGCTTATCTTGGCGAAATGTGTATGCAGGATCATATCCCCCCGATGAAAACGCCCCGCACTGCGGGTTGCGTTCCTGTGCTGCTACTCCTAAGCCGCCTCTGAGCGTGCCCTGAACCGGCGCGACCGCTCAGAGGGGATGCCGTTCGCGCCACAGGCTTAGGTTTTACATTGCGAGACAACACATGACGGATACCGATAAAGACCGTGCTGCGCCGCAGGCGCAAAAAGACCGGGTGATGATTTTCGACACCACCCTGCGCGACGGCGAACAATCTCCGGGCGCGACCATGACCCATGAGGAGAAGCTCGAAATCGCAGGGCTGCTTGACGACATGGGCGTCGATATCATCGAAGCGGGCTTTCCCATCGCCTCCGAAGGCGATTTCCGCGCGGTCAGCGAGATCGCCAAACGCTCACGCGATGCGGTGATCTGCGGGTTGGCGCGGGCCAATCTCAAGGATATCGACCGCTGCTGGGAGGCGGTGAAACACGCCGCACGGCCGCGCATCCACACCTTTATCGGCACATCGCCGCTGCACCGCGCGATCCCGAACCTGTCCAAGGACGAGATGGCAGAGCGCATTCACGAAACAGTCACCCATGCCCGCAACCTGTGTGACAACGTGCAATGGTCGCCGATGGACGCCACGCGTACCGAGTGGGACTACCTTGCCCGCGTTGTAGAGATCGCGATCAAGGCGGGCGCGGCCACCGTCAACATCCCCGATACGGTGGGCTATACCGCCCCGGTCGAAAGCGCCGATCTGATCCGGCGGCTGATCGCCGAGGTGCCGGGCGCGGATGAAATCGTATTTGCCACGCATTGCCATAACGATCTTGGCATGGCCACGGCCAACGCGCTGGCCGCCGTCGAGGGTGGCGCGCGGCAGATCGAATGCACCATCAACGGGCTTGGCGAACGCGCTGGCAACACCGCACTCGAAGAGGTGGTGATGGCGATGAAGGTACGCGGCGACATCCTGCCCTATCAGACCCGTGTCGACAGCACCAAACTGATGCATATCAGCCGCCGTGTCGCCACCGTTTCTGGCTTCAACGTGCAATACAACAAGGCCATCGTGGGCAAGAATGCCTTTGCGCATGAATCCGGCATTCATCAGGACGGAATGCTCAAGAACGCCGAAACGTTCGAGATCATGCGCCCCGAGGATGTGGGCCTGACCGAGACGAATATCGTGCTTGGAAAGCATTCGGGCCGCGCCGCGCTGCGCTCCAAGCTCAAGAACCTGGGGATCGAACTGGCCGACAACCAGTTGGGCGACGTGTTCGTGCGGTTCAAGGAATTGGCCGACCGCAAGAAAGAGGTCTATGACGAGGATCTTATCGCGCTGGTGCAGGCGGGCGAGGATGATACGCGCGACCGGCTTGTCGTCAAATCGCTGCGCGTGGTCTGCGGCACCGGCAAACCCGCCGAGGCAGACCTGACGATGACCATCGACGGGGTCGAAAAGACCGCGCAGATGACGGGCGACGGGCCGGTTGACGCCACCTTCAAGGCGGTGCGCGCCCTGCACCCCAATCAAGCGCGCTTGCAGCTTTATCAGGTGCACGCCGTCACCGAAGGCACCGACGCGCAGGCCACCGTCTCTGTCCGGCTGGAGGAGGAGGGCAATATCGCCACCGGCCAGTCGGCGGATACCGATACCGTCCTGGCCAGCGCCAAGGCCTATGTCAACGCGCTCAACCGCTTGCTGATCCGGCGCGACCGGACAGGTCAGGACCAGAAGGAAATCAGCTACAAGGATGTCGGCTGAACGACCTTGCTTGACCAGACACAAAAAAACGGCGCCCCGCGAGGCGCCGTTCTTGTTTATGCCGCGCGTGGCGGGATCAGTCCCAGCCGACCTGGTTGAATATCGCCTGTGCCTTGGCCGCGTTGCGGCTGAAGGCGGCTGTGGGGGTGGTGCCGTCGGCCTTGAAATCTCCCAGACGCTCGGTGGTTTCGGCCCCTGACAGACCCTCGACCGCCGGGTATTCATGGTTGCCCGACGCGAACATCTGCTGCGCCGTGTCGCTGACAAGGAATTCCAGGAACTTCATCGCGTTCTCTTCGTTCGGCGCGTTCGCCGTCAGCGCCGCCGTGGTCAGGTTCACATGCGTGCCGCGCCCGTCCTGGTTCGGCCAGACCCAGGCAAGATCATCAACGCCCTCGGTCAGCCCGTCGACCTGACCGGCATAGCCGCGCACATAGTAATAATGGTTGGACACCGCCACGTCGCATTCGCCCGACACAAGGCCGCGTAGCTGATCGGTGTCACCGCCTTGCGGCGCGCGCGCCATGTTCTCCAGCACACCGGCGGCCCAATCCTTGGCCACGTCTTCGCCATGCACTTCGATGACCGAGGCCAGCAGCGACTGGTTATAGATGTTCGAGGACGAGCGGATGCAGATCGTGTCGTCCCACTTGGGGTCGGCCAGTTCCTCGTAGGTCTGCGGCGGGTTTTCGACGCGGTCCTTGGCGTAAAAGATGATCCGCGCGCGCTGTGCAAGGCCGAACCAAAGGTTATCGGGGGACTGGAACCGCTCGGGGATGCGCTCTTCGATGGTTGCGGAGTCGAAGGGCTGCAACACGCCCGCGCTTTCGGCGCGGTCCATCACGCCCACATCAACGGTGATCAGAACGTCGGCCGGGCTGTTGTCGCCCTCGGCCTCAAGCCGGGCGATCAGCTCGTCGGCCTTCGCCTCGATCCGGTTCACGGTGATGCCGGTCTCTTCGGTGAATTTAGCGTAAAGCGCATCATCCGACTCGTAATGGCGGCTGGAATACAGGTTCACCTCCTGCGCGAAGGCAGGCGCGACAAAAGCAAAAAGCGCGGCAGCCGCCGTGAGGGGGCGTGTGTAGGATCTGGGCATATCGGAAGCGTCCTTTCATTTCCGAGTGAATTGGTAGGGAATGTGTCTTATTTCCGACCAAAAGAGTCAAGTGATTTTCGCAAGAGTTTCCACAGCCCCGGTCCGGTACTGTGTCCGGTTAAACTTGCGCGCCCGGATCTTCCCCCCCATGCTGCACCTTACGGGGGGAAAGCGCCCTGAGCGGGTCGCGCTTTTGGAGGACAGACAATGACATTCGCCACGCGACAGGATGCGGTGGACATCCAGAACGAAATGCCATGGACCGCGCGCGAGGTGCCCGCCACCGTCTACCAGATGCTGGCCGACACGGCAGCGGCCTTTCCAGAGCGCCCCGCGATCAGCTATCAGCTTTTGTCCGGGCCACAGGACAAGGCGCAGACGCTGACATGGCGCGAGGTTCACGAACAGGTCTGTCAGGCGGCCAATCTCTTTCGCAGCCTCAAGGTGGGGCCCACCGATGTGGTGGCGCTTGTCATGCCCAACTGCCTTGAAGCCGCCATCGCCACGCTTGGCGCGATGGTCGCGGGTATCGCCAACCCCATCAACCCGCTGCTGGAGCCTGCACAGATCGGCGCAATCCTGCGCGAGACGGATGCGAAGGTGGTCATCACGCTCAAGTCGTTTCCGAAAACCGATATCGCGCAGAAACTGGCAGAGGCCGTGCGCCACGCCCCACATGTGCATACTGTGCTGGAGGTCGATCTCAACCGCTACCTGACCCCGCCCAAAAGCTGGATCGTGCCGCTGATCCGCCCGAAATCCCCCGGCAATCATCATGCGGATGTCAGGAATTTCACAACCGAGATGCAAAAGCACCCCCGCACGCTTGGCTTCACACCCGATAGCGCAGACCGCGTCGCCGCCTATTTCCACACCGGCGGGACCACCGGAATGCCCAAGGTGGCACAGCACCGCTATTCGGGGATGATCTATAACGGCTGGGTCGGGCACCGGCTGCTGTTCACCGAATATGACAGCATCATGTGCCCCCTGCCCCTGTTCCATGTCTTTGCCTGTCACGTGATCCTGATGGCAATGATCAAGTCGGGCGCGCATGTGGTCTTTCCCACACCCGCCGGCTATCGCGGCGAAGGTGTGTTCGACAATTTCTGGAAACTGTGCGAGCGGTGGCAGACCACCTTTGTCATCACCGTGCCCACCGCCGTCGCGGCGCTGATGCAACGCAGGGTCGATGCGGATGTCTCGTCTGTCAGGAACGCGTTTTCCGGCTCGGCGCCGATGCCAATGGAGCTGTTCAAGCGGTTCGAGGCGGCGACCGGCATGACCGTGATCGAGGGCTACGGGCTGACCGAGGCGACCTGCCTTGTGTCCTGCAACCCGCCCTCGGGCGAGAAAAAGGTCGGGTCGGTCGGCGTGCCCTTCCCCCATACCGAGGTCAGGATCTTTACCCTGCGGGATGGACAGCCCGTGGAATGCGACACTGACGAGGTCGGCGAAATCTGCATCGACAATCCCGGCGTCTATGCGGGCCACACCTATACCGAAGCGGCAAAGAACGCCGATCTGTACCATCACGAAAAATACCTGCGCACCGGCGATCTGGGACGCATGGACGCCGACGGCTATCTGTGGATCACCGGACGCGCCAAGGATCTGATCATTCGTGGTGGTCACAATATCGACCCCGCCGATATCGAAGAGGCGCTGATGGCCCATCCCGAGGTCGCCATGGCCGGTGCCATCGGCCAGCCCGACGCGCATTCCGGCGAGATCCCCTGCGCCTATGTCGAACTGGTCGAGGGCGGCACCGTCACCGGCGAGGCTCTGCGCGCGCATTGCAAGGTGCATATCCACGAACGCGCCGCAATCCCGCGCCATGTGGAGGTGCTGCCGGAATTGCCTAAAACCGCCGTCGGCAAGGTGTTCAAGCCCGATCTGCGCAAGCGTGCGATCACGCGGATTTATAACGAGGCGCTTGAAACAGCCGATGTGGCCGCCCGCGTGGCAACGGTGGTCGACGACAAGAAACGCGGTCTGGTGGCCCGGATCGAACAGACCCGCGATAATGTGGACCCGGCGGCGGTGACTGCAACGCTGGGGCAGTTCACCCGGCCCTGGGAATGGGCGACGGATAGCTGACGCGTTCCACCGTCAGTCAAGGCCACCCGGCTCAGGTTGTGGCCCACAGATACCCCATCGCCGCTGCCACGATCAGGCCCAGAACCACGGCAAAGGCGATCTTGATCGCGGAATAGGGGCGTTCGCCCTGCACGCGCCCGCTACGGCCATTGACGACACAGCGATAGGTCTTGCCCCGGTATTTGTACGCGGCCATCCAGACCGGCAACAGCACATGTTTGAACGTGACATCGCGCACATCCGTGTCGATATCGTGAATGCGTTGCTGGTCCCCACCAATGGCAAAGCGCACGTCGCGGGCGATGATCTCGTCCATCTTGTCGCGCGCCTCGACAAACCCGTCCTCCAGCAACACCTGATAGCCCTCGGCCCGGAACCCGGCCAGAAATTGCGGGCTATAGGGCTGCAAACCGCCCAGATCCCATGGCTCCAGCCCCTCGGTGAAATGCTTGGGCAGGGATTTCGACGCCAGCACCAGCACATCGTCAAAGGCCCGCGCCACCTGGCCAGAGGCGGGCGACCAGCGGATCCGCGCCACCTGCCTGCGTTCCGGCTTGCCGTCGCGATGCACTGTCACCGTCTCGTAATAAACCGTGCCGCGCTCGCCGCTGTAGCGCGACCGGGTGTCGGCATCGAAGGTCCAGTAGGGCACGTAGATCCCCTGCATCCGGCGCCCTTTGCGCGCATATTGCTGAAGTTTCGAGGGCGCGAACCACAGCCCGCCCAGCCAGTCACTCATCGCGTCGCGCGCCGCCCCCTCGTTCAGCACGAAAGGCAGCACACCACGCGGCTTGATATGGCGATGCCTGCCGGTGTCCGTGACCACGGGCGTGGCGCAGAACGGGCATTCGGCGGCGTGGATGTCCGGCTCGAACTCCACCTGGGCGCCGCAACCGGCGCAGGACAAGACGCGGGTTTCCTCCATCTCTTCGCGCGACAGTTGCCCCGATGTGGCCTTGGCGAAATCCAGCTCGCGGATCGCGCTGACCACCGGCGCGGCGGGGGCAACCGACTGTGAATTGCCACAATAATCACAGTTCAGCGCCCGCGCTCCCGGCTCATAGCGCAGATCGGCCCCGCATGTGTCGCAGGGAAACCGATGTTCCGCGGTCGAGGTCTTGGCGGGCGGGGTCGCGGCTGTCGTGGTCATCACAGGTACCTGTGCAAGGGTCGCGGCGTCATCCGCCGCAACGCGCCATCGCGCAGCGCGGTGTGCCGCCAAAGATGAAAGATCGCGTGCCCCATGGCCGCGCCACCCAGTGCCAGAAGCAGGCTGCGCGGATGCGGGCCGGGCAACGCATGGCCAAGGCTGGCCAAGGCGAGCGACAGCACCGCCCAGCCCAGCAGCAGATACATTCCCCGGCTCAGCCAGGGATGCGCCGCGCGCAACGGGCCGGTCAGCGCCGGTCCGGGGCCATTCAGCAGCCCGCGCACGGCCCAGATCGCCACCAGCGCCCCGCCCGATGCGATGAACACCCAAGCCAGACCACCGTAAATCCGGTCATCCACCGACAAGAGGAAAAGCAGCGACAGCGCCGCCGTCCAGTGCAGAGCCCAGGTGATGGAATGCCGCGACATGACACCCCCCTTGTCACGCGCCCGGCGGGGGCGGCGGCATCACGGTGAAAAGCTGTGCCAGTTCCTGCACCTCGCCCGCGCGCAGCCAGCCATCCTGCCCGGCGGTCCAGACATGAGTTGCGCGCGTCAGCTTGCCCTCTGTGGCCATCCGGCCAAGTGCTGCCTTGGAATAGGGCCCATGGGTCTGGCCGCTTTCGGCGATATGCCAGACATGTTCCACGGGCGGCGGAGGCGGCGCGGGCGACGCAGCCGGTGACGGCTGAGGAGCGCCCCCCGAAGGCCCCGCCTGCCCCATCTGGTTGGCCATCGCCATGCCCATACCCATGCCAAGCCCCGCGCCCATGCCGCCGTCGCCGCCGGGATTGGAGGCCGCCTGCGTCATCGCCTCGGCGGCGGAATATTGCGTGTACTTGCCCAGATCGCCCGCAATTCCCATCGAGGTGCGCTTGTCCAGCGCCTTTTCCACCGCTGGCGGCAACGAGATGTTCTCGATATAGAATTCCGGGATCGTCAGGCCATATTCGGCCACCACGACGGAAATTTCCGCCGCCACCAGCTTGCCCAGATCGGCGGTGTTGGCGGCCATGTCGAGCACCGGGATACCGCTACCCGCGATGATGCGCGAAAACGCCTGCACGATCACATTGCGGATCTGAAAGGAAATCTCATCCATCGTGAATTCGCCATCTGTGCCAACGATCTCGGTCAGGAATTTCGCCGCGTCCATCACCCGCACCGAATAGCTGCCAAAAGCGCGGATGCGGGTTGGCCCGAATTCCGGGTCGCGCAGCATGATCGGGTTCTTGGTGCCCCATTTGAGGTTGTTGAACCGCGTGGTGTTGACGAAATAGATCTCAGATTTGAACGGGCTTTTGAAGCCATGATCCCAGTGCTGCAAGGTGGTCATCACCGGCATGTTGTTCGTCTCAAGCAAGTACAGCCCCGGCGTGAACACATCCGCCAACTGGCCCTCATGCACGAACACGGCCGCCTGCCCCTCGCGCACGGTCAGTTTGGCTCCGTACTTGATCTCGTGGCCCTCACGCTGAAACCGCCAGACCATCGTGTCGCGGGTGTCGTCCGTCCAGTGGATGACGTCGATGAATTCACCGGAAAGGAAATCGAAAATGCCCATTGGGGTTATCTCCTGAAAAGGATCAGCTCGGCCCAAGCCGGCCGGCAAGGATACGGGTGATGATCGGGCGCGCCTCGTCAAGGCTCATGCCCGGTTCAAGCGCGGGATCGTAAAGCAGGCGCAGCAGTTCTTCGTCATGGGCGGTCAGAAGCGCGAATTCCTCATCATCGTTGAAGATCGAGGGCCGCGCGCGCGGGCTGTCATTGGCAAGGCCAAGCCCCTGCGACAGCTCCTCGTGGATACAGGCCAGCCGCTGCAATTGGGTATTTTCCGAGCGGATATAGGCCAGCGCCACGCGGTATTCGTGCTCTTTTTGATACCCCGCCGCGATCACGAAACACTGGATCGCGCGCGGCAGATCGGAAAACAACGCCAGATTGGCATCCGATAAGTTCGGCATGACCCGAGACGCGCGCGCACGCGCCTGCGCGCTGTCGTCATTGTTCATGACCATGACGATGAAATTCGGAGCCTGATTGCTCATGGATATCGGGTGGCCGGTGATCTGCGACAGGCGCGCGGCAAATTCGGCCACGTTGCGACGGTCCCGGTCACGCTCGACCATCGGGACATTGTCGCCGAATTCGACCCCGACACGCACAGGCACCACCCATTTCTTGAGCCGCCCCGCCCGCCCCTCGGACGGGCGCAGCCCGGCATTGCGCTGATATTCGTCGTAAAATGCGATCCGCTCGAAATTGCGTTGCAGATCCACTTCGGAATAGGGCGTGTCTACGCCGCCGCCCCCCGTGCGCATCAGATCCTGCGCCAGCAGGTCGGTTTCCAGCCGACGGTAATAGCGTGACAACGCCTGACTGGACGCCGACGCCGTTGTGCCGGGCGCGTCGGACCCATGGGAGGCTGACTGCCCGTCGGATTGTGACTGCGGGTTGCCGGCGGGCGCCGGTGGCTGAACCGCCAGACAGCCGGACAGCGCCAGCGCCCCGGCCATCGCCGCGCCGATCCGCCCTGCCCTTTGCCAGAAACCCACCGGATCCGCCTTTCTCAGCTGTGCGGAACGGCGGTGCCGGCATTGTCGCCGATCCCGTCCTTGCGCGATTTCGCGGCGGCCAGCGTGTCGCGCAGGTCTTTTTCCATCTTCTGCAACTCTTCCTCGGCGGCAGAGCGGCGCGCCTTGCCCTCGTCGGCAATCTGAAGGCTTTCCTCGATCGTGCCGATCAGGTCCGCATTGGCCTGCTTGACCGCTTCGATATCGAACACGCCACGCTCCATTTCCTCGCGGATGGTCTTGTTGGCGTCGCGCAGGTTCTTGGCGTTGGCGGTCAGAAGCTCGTTGGTCAGGTCGTTGGCATCGCGCACGGCGGCGGCGGCATCCGCAGAGCGCTGGATCGTGACCGCCTGCGCCAGCTGGGTTTCCCAAAGCGGCACCGTGTTCACGAGGGTAGAGTTGATCTTGGTCACGAGGCTCTTGTCGTTTTCCTGCACCAGCCGGATCGACGGCAGCGATTGCATCGTGACCTGCCGGGTCAGTTTCAGGTCATGCACCCGGCGTTCCAGATCGTCGCGCGCGGCGCGCAGGTCGCGCAGTTCCTGCGCCTTCATTACCTGATCATCGTCGGGCGCGGCGTTCATTTCCTTTTCCTTGGCGGGAATGTCCTTGGTATCGAGCTCCTTCAGCTTTTCCTCGCCCGCCGAGATGTAAAGCGCCAGCTCGTCATAGAATTGCAGGGTCTTTTCATAAAGCAGATCCAGCGATTTGATGTCTTTCAAGAGCACATGCTCGTGTTTGAGCAGATCATCGGTGATCTTGTCGATCTGCCCCTGCACCGTCTCGAACTGCGCGGTGAACTTGGCAAAGGGCGCAGCCCGGCCCAACAGCTTTTCCCAAAAGGTCCGCTCGCGGCGCACATCCAGTTCGGACACCGAAAAGCCCCGGATCGTGGTGACAATGCCCCGCAGGCTGTTGCCCGCCGGGCCCACATCCTTGTTGCGCACACCCTGCAACATCGCTTGCGAGATTTCCTGCAATTCCGCCTGCGCGGCCGATCCAAAGGACACGATGGAATTGGTGTCGCCCATGTCTATCTCGCCCATGCGCTGACGGATCTCGGCGCTTTGCTCGGGCGCGGCATTGTCCAGTGCGACGATTTCGGTCGCGGCCTTGGGCTCGGGCAGCACGGCCCGGCTCACTTCCTCGACCTCGGCAAGTGCTGCCTCAGCCTTGTTGCGAATTTCGTCAGACATGAAAATTTCCTCTCGGGGGTTAATCGTTATCGGTAAGCCGGACGCCCTCACGTGCCAGCCGGTCACGCAAGACGCCGATTTCAATATCCAGGTCGGAAGTGTTGTCTTCCAGAAGTTTGCGGGTCTTGGCGACGAAATTCTCTTCCAGGTCGGTCAGCAGCATCATGTAATCCGACCGCGCGCCGGTATCCCGCGACCGCGCGTATATATCGGCGAATTTCACCGTCGCGTCACGCGCCCCCATCAGATACACGCCCAGATATTTGCGCGCCGCGGTCAGATCGCGCGGGTCATCCTCGACCGTGCGCAGCATGTCGCGCACCGATAGTTGAAATCGCTCCAGCCGCAGTTCCGCCTGCCTGTCGCCCGCGCGCTTTATCGCCTCGGACATCGCGGAAAGATAGCTTTCGGCCTGATCCACCACCCGCGCCACGCGGTCGGTCTGCATCTTGTCGATGCCCTCGATCCCCTTGTCTTTCATCGGATCAAGGCCAAAGGCAAAGCCGTGCAGCACCGCGCCCACAAGCGCATAGATCGCAGGCGCCACCAGGCCTCCTGTCGCGGCAAACCCCGCAACACCCAGACCGATCCCGGTCAGCCCAGAGCCAAACATCTTGCGCGGCACCCCCGGCGCGCGCGCCACCTTGCGCGC
Organism: Paracoccaceae bacterium; assembly: GCA_024742835.1. Classification (GTDB taxonomy): domain Bacteria; phylum Pseudomonadota; class Alphaproteobacteria; order Rhodobacterales; family Rhodobacteraceae; genus Roseovarius. Next base: position 68,692 of record JANSXS010000009.1, on the reverse strand, counting down.
CTCGTAAGCCTCCTGCGCAAGGATGCCCTCACGCGTCAGCCATGCCGCCAAAAGCAACAGGCCAAGCGCCACAAGGTTCAGTGCCAGCCCCGCCGGACCAGAGGTGAAGGCCTGCCAGATCAGCGGCAAGGGCGCGATAAACAACAGGTTGACCCGGCCACCTGCACGGGTGCGGAGCGCGCCTTGAAACCCGCCCCGCGCCGCCGGGGACGAGCCGGTTTCGGCGCCCTCGGGGCTGAATTTTCCACCAAAGCGACGCGCCATCAAACGCCCCCCGCCACAGCCACGAACAGGATAAGAAGTACCAGCAGGAAAAACGCCAGCTTTTGCAGTCCGGTGTCTGACATGTGCTCCCTCGGTCCTGCCAATGCCCATAGAACTTAGGCGATGGATACCCCGCTTGCTAGGGGGAAGTTTGCAACAGCCCGCCCCGATGGACCCGCGGCAGGTTATCGCGTAAACTCCACATACAGGCCACTACAGACAAGGGACATGGCATGACGTCGGTACGGCTCAGGCTGCTGATCCTCGCGCTTCTGCCACTGGTGGTGTTGCTGCCCTTGCTGCTGACGCTTGCGGTCGGGCGATGGGCGGCCAATTACGATGATCTGCTGATCCGCAACGTGGAAAGCGACCTGCGCATAGCCGAACAATATCTTGGCCAGATCCTGATAACCACGGGGCGCGACGTGGCAGCCCTTGCAGACTCTGCACAGCTTGAAAAGGCCACAAGGCTCAGCCCGGCGGGGTTTCAGGCGTTTCTGACGTCCGAACGCGCGCGGCTGGGGCTTGATTTTCTCTATCACCTGCCCCGCGACAAGGCGGCACAGGCCGCGAACGACTGGCCCGTGATCGCCGCCGCGCAAGCCGGCAGCAAGGCCACCGAGATCGACATCCTGACGTCACGGCAGCTGCGCGACATCAACCCCGCATTGGCGGCCCGCGCGCGCCTTCGCTTGATCGACACCGAAGCCGCCCTTCCCACAGACCGCCATATCGAGGATCGGGGCATGGTCGTGCACACAGCCACGCAAGTGCCGGTGGCACGAGTAGGCGGCGTTCTGGTGGGCGGTATCCTGCTCAACCAAAATCTCGATTTCATTGATACGATCAATGCGCTTGTCTACCAGTCCGACAGCGCCCCCGATCAGGGCGGCGAACGGCAGGGCACCGCGACACTTTTTCTCGAAGACGTGCGCATCTCCACCAATGTGCGTCTTTTCGAGGGCGTGCGCGCCCTTGGCACACGGGTGTCTGCTGCGGTCCGCCAGGACGTGCTGAACGACGGGCGCACATGGCTCAACCGTGCCTTCGTGGTCAATGATTGGTATGTCTCGGGCTACCTGCCCCTGAGCGACAGTTTCGGCACGCGCGTGGGCATGCTCTATGTCGGCTTTCTCGAAGCCCCGCTGGTGGCCGCCAAGCACACGGCCTACTGGCTTATATTCGGTGCGGTCGCAGGCGTGCTGGCCCTGACCGTGCCGCTTTTCCTGTGGCTTGCAGGTGGCATCTTTTCGCCGCTGGAGCGGATGACACGCACGATGCAACGGGTCGAGGCAGGACAGCTTGACGCGCGAAACGGCCCCATTGCCACCCGCGACGAAATCGGAACGGTCGCCGCCCATCTCGATGCCTTGCTCGACCAGGTGCAGGAACGCGACCGCGCCCTGCGCTCCTGGGCGGATGAGCTGAACACACGGGTCGAACACCGCACCGCAGAACTCCGCGAGGCCAACGAAAAACTCGAAGCCACCTACCAGCAACTGATGATGAGCGAGAAACTCGCCGCGATCGGCGAAATCACCGCCGGTGTCGCACATGAGATCAACAACCCGGTCGCGGTCATCCAGGGCAATCTCGACGTGATCCGCGAAAGCCTCGGCCCCGCCGCGGCCCCGGTGGCCACCGAACTCGCGCTGATGGACCAGCAGGTGGGCCGCATCAACGCCATCGTGGGCAAGCTCCTGCAATTCGCGCGCCCAGACGAATTCGGCACCTTCGACGAAAGCGTGGACATCGCCGCCGTGCTCGACGATTGCCTGGTGCTGGTCGATCATGTGCTCGCCGATGACGGGCTCACGGTGTCGATACGGCGCGACGATGCCCCGCATGTCCGGGTCAATCCGGGCGAGCTGCAACAGGTGATCATCAATCTGGTGGTCAACGCCGCCCAGGCGATGCAGGCGCGCGGTCGGCTCGACATCCGTATCGGACCCGGCCTGCGCGACGACACGCCCGGTGCCGCGCTGATCATCGCGGATGATGGCCCCGGCATCGACGCCGCAAAGCTGGCTTGCGTCTTCGACCCGTTCTTCACCACCAAACCCGGCGAAGGCACCGGGCTTGGCCTGTCGGTCAGCCAGACCCTGATCCGGCAGGCCGGTGGCCTGATCACCGTGCGCAACCGCGACGGCGGCGGGGCGGAATTCACCGTCTGGCTGCCTTCCGCCCACCCCGACGAGGACACCGCCTAAAGCGTTTCGCGAAAAACCTGAATCACAGCTTTTCGTGAAACGCACGCAACAGACCAGCGTTGCACGCGTTTCGCCTTCTATTGATGCCTCAGGTTAAAGGCGGAACGCTCTAACCGGCTTCATCTGGCCGGAAATACCTCGGGGTGAGCGTTGAAATTCCGTGGAATTTCAACGTGAGGGGCAGAGCCCCTCCTGCCTTGCTGACCTGCGCGGCGCAGCCGCACAACCGGATCACGCCGTCACACGCCCCAGGCTGCACATTTGCGGTCGATGGTCTTGCGTGCCACCCCAAGGCGGCGGGCGGCCTCGGCGCGGTTGCCCCGGCACCTGTCCAGCACGCTCAGGATATGGCGCTGCTCGACCAGTTCCAGCGTCTCGATGGCCGCCTCGCCGGTAACAGTGCCCTGCCCGGCGAATTCGTCGGGGAACCGGCCCAGAATCACAGAGCGTTCGATCATGTTGCGCAACTCGCGCACATTGCCCGGCCAGTCATACCGCGCCAGTTTCAGCAAAACCTCCTCGTTCAGCTCCAGCGCCGGCAGGGCCAGGGCCCGCGACAACTCGCTCATGAACAGCGCCGCCAGCTCCACGATATCCTCGCGCCTTTCGCAAAGCGGCGGCATCTGCACGTTGACCACGTTGATCCGGTGATACAGATCCGCCCGGAACCGACCTTCGGCCACGGCGGTTTCCAGATCGGCATTGGTGGCAAAGAAAAACCGCAGGTTCAGCGGGATCTCGCGTTCGGCCCCCAGCGGACGGATGCGCCTGTCCTCCAGTACGCGCAACAGCGCCGCCTGCACCTGTTCGGGCAGTTGCGCCACCTCGTCCAGAAACAAGACGCCGCCATCGGCATGCAGGAAAAGCCCGTCCTTTCGCCGCGCGCCCGCCTCGACCACGCCGAACAGTTCCTCGGCAATATGATCGGGCGAAATGGCCGCACAATTGACCGCGACAAACGGGCTCCCGGCGCGGTCCGACAGCCCGTGCAACGTGCGCGCCGCGATCTCCTTGCCGGTGCCGCTCTCGCCGGTGAACAGCACCGTGCTTGGCGTCGCCGCCAGTTTCGTCAGCATCTCGCGCACCTGCGCAATCGCCGGCGAATTGCCCAGAAGACGGCCCTGCGCCACAGTGCCACCATCCGACAGCGCGTGTTTCAGCAGGTAGTTTTCCCGCGCCAGATACTTGCGATCCAGCGCCCGTCCCACCGCGTTCAGGATCTGATTGGCGCGAAACGGCTTGAGCACGAAATCCGCCACGCCCGCGCGCAGCGCCTGGATCGCCGTGTCCAGATCGGCATAGGCGGTGATCATGATCGCATCGGCGAACAGCCCGACGCGCCGCTGTTCGGACAGCCATTCAAGGCCGGTCTTGCCGGGCATGACATTGTCGAGGATGATCAGGTCGAAATGCGCCCGATCCAGGATTTCGGCGGCCTGAGCCGCCGACCGCGCCTGTTCCACCCGCTTGACACGCGGTTCCAGGATCTTGGTCAGGAAGTTGCGCATCCCCGGCTCATCGTCGATGACCAGCACCGAGGCGAATTGCAGGTTGTCGCCATACTCATCGTCGCGCCGCGTCTGTGGCGCGGTGGCCCTGACCACGGTAGCGGCACGCGCATCGCTCATCCGCCGGTGTCACCCAGCCGCACGCCCGGCCCGGCATTCACATTGCCGCTGTCAAACCCGAGATGGGTCAGCGCGTACCAAGCGCCAACCGAAATAAATGCAATGGCCACAAAGGCCGTCAGCATGGCTTTCATTGTTCCGTCTCCTTGTTGGGGGCCGTGGCACGGCGCAGGAAATCAACCAGATCCCTGCGGTCCGCGGCGGCGGTGATGCGCTGCATCGGCATCTTCGATCCCGGAATATAGTGGTCGGGGCCAAAATCGAAAAGCGCGTCGATCGTGTCGTCCGACCAGATGATATCGGCCTTTGCCAGTCGATCCGAATAGGGGTAGCCGGGCACTGCCCCCGAGGGTCGCCCGAAAATTCCATAAAGCGTCGGCCCGGCCTTGCGCGAGGGCGGCGGCGTCAGCGCATGACAGATCGAACATTTGCGCATGAATTGCCGCTCTCCGTTGGGCATGTCCTCGGGGTTGCGCAGGAAAGAGCGTGTCACACCGCCCGCAGGCTCGAACGCGGCCAGCAGCGCCACGGGCCAGGCATAGACCACATCCTCGATCCCGCCGGCATAGATCTGCGCGCCATCGGGCGAGAAATCCAGCGCCCAGACCGGACCCTGCGCCATGGCGCGGAAATCGCGCGTGATGCGCCAGGTCGCCGTGTCGATCATCATGATATAGCCATCCCCGTCGCCAACGGCCAATTGCCCCGTTGCCTCGTGATGGGCCATCGCCAGCACCGGCCGCCGGTCCAGCGAGAAATCCCGCAGCGTCTCGCCGGTCACCGGGTCCACAACCCGAGTCACGCCATCGACAGCCCCGTAAGCCAGCCATGTTTCATCCCGCGGCAGGATCAGCCGGTTGACGCCGAACCCCTGATCGACAATCACGCGCGCCCCCGTGTCGGGCTGCTCGGGGTTCCAGACCCGGATCGTCCCGTCCGCCGAGGCGGAATAAAGCCGCCCACCGTCCGCCGCATAAGCCAGATCACTGACCCCGGCAGCATGGCCGCGCAAGAATACCGGGGTGCCGCCTGTTCGAGGCCACAAGCCGATAGACCCATCCCAACTGGCCGAAGCGATGGTCTGTCCGTCCGGCGACGGCGCAAGCTGCGCCACCTTGCCCTGATGTCCTTCCAGCCGGGTCGCCAGCCCGGTATCCAGCGACCAGAGCACCACGGCGAAATCGTCGCCGCCGGACATGGCCGTGTCGGCATCGAGGAACCGGACCGTGGTCACCGCCGCCTCGTGCGCCTCAAGCCAGCGCGGGCGGCCTGCCTCCCAAAGTCCCACGGAATTGTCGAAACTGGCGGTGGCGACGCGGCCCGTCCCCTCATGCACATCCAGCCCCATGACCGGCCCCCCATGTCCCTTGAGCGTCGTAAACTCCTGTGCCGCGGCGGGCAGTGCCGCCACGGCCAGACCGGCCAACAGACATGTCAGCGGCGCGCGCATGTCATTCCGCAGGTGTCGCCGCCTTGGACGTATCGGGCAGCTTGCCCTCTTCCTCCAGCTCTTCAAGCCACAGCGACTGGTGCTCGCGCGCCCATTGCTCCTCTACCTCGCCGGACCCCATGGCGTCATAGGCCCCCTCCATACCGACAGAGCCGATATAGATATGCGCGATGATGATCGCCATGAGCACAAAGCTGACAATGGAGTGCCAAAGCTGCGCGAATTGCATCTCTTCATGCGGCGCAAGCTGCGTTGGCAACGCGCCAAAGCCAAGCGTCTGCGGCAGACCCGTCTCGTTCAGGATCGCAAAGGTCTTGGCGAACATCGGCATTTCGAACGGAAAGAGCAGTGACAACCCCGACACCGAGATCGAACCGCCCAGCAGGATGACCGACCAGAAGATCACCTTTTGCCCGGCGTTGAATTTCTTGGCGGGCGGGTGAACCCCCTTCTTGAAGATTCCACCGCCAACAGCCAGCCATTTCAGGTCCGTCTTGTTGGGGATGTTGTGGCTGATCCAGAAAAAGAAGGACAGAATGATCCCCAGCATGAAGGCCCAGGACACATTGTTGTGGATCCACTTGGAGCCGATGGCAACGGTCGAGAAAGCCTCGTGCCCGAACGTTGGAATGATGAATTGCCGCCCCATCAGAACCAGAAGACCGGTGATCCCCAACAGGATGAAAGAACCCGCCATGAGCCAATGGGTAAAGCGTTCGGCGGCGCCGAAGCGCGTGACTGTGCGGCCGGTTTTACGCCCGTCGATGGTGATGCGGCCCCGGATCACGTAGAATATCGCCAATAGCGCAAGCGTGCCCAGCAACAGCCAGCCACCATAGGTGGTCAGCGGGCCTTCGCGAAATTCCAGCCACCACATGCCACGATCCTGGATCAGGACGCGGGCGGGCGCGCCACCGGCGGACACGGTCACGTCGGCGGTGCCGAAACGCAGCGCGCTCCAGACCTCCGAGTCAGACGACCCGCCCAGCGACCCAAGCTGCCCGGCCATGGCCCCGGCGCTGTCAGGGTCTTCCGAGCGCTCGCGGCTCGGCACTTCTTCGCCACGCTGTCGGGCAAGGATATCGTCAAGCGTCTGCGCGCCCCCGGTTGCCGCGCGCGGATCGGTCGCGCCGGATGCAGGTGCATCGACGTCTTGCGCCATGCCGGGCAGGGCAAGGCTGAACAAAAGTGCAATGGTAAGCAGAATGCGCGCCATGGGTATGATTCCTGAATGCCTGTGGACATTGGACAGGGGGCGGCCCGTCGAGGCCGCCCACCAAGATTGTCGTCCGATCGTAGGGTGGGCAATCTGCCCACCCTACAGGATCAGCCGCCCTTCTGTTCGTAGGCTGTGCCCCAGCCCCACGCGCCAGAGCCGAAGCCACGGGAGACAACACGCTCGCGATAGATATTCGCGACGATGTCCCCGTCCCCGGCCAGAAGCGCCTTGGTCGAGCACATCTCGGCGCAGATCGGCAGCTTGCCTTCCGCGATCCGGTTGCGTCCGTACTTCTGGAACTCTGCCTGGCTGTTGTTTTCTTCGGGGCCACCGGCACAGAAGGTGCATTTGTCCATCTTGCCACGGCTGCCGAAGTTGCCGGCCTGCGGGAATTGCGGCGCGCCGAACGGGCACGCGTAAAAGCAATAACCACAGCCGATGCAAAGGTCTTTCGAGTGAAGGACGACGCCCTCCTCGTTCTGGTAGAAACAATCTACCGGACAGACCGCCATGCAGGGCGCATCGGAACAATGCATACACGCCACCGAGATCGAGCGTTCGCCGGGGTTGCCATCCTCGATGGTCACCACGCGGCGGCGGTTGATGCCCCAAGGCACCTCATGCTCGTTCTTGCAAGCGGTCACGCAGGCGTTGCATTCGATGCAGCGTTCGGCGTCACAGAGGAATTTAGCTCTTGCCATATCCCATATCTCCTTAAGCTGCGCTGATTTTGCAGAGAGTCGCCTTCGTCTCCTGCATCTGGGTTACGGAATCGTAGCCATAGGTCTGGGCGGTGTTCGTGGATTCACCCAGCACATAGGGGTCGGCGCCATCGGGATACTTGCTCCGCTGGTCCTCGCCCTGGTAATGGCCGCCAAAGTGGAACGGCATGAAGGCAACGCCCTCGCCCACCCGGTTGGTGACCATCGCCATGACCTTCACCTTGCCGCCTTCGGGCCCTTCGACCCAGACCTGCTCACCGTCCCGCACACCAAGATTGTTGGCATCGCGCGGGTTCATCTCCACGAACATGTCCTGCTGAAGCTCGGCAAGCCACGGGTTCGACCGTGTCTCGTCGCCGCCGCCCTCGTATTCCACAAGACGTCCCGAGGTCAGGATGATCGGGAAATCCTTGGAAAAGTCGTTCTTCTGGATCGACGCATACAAGGTGGGAAGACGATAGTCGTGACGGTCCTCGTAGGTTGGGTAATCCGCGACCAGATCATACCGGTTGGTATAAAGCGGCTCGCGGTGTACCGGCACCGGATCGGGGAAGGTCCATACCACGGCCCGCGCCTTGGCGTTGCCGAAGGGTGCACAGCCATGCTTGATGGCCACCCGCTGGATGCCGCCCGACAGGTCGGTCTTCCAGTTGGTGTTCGGCCCGGCAATGGCGTCGATCGCGGCGCGTTCCTCTGCGGTCAGATCGCCGTCCCAGCCCAGATCCATCAGCATCTGCATGGTGAATTCCGGATAGCCGTCCTGAATCTCCGACCCTTTGGAATACACGCCCTCGGCCAGCAGGTTGTCGCCATCCCGCTCGACGCCGAAACGCGCGCGGAAGGTCAGGCCACCATCGGCCACCGGCTTGGACATGTCGTACAGGTTCGGCGTGCCCGGATGGTTCATCTCGGGCGTGCCCCAGCTTGGCCATGGCAAACCGTAATAGTCGCCATCCGCCGGTCCGCCCACAGCCTTCAACGTCGTCTTGTCAAACGTGTGCTGATTGGCCATGTGCAGTTTCAGACGCTCGGGCGACTGACCCGTGTAGCCGATGGTCCACATGCCGCTGTTGAATTCGCGGGTCGTGTCCTCGATATTGGGGGTCACGCCATCGGCCTCGATGCCGATATTGCGGAAAATCCGGTCGTGAAACCCGAACTTCTTCGAGAAAAGGCCGATGATCTCGTGATCCGTCTTTGATTCAAAGAGCGGGTCCATCACCTTTTCGCGCCACTGGATAGACCGGTTAGACGCCGTGACCGAGCCGTGTGTCTCGAACTGCGTGGTCGCGGGCAGAAGGTAACAGCCATCGGTGCGGTCATGCAGAACCGCCGAGACGGTCGGGAACGGATCGATCACGACAAGCATGTCGAGCTTTTCCATCGCCGTCTTCATCTCGGTCATGCGGGTCTGGGAGTTGGGCGCGTGGCCCCAAAGCACCATGGCACGCACCTTTGCGGGCTGATCCATGTTGGCTTCGTCTTCCAGTACGCCGTCGATCCAGCGGCTGACGGGAATCCCCTTGAGGTTTTGCAGAGATTTCTCCTTGCCGTCCTTGCCGGTGATGCTGTCGAAATTGCCGGCGAGCCATTCGGGATCTTCGCCCCAGACACGCGCCCAATGCGCCCATGCGCCCGCCGACAGGCCGTAATAGCCCGGCAGCGTGTGGCTGAGAACACCAAGGTCCGTGGCACCTTGAACATTGTCATGGCCGCGGAAGATGTTGGTGCCGCCACCCGACACGCCCATGTTGCCAAGGGCAAGCTGAAGCACGCAATAGGCACGCGTGTTGTTGTTGCCGTTGGTGTGCTGGGTGCCCCCCATGCACCAGATCACGGTGCCCGGACGGTTGTTGGCCAGCGTGCGCGCGACGCGGCGAAGCTGTTCACCCGGCGCGCCGGTGACGCGCTCGACCTCTTCGGGGGTCCACTTGGCGACTTCTGCCTTGATCTGGTCCATGCCCCAGACACGGGTGCGGATGAATTCCTTGTCTTCCCAGCCATTCTCGAAGATGTGCCACAAGATACCCCAGACCAGCGCCACGTCAGAACCGGGACGGAACCGGACATATTCATCGGCATGAGCGGCCGTGCGGGTAAAGCGCGGGTCGCAGACGATCATCGGCGCGTTGTTCTGCTCCTTGGCCTTGAGCACGTGCAACAGGCTGACCGGGTGCGCCTCGGCGGGGTTGCCGCCGATGATGAAGATGGCCTTGGAATTGTGGATATCGTTATACGAATTGGTCATGGCGCCGTAGCCCCATGTATTCGCAACGCCCGCCACGGTGGTCGAATGACAGATCCGGGCCTGGTGATCCACGTTGTTCGTGCCCCAGTACGCGGCGAACTTGCGGAACAGATAGGCCTGTTCGTTGTTATGCTTGGCGCTTCCCAGCCAGTATACGGAATCCGGTCCGCTTTCCTCGCGGATGTTCAGCATCCCGTCGCCGATCTCGTTGATCGCCTGTTCCCAGCTGATCCGCTTCCACTCGCCGCCCTCTTTCTTCATCGGGTACTTGAGCCGGCGTTCGCCATGGGCGTGCTCGCGCACCGCGGCACCCTTGGCGCAATGCGCTCCAAGGTTGAACGGGCTGTCCCAGCCGGGCTCCTGCCCCGTCCAGACACCATTGCTGACTTCGGCAACGACCGTGCAGCCGACGGAACAGTGTGTGCAGACCGACTTGATTGTCTGAACCGCCTGCGTCGCGGCGGTCTGAGCGTTGGCGCGGGTGACGGTGCCGCCCATTGCGCCGATTGCGGCAAGGCCACCGATGGCCAGGCCGGAGCCACGCAGGAACGCGCGGCGGTCGACGGAAGATCCGGCGACCTCGGACAGGATACTTGTCCGCTGGGGGCGTTTCGCAACCCCGTTGGTCTTTTTCCTAAGCATGTTTGTCTCTCCTCCCTGTACCCCTGTCGATCAGGGGTTGGGTACTAAGGATGGTAAACGCCGGGCTGTCGGGCCAATCGCTACCAGTTGCCGGCGCAGTGGAATGTGACGACGTCCGCCTTTAAAAGCGGGCGCTGTCGAAATAGGCGCGGGTATGCGCGGTATCCTGCATCTTTTCGGATGTCAGGTCGGGGGCTGCGGCTTCGGCCGTGCCGGTGGTCGCAATGGTTGCAACCGCGACAGCGGGCGCGCCGGTCGCGGCCAGTTTGAGAAAATCGCGACGGCTGCTGCCTTCGGTTTTCTGGCTCATGAGAGTCCTCCTCTCGGCTCTGATGACGGGCAAGCCCGCCGGTTCATGCGGATCGCTCCGCGCTCATCCGGAAACCTTCTGCCTCGATCTCCATGAACACCCGGCCGACAGCGCCGACCGAGGCATAGAAAACCGAGTTCTTCGCGGCCTCCAAATCCGTGTAGAAATGTCCGGCCCAGGGGCCGATATGCTTGTTGAAGAACGTTTTCTGATCGGCGAGCGACGCGGGCTTGCCGAACCGGCCCGTGATCAGGCCTGCCATCATCTCCATCAAAGAGGCGATGTTGTCTTCGGGCTCGTAGACATTCGGCGCGCGGGTCATGCCGCGTGCAGCCATGTCGCGGCGCAGCGTGGCCAGCGGCTTTTCATTGAGAAACCCGGTCAGGTAATAGCTGGCGTAGGGCAGCAACTCCCCCCGGCCCAACCCGATAAACAGCGCGTTGAATTCGCGTTCCACCGCTTCGGGGCGGCTGTGCCGGGCGATGCGCGACAGGGCCGCGACGGCGGTGCCCAGATCGGTGTCGTCATCGCCGGTCAGGCTGGCGGTCTGCTTCAACAGCGGCTCGCCCGGCGGCGTGGCCAGAAGCAGGCCGAGGAAATCGTAAAGATCAGCCCGCAGTCGGTCTTCGGCGGCAATTGTGTAAGTGGCCTCGGTGGTGCTCATGCGTCCCTCATGCTTGGTCATGCCGCGCCCCCTGCGTGGTCGTCGAAGGCAAAGCGCATCCTGCGGCGGGGTGTCGCATCATCGGCCAGATCGTCTTGCGACGCAACGGGGTCATCCTGCACTGCGGCAAGCGGCTCCGGCGCGGCGGTGTCATCCACGCCATCGCCCTCTGCTTCGGCGATATCTGGCGTCTCGTCGCTGTCTTCAGGCGCCTCGTCGGGCGCGGAACGGGGTGGCGCGGCGAACGGATCCTCGCCCGCCTCGCGCGCGGTTTCCTGCCGGGCCAGCTCCTCGACATGGGCGGTCATGCCCTTGCCCACCTGGTAGGCGGTTTGCATGTTCTCAATCACGGTCGCTTTGTTGGTAAAATCCTCGCCGTAATCCAGCAACCCGTCCAGATTGGCCAGCGCCGGGTTGGACAGCCAAAGCCGGCGCAGCGCCCGGCGGCGGATACGCTCGGGCACGGCCTTGGCCATGAAAGCCTTGAAATCCGCGCCTTGTTCCAGCGTGTCCGGATCGGGCAGGCCCAGATCTTCCAGGATCTCTTCGTCGGTCTTTTCCTGGAGCGCCTCGTCGCGCGCGGCCAGATGCGCGGCCTCCTGCGCCTCGGCCTCGGCGCGCTCTTCGGCTTCGACCTGCGCTTTGCGGCGGGACCAGAAATCGGCACTGCGGCTCATTGCAGACGCTCCTTTCTTGCCACAGAGGGCGAGCGGAACACGTCCCGTGTCTGTCGGATGCGCGGATCACCGATCCCGTCTTCCTTGCGCTCCACATCGACCCGGTCGCGGCGGCGCTTCTTGAATTCCTCTTCGCTGTGATACGCCAGCGCAAAGTCCCGCACCCACGCAACCAGCCCGTCGGGCATCGGCACTTTCTCGACGATATCCTCGCCGTTATCGGCATAATCCTGCGCCTCGTAGGGGGACGCGGTGACAAGGACCGCCTCAAGCGGGCAATCGCCCGAGCGCTCGTTGCGCAGCACCACGTATATGGACGGGGTCCGCGACGACAGGCCATGGAGATAGGCTTCCGTCTCGGCCCCGTGCAGTTCCAGCGTCAGCGTGTCGGCGTGATACTCGATGGTTTCGCCATCCTCGCGCAGCACACGCCAATCGGCCGGTGCCGCACCGGGCAGCACAGCCACGGCACGCCATGCCCATGCCGCCCATCGTGTGACGCCTGGTGTGCGACGCATCACGATCCCGATTGGCATCGTGGCGTACATGTCCGGATTGTGGATCATGCTGGTCTCTTCTCCCGTTGCCTTCAGATTGGGCAAAACCTGATCGAGGGGAAAGAAAATTCTGCATGCGTTCGTGGACAATGCGACCGATTGGACAAAATGGGCAGGCGAAAGCCCGCCACGACAACGCCATGGACAGAATGACCGAATCAACGCCCCGGACGGCATTGCCACTTGCAAGATCCCGACCGCCGACGGATGACTCGCAGCGCCCAAGGGCTGGTGCGATACGCGCGGCGATCAAAGCGGGGCATCGGTTTACGCGCTGTGCGAATCGTGCCTACTGTGACGCTGCTCACGCATCACTGATGTCCGGGCATGGTGAGGGGAGCACCGGATACCAATGGCTAAACAATTGATATTGTGCAACTGTTCTGGCACACAAGACATCGACAAGGCAGGTCTGGAACAGGCCACGGGCCTGCGGTGCAGCGCGGTGCATTCCGCCCTTTGCACCACCCAGGGCGATCAGGCCGCCGCCGCCATCGCAGAAGGCGACGCGCTGATTTGCTGTCGGCAGGAGCACCGCTTCTTCGAGGATCTGGCCGCCGAGCTGGACCAGCCCGCACCGCCCCTGACCGACCTGCGCGATCGCGCCGGTTGGACGGATGATTCGCGCTCGACACAGCCGAAAATGGCCGCGCTCATGGCCGAGGCCGCGATGCAGGTGCCCGGCGGCAAGACGCTTGACGTAATCTCCGAGGGGCTGTGCCTGATACTTGGCGCGGGCGATGTCGCGCTTGCCGCGGCCGAGCGTCTGAAAGACGTGCTGGGCGTAACGGTGCTTATCACCGATGCCAGCGACCCGCCCGATACCCGCACCTATGACGTGATCCGAGGGGATCTGAAACGCGCGGACGGCGCGCTCGGGGGGTTCAGCCTGCGCATCGACGGGTTGCAACAGATCGACCCGGCGGGTCGCGGCCCCCTGCAATGGACCGCACCCAAGGACGGCGCGCTCACCGAATGCGATATCATTCTTGACCTGACGGGCGGCACGCCGCTGTTTCCCGCCCCGCAAAAGCGCGAAGGCTACCTGCGCGCCGATCCTGGCAGCATCCCGGCGGTGGCCGACGCGGTGTTCGAGGCCAGCCAGATGGTGGGCACGTTTGAGAAGCCGCTTTACGTCAAGACGGAACCGCTGCTTTGCGCCCATTCGCGCGCCTCGAAAATCGGCTGCACCAATTGTCTGGATGTCTGCCCCACGGGCGCGATCATGCCGGATGGCGATCATGTCACCGTCGATCCGATGATCTGCGCGGGCTGCGGCGCGTGTTCGGCGCTGTGCCCGTCAGGGGCGATCAGCTATGACGCGCCCGCCCCCGGCACGATCTTTCGCAGGATACAGGTGCTGGCCTCGACCTATCGCAAGGCGGGCGGCGATGCGCCCCGCCTGCTGGTCTGCGACACGGGCCACGGGCAAGAGATGATCGCGCTTGCCGCCCGCTACGCGCGCGGCCTGCCCGCCGACGTGATCCCGCTGGAAATCCCCGCGCTGTCCGCCTTTGGCCATGCGGAGATGCTGGCCGCGCTGGCATCGGGCTTTGCCGATGTGACGATCCTGCTGGCCCCCATGACAGAGCGTGACGCGCTTGACCGCGAAGTGCCGCTGGCAGAGGCCATCGCAGGGCCGGACAAGCTGCGGCTGCTGGATGTCAACGATCCCGATGCGCTGTGTGACGCGCTGTACGGGGCAAAGGCCGCGCCCGCGCCGCTGGAAACACCCGTTCTGCCGATGGGCAGCCGCCGTCAGGTGGCGCGGCTGGCCGCGCGCGCGCTGCGCGGCGAGGACGATATCCTGCCCCTGCCCTCTGACGCACCCTATGGTGCGGTGCTGGTGGATACCGATGCCTGCACGCTTTGCCTGAGCTGTGTGTCGCTGTGCCCATCGGGTGCGCTGGTGGAAAACCCCGACAAGCCGGAACTGCGCTTTCAGGAAGACGCCTGCCTGCAATGCGGACTGTGCGCGAATGTCTGCCCCGAGGATGCCATCACCTACGAGCCGCGCATGAACCTGCGCGACGAGGCGTTGGGCCAGGTCGTGCTGAACGAGGAAGAGCCGTTCGCCTGCGTCGAATGCGGATCACTGTTCGGGGTGAAATCCACCATCGAGCGGATCACCGAAAAGCTGGCGGGCAAGCATTCGATGTTCGGCACCGACAGCGCCGCGCGGATGATCCAGATGTGCGACGATTGCCGCGTCAAGGCCCAGTTCCAAGCAAAGGACAATCCGTTCACCAGCGGGGAAAAGCCACGCGTGCGCACCTCCGAGGATTACTTCTCGAAGCGCAAGGATCACTGATGCCGGATAGGCGCGCCAAGATCGGCGGGGGGCATCCCCGCCACATAGGCAAGGATCGCGTCCAGGTCGTCTATCGTCATCTCAAGCGGGACGATGGGCGACGGGCGGTTGATCGGAAAGGGCGGGGTGACATCCTTGATCTGGGTGAAGGCGGGATGCGGGTTGAGCGCGTAGAAGGCGGCAAACCGCATGTCCCAGTCACGCATCGCGCGCAGCACGAAAAAGCTGGGGCTGGAGCCGATGGCATTCATCCGGGTGGCCTCGCTGACCGCGTGACAGCGGGCACAATGCAGCACGGACAACGCCTTTCCCGCAACCGGATCGCCGTCATAGGACACCGGCGCGACCTCGATCTCCGCCTTGGCGGGCAGGGAAAAGGGTGCGCTCCCGTCACGTTCATAGGCGGTGATTGTCCGTTGTCCGATATCCGACAGCAGCCAGTCGGCAAATCTTGCGGCATCGGCATCGTCCGGCGCGGCCAGCCCCATGCGCCATGTGGCATCCGGCCCGGTAAACACACGCGGGCCATCCGCATCGGGAGCCAACACGATTTGCGCGGCCGCATCGGGGCTGACGAGCTCGATCCGTATCCCGGTCTTGAGAGAGAACCGCGGCAGCACATACTTGAGCAGGCCCGACTCGATCAGCGCGGGCGGCGCGGCAAGGCGGACGTCATCTGCCATCGCGGGCGCGGCCATCCCGGCCCCCGAAATGGCAAGGATCGCAAGTTGCAGATATCTATTGAACCGGTGCATGGGATTCACGTTAGAAACAGCGTACCCCATGCGTCAACAGGAACGACAACAAACGGGAGAGACAGATGAACGACGATTTCAACATGTCGATGCGCAAATTCCTCAAGCAGGTCGGCGTGACCTCGCAGCAGGCCATCGAAGAGGGAATGCGCAACACCCCCGATACCGAGGGCAAGGAATTCACCGCCAAGGTCACGCTGACCGTCGACGGCATCGACGTGCAGCACGAGGTCATTGGCAAGATCAAGGGCGGCGCATAACGTGGCACTGACACGAGAGAGCGTGCTGGACGCGCTCAAGACAATCACCGATCCGGTATCCGGGTCCGACATTGTTACGGCCGGTGTGACACGCGGTCTGAATGTCGAAGGCGGGGTTGTACGCTTTGTACTGGAGATCGACCCGGCCAAGGCCAAACTGTACGAACCCGTGCGCGACGCGGCCCATGCGGCGGTGCAGGCGCTTGACGGCGCGACAGAGGTGTCGGCTGTCCTGACCGCGCATCAGGCCAAGGCCCCGCCCGATCTCAAACCCAAACCCGCCGCCACCCAGCAAGGCCCGCAGCGCGTGCCGGGTGTCGATCACATCATCGCCATCGCCTCCGGCAAGGGCGGCGTGGGCAAATCGACCGTATCCGCCAACCTTGCCTGCGCGCTGGCCGCCGAGGGCCGCCGCGTCGGCCTTCTGGATGCGGATGTCTACGGGCCGTCACAGCCGCGAATGCTGGGCGTCTCTGGCCGCCCCGCCAGCCCGGATGGCAAAACCATCCTGCCGATGCGCAACCACGGCGTCACGATGATGTCCATGGGCCTTATGACGAACGAGGATCAGGCCGTTGTCTGGCGTGGTCCGATGCTGATGGGCGCGTTGCAACAGATGCTGATGCAGGTGCAATGGGGCGCGCTCGACGTGCTGCTGGTCGATCTGCCGCCCGGCACCGGCGATGTGCAGATGACACTGGCGCAAAAGGCCGTGGTCGACGGCGCTGTGATCGTGTCCACGCCACAGGACGTGGCGCTTCTGGATGCGCGCAAGGGCATCGACATGTTCAACCAACTGCATGTGCCGGTGCTGGGCATGATCGAGAACATGTCGACGCATATCTGCTCCAGTTGCGGGCACGAAGAGCATGTGTTCGGCCATGGCGGCGTTGCCACCGAGGCGGCCAAGCTGGGCGTGCCCCTGCTGGCCGAAGTGCCGCTGCATATCGACATCCGGCTGGCATCGGACGGGGGCGCACCCATCGTGGTGTCAAAGCCCGACGCGCCGCAATCGCAGGCGTTTCGCGACGTCGCGCGCCAACTGATAAAGGCCGGCGTGGCATGACAGAGCGCGCACCGGCCTTTCCGCCCCTGATGACCGGCCACGCCATCGACGCGGGCATCGACCCGTTCGAAAAGGCCTGTGCCATGGCCGCGCTTGGCTGTGACGCGGGGCTGATCGTCTATGCGCCGGGCGTCGACCGGCTGAAGGCGGCGCTGGTCATGGCCCCCGAAGTGCCGCTGGAACAGGCGATGGCCATGCTTCCGGCCTGCGGCATCGGCTTTCAGAACGCGCTTGGCGCGCTGGCCCCGCCCGAGGTGGCGGTCCATCTGGAATGGGCGGGCGGGCTGCGCGTGAACGGCGCGGCCTGCGGTCGGCTGCGGGTTGCGGCGGGCGGGTCGGATCCTGGCGCGCTGCCCGGCTGGCTTGTGGTGGGGCTTGACCTGCCCTTGATGCTGGTCGGCCTTGCCCCCGGTGAAACACCCGACCGCACAGCACTCTACGAGGAAGGCTGCGCCGAGGTTGATCCCGTGGATCTGCTGGAGGCCTGGGCGCGGCATACGCTGGTCTGGATCACCCGCTGGGACGAGGACGGCGCGCGCGCGCTGCACGGGCAATGGCGCGGGCTGGCGCATGGCATCGGTGAAGAGATCGACATAGACGCGGAAACCGGCACGTTTCTGGGCGTGGACGAGCATTTCGGAATGCTCTTCAGGCGCGGCGACGATACCCGCCTGATCCCGCTCAGCACAGTATTGGAGACATCGGCATGAAACTGGCACGGGCGATCCATTTCGATGAAAGCGACACGCGCGTGTATCACTCTCCCGCGCGGACGGGGGAATGGTGCATATCGGGCGGGTTCGAGTTTTCCAACTGGACCGAGGGCGACCTGACGGGCAAGCAGAAACAGGCGTTTTCCAACGGCTGGCTCGGGCTGGAAACCTTTGGCCGCGTGACCTTCGTGGCGGTCACGCAGATCGAAACCAAGGAGATGGCGCAGGTGACAGACGCGCTGGCCCAACATTTCGTCGATGTCTATGGTGCGCCGGATCTGGCCGCCGCGCGCCCTGTTGCCGCCGAAGAGATCGCGCAGATGGCCGAGATGTGCGCAGACCACAACCCCAACACCCTGCTTACAGTCGCACGCGACCTGTCCCAAGCGGGTGTGCGCGAAACCTACCGCACGATAGAGGCACAGGATGCCGGGCTGGAACAATTCGCGATCCACGGCTCTTTGGACGAATAGCCGAAGCGGCAACTCAAGGCCGCGCCGCTACAGGTGGAACGCGACATGCTTCAACGTGCCGCCTGTCGCAGGACGGCGCCGGGATTCATGATGCCCAAAGGGTCCAGCGCCGATTTTATCTTGCGCATCGCGGCCAGTTTCGCCGGATCGCCATAGCGTTCCAGGTCGGCAACCTTGAGCCGCCCGATCCCGTGCTCTGCCGAAACAGAGCCGCCCATGGCATGGGTCAGGTCATGCACGCATCGCTTGATCGTAATGCGCTGATCCGTATAGGCGTCGCGGCTTTGTCCCTTGGGCGGGAACACATTGTAATGCAGGTTGCCATCGCCCAAATGACCGAAACAATTGATCCGAAACGGCCCAATTTCTGCCAGCGCGGCATTGCCTGCCCGGATAAACTCTGGCACCGCGCCAAGCGGCAGGGAAATATCATGGCTTGAAACAGATCCGATCCGGCGGTTCGCCTCGGGCATGGTTTCGCGGATGTCCCAGAATTCCCGCCGCTGTTGTTCTGACTGGGCGATCAGCCCGTCATGGACCAGCCCCACCTTCGCGGCGGCGGCAAACAATGCTTCCAAAGCGGCATCCGCCTTTAGCCCCTTGGCCAGCCCGACATCCATCAACACGACCCATTCGGGGCGGTCCGCAAAGGGCTGGCGCAGGTCGGGCATCGTTTCGGCCAGGAAATCAAGCCCGGTCCGGTGCATCAGCTCGAAGGCTGAAATCGCCTCTCCCATGTGGTCGCGCGCCAGCGCCAGAAGCGACAGCGCCGCCTCGGGGCCGGGCACCACCATCAGCGCGACGCCGCGTGCCGCGGGAACCGCAAAAAGCTTGAGCGAGGCGGCGGTGATCACGCCAAGCGTGCCCTCGGAGCCGATCAGCAGATTGCGCAGATCATAACCCGTATTGTCCTTGCGCAGCCGTTTCAGCCCGTGCCAGATCGACCCGTCGGGCATGACGGCCTCGATGCCCAGACACAGGTCGCGTGCATTGCCATAGCGCAGCACGTTGACGCCGCCCGCATTGGCCGCCAGCAGCCCACCAAGACGGGCGCTGCCCTTGGAGGCGATAGACAGCGGGTAAAGCCGGTTTTCCGCGCCCGCCGCCGCGTGCAGATCCGACAGGATCGCGCCGGCCTCGGCGACCATCACGTTTTCCTCGGGCCAGATGCCGCGTATGGCGCGCATCCGCTCAAGGCTCAGCAAAAGCGGCGCGGGCCCGTCCTCTGCGATCTGCCCGCCGACAAGCCCCGTGCCGCCGCCATAAGGAATGACCGGCACGCGCGCCGCGCCCGCGGCGCGGATGGTCGCGGAGACTTCCTCGGCGCTGCCGGGGGCCACGACAACACCGGCCTGACCATGCCAGCGCCCACGCGGCTCTTCCAGATAGGCGGCTGACGCCTCGCGAAAGGCCGCTGCGGGCAGAACGCTTTGCAGCTGCGCGGTGAAGGCGGTGTCGGCGGGGTTCAGTGTCATGGCCTTGAGGTAAGCCGCAGGCGGGGCCGGGTCAATCAAAGAGCTTGAGTATGCCGCGCTCCAGTTCTTTTTCCAGCGCGTCCTTGGCCGCATCCTCCAGCGATTGGCCCTCTTTCCGCTCAAGCCCAAGCTGCTTTTCGACCTCGCGCTCCACCTCCTGCCGGGCCTTGCTTTCCAGTTCTTTCTTTTCGGCCTCGAAATTCAGGTCGATGGCGGCTTCCAGATCCGGCTTGATGCGCGGATTGGTCCATGGCCCGCGAATGCGGACCGGAATCGCCAGCCCGCCGCCGGACCCGCCATCCAGCAGAACCGGGGTGAACACATAGTCGATATCGCGCGCGCCAAGCCCCACGCGCCCCTCTCCCGAGGCGCGGGCAAGCGGCAGGATCATCAACAGATCCTCATTGAACAGATCGCCGTTTTCCATCCTGAAGCTGGCAGAGGCGCTGTCAAAGACGGTGGTGCCCCCGGTGGCGTCGCCAGACCGCATAAGCCGGTCCAGATCAAAACCAGAGATCACACCCCGCCCGGTCTTGACCGCGCCCTCGCCGGACAAGGACGACATGATCGCCTGCACCGTGTTGCCAACCCCAAGAAATTGCAGCGTGCCGTCGGCGGTGCCGGACAGGCGCGTGACCTGCATGGTTTCTCTGAGCAGGGTTTGCAGGTTCAGCTCATTCGCCGTCAGATCGCCCCCCACCGACAGGCCAGAGCGGTTGTTGACCACGAATTGCCCGGTGATCAACCCGTCATAGGCGCGCAATTCGCGGATGTCGAAGACCGCGCGCGCACGGTCCAGGTTCGCAAGGATCCGGGTTGCCCCGAGACGAACATCGCCCAGGTCGATGCGCTCGGCCACAAACGCCACCTGCGCATCCAGAAGCGCCAGCGCGGAGGCGTCGATCTGGGCGGTGGACCAGCCGCCGGGCCCCGAGGCGTCGGGCGTGGCGCTGTCATTGGCCCCGGCCTGGCCTGCGCCTGCGGCGCTGAAATCCAGCGCGCCCGCGTTCAGTTGCAGCTCAAGGCGCGGCGTGTCCCCCGCCAGATCCAGATCGGCGGCCCCGCGCAGCGCGTTACCCTCCAGATCAAGGGCCAGATCGCGCAGTGCCAGCCGCGCGTCGGGCGTAAAGGTCAGGTCCGCCGCGCCGCTGGCCACCCGGCCCAATCCGGCGGGGACATCAAGATCCCCCAAACCAAGCGCGGCCAGAAAACCGGCGGTATCGCTGAAATCAAGGCGCAGCCTGCCCACCACCTCGGGGGCGGTGCCCGCGCGCCCGTCGAACATCACCGACCCCGCGTCGGAGCTTACGCTCAGCGCCATGTCAGACACGCCGCCGTCAATGAAATGAGCCACCCGGTCGAGATGGCCCGACAGGGCCACCGAGACACCCGCCGGGCGCAGAACCGCGTCAAAGGTCGCGGTGCCGTCGTAGTCCGGCCAGCGCAGATCGAAATCGACGCCCGTCTGCCGCAGGGTCCGGCCCGCAGTAGCGTCGATATAGGTCAGGGTGGCGTTGGTGATCAGCGCCCGGTCAAGTGTCAGGGCAAGGCTGCGCGACTGTGCCGGTGCGTCGGCACCCGCCTCGGGGGCGGACTGTCCCGAAGGTGCCACGTTGTCCACACCAAGTTCCCAGTTCACGCGCCCATCAGCGGCGCGGTGAAGCGTGATTTCCGGGGCGACCGCCTCCAGCCCGGTAATGCGGATATCGCCCCCCCAAAGCGCTTCTGGCTTCACCCCGATCTTGAGGCTTTCGGCGCGAAACATCGGCGTATCCCCCGCCCATGGCGCGTTGGCGATGGTCACGGCCCCGGTGCTGACGCCCAGAACCGGATAAAGGCTCAAACGTGTCTCGCCTTCCAGTGTCACCTCGCGCCCGGTCATGCGGGTGATCTGGTCGGCGGCGATCCGCGCGATCCTGTCGCTTGGCAGCAAGAAAACGGAGCCGACCGCGACAACAGCCAGAAGCATGACAAGCCCGACAAGACGGATGATCCAGCGCATTCCGCTCTCCTTGCGTTTCCCTGGAAGTGTAGGAAGGCGGTCTGCCGCCAACAACCGTTTTGTGCTTTTCCGGCACCGCGCGGCGGGATATAGCCCGCCACATGAGCACGAACCCCCCAGACCTGCGCCCCGACCGCGCCAATCCCGACCTGAGCGCCCGCACGCGCCCCGGTCAACCCGTGATCGGGATGGTGTCGCTTGGCTGTCCCAAGGCGCTGGTCGACAGCGAACGCATCCTGACCCGACTGCGCGCCGAAGGCTACGGGATTTCGCCCGATTATGCAGGCGCGGATGCGGTGATCGTGAACACCTGCGGGTTTCTGGACAGTGCCAAGGCCGAAAGCCTTGAGGCCATAGGCGAGGCGCTGCGCGAGAATGGCCGCGTGATCGTGACCGGCTGTCTGGGGGCCGAGCCGGACTATATCACCGGCGCGCATCCAAAGGTGATGGCCGTGACCGGCCCGCATCAATACGAACAGGTTCTGGATGCCGTACATCGCGCCGTGCCGCCCGATCCGGACCCGTTCGTGGACCTGCTGCCCGCGGGCGGCGTCAAGCTGACGCCGCGCCATTACAGTTATCTAAAGATTTCAGAGGGTTGCAACCACAAGTGCAAGTTTTGCATCATCCCCGACATGCGCGGGCGTCTTGCCTCGCGCCCGGGCCACGCGATCCTGCGCGAAGCGGAAAAGCTGGTGGAAAGCGGGGTGCGCGAACTTCTGGTAATCTCTCAGGATACAAGTGCTTACGGTGTGGACCGAAAGCATGACGTAAACCCCTGGAAGGGCGGCGACCTGCGCAGTCACATCGTCGATCTGTCCCGCGCGCTTGGCGATCTGGGCGCATGGGTGCGGCTGCATTACGTCTATCCCTATCCGCATGTGCGCGACCTGATCCCGATCATGGCCGATCCGGCGAACGGGCTTTTGCCCTATCTGGACATCCCGTTCCAGCACGCGCATCCCGACACGCTCAGGCGCATGGCGCGGCCCGCTGCGGCGGCGAAAACGCTGGATGAGATCGCCGCGTGGCGCGCCGCCTGCCCGGATATCGCGCTGCGCTCTACCTTTATCGTGGGCTACCCCGGCGAGACGGAGGAAGAATTCCAGACCCTGCTGGACTGGCTGCGCGAGGCGCGGCTGGATCGGGTGGGATGCTTTCAATATGAGAACGTCGCCGGGGCACGCTCCAACACGCTGCCCGATCATGTGCCCGCCGAGGTCAAGCAGGATCGCTGGGATCGCTTTATGGAGGTCGCACAGGCGATTTCCGTGGATAAGTTGGCGGCCAAGGTTGGATCCGTGCAAGAAGTCATCGTCGATGATATCGACGCGGACGGCATCGCCACCTGCCGCACCAAGGCGGATGCCCCGGAAATCGACGGCTGTCTGTTCATCGACGAGGATACCGATGGGCTATCGCCGGGCGATATCGTGACGGTCGAGGTGGACGAGGCAGGCGAATACGATCTTTGGGGGCGGCGTCTGCGGCACGGCTGAGCGCCTGACGCGTACCAATACGTCTTTGTGACCTTATGTTGCGCGGTCGTTCTCGCACCGTGCACGAAGATGCCACACGTTGCGGCAGACATGGCCGGTGCCACTCAGACGCGGTTTCCGGCCTGCAAAAGCTGAAAGATATCGCCGTTTCGGCACATGTCGGGGACCGTGTCGGCCCCGTCTTGATGCGCGTCAAGCCAGTGCCCGCACCCGTCAGGATTGGTGCATCCGGTACAGCGCAGCACCACGTCGCAAAGCGTATCCGGCGTGATCTGCCCTTTCAGCGTGGCCTCTTCTAGATCGACGCCAAGCGTTTCGGCCATGCGGTCGACCAGGGCGGCGTGACGTTTGATGGTCAGTGTCTCGGGCATAGGGCGCATCCTTTCCTATGTGGATGGAAGCACCCTGTGACAGGCGCGGCCTAGACGCCTTGATCTGCGTCAAGCGCCTCAAGATAGGCGGTCACGCAGTCCTGCACATGGCGAAAACGATCACCGCCCAGATGCTTTCCGCCGAACCAGCGGGTGACAACAACCACGTGATCGCGCAGGTCGGCGCGTTCCAGCATCCGCAGGATGACCATACCCGCCCCCGCCTCGCCGTCATCGGACTTGAGCGGCGGGCCCTGGGCGGGCAGCATCGCCCATGTGTTATGGGTGGCCTTGGCGAATTTCTTGTCACGCTTCAGCGTCTTGACAAAGCGATCCACCGCATCGCGGTCGGGCGCGGGCCCGCCCGAGACGGCGTATTTGGAGCCCCTGTCGCTTATGACGCCGGTCAGTTGCCGCATTCATATGCCGCTATTGACCCGGCGCACGGTTTCGATCCGCTGTGCATTGGGCGGGTGTGTGCCCAGGAAACGGTCGCCGGGGTCGGGGATACGGTTGAAATAGGCCGCGCCGCGCACCGGATCATAGCCCGAACGTTTGGCGATCACCGTGCCCATGGCATCGGCTTCAAGCTCGAAATCCTTGGAGTAACTGCGCGCGCCCACCGAAGCGCCGATATTCGTGGCGGCGTCCACCGCGCTTGCCCCGGCACCGGCAAGGCTGGCCAACCCGCCCAGAAGGATCGCACCGGCTGTCGCGTTCTGTTGCTGTCGCGGGATATGGCCCGCGATGTGATGCGCGGCCTCGTGGCTGAGGACAAAGGCAAGCTCGTCGTCGTTTTGCGCATCCGCGATCAGCGCAAGCGTGAAGGCGATGATGGGCCGGCCATTGCGGTCAAGCGTCTGGAACGCGTTGGCCGGTTGGCCCTTGCGGTCGTCTATCACGATGTTGAAATCGCAATTTCCGTTGTCGATCCGCGCGCGGCAGTATCTTTCCGCCTCCGGCTCGACTTGGGTAACGACCTGCTCAAAGAGCCGCATTTGCGTGGTGGTTGGCGTTTGCGGGGTGCGGCTTTGCACCTGTGATGGCTCCACGGGCCCGGTCTGGGTCGGTGCCACGTCGCAGGCGACAAGAAAGGCAAAGGCAAGCAAGGCAATCCAGCGCATGTCCGTTTCCCGATTTGATAATGAGCCGCTTTTGTAGCAGGGTTTGACCATCTTGCCACCCCGTTCGCCGGGGCGCTGACCGGCCTCGGCGCATAAAAGCCGATTGCGCCTCGCGCTCGACGCGTTAGGGTTTTCACATGTTTTCAATTGAACACGAATTCGACTCGACCGTTGTAACGCTTGTGGATGATGGTCGCGCGCCGCTTCAGGAGGATGTGGTCATCAACGCCTTCGAGGAATGCGTCACAATAGAACAATACGATCCGCGCACGGACCGGGTGCAGAAAATCACTCTTTCCAATGAGCAATTGCGCGATCTTGGCGCGGCGCTGAACCTGCCGGAGGGCGTGTATAGCCTGCAACGCCTCAAGCGTTGATCCCCTATGCCACGTTTTCACCCTTGAAGAACGCGCTGGCGCGCCGACATCTATGCCCATAGCCCACAGCCCAAAGAGGCCCGCCTTGCCCCAACCCAACGATGCAGTCCTCAAGTTCCTTTTGTCGCGCCGGTCGCGGCCCGCCAAGACGCTGACAGGGCCCGCGCCCGATCGCGCCGCGCTGGGGCCGATCCTGACCGCCGCCGCGCGCACGCCCGATCACGGCAAGCTGGAGCCGTGGCGCTTTGTCGTGCTGGAACGGCCCGCGTTGAAACGACTGGCCGAGCTGGCAACGGCGCGCGGCAACAGCCTTGGGCGCAGCGAGAACGATATCGCCAAGGCGCGCAGCCAGTTCACGGATTCGCCTCTGGCCGTTGCGGTGGTCGAGGTGCAAAAGCCATCTGCCAAGATCCCCCCTGTGGAACAGACATATTCAGCCGGCGCGGTCTGTCTGGCGCTGTTGAATGCCGCGCTTGCCTCGGGTTGGGGGGCCAACTGGCTGTCCGGCTGGGCCTCGCATGATCGGGAATTTGTCGAAGCGGGGCTTGACCTTGCCCCGGATGAGCGGATCGCGGGCATTATCCATATCGGCACCGAAACAAGCGCCCCGCCAGAGCGGCCGCGTCCCGATCTGGCCAGCATAACCACATGGATGGCGGAATGATCTTTGGTGCGTTTTTCAAGGCGCTTGGCCAGCTTGGCGACCCAAGGTTTCGGCGCGTGTTGCTGTTGGGCGTCGGGCTGACGCTTGCGCTTTTGATCGCGGCGACCGTGGGTGTGTTGTGGTTCATACAATGGCTGAGCGGCGACACGGCGCAGATCTGGCTGTTGGGAGAGATCCGCTGGCTCGACGATCTGCTTAGCGTGGCGGGGCTTGGCGTGATGCTGCTTTTGTCCATCGTGCTGATGGTTCCTGTCGCCTCGGCGATCACGTCGATCTTTCTGGACGAGGTGGCGCAGGCGGTCGAGGACAAGCATTACCCCGCCCTGCCAAGACCAGAGCCGCAACCCATGACCGAGGCGTTCAGGGACTCGGTCAATTTTCTCGGCGTCATCATGGCGGCCAATATCGTGGCGCTGTTCTTTTACGCAATCTTTGCCCCTCTAGCGCCCTTCATCTTCTGGGGGTTGAACGGCTATTTGCTGGGGATGGAGTATTTCCAGCTTGCCGCGATGCGCCGCATCGGCCGCCAAAACGCCAAGGCGCTGCGCAAGGCCAATCGCGGCACGATCTGGGCTGCGGGCGCGCTTATGGCAATCCCGCTGACCGTGCCGGTGGTGAACCTGCTGGTGCCGATCCTGGGGGCCGCGACATTTACCCATATCTTTCACAAGGTGAATGCACACCGACCCGTCGCGTCGGGCTGAGCGCCGCTCAGCCGAGCGAGGTGATCCACAGGATCGTCGCATCCTCCTCGGACACGGACACGACATTGTGACCCATCGTCGCGTCGTAATAGGCGCTGTCGCCGCGGCGCATTTCGATGGGTTCGTAAAATTCGGTATAAAGCCGGACCACGCCGGTCAGGACGTACAGAAATTCCTCGCCGTCATGGCGCACCCAGCCGTCGAACTCGTCGACGGATCGCGCCCGGATCCTTGCGCGGTAGGGCAGCATCCGCTTTTTCGACAGCATATCGGCCAGCAACTCGTGCTCGTAGGTGGTGGTGGCGTGATGCGTGCCCTGCCCCGCCTTGGTCACCGCCATGCGCCCGCTGATGCGGTCCTGTTGCGGCGGCGTAAAAAGCTGCGGGACGGAAATCTGCAACCCCTCGGCCAGCTTCTTGAGCGCCTCGTAGGTGGGCGACATCTGGCCATTTTCGATCTTGGACAGGGTAGAGCGCGCAAGCCCGGCCTGTTTCGCCGCCTGTTCCAGCGTCCAGCCGCGAGACTTGCGCAATTCGCGCACCCGCTCGCCCAGGTTGAGCGGTTCTGCCGAGTCCTCGGCCCCGCTTTCGCGGGCGATGCGGATCAGGCTGACGGGCGAGCGATCTTCCATGTTGGAAAGCTATACGCAGCGGCTGGCGCACTTGCAACTGGCCCGGTCGGCCCCTAAGCCCGTGCCATGCTGTCCGAGATCAGGTCCACGCCCTTTCCGCCCTGCCCCGCGCCGTTCAACATGGCCGCGCATGTGCTGCGCCATGCGGACGCGCTGCCCGACAAGGTGGCGCTTGCGGTGCTGGGGCTGTCGGGTGCCAAACGCTGGAGCTTTGCGCGGCTGAAGGCGGCGGTGCTGGGGACCGGCACGGGGCTGTTGCAGGCAGGGCTGTATCCCGGCGACAGGGTTCTGATGCGGCTGGGAAACACCGTGGATTTCCCGGTGGCCTATCTCGGCGCGCTTGCGGTGGGGCTGGTGCCTGTGCCGACATCGGCACAACTGACATCGCGCGAGGTGGCGGGGATCATCGAGACCGTCACGCCGCGTGCGATCCTGCTGGCCGAGGGCGTGGCCTGCCCCGACACGGACCTGCCAGTGATTAGAACGGGCGCACTGTCAGACATGCGCGATCTGCCGGCCGCGCACTACGCAATGGGCGACCCTGACAGGCCCGGCTATATCGTCTTCACCTCCGGCACATCGGGCATTCCGCGCGCCGTGGTTCATGCGCATCGCGCCATCTGGGCGCGGCAAATGATGGTTGAGGGCTGGTACGGGCTGCGTCAAGATGACCGGCTGCTACATGCGGGTGCATTCAACTGGACCTATACGCTTGGTACCGGGCTGATGGACCCGTGGGCGGCGGGCGCAACCGCACTGATCCCCAGTGCCGGAATCACCCCGGCACAACTGCCACTGTTGATGAAGCGCCACGACGCGACGATCTTTGCCGCGGCACCGGGTGTGTTCCGCAAGATGCCGGGTGGGCAGATGCCCACCCTACCGCGTCTGCGCCATGCGCTATCGGCGGGCGAGAAGCTGTCGGAAACGATCCGGCAGTCATGGGAAACATCCACCGGAACGCAGATTTACGAGGCGTTCGGGATGTCGGAATGTTCCACCTTCATTTCCGCCAGCCCGGATGACCCCGGCACCCCCGGCACACTGGGTCGGCCCCAACCGGGCCGGCGCGTGGCCATCCTTGGCCCCGACGGCCCGGTGCCGCGCGGCGAGGAAGGCACCATCGCGGTGCATCGCGGCGATTCCGGCCTGATGTTGGGCTATCTGGGCGCGCCCGACGCGACCGAGGCGCGGATGCAGGGCGCGTGGTTTCTGACCGGCGATCAGGGAGTGATGGACGCTGGCGGCGAGATCACCTATCTGGGGCGCGCGGATGACATGATGAATGCCGGCGGCTTTCGCGTGTCACCACTGGAGGTCGAAGCCGTGCTGAACACCCATCCCGGCATCGGCCAAGCCGCCGTCACCGACATCGAGGTCAAGCGCGATGCGCGGCTGATCATGGCCTTTTACATCGGCCCCGCGCCTCTTGACGCGGACGCGCTGCACCGTTTTGCAGCCGAGCGTTTGGCTGGTTACAAGCAGCCAAGAGACTATTTTCATCTGGACGCGCTGCCCACCGGCGCAAATGGTAAACTTCAGCGCCGAGAGTTGGCGCGCATTTACGAGGCTCTCAATGGTAAAACTTGACATCATCTCCGACCCGGTCTGCCCGTGGTGCTATATCGGCAAGGCGTATCTGGACAAGGCCATAGGGGAGCGCCCGCGCCACCCGTTCGAGATCGAGTGGCACCCCTATCAGCTTAACCCCGACATGCCGCGCGAAGGCATGGACCGGCGCGCCTATCTTGAGGCGAAGTTCGGCGGCAAGGAGGGCGCGGTGCAGGCCTATATGCCAGTCGTGCAACAGGCCGAGGCGGCGGGCCTTGCGATTGATTTCGAGGGCATCAAGCGGACACCCAATACGCTGGATGCGCACCGCCTGATCCATTGGGCGGGGATCGAGGATCGGCAGATGGTGGTCGCGATGTCCCTCTTCCGGGCCTATTTCGAGGAAGGCCGCGATATCGGTTCGCACGAGGTGCTGGCAGATATCGCGGATAGCGCGGGCATGGATGCGGCGGTGGTGCTCAAGCTGCTTGGCTCTGACGCGGATACCCAAGGCATCCGGGACAAGGATGCGGGGTTCCGCAAGATGGGGATCACCGGCGTGCCCTGTTTCATCGTCGCGGGCAAACATGCGGTGCCCGGATGCCAGCTGCCCGAGACCTGGATCAAGGTCATCGACGAGATCAACGCAAAGCTCGATCAGGACGGAGAGGTCTGAAACGCACGCGGCGTCCGGCACGACATTTCGCTATGCGCCAATGGGAACCGAACCGTGCGGCGCGGGCTCTGGCGCAGGGTTCGGGGCCATGATAGCGCCCGCCCCATGACTGACGCCGCCTCTCGCCCGCTGAAAACCGCGCGTCCACCCGGACGGGTGGAATTCGTGGCGATGATGGCCATGCTTGTCGCCACCGTTGCCTTTTCCATCGACGCGATGCTGCCTGCCCTGCCCGGCATCGGCGCAGAGTTTTCACCCGACGCGCCCAACCGCGCACAGCTTGTGGTGGGCGCGTTCATCCTTGGGCTGGGGGTGGGAACGTTTTTTGTCGGCCCCCTGTCGGACCGGTTCGGGCGCAAGCCGGTTATCGTGGCCGGAAGCTGTCTTTATGCCGTGGCCGCGTTGGCGGCTGTCTATGCGCCGGGTCTGGACACGCTCATCGCGGCGCGGGTCGTACAGGGGCTTGGTGCCGCCGCGGCGCGGGTGGTGGCGGTGGCGATTATCCGCGACATGTTCTCGGGGCGGGAAATGGCCCGGCTGATGAGCTTTGTGATGCTGGTCTTTACGCTTGTGCCCGCGGTGGCCCCGATGGCGGGCAGCGCGATCATCGCCGTCTCGGACTGGCACGGGATTTTCTGGTCCTTCATCCTGTTCGCGCTTGTTTCTGCTGGCTGGATGGGGCTGCGCCTGCCCGAACCGCTGGCCCCGGACCGGCGCGTGCCGATATCCATGCAGACACTGGCCCTGGGGCTGCGCGAAATCTTTGCCATTCGCATGGTACGGCTTGCGATGGCGGTTCAAACGCTGGCTTTGGGGCTTTTGTTCGCCTCGATCAGTTCGATACAGCAGATCATGGACATCACCTTTGACCGGGGCGACGCGTTTCCCTATTGGTTCGCGCTCATTGCGCTTGGGGCAGCCTTCAGCAGCCTTTTGAACGCGGCGTTGGTCATGCGGCTGGGGATGCGCAAGCTGATTCACACCGCGCTTGCCGTGGAATGCGTGCTGACGGGGATTGCCCTTATGCTGTTTCTGACGGGCCTTGCCGACGGGCAGGCCTTTGCGGTCTATTTCATCTGGCAGATGAGCGTGTTCTTTCAGGTCGGGCTGACGCTTGGCAATCTCAACGCGCTGGCGCTGGAACCGCTGGGCCATATCGCGGGCATGGCCGCCAGCATGACGACCGGGCTGGCAACCGTGGCGTCTATCCTGCTCGCCGCCCCCATCGGCCTTGCCTTTGACGGCACGCCGGTGCCGCTGATGGTGGGGGCGCTGGTGCTGGTCGGGCTGGCATTGTGGCTGATGCGGGCGGTCCGGGCGGAAGAGCGTCACCGCGCATAATTTTTGGTATACTGTCGCATACGGTCTTTCCAGACCGGAACCGATCCGCTATGACGCAGGCAACCGCGATTCCTGATCCGAACCGGAAAAGCGGCGCAGCGGGCCTTTATTCGCGCCCTTTTCGCCGCCCCGGACACGACCAAACACACCCCGTCAGAGACCGCGCCGCACGACTTGAAACCTGATCGAAAGGGATCACCGATGGCCAACGACACCAATCCCGACATCATCTACACCAAGGTCGACGAAGCCCCCGAGCTTGCCAGCGCCTCGTTCCTGCCGATCATCCGCAAATTCGCGGCGGCGGCGGATGTGTCTGTCGGCACAAAGGACATTTCACTTGCCGGGCGCATCCTTGCAACCTTCCCCGAGGCGCTGACCGACGCGCAGAAAGTCTCTGACGATCTGGCGGAATTGGGCAAGCTGGTGAAACAGCCGCAAGCCAACGTGATCAAACTGCCCAACATTTCCGCCTCGGTGCCGCAACTGGTCGCCGCCGTGCGCGAATTGCAAAGCCAAGGCTATGACATCCCCGATTATCCCGATGCACCGGCAACCGACGCGGAACGTGCGGTGCGCGCCAAGTATGACACGATCAAGGGCTCTGCCGTGAACCCGGTCCTGCGCGAGGGCAATTCCGACCGTCGCGCCGCCGCCCCCGTCAAGAAATTCGCCCAGAACAACCCGCACCGGATGGGTGAGTGGACCGCAGGCAGCAAGACGCGCGTGGCTTCGATGGCCGAAGGCGATTTCTTTTCCAACGAGGTGTCGGCCACGCTGGACAAGGCCGCCACCGCCAAGATCGTGCTGGAAAGCGCAGCGGGCGAAACCGTTCTGAAAGAGGCCGTGTCCTACCCTGAGGGCACAGTGGTGGACGCCACCTACATGTCCGCCAAGGCACTGGATACCTTCCTTGCCAGTGAGATCGAGAAGACCAAGCAGGAAGGCACGCTGTTTTCGCTGCACATGAAGGCCACGATGATGAAGGTCTCGGACCCGATCATCTTTGGTCACGCGGTCAAGGAATGGCTCAAGCCGGTGTTCGAGGCCTATGGCGAGGAGCTGAAAGCCGCGGGCGTGAACCCGGCGTCGGGCATGGGCGACCTTCTGGAGCGGGTGAAGGACAAGCCAGAGATCATGGCCGCCATCGAAGAAGTCCGCGAAAAACGCCCGCCGATGTACATGGTGAATTCCGACAAGGGCATCACCAACCTGCATGTGCCCTCGGACGTGATCATCGACGCCTCCATGCCCGCGCTCATTCGCGACGGCGGCAAGGGCTGGGGGCCGGACAACCAGCAGCATGACACCAATTGCGTCATCCCCGACAGCTCTTATGCGCCAGTCTATGACGAGACGATCCGGTTTTTCAAAGCCCACGGCAAGCTGGACCCGGCAACTGCCGGAACCGTGCAGAATATCGGCCTTATGGCGCAAAAAGCCGAAGAATACGGCAGCCACCCCACCACCTTCGAGATCCCCGAGGACGGGACCGTGAAAATGGTGCTGGAAGACGGCACCGTGCTGCACAAGCACGCGGTTGAGGCGGGCGATATCTGGCGCTCTGCCTCTGCCCGCAAGGCGCCGATCGAGGATTGGGTGCATCTGGCAATCGAGCGGCAGAAGGCGACGGGATACCGCGCGATCTTCTGGCTGGACGGGACGCGCGCACATGACGCAGAGCTGATCGCCTATGTCAAACCGATCCTTCAGGCCAAGGGCGTCGCCGACAAGTTCGAGATCATGGCCCCGCGCCACGCAACGCGCGCCTCGCTGGAAACGATCACCAAGGGCGAGAACACCATCGCCATCACCGGCAACGTGCTGCGCGACTACCTGACGGATCTGTTCCCGATCCTTGAACTGGCCACTTCGGCCAAGATGCTGTCCATCGTCAAGCTGATGAACGGCGGCGGCCTGTTCGAGACGGGTGCGGGCGGTTCCGCGCCCAAGCATGTGCAGCAATTGCAGGAGCAAAACCATCTGCGGTGGGACAGCCTTGGTGAGTTCTGCGCGCTTGGCGAAAGCCTCAAGTTCCTGGCCGACGCGCAGGGCAATGCCCGCGCGAAGGTTCTGGGCGAAGCGGCAGAGGCCGCCACGCAAGGCATTCTGGACAATGACCGCTCTCCGAGCCGCAAGGTCGGCGAACCGGACAACCGCGACAGCCATTACTGGTTTGCGCGCTACTGGGCAGAGGCTTTGGCGGCGCAGTCCGACGATGCGGCCCTGGCCGAGCATTTCGGCCCGGTGGCCAAGGCGCTGGCCGAGAAGGAAACGCAAATCCTGTCGGAGCTGGCCGAGGCACAGGGCGCACCCGCGGATATCGGGGGATACTACCACCCGGACCCGGACAAGCTGACAGCCGTCATGCGGCCAAGCACAACGCTGAACGCGATCATCGGCTGAGGATATGGATAACGCCGGGTGCATTGCCCGCCCCCGGCGTTATCCCTTTAAAATCCGCCTTGCAGCCACGCCAAAGGCCCGCTCCGGCGACCTTTGCCCCGGTCAGTCAGCAGGTTCTTCGCTGCGCGGGCCCATTCGTTCGAAATAATCTATATCGCGCACGGTGATCCATCCCGACAGAATGATCGTGGCCGAAATCACCCACAGCACAAAGGCGATGGCCGTTGTGATGATGAATTTCTTTCTCAGATGATGTTGCTCGGGGGAGCCGTGATGCGTACCGGCCACGGTCGTGCCCGCCTCGCCCTGTGTTTGAATGCGGATCGGCAGGACGCATAGAAACGTCATGAACCAGATGACCATGAAAAGAACAATACCAGAGGCGATACC
Source organism: Paracoccaceae bacterium (assembly GCA_024742835.1). GTDB lineage: Bacteria > Pseudomonadota > Alphaproteobacteria > Rhodobacterales > Rhodobacteraceae > Roseovarius. Next base: position 35,312 of record JANSXS010000009.1, on the reverse strand, counting down.
CATCAGACCTGCTCCAGTTCCACAAGACAGCCGTTGAAATCCTTGGGGTGCAGGAACAGCACCGGCTTGCCATGTGCCCCGATTTTCGGCTCTCCAGTACCCAAGACGCGCGCGCCGGTTTCCTTGAGATGATCCCGCGCCGCAAGAATGTCATCCACCTCGTAGCAGACATGATGAATGCCGCCCGACGGGTTCTTTTCCAGAAATCCGTTGATCGGACTATCCTCGCCGAGGGGGTAAAGCAGCTCGATCTTGGTGTTCGGCAGTTCGATGAAAATGACGGTCACGCCGTGATCGGGCTCGTCCTGCGGCGGGCCGACCTTGGCCCCAAGCGCGGTGCTGTATTGCGCGGCGGCGGCCTCCAGATCCGGCACGGCAATGGCAACGTGGTTCAAACGTCCGATCATGGTAAGATGTCCCGTGTGATGAAGTCCCATCTCTTATGGGGATTTGCCGGCCCTGAGACAAGAGCGCGGCCCGCTTTGACGCGCTCACCCGGTCGATCTGCCGCGCATCGGCTGCCGCTTAACGCTTCGTTAGGCAAGGATTCGTAGGCTCCGGGCCACAGACGTCCCTTAGCCGTTGGAGACTTGCAATGCCCGCCATCGACACCGATTTCCCAATGCAAACGCCAACGGCGCGCCGCCCGCTTCTGGGTCTGACCATTCTGGCAGTCGAAGATAGCCTTTATACCTGCGAAACCATCCGGCTCATTTGCCTGCGCAGCGGTGCGCGGGTGCGGCGCGCCGATTGCCTTCGGTCCGCGCGGCGGCATTTGCAGGTTTATCGCCCCTCCGTCGTGATCGTGGATATGGGCCTGCCCGATGGGTCCGGCGTGGATCTGATCGCCGAACTTGCAGAGGCCACACCACGGATCAGCGGGCTGTTGGGGCTAAGCGGCGATCCCGAAACCGAGGCACATGCAAGGCAGGCGGGTGCCGACGGTTTCCTGACCAAACCGATGGCCAGCCTTGCGGAATTTCAACAGGCCGTTCTGGCGGTGTTGCCCGAGGCGCAGCAACCGCTGGGACCACGGATTCTTTACGACGACACGGTGATCCCGGATCGCATGGCCTATCGCGACGACATGACCCATGCAGGCTCCCTTCTGGAAGAAGACAGCGACGAGCGAATTCTCGATTACGTGGCGCAATTCCTGCGCGGCGTTGCGCGATCGGCGGAAGACAACGTGCTGGCCGAGGCGGCACAGGATCTTGCCACGCATCGCACCCAAGGGCGCAACAGCGCCGAAGCCATCGCACGGGTGCGCCGACTTGTGCAGGAGCGTATCACGGCTCAAATCGCGCTCTGACGGCGGGCCGGTGGCCCCCGCCCCCCTGCGCGCCGATTGACACCCCCGTTACAGGATCAGGCGTGGGTCCGCCCCCAGATCCACACCCGGAAAAACCGTGCGCTCGATCACATCCGGAGACAGCTGAAACAGGTCGCGCATGATCCAGCCCGCATAGGCCCGCACATCGCGCGTCGGCATCAGATCGCGCCGCTGATACAGATCCGCCTCTGTCAGGCCCGGCCATGCGCCCAGAACCCGACCGCCGCGCAAGGCCCCACCGGCAAGGATCATCGCGCCACCCGTGCCATGATCCGTGCCGCTGGTTCCGTTGACGCGCGCGGTGCGCCCGAATTCTGTCATCGCAACGATAGCCGTCTTTTGCCAGACTTCCCCCAGATCCCGCCGCAAGGTCATGATCGCCGTCTGCAAGCGGTCCAGGGCGCGGGGCAATTGCACCGTTTGCCGCGCGTGGGTGTCAAACCCCAAGAGCGAAAAGGCCGCGATCCGGCTGTCACCGCGCAACCGTTCCGCAGCAAAAGCTGCGATGGTCTCGGCGCTGTCAGCCCCACGTTTTGGGCGCATCATATCCTGCATCGTGTTCATCATCGTCGCGTTGTCCAGATCCTCGCCGCCGGTCAGCGCGTCGATCCGACCCTGCGAAAGCTCTATCGCCTCGGTCATGGCGTCGCGGAAAAGCGGGTCGTCATGCATCACGAGATCCAGCAGGCGTTGCGCCTGCGGACTAAGCGCAAGCGCGGAATCAGGGGCCCAGTTGGCAACCTCCGCCGCCCCCTTGAGCAAAAGCATATCCCCCCGACCAACCGCATAGGCGGTGTCGCTTTCGATGCCCGGCATTTCCTGCAACAGGCGGTTGAGCCAGCCATCGCGCAGACGGCCCGCGATGTCCGTGCCGGAGCCTGCCTCCAGAATGTCCTGCCCGTCAAAATGGCTGCGCTTATCGCGATAGGGCGTCGAAACCGCATGAACAAAACCCATCTCTCCGGCGCGCCAAAGCGGCATCAGCCCGGTCAGCGCGGGGTTCAGCGCAAAGAACCCGTCCAGATCGGGGGCATCGCCGGTCACGTCCGGTCGCAGGGCCGCGAAGGCCGGGTCGCCCACGGGACGCACCGCATCCAGCCCATCCATCGCCCCGCGCAGGATGATCACCACCAGCCGCCCATCCCAGGGCGCACTGGCCATGGTGACCGGCGTGATCAGCGGGCTTGCCGCCAGCGAACACCCCAGGGCGAGGCTGCGGGTCATCAGGGCGCGGCGGGAAAGGGGGGAAGCGGATGCCATCTTGGCTGTCCTTGTCATGTACGCTGAAACTGCGGTGAGGCGAGAATGATGCCGATACCCTCGGCGCGGGTTTCGGCGGCGCGGGCCGCGAAGATCAGATCGTCACGCCCGGCACCGCCAAGCGCGACCTGCACGAAATCGCGTGGGTCCGGCAACACGCGGCGCAGCAGAAACGGCGCGCTCATGGCCCAGTGAATGCGCGCGGCCATGCGCTGCGGCGTGATCCAGTCGGCATCCGCTTCGGGCCAGCCGTCGGGGCCGACGGGATTGGTCCAGTCCTGTCCCATCAGCGTCAGCGGACCAAGCGCGACACGCCGCAGAGCGCGCACACCCGTTGGCACATGGCGCGGCACAAGATCAAGCGCGCGCAGTGACGACCCAATGAAATCAATCGGTTGCTTGACATTGCCCGGCCCGTCCCGCCAAGCGGCGGGATGGCTCAGCAAGACCTCGTAGACGGCGATCAGATCTCCCTCGGTCTGCGTGAAGGCCGCTGCAAGATCGGCCAACAGATCAGTGTCGGGCGTGTCAGAGACGAAATGCACCGCCAGCTTTCGCGCGATATGCCGAGCGGTTGCGGGATGTCGGACCAAATGCTCCAGCGCATCGAATATATCGGCCAGCCGGGGCGGCCCGCCCCCATAGCTTTGGCCAAGAACGGTTTCGGCACCCGGCTCTGCGCGTTCACCACGAAAGGTGAACCCGCGTTTGAGATCGAAATGCAGGCCCGTCAACAGCTTGGCCATTTGGCGAATGTCAGCTTGGGTATGGGGGCCATCCGCACCCATGATGTGCAGTTCCAGAAGCTCGCGGGCGAAATTTTCGTTCACACCCTCATTGCGCTGGCGCTTTTGCGCAAAATCACTGTTCGGACCGACCGACCGGATCTGGTCGAGGTAATCCAGCATGACCGGGTGGGTCACCACGGATTTGAGCATATCGGCAAAACGTCCCGCCACATGCGGGCGAATCGCCTCTTCGACATAGGGCATCACGCCATCACGGGAGCGGGCGCTGTCGCCCTTGGCGGTAAAGTGATCGGCCCAGAAAAAGGTCAATCTTTCGCGAAAGCCGTCCTCGGTGAAGGCGCGGCGCAAAAGCCCCTGCCGGAACCAGCCCACCGCGTCGGCACGCAGCTTGCGGCGAAGCTGGCGCTGGTATTTGCGCGCCGCATCGCGCTCTGCGTCTGTAGGGGCCTTGCGGATGCCGCGCCGGGCCTGCCGTATCTCAAGCAGTGCGGTGCGGGTCTGCTCGAAACCGGGGATCGGAAAGTCAGCGGCGGCGTTATCCGCCCCCTGCAAAAGCGCCAGCGTCGCGGCAACGGACGATGGCGGCGCAATTTTCGGGGACAGGCCACAGCCAAACCGGATGGCGGCCCGCTGGGGATCGAAACGCATGAACAGCCCTCGAAATACGAAAGAGACACGCGCATACTATCATATTACGCGCGCGACCACATCTTTCGTTTCCGGCCCGGCATGGTTTCGCCATCGCCACCGGTTCGCTTTAGTCCTCTTGCGGAATGACGCGCAGCCCCAGTTCCATAAGCTGATCCGGGGTCGGATCGCTGGGGGCGTTCATCATCAGGTCTTCCGCCCGCTGATTCATCGGAAACATGATGACCTCGCGGATGTTCGACGTACCCGCCAGCAGCATCACGATCCGGTCGATGCCCGCCGCGCAGCCACCATGCGGCGGCGCGCCGTATTGGAACGCGCCCACCATACCGCCGAACCGCTTGTGGACCTCGGCCTCGTCATAGCCTGCCAGCTCGAACGTCTTGATCATGGTTTCCAGCTTGTGGTTCCGGATCGCACCCGAAATCAGCTCGTAGCCATTGCAGCTCAGGTCGTACTGATAGCCCAACACGTCGAGCGGATTGCCCTGAAGCGCCTCCACACCGCCCTGCGGCATGGAAAACGGGTTGTGGGAGAAGTCGATCTCGCCCGTTTCCTCGTCCGCCTCGTACATCGGGAAATCCACGATCCAGGCAAAGGCGAAACGGTTTTCATCCGTCAGGCCCAATTCCTCGCCGATGGTGACACGCGCGCGCGCCGCCACCCGCTCGAACGCCTGCGGCTTGCCACCAAGGAAGAACGCCGCGTCGCCCACGCCAAGACCAAGCTGCTGCCGGATCGCCTCGGTGCGCTCGGGGCCGATATTCTTGGCCAATGGGCCGGCGGCTTCCATGCCGTCGCCCTGATCACGCCAGAAAATATACCCCATCCCCGGCAAGCCCTCTTTCTGGGCGAAAGCGTTCATGCGGTCGCAAAACTTGCGGCTGCCGCCCTTTGGCGCGGGGATGTCGCGGATTTCTGTGGCGTCCTGTTCCAGCAGCTTGGCGAAGATGGCAAAGCCGCTGCCCCGGAAATGCTCGGACACGTCCTGCATCTTGATCGGGTTGCGCAGGTCGGGCTTGTCGGTGCCGTACCAAAGTGCGGCATCGCGATAGCTGATCTGCGGCCATTGCTCGTCCACGGCCTTGCCCCCGCCGAACTCGTCGAACAGGCCCTTGACCACCGGCTGGATCGTGTCGAACACGTCCTGCTGCTCGACAAAGCTCATTTCCAGATCAAGCTGGTAGAAATCGGTGGGCGACCGGTCTGCGCGCGGGTCTTCGTCGCGAAAGCATGGCGCGATCTGGAAATACTTGTCAAAGCCAGACACCATGATGAGCTGCTTGAACTGCTGCGGGGCTTGCGGCAGCGCGTAGAACTTGCCCGGATGCAGGCGCGACGGCACCAGAAAATCGCGCGCGCCCTCGGGCGAGGAGGCGGTGATGATCGGCGTCTGGTATTCGCGAAAGCCGATATCCCACATACGCTTGCGGATGCTTGCCACCACGTCGGAACGCAGTTTCATGTTGTCCTGCATCGCCTCGCGGCGCAGGTCGAGATAGCGATAGCGCAGGCGGGTTTCTTCCGGATATTCCTGATCGCCGAACACCATCAGCGGCAATTCGTTCGACGCGCCAAGCACTTCCATGTCGCGGATGAACACCTCGATCTCGCCGGTCACGATCTTGGGGTTCACAAGGCTTTCATCGCGCGCCTTCACCTCGCCGTCGATGCGCACGCACCATTCGCTGCGCAGCTTTTCCACATCGGCGAACACCGGGCTGTCAGGATCGCACAGAACCTGCGTCATCCCGTAATGATCGCGCAGATCGACGAACAGAACGCCGCCATGATCGCGGATACGGTGGACCCAGCCCGACAGGCGGACGGTGTCCCCGACATTGGATTTGGTAAGCTCGGCGCAAGTGTGGCTGCGATATGCGTGCATGTCGTCCTCTCTGGGCGCGGGGCCCGGCGCGTTTCACGGTCCGCGCCGATACACATTGGCAAGCGCCCAAAGTCAAGGCAACAAGCCGCCACGAAGCCAAAGAGCACCGCAAAAACATTTACAAAACAGCCAATTTTCAGAAAACTTGGAAAGGTCGAGCAGGAAACCGGGAACATTCCGGTCATCAGGCGGGTTTCGCATCATGTCCTTTGCGCGCGGGTGGCGCGTCACAATGGGGGTGAAATCATGTGGAACAGCATTCTGGATGCCTACCTGTCGCATTTGTTCAATAAGGGCGATTTGCGCGTCGCCTTTCCCGACGGCACGATCCGCGCATATGGCAATGGCAATACACCCCGCGTGGCGGTGACGCTGCATGATCCCGCCCTTGCGCGCCGGATCGTGGTGTCCCCGGACATGGCGGTGGGCGAGGCCTATATGGATGGGCGGCTGAGCATCGAGAACGATGACCTGCACGGGTTTCTGGGGCTGGCCATCCACAATATGGCCCAAGCCGGGCTGCCTTGGTTTCGTCGCCCTATGGTGGCGTTGCGGCATCTGGGGCGCTGCCTGCAACAGTTCAACCCCGCGCCCCGGTCGCGCAGGAACGTGGCCCATCACTATGATCTGTCGGGCGCGCTTTACGATCTTTTTCTTGACGCGGACCGGCAATATTCCTGCGCCTATTTCGCGCGGCCCGACATGACGCTGGAAGAAGCGCAAGAGGCCAAGAAACACCATATCGCGCGCAAGCTGCTGATCGAGCCGGGCATGAAGGTGCTGGATATCGGCTGTGGTTGGGGCGGCATGGGCCTGACGCTGGCGCGCGATTATGGCGCCGAGGTGCTGGGTGTGACGCTGTCGCGCGAACAGCACAGCCTGGCCTGCGCGCGGGCCGAAAAGGCGGGGCTGGCGGGCAAGGCCCGGTTCAGGCTGATGGATTACCGTGACGTGACCGGCACCTTTGACAGGATCGTGTCCGTGGGCATGTTCGAGCATGTCGGCGTGCCGCATTACCGCGAATACTTTCGCAATGTCCGCGCGCGGCTGCATGACGACGGGATCGCGCTTGTCCACACGATCGGACGGTGCGAGCCGCCCGGCACCACCAGCCCATGGATCGCAAAATATATCTTTCCCGGCGGTTACGTCCCGTCGATGTCAGAGGCGCTGCGCGCTATCGAGGAGCAGCACATCCACACCACCGATGTCGAGGTCTGGCGCCTGCATTACGCCGAAACGCTGCGGCACTGGCATGACAGGTTCATGGCCAATATCGACGCCGCCCGCACGCTTTATGACGACCGTTTCTGCCGGATGTGGCGCTATTACCTTGTCGCCTGTGAACAGACCTTTCGGTTCAACAGACAGGTGGTATTCCAGTTCCAGCTTGCCCCGAAGCAGGTCAACGTACCGCTGACGCGCGATTACCTTTATGCGCCCGAGGCGGCCGGGGACATGCGCCACGCTGCCGAATAGCGATCAGACGAAGACCGGCACAAGCTGACGGGCAAAGCGGGCTTTCCAAAGCGCCTCTTCGTATTCCGACGGACCGGTGCTGTCATAAACCACGCCGCCCCCCATGTTGAGCGTGATTTCCCCCCGATCCGCCAGCAGCGTGCGGATGGCCACGTTGAATTCCGACCGCCCGTCGGGTGCCGCCCACCCGATGGTGCCGCAATAGATATCGCGCGCGCCCGCCTCCTGCCCGGCGATGATCTGCATCGCGCGCAGCTTGGGCGCGCCGGTGATCGAGCCACAAGGGAAAAGCGCGCGAAAGATATCCGACAATTGCGTGCCCGGTACCACGCGCCCCGTGATGCGCGAAATCATCTGGTGCAGCGTCGTGTAGGTCTCGACCCGGAACAGGTCGGGCACCTTCACGCTGCCCGGTTCGCAGATGCGGCTGATATCGTTGCGCAGAAGATCCACGATCATCAGGTTTTCCGCCCGGTTCTTTTCATCGGTCCGCAGGAAATCGCGGCGGCGGGCATCCTCTGCCGGGTCATCGCTGCGCGGTTGCGTGCCCTTCATCGGCCGGGTTTCAATGCCCCCGGCCCCGTCAGTGCTGAAAAACAGCTCTGGCGAGCGTGACAGGATCGCGGGCAAGCCCTGCGCCCGCACGAAAGCGCCAAATCGCACCGGCTGCAAGCGGGCCAGCGCCGCGTAAAGCGCCTCGGGCCGGGCGGTAGTGGTCATGCGCGCGGGAAAGGTCAGATTGGCCTGATAGATATCACCCGCGCCGATATGGTCGTGCACGGCTTGGAAAGCCTCGACATAGCGGGCCTCGTCCCATGCGGCGGTAAACTCTGCCAGCACGGCGGATGACTGCGGCAAGGGCGGCACGCGGCCCGGCGCCCCGTACACACCGAATTGCAAAAGCGGCACACGGCGGCGTCTTGGCATCAACGGTGCCAGCCTTGGTTCCAGCGCATAGCCAAGCTCGTAGCTGGCAAAGCCCGCCAGCCACGCGCCGCCCTCGCGCGCGGCGTCCAGCGCATCAAGCGCGCGCGGCACTTCTTCCGCATCGAAAGCGGTGATCAGCCGGGTGGGGGCCTCGAACGCCGCCGCAACGCCGTCAGGGCCATGATCGAACCGAATCTCCAAACCGCGCGTCCTTTCCTGTTCGACCGCTATTTAAAGTGACCCAACGCAGTTGCCACCCGCAAATGCGCCGCATCACGGGCTTTTTCCGATGCCCCTTGTAGTTGGCTACGCGATGGATATAACCGCCAACAATTTGCGCTGCCCCGGGGAACGACATGCCGAAAAGAACCGATATTCACTCCATCATGATCATCGGAGCAGGCCCCATAATCATCGGGCAAGCCTGCGAGTTCGACTATTCCGGCGCACAGGCCTGCAAGGCCCTGCGCGAGGAAGGGTACCGCGTCATCCTCGTGAACTCAAACCCTGCCACGATCATGACCGATCCGGGGCTGGCCGATGCCACCTATATCGAGCCGATCACCCCCGAGGTCGTCGCCCGGATCATCGAAAAGGAACGCCCCGACGCGCTGTTGCCGACGATGGGCGGGCAGACGGGGCTGAACACCGCACTGGCCGTGGCCGATATGGGCGTGCTGGAGAAATTCGGCGTCGAGCTGATCGGTGCCAACCGCGAAGCCATCGAAATGGCCGAAGACCGGAAATTGTTCCGCGAGGCGATGGACCGTCTTGGGATCGAGAACCCCAAGGCCACCATCGCCAACAACATGGAAGAATGCATGGCCGCGATTGATTATGTCGGCCTGCCCGCGATCATTCGCCCGGCCTTCACGCTTGGCGGAACCGGCGGTGGGGTGGCCTATAACCGCGCGGATTATGAATATTACTGCAAATCCGGTCTCGACGCCTCGCCGGTCAGCCAGATCCTGATCGACGAATCGCTTCTGGGCTGGAAGGAATTCGAGATGGAGGTCGTGCGCGACCGTGCCGACAACGCCATCATCGTCTGCGCCATCGAAAACGTCGACCCCATGGGCGTGCATACCGGCGATAGCATCACCGTCGCGCCCGCGCTGACGCTGACCGACAAGGAATACCAGATCATGCGCAACGGCTCTATCGCCGTGCTGCGCGAGATCGGCGTGGAAACCGGCGGCTCGAACGTGCAATGGGCCATCAACCCCGATGACGGGCGCATGGTGGTGATCGAGATGAACCCGCGCGTGTCGCGCTCCTCGGCGCTGGCGTCCAAGGCGACGGGTTTCCCCATCGCCAAGATCGCCGCCAAGCTGGCCGTGGGCTACACTCTGGACGAGCTGGACAACGATATCACCAAGGTCACGCCCGCCAGCTTCGAGCCGACGATCGACTACGTGGTCACCAAGATCCCGCGCTTTGCCTTTGAAAAGTTTCCCGGTTCCGAACCGCATCTGACCACGGCTATGAAATCCGTGGGCGAGGCGATGGCAATCGGCCGTACGATCCACGAATCGCTGCAAAAGGCCCTGGCGAGCATGGAAACCGGCCTGACCGGTTTCGACGAGATCGACATCGAGGGCAGCCCGGACCGGGCCGCCATCGTCAAGGCGCTGAGCAAGCAGACACCGGATCGCATCCGCACCATCGCGCAGGCCATGCGCGAGGGTCTGAGCGATGACGAGATCTTTCTGGCCACCAAATACGATCCATGGTTCCTGGCCCGCATCCGCGAGATCGTGGAGGCCGAACAGCACGTGAGGCAGGAAGGTCTCCCGACGGACGAACAGGGCCTGCGCAGGCTCAAGATGATGGGCTTCACCGATGCCCGGCTTGCCAAGCTGACCGGCTTTACCGAAGCCGATGTACGCCGCGCCCGCCATGCCAAGGGCGTCACGGCGGTGTTCAAGCGGATCGACACCTGCGCGGCCGAATTCGAGGCACAGACGCCCTACATGTATTCCACCTACGAGGCCCCGATGATGGGCGACGTCGAATGCGAGGCGCGCCCGTCCGAGCGCAACAAGGTCGTGATCCTCGGCGGCGGCCCGAACCGCATCGGTCAGGGGATCGAGTTCGACTATTGCTGCTGTCATGCCTGTTACGCACTGACAGAAGCGGGCTACGAGACGATCATGGTCAACTGCAACCCCGAGACGGTTTCGACCGATTACGACACCTCGGATCGGCTGTATTTCGAGCCGCTGACCTTTGAGCATGTCATGGAAATCCTGCGCGTCGAGCTGGAGAACGGCACGCTGCACGGTGTCATCGTGCAATTCGGCGGGCAAACCCCGCTAAAGCTGGCCCGCGCGCTGGAGGCAGAGGGCATCCCGATCCTGGGCACGTCGCCCGACGCCATCGACCTTGCCGAGGATCGCGAACGGTTTCAGGCGCTGGTCAATCAGCTTGGCCTGAAGCAGCCCCAGAACGGGATCGCCAGCACCGACGCACAGGCGCTTGCCATTGCCGACTCCATCGGTTTTCCGCTGGTGATCCGCCCCTCCTACGTTCTGGGCGGGCGCGCGATGGAGATCGTGCGCGACATGGCGCATCTGGAACGCTACATCAAGGAGGCCGTCGTGGTGTCGGGCGACAGCCCCGTTTTGCTGGATGGCTATCTTGCGGGTGCGATAGAATGCGATGTGGATGCGCTTTGCGACGGCACCAATGTACATGTCGCGGGCATCCTGCAACACATCGAAGAGGCCGGGGTGCATTCCGGCGACAGCGCCTGTTCGCTGCCGCCCTATTCCCTGCCCCGCCATATCATCGACGAGATCGAGGCGCAGACCAAGGCGCTGGCGCTGGCGCTGAACGTGCGCGGCCTGATGAACGTGCAGTTCGCGGTTCAGGGCGAGGATATCTTCCTGATCGAGGTCAATCCCCGCGCGTCGCGCACCGTGCCCTTCGTTGCCAAGGCCACCGACAGCGCCATTGCCTCCATTGCCGCGCGTCTGATGGCGGGCGAGATGATGGACGCTTTCCCGCATCGCGGCCCCTACCCCGAAAACGCGCTGCCCGGCTCCCTGCCAAGCGCGGATCAACTGACACTTGCAGATCCGGCGATGCCGTGGTTTTCGGTCAAGGAGGCGGTCATGCCCTTTGCGCGCTTCCCCGGTGTGGATACGATCCTTGGCCCCGAAATGCGCTCTACCGGCGAGGTGATGGGCTGGGACGTGTCCTTCCCGCGGGCCTTTCTCAAGGCGCAGATGGGGGCGGGCACACTTTTCCCGGATAGCGGCAAGGTCTTCTTTTCCATCAAGGATGACGACAAGACCGCGCAGCTTGTAGAAACAGCGCAGACGCTTGTCGATCTGGGGTTCGATCTTGTCGCGACGCGCGGCACGGCGGGTTTTCTGGATGAGCACGGCATCGCCTGCGAGGTCGTGAACAAGGTCTACGAGGGTCGCCCCGATGTGGTGGACATGCTGAAAGACGGTCAAATCTCTATCGTTATGAACACCACCGAGGGTGCGCAGGCCGTCGAGGACAGCCGCGAAATCCGTTCGGTCGCGCTTTATGACAAGATCCCCTACTTCACCACCGCAGCGGGTGCCCACGCCGCCGCCTTGGCGATGAAGGCCCGCCAGGAGGGTGAGCTTGTGGTCATGCCGCTACAGGGCAACGTCTAAGGCCCCATGTGCCTTGCGGGCGAAAGCCCGCAAGTATTTGCTTTCACGATCCTTTTTCGACACGCCTTGAACTATGCACGGATAGCTGATCCGGCATGACGAAAATGCATGAATTTTTAATCGAAAAAGAATTGCGGAACCCGGATTTTTGTATATGTGCCGAATGTGGACGCCGACAGCGCCCACAATCGCAAGCATCAGAGATACCAGGAGGCCAACATGACCCGCGACGAACTGAACCGCGAACTTCGCATGCATAGTGCCACCTGGCAGTCCGTAGCGGTTGTCTACGGTGCCATTGTGGCAACGCTTGTTTTTTCCGCGATGTCCATCATCGCCTGAAAGCCGGGCCTGCCCCCGTCCTCAACCACCCTTTGCCAGTATCCGCCACCCTGTAATTCATGAGGGCTTTCAATGACCCGCGATCAGCTCATCAAGGAACTGCGTATGCACAGCGCAACCTGGCAATCCGTGGTGATCGTCTATGGCACAATCGTTGCGGCAATGATCCTGTCCGGCATGGCCATCACCGGCTGACCGTCAGCCAATGCCAGCACCAAAAAGAAACGGTGGCCCGGATAGGCCGCCGTTTCCTGTTTCAGCCCATCGCGATCACACCTTGCTGCCCTCGACCTTCTTGTCATTGGGGTCGATCTTGGCCATGGCCGCGTCCCCGACATTGTCGACACCGCGCTCTTCCAGCAGCGTGGTCAGCCAATTCGGGTCCATCTCGGGCACCGAACTCAGCAACAGATCCGTATATGGGTGGTGCGGCGGCGTGAACATCTTGTCCTTCGGTCCCTGCTCCACGACCTTGCCGTGCTGCATCACCACGACCTCGTCCGAGATCGCGCGCACCGTGGCCAGATCATGGGTGATGAACATATAGGCAAGGTTCAGTTCCCGCTGCAAACGATCCAGCAGGCGCAGGATACCCTCCGCCACCAACTGATCCAGCGCCGATGTCACCTCGTCGCAGATGATGAAACTTGGCTCGGCGGCCAGAGCGCGGGCGATGCCGATACGCTGTTTCTGACCGCCCGACAGTTCGGGTGGATAGCGGTTGTAGTATTTCGCCGGTTCCAGCTCGATCAGGTCCAGCAGCTCGTCCACCCGGTTTTTCAGCGCGGTCCCGCTGAGGCCGGAATAGAATTGTGCCGGTCGTCCAATGATTTCCGAGATCTGGACCTTGGGATTCAGCGCCGTATCAGCCATTTGGTAGATCATCTGGCACTGGCGCAACTGATCCTTGCTGCGATCCTTGTAGCTGGGCGGGTACGGCTCTCCCTTGAACAGAACGTCGCCCTTGCTTGGGGGCAAAAGGCCCGTGATCACCCGCGCCGTGGTCGATTTTCCCGATCCGGATTCCCCGACCACGGCCACGGTCATGCCCTCGTAGATGTCAAAGGACACATCGTTAAGGATTTTCGGCCCGGCGGAATAGGACGCATCGACATTCTTGACCGAGATAAGCGGCACGCCGTCCTTGGGGCGCTCTTTCTGGGGTACGGTAAAGCTACGCACGGCCCACAGACTTTTGGTATAATCCTCTTTGGGGTTTTCCAGCATCTGATCGGTTGGGGCCTCTTCGACCTCTTCCCCCTTGAGCAAAACCTTGATCGTGTCGGCCATCTGCGCCACCACCGCCAAATCGTGGGTGATATAGATCGCCGCGGTGTTGAATTGATCCACGATGTCGCGGATCGCGGCCAGCACCTCGATCTGGGTGGTCACGTCAAGCGCGGTCGTCGGCTCGTCAAAGATGATCAGGTCGGGCCGACAGGACATGGCCATCGCCGTCATCGCACGCTGAAGCTGCCCGCCCGACACCTGGTGCGGATAGCGAAAGCCGATCTCGGCGGGGTTGGGCAGGCGCAGACGCTCATACAGCTCGATCGCGTCTTCCTGCGCCTCCAGCCGCTTCTTGATGCGATACTGCACCGGCGCTTCGGTGTGCTGGTCAATAAGCTTGTGCGCCGGGTTGAACGACGCCGCCGCCGATTGCGCCACATAAGCGATGCGCGACCCGCGCAACGCCCGCCTGTCGCCTTCCGATGCGGTGGTCAGTTCCATGCCGTCAAACTCGATCGTACCATCCGAGATGCGTGTCCCGTCGCGGGCATAGCCCATGGCCGCCGCGCCAATCGTGGATTTGCCCGCGCCGGATTCCCCGATCAGCCCCATCACCTCGCCCCGGTGGAGCGTCAGGTCGACACCCTTGATGATGTCGACCCAGGTTTCGTCGGAATAGCCCTGGATCTTGAGATCGCGGATTTTCAGAAGGACGTCGTTTTTCTTGAACTTCATGTCATTGCTCCTTCAGACCCGAGGACCGGTGCAGCATCCAGTCGACAACGAAATTGACCGCCACGGTCAACAGCGCAATCGCCGCCGCAGGGATCAGCGGGGTGATGTCACCAAATGAGATAAGCGTCGCGTTTTCCCGCACCATCGACCCCCAGTCCGCCGTAGGCGGCTGGATGCCAAGGCCAAGAAAGCTGAGCCCGGCGATAAGCAGGAACACAAAGCAGAATTCCAGACCGAATTCCGCGATCAGCGGTGCGGTGGAGTTCGGCAGGATCTCGCGCCGGATAAGGTACCAGTTGCCTTCACCGCGCAGCTTTGCCGCCTCGATGTAATCCATCACCACCACGTTGCCGGCGACGGCCCGTGTCAGGCGATACACGCGTGGCGAATAGATGATCGCGACCACAAGGATCAGGATAACCTCGGAGGCGTTGAAGATGGTTGTGCCGAACGTGCCCATGCCAACGGCCACGCCGACGACAATCGCGATCCCCAGTACCCAGCCAAGCGCCCCTTCGGCTGCCGCCATCAGGAAAAGGAATCCGACAACACAGAAGAACCCGACCAAAAGCCAGAAACTGGTCGAGGGTGCCGCAAGCGACCCGCCAAAGATCGACAGCATCAACAGCGCAAAGATCAGCGACGGGATCGACATGATCACATCCGCCATGCGTCCCATGATGCCGTCGAAAACACCGCCCTTGGTCGCGGCCAGTAGCCCCGCCATAGCCCCCAGGATAAAGGCCAGCACGGTGCCCACAAGCGCCAGCGCCACGGTATTGCGCGCACCAAAGACGATGCGGCTGAACATGTCGCGGCCAAGCTGATCCGCGCCAAGAAGCAGGTTTTCATCCGCCGGGGCAAAGGCCGATGCGATTACCTCTGCCTCGCCATAGGGGGCGATCCAGGGCGCAAAGATCCCCAGAACCGCATAGACGAAAATGACGAACATCCCAAAGGCCGCCGTCAACGGTGCCGTGCGCAATTCCTTGGCCATGTCATCGGACACAAGCTGGATCAGGAACTCGCGGAACGCATAGGACACCATGCCCGCGAACAACAGCAATCCCACGCAGATCGTGACCGCACGCAGCGCCGGTGTGCCCCCCACGACGCCGAGCACGAAAGAGACAAGCGTCAGGCCAAAGACCAGGACAAACACCCGCTTTTGATTGAAATACGCTGCCAGACACGAAATGACGAGCAGCAGGGCGTAATATCCGATTACGAAAAAGCTCATGATACCGCCCCTTATTTCGGATGCCGCAGGCGCGGGTTGGTGAGGATCGCACCAACATCGGCTGCAAGATTAAGAAGAATGAAGGTCGCGGCAAAGATGAGGCAACAGGCCTGCACCACGGGGAAGTCACGTTTGGACACCGCATCGACCAGCGCCTGTCCGATACCGGGATAAACAAACACCACCTCGACCAGCACCACGCCGGTGATCAGATAGGCCAGGTTCAGCGCGATCACGTTGATGATCGGCGCCCACGCATTGGGCAGCGCGTGCTTGACGATCACCTTCCAGGGCGGCGTGCCCTTGAGCCGGGCCATCTCGATATAGGGGGAGGCCAGAAGATTGATGATCGCGGCCCGCGTCATCCGCATCATATGGGCCATGACCACCAGAACAAGTGTCAGCGCAGGCAGGAAGGTCCGGTTCAGAAGCTCTCCGAATGTCATGGTGTCGCTTAGGCTCGCGATAGAGGGAAACATGCCCCATTTGACCGCGAAAAATAGGATGAGGATGTAGCCAAGGAAGAATTCGGGCGAAGAAATGAAAGACAGCGTGACCACGTTGGCAACCTTGTCGAAGATCGAGTTGCGCAACAGCGCCACGATCACACCAAGGATGACCGACACGGGGACGGCGATCACGGCGGCATAGGCCGCAAGGAAAAGCGTGTTGGCAAATCGCTCACCGATGATGTTCACCACCCGTTCGTCGGTCACGATCGAGCTGCCGAAATCAAAGGTCACCGCGTCGCCCAGCCAGGCGAGGTAGCGAACGATGGCGGGCTGGTCCAGCCCCATCTTCGTGCGCAGCGCCTTCAGGTTTTCCTCGGTCGCGCCCTGGCCCAGCACCGCTTGGGCGATGTCGCCCGGCAGCAGTTCGACCATAAAGAAGATAATGAATGAAATGATAAGCAGGATCAGTAGGCCCAGACCAAGGCGCTTACCGACAAGCTTGAAGATGTCTCCCATGAATCCCTCCTGCTGTTTGTGCCGGACCGGGAGGCGCCGGGGGCGCGTCCAGATGGCAGAACAGGTTTCTTGTCAGTATTCCGTACGCAGGCAGAATGACGGCACGCCGGACACTGCAATTGGTTTCACAACGGGCAGTTATCGCCCGGGCAAAACAGCGATGTCCCGGCGCAGAGCGCGCCGGGACAAGTCCTTTGTCAGCTTGCGAACCACCAGCGGCTACAGGCGCGGGCGCCGTCCATCTGCCAGCTTGCCGCAAGGTTTTCACCATGCTGCACATTGTTGCGGCGCGCATAGACGAAGTTCGGGAAGAACGGGATGATCGTACCGCCATCGTTGCGCGCCAGCATCCCCATCTCGGCATACATCTCGGCGCGCAGGTCATTGTCCAGTTCGGACTTGGCCTGAAGCAGAAGCTCGTTGAAACGCTCATTCTGCCAATGGCTTTCGTTCCAGGCGGCGTCGTCCTTGTAGGCCAGCGAATACATCACATCCGGCGTCGGACGCGCGCCCCACTGCACCACGCACCACGGCTTTTTCAGCCAGACATCGGAATAATACCCGTCATTCGGCTCGCGGCTGACATTGATCGTGATGCCCGCAGCCTTGGCATGTTCGGCATAAAGCACGCACATGTCCACCGCCCCGGAAAACACCGAGTCCGCCACGCTGATATTCACGGTCAGACCTTCTGCGCCCGCCTTTTTCAAAAGCGCCTTGGCCTGATCCGGATCGTACTCGCGCTGCGGAATGTCTTCGGGCCAATAAGGCATCGCGGGCGAGTGGTGGAAATCATTGCCCACCGTGGCCGCGCCAAAGGTGATCTTGTCGTTCAGATCCTGACGGTTTATCGCCAGCTTGAGCGCGTTGCGCACATCGACATTGTCGAACGGCGCGACATCGCAGAACATCGGCATGGTGATCGCAGCCGCCGAGGGCACGTTGTCGATCTCGATATTCGGGTCGCGCTGCAACAGGGACAGCGTTTTAAGCTCCAGCTGCGTGATCGCGTCCACGTCGCCGGTGACAAGCGCAGTCTGGCGCGCGTTCGGATCGTTGAGCACGATAATTTCGATCGCGTCGAAATAGGCACCTTCGAGATGCCAGTCATCGTGCCGCTCAAACGTGTAGCGCACCCCGAATTCGCCATTTGTCATCCGGTAAGGGCCACATCCATCGCCCGATTGCCAATTGGCGGTGCCGTCATCGTTCGCGGGCACGATGGCAAGGTGGTAATCCGTCATCAGCCACGGCAGGTCAGCATTGCCGGCAGCCAGAACGAAGGTCACCGAATTATCGCCATTGTCCTTGATTTCCTCGACATCCGACAACAACGCCTTCGCCGCCGAGGTGCTGTCTTCGCCTCGGTGATGGTTCATCGACGCGATGATATCCGCCGCCGTCACCTTGTTGCCGCTATGGAACGTGGCCCTGTCGTTGATGACAAAGGTCCATTCCTTCGCGTCGGGTGACGCACTCCATTCCGTGGCGACATCCGGGCCAAGCGAGCCATCCGGCTCGATCAAGGTCAGGTACGAACGGTACGTATGCGCGACCTGGATCATCGAAAACGTCACATAGGTGCCGGGATCATGGTTGTCGGATGTGTTGCCGTCATGCGCCCCCAGACGGAACGTGCCACCGCTGGACGGTGCGGCCTTGGCCGAACCTGTCCACAACCCGGTCGCAGCCGTCGATGTGATGCCCGCAGCCATGGCCGCGTTCATGAAGGATCGTCGCGATACGGAGCCGCTGCGCGCTGCGTCCGCGAGGCGATTCAGCAAGATTTGATCTTTCGCGTTGGTCATAGTGTCTCCCTGTGAATTTTTTTTGTCGCCAAACCCGGTCTTGAGCCGACTTCTAGAAAGCTTCGGTTCTATCGTCCCTCCAGACAGGTCTGTTTGCGACATGATGTAAGCAAAACACGAAAAATCAGAGGTATCCAGCGTCTTCTGTGTCGGAGCGCGAAAAAAATTTCCCTTTCAAATTAAGTTTTTGCAAGCTCGCCTCCTGACCTGCGACAGCCCATCGCGGTGCCGTTCCCGCCCAAGGCGCGGAAAACTTGTCAGAAAACGACATAGGCGCCGGATCGGCAGAGAGCCGCTCAGCCCTTGCGGCGTTCCCGCAGTTTGCTGAAATAATCCAGCCGCTTTTTAAGCTCGCGTTCAAATCCACGCTCGACAGGCGTGTAAAGCACCGGGCGCTTTACACCGTCGGGAAAGTAGTTCTGGCCGGAAAACGCATCCTCGGCGTCATGGTCATAGGCGTAACCATCACCATATCCCTGATCCTTCATCAGCGCCGTGGGCGCGTTCAGGATATGCTTGGGGGGTGGCTCGCTCCCGGTTTTCCTGGCCTCGCGCAGCGCCGCCTTGTAGGCCGCATAGCCCGCATTCGATTTCGGCGCGAGCGCAAGATAGGTCACCGCCTGCCCCAGTGCCAATTCGCCCTCGGGGCTGCCCAGCCGTTCATAGATTTCCCATGCGTGCAGGCACACCGTCTGCGCCTGCGGATCGGCCAGCCCGATATCCTCGATCGCCATCCGGGTGATGCGCCGCGCCAGATAGCACGGATCCTCACCCCCTGTCAGCATCCGCGCCAGCCAGTAAAGCGCGGCATCCGGGTCAGAACCGCGCACAGACTTGTGCAAGGCAGAGATCAGGTTGTAATGCTCGTCGCCGGATTTGTCATACTTGGCCGCGCGCCGCATAAGCCGCGTGGTCAGCGCATCGGTATCAAGCCGGTCTTGCGTTTTCCACGCCGCCACCTGCTCGATCAGGTTCAAAAGCGCGCGCCCATCGCCGTCGGCCATCTCTAGCAACGCCTCTCGCGCCGCGCCCGTCAACGGCAGGGATGTGTTCAGATCCCGCTCTGCCCGCTGTGCAAGACGTTCCAGATCCGCCAGATCAAGCCGTTTCAGAACAAGCACCTGCGACCGGCTGAGCAGAGCCGCGTTCAGCTCGAAGGACGGATTTTCCGTAGTTGCTCCGACCAGGAGCAGGGTGCCGTCCTCCATATGCGGCAGGAATCCGTCCTGCTGCGCCTTGTTGAAGCGGTGGATCTCGTCCACGAAAAGCAACGTCCCCTGCCCGTTTGCACGGCGATGCCGGGCCTGCTCGAAAACCTTGCGCAAATCCGGAACGCCGGTGAAAATCGCGCTGATCTGCACGAAATTCAGATCCGTTTCATCCGCCAGAAGCCGCGCGATGGTGGTCTTGCCCACGCCCGGCGGCCCCCAGAAGACAAGCGAGGACAGGCTACCCGACGACAGCATCACACCCAGCGGCCCATCCGGGCCAAGCACCTGATCCTGACCGATGACATCGCTCAGGACGCGGGGGCGCAGACGATCGGCAAGGGGGCGCGGCGTGGTGTCCGGCGGGGGCGCGCCAGTGTTCGTGTCGAAAAGATCAACCATGGGTCAGAGCCTGTATCGCAAGGTGCTGCGCCGTGTCCCGCGCTGAATATCAAGGCTGAGCCACGCGCCCTGCCCCGACAAAAGCGTCTGGGCAGAGGCTGTATCCTGCACTGGAACCCCGTTGATGTTCAACAGCACATCACCCTCGCGCAAACCCGCGCGCAGCCCGAACTGACCGGGGTCTTCCACCAGAACGCCCCGCATCGTCAGCGGCAAATTCCGTTCGGCGATCACCGCCGGGTTTATCGTGGACAGCCGCAAGCCGGGTATCGCGCTGCGCCGCGAGGTTTCGACCGTGGCGCGCGGCGGCACTTCTGGCGGTTTTTTCAACGTGATTTCAATGACTTTCTCTTGCCCCGCGCGGATCAGGGAAAGCCGCGTCACCGCGCCGATCCCGGCCACGGACATGTGATAGATCATCTCGGCCGGGGTATTGACCGGCGCGCCATCCACAGCGGTGATCACATCACCGGGCGCTATGCCCGCCGCGAAAAGGCTGCTTTGCGGATGCAAGTCCGACAGGATGATGCCACCGGGGCGTGACAGCCCCAGCCCCTCGGCCATGTCGGCGGTCACGGGCTGGCCGCTCACCCCTGCCCAGGGACGCTGAAACGCGGTTTCGCCCGCGCGGGCCTGCACGACGAATTGTGACACCAGATCAGACGGGATCGCAAACCCGATCCCGTTGGACCCGCCCGAACGGCTAAGGATTTGGGTGTTGATCCCGATAAGTTGCCCATTCACATCCACCAGCGCCCCACCCGAATTCCCCGGATTGATTGGCGCATCCGTCTGGATGAAATAGCCGCGCGCGTTGCCTGTCGCCGTACCAGACCGGGCCAGCCCGGACACGATCCCGCTGGTCACTGTCTGACCCACGCCGAACGGGTTGCCGATGGCCAGCACCAACTCGCCGACCTGTACGCTGTCACTGTCGCGCAACTCCAGCGCTTGCAGGCCAGAGGCCCCGTCCAGCCGCAGAATGGCAAGATCTGTTTCCTCGTCGGACAACAGAACCTTAGCCGAATATTCGCGGCGGTCGTTCAGGACAACACTGATATCCGTCGCCTCACCCACGACGTGATAGTTCGACACCACGATCCCGTCTTCGCTCAGGATCACGCCAGACCCAAGCGAATTCTGGACACGCGGGCGCGGCGTGCCGAAGTCCCGGAAAAGATCCCGAAAAAACGGATCATTGCGAAAGGGGCTGGCGCGCGTTTCGACGACGCGACGGGCATAGATGTTGACCACCGCAGGCGCCGCACGCTCGACCACTGGCACAAAGCCCATGGCAATCTCGGGCTGGGTTTGTGGCACGCGCATATCGGCCCATGCGGGCGCAACCAGAATGAACCCGATCAAAGCGTTTCGCGAAAAACCTGCCGCGCAGATTTTCGCGAAACCCGGTGCGCCGCTGAATCGTCGCGCGTGTTCCGCCTTTCGCTGACGGCCCAGGTTAATGGCGGAAGGCTTTAGATTAGCAAGATACCTCACGGTCACCCCCTGTCAGTCGGTGGCATCCGATATGGAAAAAACCGCGCCGCTTTACAAGACAAAGCCCCCGCCTTTAGAGCGGGGGCCATGTGAACCTGCACCAGGATCAAAGCTTTACTCTTCGTCTGTCTCGACTTCTGCGGCGGCTGTACGTGCCTTGTCGGCGGCGCCTTTGGCATCCAGATCGCGATCCACGAATTCGATGATCGCCATCGGTGCCATGTCGCCGTAGCGGAACCCGGCCTTCAGAACACGGACGTAACCGCCCTGACGTTCCTTGTAGCGGGGGCCAAGAATGTCGAACAGCTTGGTGACATACTGATCCTGCTTGAGCTGTGCAGCAGCCTGACGGCGGGCATGAAGATCGCCGCGCTTGCCAAGCGTGACCAGCTTTTCGATGACTCGCTTGAGTTCCTTGGCCTTGGGCAGGGTTGTCTTGATCTGCTCATGTTCGATGAGCGAGCCGGCCATGTTTGCCCAAAGCGCCTTGCGGTGCTCATGGGTACGGTTCAGGCGGCGGTAACCTCTTGCGTGACGCATTTTCTTTCTCCTTTTGCCCTCTACGGGCCGTTTTGCTTTGTCCGGCCGGCGATGCGTGTCGCGGGCTCTCCTTGGGGCCTGTTCCGGGACTGACCCGGAACTTCGTGATCTCTCGCGTGTGGCCCAGACCCGCGAGGCCCCGGGTCAAGCCCGGGGCGGGTGATCTTTTATCAGAACTGGTCTTCGAACTTCTTGGCCAGATCCTCGATATTGTCGGGCGGCCAGTCCTCGACATCCATGCCAAGATGCAGACCCATGCCAGACAACACTTCCTTGATCTCGTTCAAAGATTTGCGGCCGAAGTTCGGGGTGCGAAGCATCTCGGCCTCGGTCTTCTGGATCAGGTCGCCGATATAAACGATATTGTCGTTCTTCAGGCAGTTTGCCGACCGCACGGACAGTTCCAGCTCGTCCACCTTCTTGAGCAGGAGCGGGTTGAATTCCAGACCGTCGTCCTCGTCCTGACGCGACGCCGATTCCGGCTCGTCGAAATTGACGAAGATCGACAATTGATCCTGAAGAATGCGCGCGGCATAGGCGACGGCGTCTTCCGGGGTCAGCGAGCCATCTGTTGTCAGCTTCATGGTCAGCTTATCATAGTCCAGAACCTGCCCTTCGCGGGTGGGCTGCACGTCGTAGCTGACCTTGACCACCGGCGAATAGATCGCGTCGATGGCGATCAGGCCGATGGGCGCATCCTCGGGCTTGTTCTTGTCGGCAGCAACATAGCCCTTGCCTTGGTTCACGGTCAGTTCCATGAACAGGTCCGCGCCCTCGTCGAGGTGGCAGATCACATGATCCTTGTTCAGGATCTCGATTCCGGCGCTGTCGGTGATATCGGCAGCGGTCACGACACCCGGCCCCTTGGCCGAGATCGATAGGCGCTTGGGGCCTTCGACATCCATGCGAAGGGCGCCGCCCTTGAGGTTGAGAACGATATCTGTCACGTCTTCACGCACACCGGCAACGCTTGAAAACTCGTGCAGCACGTTGTCGATCTGCACAGACGTGATCGCCGCACCCTGAAGCGACGACAACAGAACCCGGCGCAGTGCATTGCCAAGCGTAAGGCCGAAACCGCGCTCCAGCGGCTCGGCGACAACCGTTGCCTGACGCAGCGGGTCATTGCCCGGCTTGATGTCAAGCTGGGTCGGCTTGATGAGTTCAGCCCAATTCTTATGGATCATGCGGTCCCTCCATTCCTGTTCTCAGCCCCATGTCCGAAGGCCGTGAACGCCCGAGGTTTCAAAATGACGGAAGGGGGCCGTGCCGATGCACGCGCCCCGTCCCGGATAGAATTGCAATCAGACCCGGCGGCGTTTCGGCGGGCGGCAGCCGTTATGCGCGATCGGCGTCACGTCACGGATCGACGTGATGTTGAACCCAACGGCGGCAAGGGCGCGCAGCGCGGATTCGCGACCGGAGCCTGGCCCCTGCACTTCGACTTCGAGTGTCTTCATGCCGTGTTCCTGCGCCTTGCGGCCCGCATCTTCTGCGGCCATCTGGGCAGCATAAGGGGTCGATTTGCGCGATCCCTTGAAACCCATCGTACCGGCAGACGACCAGGCAATGGCGTTGCCCTGAACGTCCGAGATCAGGATCTTGGTGTTGTTGAAGGATGAATTCACATGCGCCACACCAGTGGCGATGTTCTTGGAGACCTTTTTCTTGGTCCGGCGGGTATCTCGTGCCATGTCTGCTGGTCTCCCTTATTTCTTCTTGCCGGCGATGGCTTTTGCCGGACCTTTACGGGTGCGCGCATTGGTATGCGTGCGCTGCCCGCGAACGGGGAGGTTGCGACGATGGCGCAGGCCACGGTAGCAGCCAAGATCCATCAGACGCTTGACGTTCATCTGCACCTCACGGCGCAGGTCGCCTTCGACCGTGTAGTTGGCGTCGATATGCTCGCGCATGGCAAGCACTTCGGAATCCGAAAGTTCGTTGACGCGGCGGGTCGCGTCAATGCCTACGGCCTCGCAGATGGCCTTGGCCGAGGAATGTCCGATTCCGGTGATATAGGTAAGGGCGATCGGGACCCGCTTGTGGGTCGGGATGTTTACGCCGGCAATACGTGCCAAATCTTATGTCCTTTTCGTTGCGGTTCCGTAGCACCGGAACCTTTTTTCACAACGTAGGCCCGAGGCGAAACGCGCCGGGCCGCAGCTGAAGGTGGTCATCCCGACACGGGCGCGACCCGTGCGAGGAATCATGTGGCTCTTGCGAGATGATGCTGGGTAGAAGCATTCAACGGGGGCGTCAAGCCCCCGTTTGGCCCGGCACCTTGCCGGATACCGGCCTTGCTCATCCGTCGAGCGCACCCGCGATCCGGGCCTTGACCTCGTCAATCTCACCCAGTCCGTCGATGGATTTAAGCTCGCCCTTGGCATGGTAATAGCCGATCAGCGGCGATGTTTTCTTGTAATATTCCATCAGGCGCTGCTTGAGGCTGTCCTCGTTGTCATCCGCGCGGCGCTTGACCTCGGTCGAGCCGCAATTGGCGCATTTACCATCCGCTGGCCAGGGCTTGGTCAGGTCGTTATAGACCGCCCCGCACCCGCCACAGGTAGACCGGGCTGTGATCCGCTTTATCAGCGCCCCGTCATCGACGCGCATTTCGACCACCGCGTCCAGCGTCTGACCAGTCTCTGACATCAGGTCGGCCAGCGCGTCGGCCTGCGCCAGCGTGCGCGGAAACCCGTCAAAGATGAAGCCCGAGCCGCTATCGCCGCTGATCTTTTCGCGAATCAGCCCGATCACGATCTCGTCGGTCACAAGATCGCCGCGCGCCATTACATCGGCCACGATCTTGCCCATTTCGGTGCCGCTGTCCTTGGCCTCGCGCAGCATGTCGCCGGTGGAAAGCTGAATCATGCCGCGTTCCTCAACCAGGATCTGCGCCTGCGTGCCCTTGCCTGCACCGGGCGGTCCAAGAAGAATGATGTTCATTTGCGCGTGGCTCCCTTCCTGCGCGAGCGTTTGCGGCCCTTGCCGCTTAGCTGCGATTTTTCGATCAGGCCTTCATATTGATGCGCCAGAAGGTGGCTTTGAACCTGCTGGATCGTATCCATCGTCACCGACACCACGATCAGCACGGAAGTGCCGCCAAAGTAGAACGGGATGGAGAATTGCCCACGAAGGATCTCGGGCAGCAGGCAAACAGCGGCCAGATACCCGGAACCCAGCACAAGGATGCGGCTGACCACGTATTCCAGGTATTCCGCCGTCTTCTTACCCGGCCGGATACCTGGCACGAAACCGTTTTGGTTCTTGAGGTTATCAGCAACATCATCAGGCTTGAATGACACGTTGTACGTGTAGAAATAGGTGAAGAACACGATCATAACCGTGAAAAACACCAGATATGCAGGCTGACCGGGGCCAAAATATGCCAGGATCGTCGACAGCAACGGCGACGTGTCATTGCCCGAAAAGGTGCCAAGCGTGGCGGGCAAAAGCAGCAGCGAGGACGCAAAGATCGCCGGGATCACGCCCGCCGGGTTTACCTTTACCGGCAGATGCGAATTGCCGCCGTCATACACTTTCATGCCGACCTGACGGCGGGGATACTGAATGTGGATCTTGCGCAAGCTGCGTTCCATGAACACCACAAAGGCGATCACGGCCACGACCATGACCATCACGCCGATGATCACCGCTGGCGATATGGCCCCCGAGCGGCCCGACGCAAAGAACTGCGCCAAGGCGGCGGGCACTTCGGCGATGATGCCCACGAAGATGATAAGCGAGATGCCGTTGCCCACGCCGCGCGCGGTGATCTGCTCGCCCAGCCACATCAGGAACATGGTGCCGCCCACAAGCGTGATCATGCAGCTTGCGATGAAGTAGAAACCGGGATCAGAGGCCAAGCCGCCCGATTGCAGCGACGCGGCCAGACCGTAGCTTTGCAGCGTGGCCAAAAAGACAGTGCCGTATCGGGTGTACTGGTTGATCTTCTTGCGGCCCTGCTCGCCCTCTTTCTTGAGCTGCTCCAGCGCGGGCACCATGGCCGTCATCAACTGAACGATGATCGAGGCCGAGATATAGGGCATGATGCCAAGGGCAAAGATACCCATCCGCCCCAGGGCGCCGCCGGTGAACATCGACAGCATCCCGCCGATCGAGCTTTGGGCGCCTTCCATGAATTGCCGCAGTTCCGCGCCGTCGATGCCGGGCACGGGCAGATAGGTGCCGATGCGATAGACGATCAGGATGGCGAGGGTGAAGACGATGCGCTTGCGAAGCTCGGTGGCCTTGCCCAGGGCCGACCAGCTTGTATTGGCGGCCATCTGTTCTGCTGCGGATACCATTCGCGGTCTCTTTTCGTTATGACAAACGCCGCCATGGCCGTTTTCCGACCAGGCGGCGCTTCAGGGAAAACTAGAGAATATGTAAGGGGCCAAAGGCCCGCTCACAACCTCTTATTCAGCCGCCTGCGCGGATGCTGTGGTCAAAGACCCGCCCGCTTTTTCCACGGCCTCGACCGCGGACTTGGATGCACCGGTGACCTGAAGCGTCAGCTTGATGGTCAGATCGCCCTTTGCCAGAACGCGCACGCCATCAAGCTTGCGACGCACAAGGCCAGAGGCAACAAGCGCATCCTCGGTGATGGTCTGGCCCGCATCGAGCTTGCCGCCATCGACGAACTTCTGGATCAGACCAAGGTTGACCACCGCGAATTTCTTGCGGTTGGGCTTGTTGAAGCCACGCTTGGGCAGACGCTGATAGAGCGGCATTTGGCCGCCCTCATAGCCACCGATGGCCACGCCCGAGCGGGATTTTTGACCCTTGATACCACGACCGCCGGTCTTGCCCATGCCAGAGCCGGGACCACGACCAACGCGCTTGCGTTTCTTGGTTGCGCCGGGATTGTCGCGCAGTTCATTCAGTTTCATTGTCGCTTCTCCTAAGCCGGAAACACCCCCGAAGCGGACTGGGTGAACGCGGCATGCTTATCTGTGATTCCGTGACCGCATCCGGCCACTTGCGGGCGTATAGACGCAACCGTCGGCCCATTCAAGGGGCACCGTCAAAGCGCCCGATCAAGACTCCGAAAGGCACCACACGCCAGAACGAGAAATGCCCCGGACCATCCGGGCCGGGGCACCCACGGCGGAAAGACCTCCACCCGATAGGTTTGGTAAGCCGGGGTTCAGCCCGGCCGGGGCTTTAGCCCCGCTCTTCGACGATCTCGACGAGATGCGGGATCTTGCGGATCATGCCACGAATGGAGGGCGTATCCTCCAGCTCGCGGGTGCGGTGCATCTTGTTAAGACCCAGCCCGATCAGCGTCTGGCGCTGAACCTGGGGGCGGCGGATGGGCGAACCGATCTGCTTTACGACGATGGTCTTGGCCATGATTTACGCCTCCTCAGCGACTTGGGCGGACGCGACCGGGGCCTCGTCGCGCTTGGGCAGGATATCTGCCACCTTCTTGCCGCGACGCTGTGCGACCATGCGGGGCGAGGTTTCCTTGCTCAGGCCGTTCAGCGTGGCGCGGATCATGTTGTAGGGGTTCTGCGACCCGGTCGATTTCGCGACCACGTCCTGCACGCCCAGCATCTCGAACACGGCACGCATCGGGCCACCCGCGATGATACCAGTGCCCTGAGGGGCGGTGCGCATCACGACCTTGCCGGCCCCGTGGCGACCTTCCATGTCGTGGTGCAGGGTGCGGCCTTCGCGCAGCGGCACGCGCATCATCTGACGCTTGGCCTGCTCTGTTGCCTTACGGATCGCCTCGGGCACCTCTTTGGCCTTGCCCTTGCCGAATCCGACGCGGCCCTTCTGATCGCCCACGACGACCAGCGCCGCAAAGCCGAAACGCTTGCCGCCCTTGACGGTCTTGGAAACGCGGTTGATCGCAACAAGGCGATCGGCGAATTCGGGATTTTCGTCGCGGTCGCGACCACGTCCCCGGTTGTCATCTCTTGCCATAAGCGGCGTCCTTTATCTTGGTGGCGTCGACACGCCCGTTCGGTTCAATCCAGGTGCCCCGAAACTGGTCCGGGGCCCGGATCATCGAGACGGCCCCGGACATAATCCGGAGCCGTCTGCACTGTCATCAGAGCTTCAGCCCAGCCTCGCGGGCGGCGTCGGCCAGAACCTTGATCCGCCCGTGGTAAAGAAATCCACCACGGTCGAACTGGGCTTCGGTGATGCCGGCGCTTTTGGCGCGCTCGGCGATCGTTTCGCCGATCTTCGCCGCAGCCTCGACGGTGTTCTTGCCGTAAAAGCCAAGATCCTTTTCAAGGGTCGAGGCCGACGCAAGCGTCACGCCGTTCACATCGTCTATGATCTGCACGCTCATGTTCTTGGACGAGCGGTGCACCGAAAGCCTCGGACGGCCGGAATTGACCTTGCGAAGCTTGTTCCGAACGCGCAGGCGGCGTTTGAGGAACAGTTGTCTCTTGCTGTTTGCCATCTGTCGCGTTCCTTACTTCTTCTTGCCTTCCTTCTGGAAGATGTACTCGCCCTTGTAGCGGATTCCCTTGCCCTTGTAGGGCTCGGGCCGGCGCCAGTCGCGGATATTTGCCGCAACCTGGCCGACGAGCTGTTTGTCATGTCCTTCGACCACCAGTTCGGTGGGCTTGGGCGCGGTGACGGTCACACCTTCCGGAATTTCGAAATCGACATCGTGGCTGAGGCCAAGATTCAGCTTGAGCACATTGCCCTGAAGCTGCGCACGATAGCCCACGCCGCGGATTTCAAGCTCTTGCTTGAACGCCTCGCGCGAGCCATGAACGAGATTGGCCACGATGGTGCGGGTCATGCCCCACTGCTGACGCGCGCGCTTGGACTTGCCGCGCGGCGTCACTGTGATAGCGCCATCGCCCACCTCGATCGACACGTCGTCGGTCGCGGTGAAGCTTTTGGTCGCCTTGGGGCCTTTGACCTCAATCGTCTGGCCCGTCACAGTGGCGGAAACGCCATCGGGCAGGGCCACGGGTTGTTTACCGATACGAGACATACTGGCCTCCTTAGAATACGGTGCAAAGCACTTCGCCGCCAACATTGGCCGCGCGTGCGTTTGCATCCGACATCACACCCTTGGGGGTGGAGACAATCGACACGCCCAGGCCCTGACGGACCGACGGGATGTCCTTGACGCCCATATACACCCTGCGACCGGGCTTGGAGACCCGTTTCATTTCGCGGATGACAGGGACGCCATCGAAGTATTTCAGGCTGACCTCGATGGCCGGGTGGCCATTCGTGCCCGTGGTGTTTTCAAACCCACGGATGTAGCCTTCGTCGGCCAGAACCCCAAGCACGCGAACGCGCATCTTGGAGGCCGGGACCATGACGGTGGATTTGCCACGCATGCCCGCGTTGCGGATACGGGTGAGCATATCGCCGATAGGATCGTTCATCTCATTCCCTCCTTACCAGCTCGACTTGACCATGCCCGGAAGCTGACCCGATGAGCCAAGGTTGCGCAGGGCAATCCGGCTGATCTTGAGCTTGCGGTAATAGGCGTGGGGCCGGCCGGTGAGCTGGCAGCGGTTGTGCAGGCGGGTCGCCGAGCTGTTGCGCGGCAGTTCCGCCAGCTTGAGGGAAGCGCGGAAACGCTCTTCCATCGGCTTTTCCTGATCGTTGATGATCGCCTTGAGCGCGGCGCGCTTTGCGGCGTATTTGGCCACCAGGCGCTCGCGCTTCTTCTCGCGTTCGACCATTGCTTTCTTAGCCATGTGTCAATTCCTCCGGGCTTAGCTGTTGAAGGGCATGTTGAAATGCTTCAACAGCGCCTTGGCTTCAGCGTCGGTCTGCGCCGTGGTTCCGATGACAACGTCAATCCCCCAGACTTCGTCGACCTTGTCGAAGTTGATTTCGGGGAAAACGATATGTTCCTTGATGCCCATGGCATAGTTGCCACGACCGTCAAACGACTTGCCCGACACGCCGCGGAAGTCCCGGATGCGGGGCATTGCGACGGTGATCAGCCGGTCGAGGAATTCATACATGCGATTGCCGCGCAGGGTCACCTTGGCACCCATCGGCATACCTTCGCGAACGCGAAAGCCAGCGATGGAGTTCTTGGCGATTGTCACGACAGCGTGCTGGCCGGCGATGGTGGACAGATCCTGCTGGGCCGATTTGGCCTTTTTGGAATCCTTCACCGCTTCGGCGCCACAGCCGATGTTCAGGACGATCTTTTCCAGACGCGGGATCTGAAGGTCGTTCGTGTAACCGAACTCTTCCTTCAGCGCGGCACGGATCGTGTCGTTGAACTGCTGGCGCAGGCGCGGGACGTAGTTCTCTGTATCAAGCATCAATCACGTCCCCCGTGGTCTTGGCGTAACGCACCTTCTTGTCGCCTTCGGTCTTGAAGCCGACGCGGGTCGGCTTGCCGTTGGCATCAAGCAGGGCCAGGTTGCTAAGGTCGATGGGCATCGCCTTGGGCAGACGGCCGCCCTGGCTGGTCTGGCTTTGGCGGGTATGGCGGATGGCCATGTTCACGCCTTCGACCACGGCCTTGCCGGATTTGGGATCAACAGAGGAGATCGTACCCTCCTTGCCCTTGTCCTTGCCCGCGAGCACGACGACCTTGTCGCCCTTTTTCAGTTTTGCAGCCATGTCAAAGCACCTCCGGGGCGAGCGAGATGATCTTCATGAAGTTCTTGGCGCGCAGCTCACGCACGACCGGCCCGAAGATACGGGTACCGACCGGATCACCTGCATTGTTCAGGATCACGGCGGCGTTGCGGTCAAAGCGGATTGCGGTGCCGTCATCACGACGGATTTCCTTGGCGGTGCGTACGACGACGGCTTTACGCACGTCGCCTTTCTTGACACGGCCGCGGGGGATGGCTTCCTTTACCGAGACGACAATGATGTCGCCGACGGATGCGTATTTACGCTTGGAACCACCCAGGACCTTGATGCACTGCACCCGGCGTGCGCCGGAGTTGTCAGCGACATCCAGATTGGTCTGCATCTGGATCATATGGTTTCTCCCGACCTAAGGGGTAACGACCCCATGGTTTCGCTCAAACCGAAAGGTTTCACGGGCCTCAGGCCTGCAAAACTTCCCAGCGTTTCGTCTTGGATTTCGGCGCACATTCGATGATGCGGACCGCGTCACCTACCTTGTAGGTGTTGTTCTCGTCGTGAGCCCGGTATTTCTTGGACTTACGGATCGTCTTTTGCATCACCGGGTGCTTGAAACGGCGCTCGACCGATACGGTGACTGTCTGGGCGTTTGCGTCGGAGGTCACGACGCCTTGCAGGATACGCTTGGGCATGTCGCTCTCCTTTATTCAGCAGCCGAGGCGGCTTTTTCGTTCAGCACGGTCTTGACCCGTGCCACGTTGCGACGGATCAATCTGATCCGTGCGGGGTTTTCCAGCGAGCCTGTGGCGGCCTGAAAGCGCAGGTTGAACTGTTCTTTCTTGAGGGTCGCCAGCTCTTCACGAAGCTGGTCTGGCGTCTTGTCGCGCAACTCGGTTGCATCCATGTTGCTGTCTTCCTTTCGTCAAAACACCGGAAAGCCCCTGACGGATAGCTCAGGGTCACCTTGAAACCCGGTGGATGAATTGCAAATAAACGAATCCCCGCACAGGGCGGGGCACGTCGATTTGCGCCGTATAAGGGAGGCAGCCCCCTTGAGCAAGGGGGAACTTGCCCCGGCACCGGAGATGCGCCATCCTCAGCCCCAGCTATAGTTGAAGCTGACCGAGATACGGTCGTCTTCGGCCATGTTGACGGGCACCTCGTGGCGCAGCCAGCTTTCCCACAACAGCACATCCCCCACCTTGGGCGCGACCGGCACAAAGGTCTTGAGCTCCCTGCGCGCGCACTTGATGCGGGCGGGGGCCGCCATCATCAGACCGGACCGGGGATCTTCCAGCTTCAGCGCAGAGGTACCATCCGGCATGGCAACATAGGTCGTGCCCGAGATGACCGAATGCGGATGGATATGGCTGCCATGGCTGCCGCCCTCGGGCAGGATGTTGATCCAGATATCTTCCAGACTCAGGTCCTGCCCATCAAGATCGAATTCCAGGTCGGCGACAAAGGTGGCCACATGCGCATCCAGCGCGCGAACCAGGTCGGCGAAGATCGGGAAACGCCATGGCAAATCCGTCAGCGACGCATAAGAAGTATAGCCCGGATAGGCGTTCTCTTCACACCAGGTCTGGCCCGCCTCGTCGTCCTCGGCGATGGAATAGCACGCGGATTCAAGCTCTTGGCTATCCACGCCGGGTGGGTGCTCGGCCAGTTGCGCGCGATAGAGACGGGTGACGAAAAGAGAGCTGATATCGGGCATGATGCGTCCTTTTGGCCGTGGTTGTGCGGGGTCTGCGATGTTCACACGCGCGGCGCAAGGGTTTCTTCAGACTTTTGCGTCAGGTTCGGGGCATGAACGGACGCTGGAATCACATCATTCGCGCGCTTCTTGTACTCTGCTTTTCAAGCGGGCCCACGTTGGCGCAAAGCACCCTTGGCATGGCCCTGTTTACGCAGCGCCATCCACTCTTCGCGCCCCCCGATCCGCCTGGCACATCCCGGCGTAGCGCGGGCCTGTTCCACGACCGCACGGGCACCAGCCCTTTTACGGCCCTTCCCGGTCGGCTGGACCTGCCCTATATGGGCACCCGGACCAAAGCGGCGCGCCTGCGCGATCTGATCGCCAAGGCAGAGGCCGGAAACGCGGAGTACGACGCGGTGCAACTCGGCGCACGCATCAAGCCACCCAAAGCGCCAACACAAATGACCCTGGCAGAGATTTACGCGTGGATTGACAAAACGCCGGGCCAACCCCACGCCATCGGGCGGTATCAATTCATCCCTCCAACGCTGCGCAGGTCCGCCAAAAGGCTTGGCCTGCGGCCCCAAACACGCTTCAGCCCCACGATCCAGGACCGGCTTGCCGATCTGCTTTTGGACGATGCGGGACTTGGCAAAGTGGAAGACGGCGAAATGCAGGTCGAGACATTCATGCTGAACCTCGCAAAAATCTGGGCCGGGTTTCCAGTACCCTCCGGTCGCAGCTATTACGACGGCGTGGCAGGCAACAAGGCGGTGCTGAGCTATGACAAATATTCCCGCACCGTCCGCCAGATAATGACCCGCCGTGCTGGCTGAACCGTTTCGCGCTCAGCCGAAATCATAGGTTCATCAAATGCCTGACAGGCGACGCTTGGAAAGCACAAGGCGTTCGCGCGGTCTGCTGAATTCGATTGAACGCGACAAACTTCAAGACAAAATGACGGTTACGCCCTTCAATCGGCGGTATGCGCGGCGGAATTTGAAAAATTCCGATCCGATTTTTTGCAAAAATCGCCCCCCCCCCCCCAACAACAGCGACCCCACCTGTGAAGGCGGGGGCGATATTTTTCGCATTTCTTTGGATAATGACCGGATTTACCAGTCTTCGCGGACCACGACGCGGGTCTTGAGCGGCAGTTTCATCGCGGCAAGGCGCAGCGCCTCTTGCGCGATCTCTTCGCTCACCCCGTCGATCTCGAACATCACGCGACCCGGCTTGACCTTGCAGGCCCAGAAATCAACCGAGCCCTTACCCTTACCCATCCGGACTTCGGTAGGCTTGGAGGTCACGGGCGTATCCGGGAAGATCCGGATCCAGACACGGCCCTGACGTTTCATATGACGCGTCATGGCGCGGCGTGCCGCCTCGATCTGACGCGCAGTAACGCGCTCAGGCTGGGTCGCCTTGAGACCATAAGTGCCAAAGTTCAGATCGGAACCACCTTTGGCGTCCCCCTTGATCCGGCCCTTGTGCATCTTGCGGAATTTCGTGCGCTTTGGTTGAAGCATATCCTATCCTCCTCAGCGGCGACCGCCACCGGCACCACGTGGGGCCGGGCCGTCCTGCAGCTCTTGCGCCTTACGATCCCGCGCTGCGGGGTCATGCTCAAGGATCTCGCCCTTAAAGATCCAGACCTTGATGCCGATAATGCCGTAGGGCGTCTGCGCCTCCACATTGGCATAGTCGATATCGGCCCGAAGGGTGTGCAGCGGCACAGAGCCCTCGTGGTAGTACTCGGTCCGGGCAATCTCGGCCCCGCCAAGGCGGCCCGCGACGTTCACACGGATACCAAGGGCACCCATGCGCATGGCATTCTGCACGGCACGCTTCATGGCACGGCGGAACGACACGCGGCGTTCGAGTTGTTGGGCGATGCTCTCACCGACGAGTGCCGCGTCGAGTTCCGGCTTGCGCACCTCGACGATGTTAAGATGCAGCTCGCTATCGGTCATCTTGGCCAGTTTCTTGCGCAGACCTTCGATATCCGCGCCCTTCTTGCCAATGATCACGCCCGGACGTGCCGTGTGGATCGTCACACGGCACTTCTTGTGTGGGCGTTCAATGATCACACGGCTGATGCCGGCTTGCTTGCACTCTGTCTTGATGAAATCCCGGATCGCGAGATCTTCGAGCAGAAGATCGCCATAATCCTTCGTGTCGGCGTACCAGCGGCTGTCCCATGTGCGGTTCACCTGCAGGCGCATGCCAATCGGATTTACTTTATTTCCCATCAGGCTTGCTCCTCGACTTCACGCACTTTGATCGTCAGCTCGGAAAACGGCTTCAGGATCCGGCCAAACCGGCCCCGTGCCCGCGGGCGACCGCGCTTCATGATGAGGTTCTTGCCGACATAGGCCTCGGCCACGATCAGCTCATCCACATCAAGATTGTGGTTGTTCTCGGCATTGGCGATGGCCGATTGCAGACACTTGCGCACGTCCTGCGCGATCCGCTTTTTCGAGAAGGTGAGGTCGTTCAACGCCTTGTCCACCTTCTTGCCGCGGATCATCGCCGCCACCAGGTTCAGTTTCTGCGGGCTGGTGCGAAGCATCCGGAGCTTTGCCATCGCTTCGTTGTCAGCCACGCGGCGGGGGTTCTTTTCCTTGCCCATGACTTACTTCCGCTTCGCTTTTTTGTCGGCCGCATGTCCGTAATAGGTACGGGTGGGTGCGTATTCGCCGAATTTCTGACCAATCATGTCCTCGGACACGTTTACCGGCACATGCTTGTGCCCGTTATAGACGCCAAACGTCAAACCCACGAATTGGGGCAGGATCGTCGAGCGGCGCGACCAGATCTTGATGACTTCCTTGCGCCCCGACTCGCGCGTTGCCTCGGCCTTTTTCAAGACATAGGCATCGACGAAGGGGCCTTTCCATACAGAGCGGCTCATGTGTTAACGGCCCTTCTTCTTGGCGTGGCGCGAGCGCAGGATAAGCTTCTGCGACGCCTTGTTGGTGTTGCGGGTGCGCGCGCCCTTGGTGGGCTTGCCCCAGGGCGTGACCGGGTGGCGACCACCCGAGGTCCGGCCCTCACCACCACCATGCGGGTGATCGATCGGGTTCATCACGACACCGCGAACCGACGGCCGCTTGCCGTAATGGCGCATGCGCCCGGCCTTGCCGAAGTTCTGGT
>JANSXS010000066.1 GCA_024742835.1 Paracoccaceae bacterium | reverse complement strand
TACGCACACGATGCGTGACGCGCCACCCTACCCCGTGCAAAGGCAGGTAGAGGGCGGTTTTTGGGTTGGGTTGGCCCGAAGCAGTGGCATGACAGAACCGAGCATTCCAACAAATGTTGTAAAGTGGGCCAAGACCGATTACCTTCTCAGTATGCCAAGACTCTCGATCGACATCTCGCCGGAAGAACACCAGAAACTGAAGGCCATCGCCGCTCTCAAGGGGCAGAGCATCAAGGACTATGTCTTGGGCCGGGCGCTTGGCGATACCCCTGCCCTCGACGACATGAGCGAAGACGAGGCTTTCAAGGCACTGGCAAACTTCTTGGAACCCGGACTCGAACAGGCGCGGCGCGGCCAGCTATCTGGCAAGTCAGTTGAAGATATTCGGCGCGATGAACGCAAGCGTGCTGGGGTCTGACCTTTTCCATGCCCGGTCATCAGATCACTCTCGCCGCGGAGGAGGATCTCCGGGGCATCTGGCGGTACACACTCGACTCCTGGGGTCCCGAACAAGCGGATAGGTATCTTGACCAGATCGAAGATTGCCTCGACGCGATCGGCGATGGTCGGGTGCGCTCAAGATCATTCCAGAGGCTGCCCGACGGAGTTTGCGTCCACCGGTGTCAGCATCACTACATATTCTGGATCGTGATCGACGTTCCCGTCATCATTGCAGTCCTGCACGAGAAGATGGATGTCGTGCAGAGGCTG
Source organism: Paracoccaceae bacterium (assembly GCA_024742835.1). Lineage (GTDB taxonomy): Bacteria > Pseudomonadota > Alphaproteobacteria > Rhodobacterales > Rhodobacteraceae > Roseovarius. The sequence continues at coordinate 7,057 of JANSXS010000066.1, read as the reverse complement.
TCAGACCGGCTCTAATGGCCAGCGTCCCGCTTATCATTGCATTTCCTGACGCAAGCAACGCCACAGTCGCTGATGCAAGGATAGGCCTGCGGATCGCAACCGAACGCATGATTAACCGGGGATTAACCGCCCTGCGGCAGTCTGCCAGGGTTTTGCAAAACAGGCCCGGGTATCACAATGTACGAATTTCGCGGCACAACGCTCCAGGACGCCGTTCACCAGGCACTCCGACATCCAGCGTTGTCGACAAAGAAGCTGGCCAAGGTGGCGGCGAAATTCGACTTCACCGCCCGCATGCGGATGGGCAGCGTTCTGTTCGTGGGTGAGGGCAATCTGAGCTTCTCCCTGACGATGTCGCGTAAACCGCATGTTCCTACCTCCTCGATCCTGGCGACAGTGTACGAGGCAGAGGAAGACCTGACGGACACCGCCTACGACAATGCGCGCAAGCTTCTGAAACTCGGATGCAGCGTCAAAGCGGGCGTGGATGCGACACAGCTGTATGACACCATCGGGAAACGCCAGTTCCGAACAATCATCTTCCAGTTTCCAAATGTGGCCTCACGTGATCCACGCTACGGACAAAACCCAAATCATGTCCTGGTGACCCGGTTTCTCAAGTACGCTCGAAACCACCTGAAACCCGGCGGCCTGGTCGTCATCTCGACTGTGGACAGCCCGTTCTATGAGGGTGCGTTCAAAATGGACGAGGCGGCACTCAAGGCAGGCTTTACCGCTCCGGCAGTCTACACTTTCGACCCCAAAAATTACCTAGGATACACTCACCAGAACACGGCCAACGAGGAGTCCGCCGCTGATGGCCACACCGCCTTCGCAACTTTCGTTTTTTCCTGATGATTGGCCAGACGGGCTAACTTACCTGGAAAACTACATCTCGGAGGATGAAGCCGATATGCTCGTCCAGGAGATCGCTGCGGCCCCTTGGCGCACCGATCTGAAACGGCAGGTCCAGCACTACGGCTATCGCTACGACTACAAAGCGCGGCAGGCCCGACGGGAAGATTATCTTGGACCGCTACCCGAGTTGTTCCAGGAGCTGGCAGAACGGTTAACTTCCGAAGGCCATTTCCAAACCGTTCCGGATCAGGTGATCGTCAACGAATATCAGCCCGGACAGGGCATCTCGGCACATATCGACTGCCAACCCTGCTTTGGGGAAACGATAGCATCCCTGAGCTTGCTCTCGGTATGCGTGATGCGGTTCGCCTCGCCGAAGTCTTCCCGGCACATGGATCTTCTGCTTCAGCCCAACAGCCTCTTGGTTATGGCAGGCGAAGCCCGACATGACTGGACGCATGCCATTCCGGCCAGAAAGACAGATCTTGTCAAAGGCCAAAAGCTCCAACGAACGCGGCGCATTTCGCTGACATTTCGGCAGATGAGATTCGAGAACTGAGTTTCACTGTTTCCAACATGCACGACCGAAGCAAACGCACCGTAGCGCGATATTTTGCGATCAAAGCATGAACATACAATGCACACGAAGTCACTCAAGTCACTGAAATACAGGCAAAATCGCTACCATCCATCATGGGCGCAGAAGATAACCGCGCTGCCTGGTTGGCTGCGTTTTTTGGCATTCAGCGTTCTCCTCGTGTGCGCCCTCTACCGGAACGGACCCGCTGTGCACACCATACGCACACGGCGTCTGTCCTGCTACCTCACCCCGTACAAAGACAGGAAGACGGCGGTGTTTGGGTAGATGTGCCTCGAGACAGGGGGCATTGCTGAACTCTCCAGCTTCAAGAAATGTTGTAATGTTGGCCAGAATCGACTATCCCTTCCCCATGCCCAGACTTTCGATCGATATCTCGCCGGAAGACCATCAGAAGCTCAATGCCATCGCTGCTCTCAAGGGGCAGAGCATCAAAGACTATGTCTTGGGTCGAGCGCTTGGCGACGCCCCTGCCCTCGACGGCATGAGCGAGGATCAGGCTTTCACGGCGCTGGCCAACTTCCTGGAGCCTAGGATCGAGCAGGCGCGGCGCGGCGAACTTTCCGGCAAGTCGCTTGACGAGATCCGGCGCGAAGAACGCAAGCGCGCAGGGGTCTAGCCCGATCCATGGCGAGTTACGACCTTACGCTTGCGGCGGAAGAAGACCTCAGGGGTATCTGGCAGTACACTTTAGAAACCTGGGGACACGAACAAGCAGACAAGTACCTTGATCAGCTCGGGGACTGCTTCGACGCGATCGGAAGCAGGCGGACGCCGCCAAGGTCATTGCCGCTAATGCCTGACGAAGTCTGCCTCCATAGGTGCCAGCGTCACTATAACTTCTGGCTTGCAATCGACCGCCCCATCATCATCGCCATCCTACACGAGAAAATGGATGTCGTACAGAGGCTGGCAGACCGGATCTAATGGCCAGGCTGAAAGCTTGCGGTCCAGAACCCAGTTATCCCTGCCCGCGCGGAGTCAAGCTGTCAAAGATGACTGATTTGAACTGGCTTCTTCAGACCATGAAATAGAATGGTGCGGCCTTACTGGACAAAAGAGGGTCATCTAATGGCCAGCCTATCGCTTTTTCGGCATGTCGTAACGCACGCAACGCCACAGTCGCGGATACAGCGATAGGCCTGCGGATTACAGCAGAACGCATGATTAACCGAGGATTAACCGCGATACGTCAGTCTGCCGAGGTTTTGCAATACCGAGCTGGGGATCACGATGTACGAATTTCGCGGCGCAACGCTTCAGGAGGCCATTCACCAGGCGCTCCGTTATCCGGCGTTGTCGGCAAAGAAGCTGGCCAAGGTGGCGGCGAAATTCGACTTCACTGCCCGCCTACGGATGGGAAACGTTCTGTTCGTCGGTGAGGACAATCTTAGCTTTGCCCTGACGATGTCGCGCGACCCGCGCGTTCCAACCTCCTCGATCCTGGCGACAGTGTACGAGGCAGAGGAAGACCTGACGGACACCGCCTACGACAATGCACTCAAGCTTCTGAAACTCGGATGCAGCGTCAAAACGGGCGTGGATGCCACACGGCTCTCCGACACCATCGGGAAACGCCAGTTCCGAACAATCATCTTCCAGTTTCCAAACGTGGCCTCCCGTGAGCCACGCTACGGACAAAATCCAAATCATGTCCTGGTAGCCCGCTTCCTCAAGAGCGCCCAAAACCACCTGAAACCGGGCGGCCTGGTGATCGTCTCGACCGTGGATAGCCCATTCTATGAGGGTGCGTTCAAAATGGACGATGCGGCACGCAAAGCAGGCTTTGCGGCTCCGGACATTTACACTTTCGACCCCGAAGACTACCCAGGATATACCCACCAAAACACCGCCAACGAGGAGTCCGCCGCCGATGGCCACACCGCCTTCGCAACTTTCGTTTTTCCCGGATGAGTGGCCGGACGGGCTGACCTATCTGGAAAATTACATCCAGGACGAAGAGGCCGAAAGGCTCGTCCGTGAGATCGACGCGGCGCCCTGGCGCACCGATCTGAAGCGGCGCGTCCAGCATTACGGCTATCGCTACGACTACAAGGCGCGGCAGGCCCGGCGGGAAGACTATCTTGGGCCACTACCTGACCTGTTACAGCAACTGGCAGAACGTTTGACCACTGAAGGTCATTTCCATACCGTTCCAGACCAAGTCATTGTGAACGAATATCAGCCCGGACAGGGTATCTCTGCCCATATCGACTGCCAACCCTGCTTTGGGGAAGCGATAGCCTCCCTGAGCTTGCTCTCGGCATGCGTTATGCGGTTTGCCTCGCAGAAGTCTTCCCGGCACATGGAACTCCTGCTTCGGCCCAACAGTCTTTTGGTCATGGCAGATGAAGCCCGCCACGAGTGGACCCATGCCATCCCGGCCAGAAAGACAGATCTTGTCGAAGGCCAGAAGTCCCACCGAACGCGGCGCATTTCGCTGACGTTTCGGCAGATGAAATTCGAGAACTGAGTTTCGCCGTTTCGGACACGACGAACCGAAGAGAACACGACGCCGCACGATATTGCGCGATCAAAACATGAACATACACTGCACACGCCTTCACTCAACCCTTTGAAATATAGCTTAAATCGCCACCATCCATCATAGGTGCGCAAGACATACGCCAAGGTACGATATTTTGCGATTTTCTTTCCATAGAGGACGTTTACCGCAGCACGAACAATCCCACCAGAGCATCATTTCAGTCCGTTTCATTCCCATCCGTGCCCATTCTTGGTCGGGTTACAACAAATGTTGCGACCTGGCCGCAATGTTGTAAGGCGCCCCGCCCTGTCCCGTTTCTCGGTGGGTGATGTTACCCAAGATATGCGCTCAGATTTGCCGCTGTTCGTCCAGCACGGCCAGCACTCACGATATCGGGAAAGTGCGATCGTTCGGTTTTCAGACCTGCAGGTCTGCTTCAAGCGGCCCGCAGATACCCCATGGCTCCAATTGACTTGTGCACGTGCCTTCAATTCCGGCGAATTCATAATGATCGCCTTGGGTCGCCTCATTACTCACCTTCCAGCATCCTGAATTGCATGTGGGTGATCTTGACCCCAGACCTTGCGTGCGTCCTTGGCGATGAGCTGCTCTTGCAAACGGTCGAGTTCTTTTATCGCACTGGTCTTGTCCCGGGTACGGGCTATCGCCTTGTCGAAGGCGCGTTGCACGGACCGTGGCCGCCAAGGCAGAACGGCTGAGGCAAGCCAAGAACGCAATTCGGGAGGCAGCCGGTCGAATTCCCGCATCGGGTCTTCGTTACGCTGTTTAAGCTTGAGGCTCGTCATTCCGCGATTGCCGCGCATCAAACCACCTCCTCCGGATCATCGATAGGGTCGAGGACTAGCACCAGACGTGTTTCGCCCGTGCCCTCGATGGGTGGTGAGCGGTGCAGCAGGCCAGTGCGGGGGCGTTCCTGCCAAAGTGTGCCGCGCAGAAGGATCGGGGCGCCGGTCGGCACGGTGAAGATCCGGTGTGGGGCGACGCCGTCCGCCGAAGTACCGTACTGAGTGCCAATGCCTCGGTACGTGCAGATCAGCCGTGCCGTCACCGCGTCGACATGGAACTTTCTGCAGGCATTTGTCGCAACCACATCGAGGCGGATCCGCAACCAGCGGGCCTGCATCAGAGCGGCAAAAACTTCGGAAAGTGCGGCAATGTCATCGACAAGGCGGTCACGCTCGGGGCCAGCGGGCGTGCCGGAAGCGTCGCAGATCGCTGCGGCCGCATCGCGCACGGCCTCAGGCCGCAGGATCACACGTGCCTTGGGCAGAACCTGCGCGTCGAGTCCGTTGACCCAGGACTGGAAATCCCGCACTGGACGCCGTCGCCAGATCGTGGCGGCGCAACCGGGGCGATGGATCGCCGACAGCCCGTCGGGTGTGTCCGCAACACTCACGCCGACCGCGGCGTGCCTCACGATTTCTCGAACGAGGGTCATGCCGCCTCCGCGCGCCGCCAGACCGGAAAAGGATCGGGCATGTCTGGGAGCGCATCGGGACCGGGCGCAAGGTGTTCAGGCACGAGGCAAGCGTCGAGCCGGGCCTTCAACGCGGACCAGTCGATACCGGCACCGATGAAAACCAACTCTTGCCGTCGGTCCCCCCAAGGCTCGGCCCAGTGCTGGGCGATGTAGCTCCGCGCACTTTCGTGCTCGGGCCATCGGTCTTGCGGGACTGATGCCCACCAGGTGCCAAGCGGCTTGACGGAAGAGAGTGCGCCCGCAAGCGAGAATTCGGCCACCCATTCGGGTCGCGTCGCGATCCAGAAATGCCCCTTGGCGCGGATCACGCCAGGTAGATCGCCATTCAGGACAGCGAGGATTCTCTTAGGCTCGAAAGGCTGGCGAGCGCGGTAGACATAGGACGCAACACCATATTCCTCGGTCTCGGGCACATGGTCGGCAAACCCATAGAGCTCCTTTGCCCACATCGGATGCTCATGGGCGCGTCCGAAATCGAAGAGGCCAGTATCGAGGATCGCATTTGCGGTGACATCGGAATGGTCGACCTCGATGATCCGGGCATCTGCGTTCAAGCTACGAATGATCTTGCGGGCGGCATCGGTGCGATCGGGGCCTGCATCGGTGACCTTGTTTAGGATCACAACGTCTGCAAATTCGATCTGCTCCACCAGCAAGTCTACCAGCGTCCGGTCGTCCTCCTCGCCCAGCGTTTCGCCGCGATCCTTGAGGAAATCGTGCGACGAGAAATCGTTGAGCAGGTTCACGGCGTCGACCACCGTCACCATCGTATCAAGGCGCGCGACGTCGGACAGGCTGTCGCCTGCTTCGTCGCGGAAGTCGAAAGTGGCGGCCACTGGCAGCGGCTCCGAGATCCCGGTGGATTCGATCAGCAGGTAGTCGAAGCGGCCCTCGGCAGCGAGGCGGCGTACCTCCTGCAAAAGGTCGTCGCGCAGCGTGCAGCAGATGCACCCGTTCGACATCTCCACAAGCGTTTCGTCCGTGCGCGAGAGCTCACTATCGGCGCGCACCAAATCAGCGTCGATGTTCACTTCGGACATGTCGTTGACGATCACGGCAACGCGCCGCCCTTCGCGGTTGTTCAGCACACGGTTGAGAAGCGTGGTCTTGCCAGCCCCGAGGAAGCCGGACAGGACGGTTACGGGAAGGCGGGGGTCTGAATCTTTCATGGGGATCTCTTTCATCATCGGTTTGGGGTCATCGCGCGCATGAAACGCGTTGCGCATGGACCGCTTTTCTTCGCATGTCGCTGCGCAATCAGATCTGCGCTTCCAGCGCCGCGACATCTGTGGCAGCAATCTCGGCGAGAGGTTTGTGAAGACGCCACGTCCGGCGCCGACCATCTGCGCCATAGACCGTCACGACGGTTTCAATCGGTGGGCAGCCAGGCTCGTGGCAGGCAAGCTCAGCGACCGACACGAGGTCGGCCTCTGCGAGTTCAAGGTGCTGAGAGACCCATGCCTTGACCTGTCTGAACCGCCCCGGGTTTACCGGAGAGTTTCTGGTTCAATAGTTAGGCTGCTTTTTCGTCAGCGTTCAAGCTTGCGTAGAATGCCTCCTCTGCTTCTTGTGGCGTGATGTAACCGATGGCGCTGTGAAGGCGGGTTTTGTT
>JANSXS010000027.1 GCA_024742835.1 Paracoccaceae bacterium | reverse complement strand
GCTGATGTCCATGGTCCTGACCATGCAGGCCGCCCAGCAGGGCGCCGATGCGCATATCCTGCTTTGCGGTCCGGCAGGCGATCTCGCCCTGCGCGACGCGCCCGAAACCGCGACCGCCGGTCAGCCCCCCAAGGACATGAGTCCGCAGGGCCTGATGCAGATGATTCGCGACAAGACAGGCGCCACGGTCGAGGTCTGCGCGATCTATCTGCCGGGCCTGGGCAAGGATACGTCCGTTCTGCTGGACGGGATCGGCGTGGCCAAGCCCGATGCGATGGCGGCCCGCCTGATGGATGCGGATGCCCGCGTGCTGAGCTTCTAAGGCCTTCGCCTGTCGCGGATCTTCACGTGTGAAGCCGCAAACACAAAGATTCGGCCCGGTTGACATGCCAACCGGGCCGGATGCGTGTTCGGGCTGCGTTTGACCGCCGCAGGCGGCAGGAAAGCATGGCGTTTCCGGGCCAAGACGCTTTACACCGGAAACCGCGTGGATCGCTGCTGCGCCGTCATTCCGCTACCTGCGCCATCGCAATGCCTGCAATCCCGGAGGAGCACGACATGGAAACATCATGGGTCGACAAGTTCGCGGGTCTTGGCCGCTTGCCAGAGGATATCCGCAAGGATCTGGTCGAGGGCAGTGACGTGGTGTCAGTGCCCGCCGGAACACAGGTGTTCGCGCCGGGCCAGTCGGCGGACAAGCTGCTTTTGCTGCTTAGCGGCACGGTCAAGGTGCAGCAGAAATCCGACACCGGGCGCGAGGTGTCGCTGTACCGGGTCCATGCCGGGGAAAGCTGTGTTCTGACCACCGCCTGCATGTTGGCCTTCGAGGAATATTCCGCCGAAGGTATCGCGGAGACGGATGTGACGGCGGCGGCGATCCCGCGCAAGACATTCGACGATCTGGTGGCGCGCTCCTCCGTTTTCCGGGAATTCGTGTTCACCGCGTATTCCCGGCGCATCACCGATCTGTTCACACTGATCGACGATATCGTGTTCCAGCGTATTGATGTGCGGCTGGCCGCGCGCCTGCTGGAACTGGCGGATGCGACGGGCGTTGTCCATGCGACCCACGCGTTTCTGGCCACCGAGCTTGGCACGGCGCGTGAGGTCGTGTCGCGCACGCTGTCGGAATTCCATCGTCGCGGCTGGGTCGAGCAATCGCGCGGAGAGGTCCATCTGACCGGGCGCGCGGGGCTGGAACGACTGGTGCGATCTGCGGGTGCGGTGGCGTGACGCGCAGGACGGCGCGCTGTTTTCGGGGCTTTGTGACCAAGTCACCAAACTTTGCGCGCCTGTTGTGACACATTGGGTTCATAGATTCTTGAAGGAGAATGACATGACAACGAATATGGGAACAATCGACCGCGGGTTGAGACTTGCAATCGCGGCCATCCTGCTTTTTGTCGCCTTGGGCACAACGCTGACCGGCTCTGGCGTTTTGTTCTGGCTGGCGCTGGTGGTGGCGGGCGTATTCGCCGTGACCGCGCTTGTCGGCAACTGCCCGGCCTATGGTATTGTCGGCCTTAAAACCTGCAAGGATTGCTGATGATCGAGACGGCTTTCACGCCCCTGGCGTCGCTTGCGGGCGGCGTTCTGATCGGGCTTTCCGCAACGCTTCTGATGTTGCTTCTGGGCCGCGTCATGGGCGCGACGGGCGTGGTTTCGGGGCTGATGAGCCCCGCCTCCCGCCCGGATTTCGCGTGGCGCGCGGCGCTGCTGGCGGGGATGGTCACCGGGCCGGGCCTGCTTTGGCTGCTGTCGGGCGACATGCCCGCGATCGAGGTGCCGGTCTCTACCGGGGCGCTGATCGTCGGCGGCCTGATCGTGGGCATCGGTGTGACCTTTGGCTCTGGCTGCACCTCGGGGCACGGGGTCTGCGGCATGGCGCGGCTCAGCCCGCGTTCCATTGCCGCCACGCTGACCTTCATGGCGGTGACGCTGATCACCGTCTTTGTCATTCGCCATGTGATCGGAACCTGAGCCATGAAACTTTTCGCGACATATCTGGTCGGCGTTGTCTTTGGCCTCGGCATATCGCTGTCGGGCATGGCCAACCCGGCCAAGGTGCTGAACTTCTTCGACATCGCGGGCACGTGGGATCCGTCGTTGATCTTCGTGATGGGCGGCGCGCTGATCACGACCTTTGTGGGCTACAAGCTGGTTTTCGGCCGGTCCGCGCCTGTCTTCGAGCCTGATTTCAACGTCCCGTCCTCGCGCCGCATCGACACGCGGCTGATTGGCGGCTCTGCGCTGTTCGGCCTTGGCTGGGGCATCGCAGGCTTTTGTCCGGGCGGGGCGCTGCCGGCGCTGGGCACCGGACGGCCAGAGGTCTTTGTATTTGTCGCCGCGCTGATCGCGGGGATCGCGCTTGCCAAGTTCCTGCAATCCGTCGTCGCGCCACGCCTGCGCGCCGCGTCCTGATCAAAGCGTGCCGCCGCTGCCCTGAGACATCAGCGATACGCGTAAATTCCCGGAGGAAACCCGACATGACAGCCTTTCCCGTCAACATGGACATCAAACCCGATGTTCAGGCCTTTTTCGACGACGCCACCAACACCATCAGCTATATCGTCAAGGATCCCGGCTCGGACGCCTGCGCGATCGTCGACAGCGTGATGGATATCGACTATGCGGCGGGTCGCATCACCTATGATCACGCCGACGAATTGATCCGCCAGATCGAGACGCAGGGCCTGACGCTGGAATGGATCATCGAGACCCATGTCCATGCCGATCACCTGTCGGCCGCCCCCTATATCCAGAACAAGCTGGGCGGCAAGATCGGCATCGGTTCCAAGATCATGGTGGTTCAGGACACGTTCGGAAAGGTGTTCAACGAAGGCACGGAGTTCCAGCGCGACGGCAGCCAGTTCGATGCGCTGTTCGAGGATGGCGATACCTATACCGTGGGGAACATGCCGTGCTTTGCCATGTATACGCCCGGCCATACCCCGGCCTGCATGGTGCATGTGATGGGCGATGCGGCTTTTGTCGGCGATACGCTTTTCATGCCCGATGGCGGCTCCGCGCGGGCTGATTTCCCCGGCGGCGACGCGGCGACGCTTTATGACAGCATCCAGAAGGTGCTGGCCCTGCCTGATGCGATGCGGCTGTTCATGTGCCATGATTACGGCCCCAACGGGCGTGATATCCAGTGGGAAACCACCGTTGCCGATGAAAAGGCCCACAACATCCATGTTGGTGGCGGCAAGACGAAAGAGGATTTTGTCCGCTTCCGCACCGAGCGTGACGCGCAGTTGGGGATGCCCAAGCTGATCATCCCGTCGCTACAGGTGAACATGCGTGCGGGCACCGTCCCGACCGACAAGGATGGCAACCCGATGCTGAAGGTTCCGGTAAACGGGCTGTAAGGCACCTCGGCAGGAGACGATCATGGATATCAGGTCACTGACCCACAAGGTCTGGGTGAGCCCCCAGATCACCATCGCGGATATGGCGCGGCTGAAGGCGCAGGGCTTTCGCGCGATCATCTGCAACCGCCCCGACGGCGAGGGAGCCGATCAACCCTCGTTCGAAGAGATCGAGGCCGCGGCCAAGGCCGCCGGGATCGAGGCGCGCTACGTGCCGGTGCAAAGCGGCATGGTCCATGATGCGGACGTGGCCGCCTTTGCCGATGCGATGGAAGAGCTTCAGCGCCCGGTGCTGGCCTATTGCCGAACCGGGACGCGCTCGGCCTCGCTGTGGTCGTTCCACGAGGCCAGAACGCGCCCCATTCCCGAGATCCTCGCCGCGACGCAGGCGGCGGGCTATGACATGACGGGGGTGGCGCGGCGTATCGCCAATGGCGGCAAGACCCCGACCGATATCGGAGACGCGCAGTACGCGGTGGTGATCGTCGGGGCCGGGGCAGGCGGGATCGCGGTGGCGGCAAGCCTGAAATCGCGCAAGCCGGGCCTTGATGTCGCCATCATAGATCCGGCTGACATCCATTATTACCAACCGGGCTGGACCATGGTGGGGGGTGGCATCTTTGATGCGAAATCCACAGCCAAGACCATGGGCAGCCTGATACCGCGCGGGGTACACTGGATCAAATCCGCCGTGGCGGCGTTCGAGCCGGACAACAACGCGGTGATCCTTGATGGCTGCCGGGTGGTGAAATACGACCGGCTGGTGGTGTGTCCGGGGATCAAGCTGGCATGGGACAGGGTCGAGGGGCTGGAAGACACGCTTGGCCGCAACGGTGTCACCTCGAATTACCGCTACGATCTGGCCCCCTACACGTGGGAACTGGTCAAGGGGCTGAAACAGGGGCGGGCGCTTTTCACCCAGCCGCCGATGCCGATCAAATGCGCCGGCGCACCGCAAAAGGCGATGTACCTGTCCGGGGATGCGTGGTTCCGGCGCGGTGTGCTAAAGAATATCGACATCCAGTTCATGAATGCCGGGGGCGTGCTGTTCGGGGTGAAGGATTACGTCCCCGCGCTGGAAGAATATGTGCGCAAATACGACGCCACGCTGAATTTCTTTCACGATCTTGTCGCAGTGGACGGCCCGGCCCGCACCGCCACGTTCAGGGTGGCCAAGCCCGACAGCGATCCGTCCGAGGTGACGGTGGAATTCGACATGCTGCATGTCTGCCCGCCGCAAACCGCGCCGGATTTCATCCGCGTGTCGCCGCTGGCCGATGCGGCAGGCTGGGTTGATGTGGATCAGGCCACGCTGCGCCATCGCAGCCATGACAATATCTGGTCGCTGGGCGATGTGATGAACGCGCCCAACGCCAAGACGGCGGCGGCGGCGCGCAAGCAGGCCCCGACCGTGGCCGACAATATCGTGGCCGATATCAACGGGCGGTCCGCCGTGGCGCAATATGACGGGTATGGCTCCTGTCCGCTGACGGTGGAACGGGGCAAGATCGTGCTGGCCGAGTTCGGCTATGGCGGCACGCTGATGCCCAGCTTTCCATCTTTCCTGATCGACGGAACCAAACCGACGCGCGCGGCATGGTTTCTCAAGGAACGCATGTTGCCGCCGATCTACTGGCGCGCGATGCTGCGCGGCAATGAATGGATGGCCAAGCCGGAAAAGATCAAGGCTGTCACGAAGTAATCCGATCCGGACACCACCCGCCCCGGCCCTGAGCCGGGGCCTTTCCCAACCGTCGCGGTCGCGGGTCAAGCCCGGAAAACGACATCAATCGAACTGTCAAAAGCGATGATCAAGACCCTGCGCCGCTATCTGCCGATTCTGGACTGGGGGCGTTCCTATGACCGGGGTGCCCTGTCCAACGATCTTGTCGCGGCGGTCGTCGTGACGATCATGCTGATCCCGCAATCGCTGGCCTACGCGCTTTTGGCCGGGCTTCCGCCCGAAGCGGGCATCTATGCCTCGATCCTGCCGATCATGCTTTATGCCATTTTTGGCAGTTCGCGCACGCTGGCGGTGGGGCCGGTGGCTGTGGTCTCGTTGCTGACGGCCTCCGCCATCGGTCAGGTGGCCGAACAGGGCACCGCCGGTTATGCGGTGGCGGCGCTGACGCTGGCCTTTTTGTCGGGGGCGTTTCTGCTTTTGATGGGGGTCTTGCGGTTGGGCTTCATGGCCAACTTCCTCAGCCACCCGGTGATTGCGGGCTTTATCACCGCCTCGGGTATCCTGATCGCCACCAGTCAGGTCAAGCATCTTCTGGGCATCGACGCGCAGGGGCATACCCTGCCCGAGATGCTGGGCGGGCTGTGGGCCAATCTGGGCGACACGAACGCGATCACGCTGGGTATCGGCCTTGTGGCGACGGTGTTCCTGTTCTGGGTGCGCAAGCACCTGAAGCCGGCGCTAAGGCGACTTGGCCTGCCGCCCTTTGCGGCGGATATCGTGACCAAGGCGGGGCCGGTGGCGGCGGTCGTGGCCACCACGCTGGCCGTCTGGGGCCTTGGGCTGACCGAACGCGGGGTGGGCATCGTCGGCGCTGTCCCGCAAAGCCTGCCGCCCTTTACGCTGCCCGGCCTGACGCCCGATCTGGTGGGCGCGCTTATGGTGCCGGCGATCCTGATATCGGTGATCGGCTTTGTCGAAAGCGTTTCGGTGGCGCAGACGCTGGCCGCCAAGAAACGCCAGCGGATCGACCCCGATCAGGAACTTATCGGGCTGGGTGCGGCCAATCTTGGCGCGGCTTTTACCGGGGGCTTGCCGGTGACGGGCGGCTTTGCACGCTCTGTGGTGAATTCCGATGCGGGTGCCGAAACACCCGCCGCCGGGATCTATACCGCCATCGGCCTTGCCGTGGCGGCTGTGGCCTTGACGCCGCTGGTCTATTACCTGCCCACGGCAACGCTGGCCGCGACCATCATCGTGGCGGTCCTGAGCCTTGTGGACCTGTCGATCCTGAAAAAGACATGGGGTTATTCGCGGACCGATTTCATCGCCGTCGCCGCCACGATCTTGCTCACGCTCGGGCTTGGGGTCGAGGTGGGCGTGGCCTCTGGCGTGGCGATTTCCGTGCTGCTGCATCTGTACAAGACATCGCGCCCGCATGTCGCCGAGGTCGGGCTGGTGCCCGAAACCCAGCACTTCCGCAACATTCACCGGCACAAGGTGCAGACCGATCCGTCGCTGGTCACGTTGCGGGTGGATGAAAGCCTGTATTTCGTCAATGCCCGCTTTCTGGAGGATCTGATTCAGAAGCGGGTGACAGAGGGCACGACGATCCGCAACGTGGTGCTGATGTGCTCGGCGGTCAACGAGGTGGATTTTTCCGCGCTTGAAAGCCTTGAGGCGATCAACCGGCGGCTTGGCGACATGGGCGTGGGCCTGCATCTGTCAGAGGTGAAAGGCCCGGTGATGGACCGTCTGAAACGGTCGCATTTCATCGATGATCTGAATGGGCGCGTCTTCTTGTCGCAATATGATGCGTGGCGCGCGCTGTCGCCGGGTGCTGCATAGGCGGTCAGCCCTTGTCGGACAGAAATTCCAGGATCGCCCCGGCGATCCGCGCCGCGTGTCGCGGCTCAAGATGAAAGTGGTGGTCGCCCGGCAGTTCAAGGGCGGTATAGTCCGGCACAAGCGACCGGGCCAGCGGCTCGATCCTTGCGCCCCAGTCGCGATGCGCACGGAGGCCGTCCTGCGCCCAGATATTGAGCACGGGCATGGTCAGCCCGCGCAGGACCGCCTCGATCTGGGGCAAGGTCAGCTTGACCGCCGAGCTTGCAAAAAGCCGTGGGTCGGATCGCAGGCGCATTCCCTGTGGTTCCCGGTTTAGCGCGCGATGCGCAAGCGCCTCTGCGGTGGCGTGCGCATTGCCCTGTGCGATGCGCCGTGCGGCATAGGCCTCTGTCGAGGCAAAAAGCCTTGGTGGCTTTGTCTTTTGGCGCGTGGTCTGCTCGATGAAGCCGCGCAGCGTGGCGGGCATATCCTCTGCCGGGACGGGCACGGGCACAAGCGCATCCAACGCGATGAAGGCCCGCACGCGATGCGGCAGCGCGGCCGCGAAAAGACCCCCGATATTCGCGCCGCGCGAATGCCCTAGCAGCACGAACTCGTCCCATTCCAACTGGTCTGTCAGTCGGGCTATCTGTGGCAGGTCGTCCCACAGGTTATAGCTGGCATCCGCCGAGCGGTGACTGCTAAGCCCGTGACCGCTCAGATCCGGGGCCACGACGCGACAACCGGTCAGATGCGGGGCCAGTGCCTGAAAGCTGGCGGCGTGATCCATCCAGCCATGCAGCGCCAGTACCGGCTTACCGTTTTGCGGCCCCCAGATCAGACTCTCGTAGTGCAGCCCGTCAAGCGTCCAACGTGCTGCAACGGGCTGTGCGTCATTCGTGTCCGTGATCTGCAATGCTTCGCTCCCGCAGGGCCGCTGCCGATGGGCAAACGGTCAAATATGGTCGCGCCCCCGTTACAGCAGCACCTGCACCGCGTCGAGACGGCGGGCAGGGCTTTGTTGCGCAAAGCGGGGCCGGATCGCACTGACCAATTTCCCGGAAAAAGCTATCCTACGGGCTGTATGACGGGTATGCCAAAGGGGTCTTGTTGCCGTCAGCCCTCGGGGCCGACCGAGGCGAGATAGGCCCAGATGTCTACACCGTCCTCTTCCTTGCGCAGCTTGTACGTCATCTTGCCGCGCCCGGACTCGCCTGTGTAGTCCTGCAACCAGCCGGTCGGATCCTGAATGTAGGCAACGAAACTTTCCTCGTCCCATTCAAGACCCTGCTCCCCGGCGGTTCCCAGAAGACCCGAGTACCTGAAATCTTCTACACCGCCGGCGGTGCGCCCGATGACACCGTACAGGTTCGGGCCCACGCGCCCGCCGCGAACGATGCTTTCGCCGTCATCATTCTGAATCATGTGACAGGCCTTGCACTGATTGAACGCTTTCTCACCGGCCGCGGCGTCGCCGGAGACGTGGTCATCCGCGAATGTGGGCGTGGCCATCGCCAGCAGCGTGGCGGTAAATGCAAAGGATGGTTTCATAACAGACTCCATTTCTGGTGTCCTGAAACACGTAGGGCCCTTGAGCGGATGTCAAAGGGCCCCGGCGTGATTTCATCGAAGCGTTCCGCGTTGTGCAGTGCTCTGCCCAACCGTTGTACGCGTTCCGCCTTTAGCTGATGTGCCAGGTTAAAGGCGGAACGGTTCAGGCCACCGCGTGGGCGATCGCGCATTGCTTCCACAGCACGCTCAGCGCCTCGACCAGGTGGTCGATGTCGTCATATGTATGCAGCGGGCCGGGGGTAAAGCGCAGGCGCTCTGTTCCCTTGGGGACGGTGGGATAATTGATCGGCTGCACGTAAATACCCCAATCCTGCATCAGGATGTCGGCCAGCATCCGGCACTTGACCGGGTCTTTGATCATCACCGGGATGATGTGGCTGGGATTTTCGATATGGGGGATGCCGTGCTTGTCGAGCTGTCGGCGCAGATAGGCCACGCGGTCGCGCTGCGCGTGCCGTTCGTCGGCGCTTTCCTTGAGATAGGCGACAGAGGCGCGCGCGGCGGCGGCGACCGCCGGGGGCAGGGCGGTGGTAAAGATGAAACCCGACGCAAAGCTGCGCACGAAATCGCACATAGCCACCGAACCGGTGATATAGCCCCCCATGCAGCCATAGGCCTTGCCAAGCGTACCCTCGATCAGCGTGATGCGATCGGCCAGCCCTTCGCGCTCGGAAACGCCGCCGCCGCGGGCCCCGTAAAGCCCGACCGCGTGCACCTCGTCGAGATAGGTCATTGCGCCGTGCTTTTCGGCCACTTCGACGATCTCTTTCATGGGGCAGACATCGCCATCCATGGAATAAACGCTTTCAAAGGCCACGATCTTGGGCGCGTTGGCGGGCAGCGCGGCCAGCTTGCGGTCCAGATCCTCGGGGTCGTTATGCTTCCAGATAACCTTGCTGGCGCGGGAATGGCGGATGCCCTCGATCATGCTGGCGTGGTTCAGCTCGTCTGACAGGATCACTGCATCGGGCAGGCGGCCGCCAAGGGTGGACAGCGCCGCCCAGTTGGACACGTAGCCAGAGGTAAAAAGCAGCGCCGCCTCCTTGCCGTGCAAATCAGCCAGCTCACGCTCCAGCGCGACGTGGTGATTGTTGGTGCCCGAGATATTGCGCGTCCCGCCCGCGCCGGTGCCACAACTGTCGATGGCGTCTTTCATGGCCTGCCGGATAAGCTCGTTCTGGCCCATTCCGAGATAATCGTTGGAACACCACACCGTCACCTCGTCGGGGGTTTCCTCGTCATGGCTTTTCGCGCGCGGGAAAGCGCCGCATTGCCGTTCCAGTTCGGCAAATATGCGGTAATTGCCTTCTTCTTTCAGCGTGTTGAGCTGCGCGTCGAACATGGCATCAAAATCCATGGGTCCCCTCCGGTCTTGTCGTATTCGGTGTTTTTGTTTGTGTGGCATCCGGAGCGGGTAGCATCCAGCGCCAAAGTTTGGCGTCCGGCAATGGCAGAACCATAAGCCAGTGTTCGAGCAAGGCCAGCGCGGTGATGGCCGACAGCAGGGCAAAGCCCACGATATCGGCCTGCGTGGTGGCGGCGTAAAGACGCTCCATCCAGCAGGCCACGGCAAAGGTCAGGCCGGTGATGGACACTGGAAAGACCCAGTTCAGGCGCGAGATGCGGAAATGGCTGGCAAGATGTTCCAGCGCCTCGGGCAGGAATTCGATATTGATGCGCGGCACACCGAAATAAAGGTTCAGCTTCGCCGAGATGCGCGCGAAGTAGAGCACCGTAAAGGTCCAGAGGCCAACCGTATTTTCCGCCCCGGCCCCGTAAAGCCACATCGCGACGAAAAGCGCGGTCAGCAGCATTTCGTGATAGGCGATGGTGCCCCACGCGCGTATGAACCGTTCCCATTCGGGCAGGTCGTCGGGGCAGGCATAGGGGTTTGGCCCGGTGATCGCGCCGGTAAGGAACGACAGTTCCACCCAACCCCAGACCGCCAGCGCCGACAGGAACGCGGCATAGGCCGCGCCTGTGCCGGTCAGGTTGAGCGAGGCGACAAACCCCCAAAGTCCGATCAGCAAAAGCGGCAGGCCAAGTGCGGTGCAAAGGATACGCAGCCGCCGCCCGCCACGGTCCGCCAGACGCACCAGACACAGGATCGCCCCGGTGGAGAACCACCACAGGAAAAGCGCAGCAAGCGCCGCGATCCAGGGAGAGGTCAACATCCCGACCCCCCGTTCCGGGCGTGACCCGGAACCGCAAGGCCCTGGGTCACGCGCGGGGCGGGTTGCAAGGGATGGCGCGGGCCGGTCATCAATACGCGGGCTCCATCCGGGTCGAGGCGGGCAGCGCGTGCTTTTTCGTCGGGATGAAATACAGACCGGCAAAGGCCGTGCCGGCGCGGGCTTGCGCGGCGAGGCGCTTGACGAAGCCCAAAGGCCCGCCCTCCTTGCGTGCTGCATCCAGATCAATATTGGCCTTTTGCAGCTTTTCAAGCCCGGCCTGCCAGCGCGGGTTCTCGATATCCAGCGTGATCGGGAAGATCTGCTTGGTCAGCTCGGAGGTCTTGGTGAAGACCTCATGCGCGTACCAGTCGGGATCTACGCCTAGCGCCTTGTGGAACGCCGGGCGCTGGTGGTCGCGGATATACATGGTGGCATAGACAGCCGTCAGAAAGAACTTGATCCACAGCACGTTGCGGCCAGAGGTCAGCTTGGGGTCGGTCTTCATCAACAGGGCAAAAGCCTCGCCATGGCTGAACTCGTCATTGCACCATTCCTCGAACCATTTGAAGATCGGATGAAAGCGATGCTCGGGATGCGCCTCCAGGTGGCGAAAGATGGTGATGTAGCGGGCATAGCCGATCTTTTCCGACAGGTAGGTGGCGTAGTAGATGAACTTGGGCCGGAAATAGGTGTATTTCTTCTTCTGCGTCAGAAAGCCAAGGTTCACCGCCACGCCTGCTTCGCGCAGGGCGTCGTTGATAAAGCCCGCGTGCCGCGCCTCATCGCGCGCCATCAGCTGGAAGAGCTGGGTGATGTCCTCGTTATTGCCGCGCCGCTTCATTTCCTTGTAAAGAACGCAGCCGGAAAACTCGGCCGTGCAGCTTGAGATCAGGAAGTCGATGAACTCTTTCTTGAGCGTCGGCTCCATGTTGTCCCAGTCGACCGTGTCCCAGTCCTCGTTCTTCTTGAAATGGCCCTTGTTGGGGTCGGCGACCATCTGTGCGATCAGGTGATCCCAATCCTCGCGCACGGGTGTGACGTCGATCGCGTCAAGCTCGTCGAAATCGGTGGTGTAAAAGCGCGGTGTCAGCAATGTGTTGGACATCGCCACATCGGTGGCGGCTTTGCTGTCGACAACAGACTGGGTTTCCTGAACCTTCAGGCTTTCTTCGGCATCGGTTATGTCGGCGGTGTGTTTGGTCTGGACGTTCATAGTGTGACCTCCTCGGAGAACGAGAATTCGCAAAGTTCCATGACCTCGAAATCGCCGGTCATTCTGGTCCAGAGCTGTTCGAGTCTGGAGGCGCGAAAGATCGTCGCCTCGCGGTCTTCCGACACGATCTCGCCGAAGGGGGCCATGATTTCCGGCCCGTGTACCTTCACCTCGTCGCCGGGATAGATCACGGCACCGTTGTTGAAACGCACATGCGCGTGCAGCGATTCGAATTTATGCGATATTTCCACCGTGCATGGCGCACGTTCAATGTCTTTGGTCAGCCATCCCATTTTGGCGTCCTCCTTGTCATTGTACCAGAAGCCTTGCAAAGGCTCTGGCGTTATCCGCGCCGAATCCCATCAGGTCGGCGCTCCAGCCCGTGGACGGGTCCTGGATCGAAATCCGGCCTGTTTCGTACCGGATAAGCGTGACCGGTCCCTCGACGGCCACACCATGTTTGGTGCGTTCGCGCGCTATGACGCGATACACACCGGAAATGAATCCGCCCTGTTCAGGCGTAAGATCAGCGATGACAGTCCCATCCAGCGCGCTTACCTGCGCGCGTCCGGCCATGTCACCTGACAGCACAATATCACGGCTTGCGGAAATGTCGCCCCTTGGTGGCATCGCGGCCACCGGATAATCCGTCAGCTTCGCAACGGTCACGAGCGCGAGAACGATGGCCACCATGCCGAACATCGCCCGCACCAGCATACGCGGCACAAGTTCCTTGTCGCGGATCTTGTAATCGGGAGAAAGGTTGGTATCGGTTCGGGCCATTTGAGTCACGTCCTTGCGGTTCGGATAACGTTATTCGGCAGCGAGGCCAGCGGCCTCTGTTTGTGGGGTGCGGGCCACCTGCGGGGTGCTGATGCGCGCCTCTGCGGCCTCGGCCATCAGGGCGGCAATGCGTTCGGCATCCGGGATGCAGCGCAGCGCGGGCTGGGTGTTCTTGACATGCCATGGACGCACATGCGGCCAGCACACAAGATAGCTGACCGGGGTCGCGCCCAACAGGTCGAGCGCGATGGTGCCGGTGCCGTCGCGGCGCAGATCAAGACCGGCGCTGGCGATACGGGTAAAGGGCAGGTTCAGCGTCACGGTCAGCGCCGCGCCTATGCGCATGGCGACCCGGCGGTTGGTGATCGTGTACATCGTGGCACGCGCTTGCACATAGCCGATGATCAGCAGCAGCGCGCCCACGATCAGCCCCAGGATGATGAAGGGAAAGGAGGCCGCGAAGGCGGAGTGCAGCGTCACTTGGTCCAGCAGCGTGATGAACCGCCAGGCAAAGAGCAGCACGAAATAACCCATGACCCAGTAAAGGTTCAGAGAATCGCGTGTCAGAGCCCACCAGTGCGGGCGCCCCTGCCAAAGGATCTGTTCGCCCTCCGGCGGGCGCTCCGGCAGGCCGGGAACCGGCTCGGTCGCGAAATCGTCATGTTCGTGGGTCATTGTGGCAGCCTCCCTTCAAAGTATCGGATCAGCCGAGTTTCGGACCAAAGCGGCTGTCGCTGGCATAGAGAGTGCCGCCGCCGTAATAGGCACAGATCTTGTCTTCTTCCAGCTTGGTGACTTGCCGCGCGGAGGCATGTTTGGGCACGCCCTCGAAATGCTTGCCATAGATCTTGAGCACCTTGACATGGGTCTTGTTGATCCGCGCCAGCGTCAGCGGAACAAGCCGCTTGCCACCACCGTGGTCGCTGTCCAGCTCGATTTCCAGATAGCGCACCATCTGTTCCGGCTCGTCGATCCACAAATCGGTGATCTGGCCCACGATTTCCTTGTCGCCCGCCATCACGGGCAGGCCGCGCGGGTCGCGCCCGGCGGCGACATGGAATTGTTCAAGCGCCGCCATCGGCACGATCTTGGGGTGGCCCTTGCCGTCAAGCTCCGGCTCGTCGTTGCGGTTGGCCCAAGCGGCGGGGCCGACACCGTCTGCCATCGGATCGCCGGTGGGCTGGAACGGAAAGCCGTTGGCTACGGCGGTCTTTTCCAGCGCGATGTTGTCGCGGTCAGGGCGCTGGCCCGAGGGCAGGGTCAGTTCGCCCCGGCCATGCGGCAACAAAAACGTCTTGTCGCCGGGCACAGGGAACGGGCCCTGGTTGGGGGCGATGTTGCCATCGTCATCTTCCATCGGATAGCCCTCGCGCATGTTTTCGCGCTGGATGTAGATGATCAGCAGGGCAAAGAAGATCCAGAAGAGCCAGATCGAAAGACTGGCAAGATCGAAGTTTCCAAAGAATGCGTTACTCATCGCATTATCCTTTCCATGGACCGGCGTGTCATGTGGGGAAGTCGGCCAGGCCGATGCGGGCCGATCCCTTTTGGGGGTTGTTTGATTGCGGGCGGGCATAGCGTACCAGCGGGCCAAGAACGGCCAGCGTGATGAACAAAAGCCCGATTTCCGTGTGGTAGACGAAAGAATATCCGGTGGCCGCGCTATTAAGCGGTTCGCCCCAGGCCCCGGTAGAGGCCACGGCATCCACCGCGTCGCGGAGCGCGCCGCCAAGCGCGATGGAAAGACCGGCGGCCGTGGCTTGCGCCGCGCCCCAGGCCCCAAGCGCCAGGCCGTGACCGGCCAGCCCCGTGGCCGGCATGGTCATCGCGGCGGTCAGGGTCGAGACGGCAAAGATCCCGCCGCCAAGCCCGATCAGCCCTGCGCCGGCAAAGAACATCGGCGGGGATTGCATCGGGGCCGACAGGACCACGACGGAGAAGGCGAGAATCCCGACGAGCACACCAAGTGCTGCCATGCGGAACGCGCTGCGTCCCCGTGTCAGCGCACGGCCGGTCAGGACAAATCCCATCAGCGCGCCAGTGGCCCAGATCGCCGTCAGCATGGTTGTGGACGACACCGAAAGTCCCAGGATCTCGCCGCCATAAGGTTCAAGCAGCACGTCCTGCATGTTGAAGGCCATCGTGCCGATGAACACCACGGCGAGTAGCCGTCCCGCCTGACCACCGGCCATCAGGTCGGCCCAGGCGTCACGAAAGCGCGGGCGCGGGGTCTCACGCTCGGCGCGGGTCATCGGGCGGACCTTTTCCTGCTTCCACAGGGCAATCAGGTTGAGGATGATCCCCGTCAGCGCGGCACCCTGCACCACGCGCACCAACTGCAATTCCGAAAAGTCGCGCAACAGCCAGCCGATGACAATGGCCGACAGGCCCATGCCCAGCAGGAACATCACGTAAAGCAGCGCCACGACGCGCGGGCGCGTCGCGTCATCGGCGCGGTCGGTGGCCAGCGCCAGACCGGCGGTCTGTGTCATGTGCAGGCCAAGCCCGGTCATCAGAAAGGCCAGCGCCGCCAGCACTTCGCCCGCCCAAGCGGGGCCGACGGTCTGTTGACCCGACAGCACCAGAAGCGCGAAAGGCATGACGGCAAGCCCACCCATCTGCCACAGCGAGCCGAACCAGAGATACGGGACCCGCTTCCACCCGATCGCGCTGCGATGGGTGTCGGACCGGAACCCCAGCAGCGTGCGGAAGGGCGCGATCAGGACGGGCAGCGCGATCATGAAGGCCACGATGGTCGCCGGTACCGACAGCTCCACGATCATGACGCGGTTGAGCGTGCCCAACAGCATCACTGTCGCCATCCCGACGGAAACCTGGAACAGCGACAGCCGCAACAGTTGCGCCATCGGCAATCCCTCGCTCGTGGCATCCGCAAAGGGCAGATAGCGCAGCGAAAAGGATTTGAGCTGATCGGCGCGGAACATCATGGGCGCAGCTCCAGTGCCTGTGAGATGTAAAAGCCCGACGTGATCCGGTCGAGCGGCGAGAGTTTCGCCGCAGCCCCCCGTTCGGCCAGCGCCTTTTGCAGGGCGGCGGCGGCGTGGGGCACCATCGTGGGCGACCTGTCAGAGCGCGGGAAAAGCTGGCCCGCGCGCCACATCGCCATCAGAAGCGGCGTGCGCGGCGCGACGGTAAAGACGACGCCGCCCGAGACGCGCGCGCTTAGCCGGTGCAGGGCGGCGGCCAGATCGGCGCGGCTGTAATAGATCAGACTGTCCATCGCCATGACGTGATCGAACCGGCCAAGCTCGTCTGCCAGCATGTCACCGGCGCGGAAATCCACCCGGCTCGCCAGATCCACGGGCAGGCGCTGCCGCGCGATGCCCACCAGCGACGGTGAGATATCCACTGCCACCACGTCGGCGCCGCGCGCGGCCAGTTCCGCCGTCATCTGTCCCGCGCCACAGCCCGCATCGAGGATCCGCGCGCCGCGCAGGTCATCGGGCAGCCGGGCCAGCATCTGCGCACGCATCGCATCGCGCCCGCGCCGCACGGTCTCGCGGATGCGTGACACCGGCGCATCGCTAGTCAGCCGCTCCCATGTGCGGGTCGCGGTCTTGTCGAAATAGGTTTCGACGGACGCAAGCGTGCGGTCGTAGCTCATCAATCGAATCCAAGCAGTTCAAAGATATCGCGATCTTCCATCGGCGCGGGCGCCAGCGGATCGGTGCCGTTCCAAAGGTGCTGCGCAAGGCCGGTGTAGATATCGCGCACCATCTGCACCTCTTCATCGGTCTCCATCTCGAACAGCGTCTTCTTCTTGAGACGCGAGCGGCGGATGGCGTCGATATCGGGCATATGCGCGATCCGGTTGAAGCCGACCACGTCGCAATAGCGGTCAACCTCGTCCGTGTCCTTGGACCGGTTGGCAACGCAGCCCGCCAGACGCACCTTGTAATTCGCCGATTTCGCCTGCACCGCGGCGATGATCCGGTTCATGGCATAAATGCTGTCGAAATCATTGGCGGTCACGATAAGCGCGCGGTCGGCATGTTGCAAAGGCGCGGCAAAGCCGCCGCAGACCACATCGCCCAGCACGTCGAAGATGACCACATCGGCATCGTCCAGCATGTGATGCTGCTTGAGCAGTTTCACCGTCTGCCCCACCACATAGCCGCCGCAGCCAGTGCCCGCGGGCGGTCCGCCCGCCTCGACGCATTGCACGCCGCCCCAGCCTTCTGTGACGAAATCCTCGGGGCGCAGTTCCTCGGAGTGGAAATCCACCTCCTTGAGGATGTCGATCACGGTGGGCTGCAACTGTCCTGTCAGGGTGAATGTGCTGTCATGCTTGGGATCGCAGCCGATTTGCAGCACCCGTTTGCCCATGTTCGCAAAGGCCGCCGACAGGTTCGACGAGGTGGTCGATTTGCCGATCCCGCCCTTGCCATAGACAGAAAACACCTTGGCGCCCTCGATTTTCATATCGGCGTCCTGATGCACCTGCACCGAGCCTTCGCCGTCCTGCCCTTTAAGATTTGGGATGTCATCGCGCGGGCTCATATGGTCCTCCAGACGGGGCGGGTCGCCCCTTGCTTCTTCTTGGTCAAAATGGTCCGGGGGAGCGTCGAAACCTTGGGTTTCGACGTTGGGGGCTGCCCCCCGTTCCGGACGTGAACGTATGCGGGACGGCGGCTCATTCCGCAGCCACCCCTTCCAGCCGATCCTCAAGTGCGTCGGCCGCGTTGCGCAACGCGTCGAGCGTGGCTGCATCGGGCTGCCAATAGGCGCGGTCATGCGCCTCCAGCAGGTGGTTGGCCATGCGCGAGGACGCCGCCGGGTTCAGCTCTGTCAGGCGCTTTCGCATGTCTTCGTCCAGCATGAATGTCTCGGACATGCGCTGGTAGACCCACGGCTCCACCTGTCCGGTGGTGGCCGACCAGCCCATCGTGTTCGTGAGCGAGCTTTCGATCTGGCGCACGCCCTCGGCACCATGCTGTAGCAACGCCTCGTGGAATTTCGGGTTCAGCGCGCGCGAACGGCTTTCCAGCGACACCTGATCGGCCAGCGTGCGCACCTTGCCGGACCCGCGTGTGGTGTCGGAGATATAGATCGCCGCTTCCTGCCCGCCCCGCGCGCGTTTTACCGCGCGGGAAATGCCGCCGAGCGTGTCGAAATAGTGATCTACCGTGGTGACACCCAGCTCCACCGATTCAAGGTTCTGATAGGCCAGATCCACGTCACCCAGCGCCGTTTGCAGCAGCTTGTCATTGGGCTGCGCCTTGCCGTTCACGCCATAGGCAAAGCTTTTGCGCGCCACATAGGCATCGGCCAGCTCGTCCTCGTCGTCAAAAGCGGAGCTATCGACCAGCAGGTTGACGTTTGACCCATAGGCCCCTTCGGCATTGGAAAAGACGCGCAACGCGGCGGTTTCCAGATTGCAGCCAATTTTTTCGGCATATTGCAGCGCATGGGCGCGGATGAAGTTCTGATCAAGCGGCTCGTCGGCCTGCGCCGCTTTCAGCGCGGCCTCGGCCAGCAGTTTCGTTTGCAAGGGCAGCAGATCGCGGAAGATGCCCGACAGGGTCATGATCACGTCGATGCGCGGGCGCTTGAGGTCGGCCAGCGGAATGAGGTCCGCACCGCACAGCCGGCCGAAACTGTCGAAACGCGGGGTCGCGCCCATAAGCGCCAGCGCCTGTGCAAGCTGCGCGCCGTCCGATTTGATGTTGTCAGAGCCCCACAACACGATCGCCACCGTGCGCGGCAGGCTTTTATGCGTATCAAGCAGTAACTGCGCCTGCGCCGCGCCCTCGCGGCAGGCAAAGGCCGATGGCATCCGGAACGGATCGAAGGCATGGATGTTGCGGCCCGTGGGCAAAATCTCGGGCGAGCGGATGAGGTCGCCGCCGGGCACCGGCAGGGTATAGCCGCCATCAAGCGCGTGCAGCAGCGCGGGGATTTCCGTTTGCTGACCCAGCAGGTCGGAAACGCGCGCCCGCGTCTTGGGATCACTGTCCGCCAGATGCGACAGGTATTCCGTGCGTGCGGCGTCCGACATGGGTTTGCCGACGATGTGAAGCCCCTCGGGGATCAGCGCGTCCTCTGTTTCCAAAAGCTTGAGCCACAGTGCCTCGGGATCGGTATCGCCAAGGTCTACCGCCTCGGCCTGTTCGGCGATCAGCGTTTCGATCTCGGCGCGCTCTGGGGCGTCGGGCTTGCTGGCGCGCCAGCGTGACAGGCTGTCTTTCAGCTCTGACAGCCCCTTGTAAAGACCGGCGCTCGCCAGCGGCGGGGTCAGATGCGTGATCGTCACGGCCCCTGTGCGGCGCTTCGCCAGCGTCGCCTCCGACGGGTTGTTGGAGGCATAAAGATAGACATTCGGCATGTCGCCGATCAGCCGGTCGGGCCAGCAGGTGCTGCCCGGCCCGGCCTGCTTGCCGGGCATGAATTCCAGCGCGCCATGCATACCGAAATGCAGCAGCACATCGGCGGCAAAGCTGTTCTTGAGCCACAGGTAAAACTGCGTGAAGGCATGGGTCGGGGCAAAGCCGCGCTCGAACAGCAGGCGCATCGGATCGCCCTCGTAGCCAAATGTTGGCTGAAGCCCTACGAAGACCTTGCCGAACTGGGCACCCAGGATAAAGACGCCGCGTCCGTCCGATTGCACTCGTCCCGGTGCCGCGCCCCACTGCGCCTCGATCTCGTCCAGCCAGGGGGTGTTTGCGACGATCTGATCGGCGCTGACATGGGCTGCGACATTGGCCTCTTGCCCGTATTGCTTGGCGGAGCCTTCCAGCACGGTGGCGCGCAGCGCCTCGACACTGGGCGGCGGGGTCAGATCATAGCCCTGATCGGCCATTGCGTGCAGCGTATTGAAAAGCGAGGTGAAGACGTCGAGATAGGCCGCCGTGCCCGCCGCACCTGCATTGGGCGGGAAGCCGAACAGCACGATGCCCACCCGTCGCTCTGCCACCTCGGAGCGGCGCAGGCGGGCGCGGGTTTCAACCCGGCGCGCCAGCATCTCGATGCGTTCGGGACAGGGTGCCATCGCCTTGTGCGTTGCCACCTGACAGTTGCGCTTGCACCCGGTGCAGCCGCTTTCGCCATGGCGTCCCGCGAAGATGGTGGGCGCGGTGGCGCCGTCCAGTTCGGGCAGCGCGATAAGCATGGTGGTCTCGATCGGGCCAAGCCCCTGCGCGGAGCCGGCCCATTGATCCAGCGTCTGGAATTCCAGCGGATGCGCGGCAAGATAGGGAATGTCGAGCGCGGCCAGAACCGAGGTTGCGGCGTCGTTGTCGTTATAGGCCGGTCCGCCCACAAGGCTGAACCCGGTGAGCGACAAGAGCGCGTCGATCTTCGCTCCGGCGGGACCGGTGAAATACGCGTCGATAGCGGGCCGCCCGTCGAGACCGCCTGCAAAGGCGGGCAAGACACGCAATCCGCGCGCTTCCAGCGCCCGGATCACGCCATCGTAATGCGCCGTATCGCCCGACAGCACATAAGAGCGCATCATCAGCAGGCCCACCGTGGCCACCGGGGCGGCCGGGACGGGCAGGTCGGCGGGATCGGTGGTGATCTTGTCGGCCAGATCGGGGTGATACAGCCCGGTATCTGGATATTCGACCGGTTCCGGCGCGCGGGTGCCGCGCCATTCGGCCCGGTTGCTGTAGCGCGAGATCATGAACCGCACGAGCGATTCGATATTCTGGTCCGACGCGCCCAGCCAGTATTGCATGGTCAGGAACCACGCGCGCAGATCCTGCGCCTTGCCGGGGATCAGCTTTAGAATACGCGGTAGGCGGCGCAGCATCTTCATTTTCTTCGCGCCGCTGTCCACGGTCGAGGATTTCGAGGCGCCGCGCAATTTCTTGAGCAGTTTGCGCGTGCCTGATTCCGGGGCCATCATGTCGAGCGTGCCCATGCGGGTCAGCTTGACGATCTTGGCATCTGCGATGATGCCGGCCATGGCGTCGCAGTGGTCGCGGCGCGCCTCCAGATCGGGCAGGATCGCGTTGAGGTGATCCTCCAGAAACAGCAGGCCGGAAATGATGATGTCGCCGCGCGCGATATCGGCACGGGCGCGGGCCAGCGCCTCGGGGTCTTCGCCCCATTCGGCGGCGGCATGTACGTTCAGTTCCAGTCCGGGGAAATCAGGTGCGAGCTTTTCCATGGCGCGGGTGCAGGGGCCGACCGCGTGCGAATCGAGCGTGAGGATCACCACGCGATAGGGCGGTTGAGAGGGCATGTTGGCCGGGGAAAACATCACGTTATCGAGCATAATGTGCCTTTGCCTCGTACAGGGTGTCGACACCGATCTGGCTTACGCCGCGTTCGGCTGCGAAGGCTTCGGTGTTGCGCTTGGCTTTGCCGCGCACGAAAAAGGGGATCTTCTTCAATTCGCGTTCCGCTTCGGCGAGCCAGATGATTTCGGCGGTCTCGGACGGCATTGCGCCGTCATTGGCCGCCACCGGCTCTTCAGCCTTTTCAGGCTGTCTCGCCTTGGCCTGATGGCCGTGATGGGACGCGCCCGCATCGTCGTGGAATTCGAAATCGTCGCGGAACATGTGCAGCAGGTGCTCTTCCAGCCCCATGACCAGCGGATGCACCCAGGTGTCGAAAATCACGTTGGCACCCTCGATCCCCATCTGGGGCGAGTAGCGCGCGGGGAAGTCCTGCACGTGGACCGGGGCGGAAATGACGGCGCAGGGGATGCCCAGCCGCTTGCCGATATGGCGTTCCATCTGCGTGCCGAGGATCATCTCGGGGGCCAGTTCCTCGATCTTCGCCTCGACATCGAGGTAGTCGTCGGAAATCAGCGCCTCGACGCCATATTCTTTGGCCAGCGCCCGGATCGGGCGGGCCATCTCGCGGTTGTAACAGCCCATACCCACCACCTCGAAACCCATCTCGTCGCGGGCGATGCGCGCGGCTGTGGCGACATGCGTGCCGTCACCGAAAAGGAAGACGCGTTTGCCGGTCAGGTAGGTACTGTCGACCGAGGACGAATACCACGGCAGGCGCAGGCGGCTTTCTTCGAGCTTGGGCGCGACACCCGTCAGTTTTGCCACCTCGGCCACGAAATCGCGGGTGGCGCCGACGCCGATGGGCACTGTTTTTGTGAATGGCAGATCAAGGTCACGCTCCATCCAGCGGCAGGCGGCCTCGCCTGTTTCGGGATACATCAGCACATTGACATGCGCGGCCCCCAGCCGGGTGATATCGTCGGGCGTGGCTCCGTAAGGCGCGCAGACATTGACGGAGATGCCCATTTCCTCCAGCAGCGCGGTCACCTCGGTGATGTCGTCACGATGCCGGAAGCCAAGCGCCGTGGGGCCGATCAGGTTGGCGGTGACGTGCTTCGTCTTCTCGATCGGACGCGCCAGCGCGCGGCAGATCCGGAAGAATGTCTCGTCCGCGCCGAAATTTTCCTTGCGCTGATAGCTGGGCAGTTCCAGCGCGATGACCGGACAAGGCAGGCCCATCAGTTCGGCCATGCCGCCGGGATCGTCCTGGATCAGTTCGGCGGTGCAGGACGCGCCCACGATCATCGCTTGCGGCTGAAAGCGATCATAGGCCTTCTGGCAGGCCGTCTTGAAGAGATTCGCGGTGTCCGAGCCCAGATCGCGCGCCTGAAACGTGGTATAGGTCACCGGCGGGCGATGGTTGCGCCGCTCGATCATGGTGAACAGAAGATCGGCATAGGTGTCGCCCTGCGGCGCGTGCAGCACGTAATGCAGGCCCTTCATCGCGGTGGCGACGCGCATCGCGCCGACATGCGGGGGGCCTTCATATGTCCAGACAGACAGCTTCATTCCGCCGCCTCCAGACGCAGCGCCTCGCGGCGCTTGATCGGGCGCGAAAAGAGCCCGGCGAGGTCTCCGGCCTGTTCGTAGAAATGGACCGGTGTGAACACAAGTTCGATGGCCCACTTGGTGGCAAGCCCTTCTGATTCCAGAGGATTTGCAAGACCAAGGCCACAGACCGACAGATCGGGGCGGGCTGCGCGGCAGCGGTCGAGTTGCAGGTCCACGTCCTGTCCCTCGGCAAGGGTCGGGCCTTCTGCCAACAGGTCCAGATCGGGGCCGACGATGCCCTTGTGGATATAGGGCGCGGAGACCTCGATCGCGGTCATGCCGCATTCGCGGGTCAGGAACCGCGCCAGCGGAATTTCAAGCTGGCTGTCGGGAAAGAAGAAGACGGATTTGCCGCGCAAATGCTCTGCCGCTTGCGCGACCGCTTTTTTTGCACGTGCGCGGGGCGCGTGTGTTACAGTATCGAACAGGGTGCGATCGATACCGAATTCCTGCGCCACGGCGAGAAGCCACGCTGTGGTGCCTTCTTCGCCGAACGGGAACGGCGCTGGAATATGACGCGCCCCACGCTTTCCCAGTGCGGCGAGGGAGCCGCCCAGGAATGGCTGTGTCAGGGCAAACACGGTATTGGGGCCGATGGCGAGATCGTCATCGGCCCGCCTTGCGGGCAGAACCTTGACGTTTTCGATTCCCATCTTCGCCAGCAGGTCAAGCGCCTGATCCTCGACCACGTCGGGCAGGGCGCCGACCAGCAAAAGCTGGCGTTCGTCGGTTTCCGGCAGGACCGGGATCATCGAGGCAAGACAGGCGTCCTCGCCCTCGGTAAAGGTGGTTTCGATGCCCGAGCCGGAATAGTTGAGCACCCGCACATGCGGGGCATACTGCACCGACAGCCGTTCCGCGGCGCGGGCAAGATCCAGCTTGATCACCTCGGACGGGCAGGAGCCGACGAGGAACAGTTGCCGGATATCCTTGCGGCGGGCCAGCAGGCGGGCGACCTCGCGCTCAAGCTCGTCCTGGGCGTCGGCCAGGCCGGCCAGATCAGTCTCTTCGAGAATCGCCGTGCCGAAACGCGGCTCGGCAAAGATCATCACACCGGCGGCCGATTGCAGAAGATGCGCACAGGTGCGGCTGCCAACGACAAGAAAAAAGGCATCCTGCATCTTGCGGTGCAGCCAGATGATTCCCGTCAGGCCGCAGAACACTTCGTGCTGGCCACGCTGTTTCAGAACTGGCGTGTCGCGGCATCCGGTGGCCGGGGGATTCGGGGTATCGAGGCTCATGCGGCCCTCTCGGATTGAAGGCGCGCGGCGCGCAGTTTCAGGATGAACTGCACGGC
This sequence comes from Paracoccaceae bacterium, assembly GCA_024742835.1. GTDB lineage: Bacteria > Pseudomonadota > Alphaproteobacteria > Rhodobacterales > Rhodobacteraceae > Roseovarius. The sequence continues at coordinate 20,093 of JANSXS010000027.1, read as the reverse complement.
GTTGACGACGTAGGCGGCATAGGCGGCCAGGGCCAGCCACATAAGCGCGTCAGGTGCCAGCGCGCCGGCGAACAGCGCCCAGAGATAGCCCGTGTGCAGTGCGATCACGGCAAAGCTGAAGACGTCTTCCCAGAAGAAGGCTTCGGCGAAAAGGTACTGACCGAAAACGACTTTTTCCCAGATCGCGCCGGTGATCATGATCAGGTACAAAAAGCCCGTCTTGAGGACGATCGACCAGGTCGCGATCTCGTAGCCTGCCCCGGTTGCCAGGTAGCGAAGCACCAACACCAGCGACACGACAAACACCAGAAACTGGGCGGGGGCCAGAATGCCCTGAACGAGGGTCCAGATGCTTGCATCCCGGCGCGTGCGCTGTTCTGCGGTGTAGAGCGGAACGCGTGTGGGTCTGGTCGGCGCGGTCAGCGTCATGGATCCCCCCTCGCTGGTCGTGGTTTGTCCCTGATGCTAGGGGGCGGGACGGGAAAGTGTCAACTATAATTTACAGATCGTGGATGGTTGACATGTCAATTTTTCAAAGTCTGCCCTGTAACCTTCAATTTTCCCTTACATAAATTGAAAGTATTGATGTTTTCAGGCTGCGCGGGAATTTTTTAAAGCCTGTTTCCAACATCTTGAGTGAGAAATCTGGAAGTACCTGTCAACAGAAATTGACATTCGCAAGCTGTCGGCGCAAAGTTCACGGTACCGGAGTAGCGGGCACAGGCATCGTGAGGATGCCGTTATCGCCCATGGGAGAGACGCTTGGGAAAGCCCTCAGATAAAAAAGACTCTGGTCTGGCGGACAACCAGCAGCCCGCGATCAGATTCTTGGTGGAATCGGCCTTGCGCACCGTAAGGACGAAGGCATCGACCTCTGAGCCGCGGACGCGGGACGAGTGGGTCGCGCGGTTGTGCGAGGCGCTGATGTCAGAAGCAGAATCAAGCTATCAGTCGGTTCTGACCTCACTGATGGCGACGGGTGTCAGCTCTCAGGAGGTCTATCAATCCTACATCCCCAGCGCGGCGCGCCGCCTGGGTGAGCTTTGGGTTGGTGACAAGGCCAGCTTTGTCGATGTGACGCTGGGGGCCGCGCGCCTGCAAAGCGTGTTCCGCTCGGATGCGGCGGCGTCCAGCATGCGCTGGACGGATCGCAGCGTGCCGCTTGGTCAGGCCGTGCTTATGGTGATCCCGGAATTCGAACAGCACGCGTTGGGCGCTTTCGTGGCGGCTGATAACATGCGGCGTCACGGGCTTTGGGTGCATATGGCCATCGGCCTGAAAAACTGCGAACTTGCCGAATTGGTGCGCAACAGCCGGTTTGCGATGATCGGCCTGTCGGTCGCGACCGAAACTGCTGTTGAAAAAGTGACCGAAATGGTTGATTATCTGCGCTCCCATAACGATGAGGTGCCCCCGATAGTTGTCGGTGGCCGGGCAGTGGATGAAGACGAGAATCTGGTCGGGCGCACTGGCGCGGATTTCGCTGTCAGGACGGCACGTGAAGCAATCGAAAGATGCAAGCTGTCCACCGTGGCAGAGGCTCTGCCGTTCAGCGGGGTCAGTTGATCTGATGAATGGGAAGCCGGATATCGAGGTGGAAACATGACCCGTGAGCGTCGCAAGGCGGTAAGCCTGCGGGCGGGCGCATTGCCGGATCCGACCAGTGTGCAGAACCTGGTCGAGCAGGCGGCGGACATCACCGTGCTGGTCGGAGCAGAGGGGGACGTGACGGGAATTTCCGTCAACCCCGATTGCCCGTCCCTTGGCAGCCTGGATCACTGGGTCGGGCGGTCTTTCAAGACCTTTCTGACCGGGGAAAGTCAGGAAAAATTCGACAAGCGGCTTCAAGTGCTGAAATCGGACCCGGACGTGATTCCGCGCGCGATGGAGTTGAACCATGTGGACAACGCCACTTGGGAATTCCCCATCCGCTACACTATGCATCGCATCTACGGCAGCGACGATGTCCTGTTGCTTGGCCGCGACATGCAGCCCATCGCAGAGGTGCAGCAGCGCCTTGTTTCCGAGCAGATGGCGCGCGAGCGCGACCAGCAAAGACTGCGTGGCGAACAGACCTTCTACAACGTGGTTCTCGAAGCGTCAGAGACGCCGCTGATCATGGTGGAGCCTGAAAAGGGCCGTATCCGCGACATCAACAGCGCGGCGGCGCTTTTGATGGGCACCAAGGCGGCAACGCTGGCGGGCTCTTCGCTGGCGCAGGGATTCGAGGGACGGCGCCGCGAAGAATTGATGGAGGCACTGAAGACCGCTGCCGCATCGGACGAGGTCAAGGGCGTCGAGCTGATCGCGCGCCGAAACGGTCGCCCGCTGTCGCTTGCGCCGCATTTTTTCCGTGCCGCCGGTGAACTGTTCATGCTGTGCCGGCTTGTGCCCTTGGACGAGCAGGTACAGTCGGGCCCCGAAGCGGCGCAGACGATGGCCATTCTTTTCGCCTCGACAAGCGATGCGGTGGTCATGACGGACGGCAAGGGCGTGATCCGTGACGCCAACGAAGCCTTTCTTGAAATGTCCGATGCGGCACAATTGCGCGACGTGCGCGAAACCAATCTGGGCGATTTCCTTGCGCGGGGCGCGGTCGATCTCAAGCTGATGATGGAAACCGCTCTGAAAAAAGGCCGTCTCCGAAATTATGCCACACAGATGACCAGCGTTGTGGGCACCAGATCGACCGTCGACATCTCTGTTGCGCATCTGGAGCACAAGGGCGGTGATTTTGGCTATGGCTTCATCATCCGCAACGTGACCCCGGCCGAAGGAACGGACGCCGAAGGCGCGGCCTCGGTGGTGTCTGACGATGCGATGAAGAATGTGATGGACCTGGTCGGTACCGCCTCTCTAAAGGAGCTTGTCTCGGCAACGTCGGACGTGGTTGAAAAGCTGTGCATTGAAACGGCGGTGCAACTGACCGGAAACAACCGGGTTGCCGCCGCCGAGATGCTGGGCCTGTCGCGGCAAAGCCTTTACGTCAAGCTGCGCAAGCACGGGTTGCTGAACAGCGGCAGCGACGACTGAAGCGGCGCTCGATCCGATCCCGGTGCAGTTCTTTCGATTTTCCGTTGGTCTGCGGTGAGGGCAAAACACTTTAATGCCGCGCAAACCGGGACTTTTTGGAAAAAAGCCTTTTACGAATCCGGATTGTAAGGTTTAATTGACACTATGAGTGTCTCTTCAGAATTACACATCGACAGACGCCTGCCACAGCCGCGGGCGATGCTGACACTGATCAAGCCGATCACATGGTTTCCGCCTGTCTGGGCCTATCTGTGCGGTGTCGTCTCATCGGGTGTGCCGGTGATGTCTGCGCCGTGGCTGGTGCTGATCGGCATGGTTCTGGCCGGGCCGGTTGTCTGCGGCATGAGCCAGGCCGCCAATGATTGGTGCGACCGGCATGTCGATGCCATCAACGAGCCGAACCGCCCGATTCCTTCGGGCGCTATTCCCGGTCGCTGGGGGCTTTGGATCGCCCTGATCATGAGCGCGCTGGCGCTGGCGCTGGGTGCCACGCTGGGCCCGTGGGGTTTTGGCGCGACGGTCTTCGGTGTGCTGGCCGCCTGGGCCTATTCGGCGGAACCTGTCCGGTTGAAGAAATCGGGCTGGTGGGGGCCGGGGCTTGTCGGCCTGTGCTACGAGGGATTGCCGTGGTTCACGGGCGCGGCGGTGCTGGCCGCTGGTGCGCCGTCCTGGCAGGTGGTGGTTGTGGCGCTGCTTTATGCAACAGGTGCGCATGGCATCATGACCCTGAACGATTTCAAGGCGTTGGAAGGCGACCGCCAGACGGGTGTGAACTCGCTGCCGGTCACGCTTGGCCCCGAACGCGCGGCGCGGGTGGCCTGCTGGATCATGGCGCTGCCGCAGGTCGCTGTGATCGCCCTGCTGGCGGGCTGGGGCCAAATCTGGCACGCGCTGGCCATTGCCGTTCTTCTTGCGGTGCAGTTCTGGGCGATGCGCGTGTTGCTGTCCGATCCCAAGGGCCGTGCGCCGTGGTATAACGGTACGGGCGTTCTGCTTTATGTCAGCGGCATGATGATTGCCGCCTTTGCGATCAGGGGGCTGTCATGACCCTGGGCTGGGGCGGACTTGCGCGGCTGTGCCTGGCCAATGCCGCCATTGGCGGGCTGGCGGCGTTGCCTGTTAACCTGTTCAACCGGCTGATGACGGTCGAGCTGGCCTGGCCCGCGCTGTTGCCCGGCTTTCTGGTGGCGCTGCATTACGCGGTGCAGATTTCCCGCCCCTTCTGGGGGCATCGTTCCGACACCAAGGGCGGACGCACGCCCTTTATCCTTGGCGGGATCGCCGTGGTGGGCGTGGGCCTTGTGATGGCCGCATGGGCGATTGCGACCCCCCTTAGCCCGCAGGTGGCGATTGCCGTCTGGATCCTGGCCTATGCGCTGATCGGCTTCGGCATCGGGGCGGCGGGCACGTCGTTTCTGGCGCTGCTGGCCACGGCCTCGCCCGATGCACAAAAGGGCGCGGTGGCGACATTCGCGTGGCTCATGCTGATCGCGGGGGCGATCATTTCCTCAATCGGCGCGGGTATCGCGCTCAAGCCCTATTCGCCAGAACGGCTGATGCTGGTGGTGCCCGCCGTGGCCGTGATCGCATGGGCGCTGTCCTATATTGCAACGGTGGGCGTGGAAAAGCGGCTTGGGGCCGTGCCCGCGCCATCCGAGCCCGCGTTGCGCCCGGCGCTGCGCGCGACATGGGCCGATCCTGCGGCGCGGGCCTTTACCGGCTTTGTCTTCCTGTCGATCCTGGCTTTTTATCTGAGCGAACTGGTGCTGGAGCCTTTCGCGGGCCATGTGCACGGGCTGACGCCCGATGCCTCCACACGCCTGTCAGGTGGCAAGGACGGTGCGTCGCTGATCGGGATGCTTGCGGCGGGCGCATTGTCGAGCTTTGGGCTTGGCAATCTGCGCGGTTGGGCTGTGACCGGCTGTATCATTTCCGCCCTTGGCCTTGTCGGCCTTGGCGCGGGCCTGCCTTTGTTGCCGTTCACTGTGGTTCTGGGGTTCGGCAATGGCCTGTTCGTTGTCGGTGCCATCGGCTCCATGATGCGGCTGGCGGCGGCGCAGGAAGGCGCCACCGGCACGCGGATGGGGGTCTTTGGTGCCGCACAGGCGATTGCCGCCGGTCTGGCCGGGCTGATCGCCACCGGCACGCTTGATCTGGCGCGTTTGGCCCTGCCCGATGGCGCGGCCTACGCCGTTGTCTTTGGCCTTGAGGCCGTTCTTTTCATAGCGGCGGCGCTGGTCGCGGTGCGTATCCTGCACCATCCCGCCACGCCGCAGCTACAACCGGGAGAATGATCCATGTATGATGTCGTTGTTGTGGGCGGAGGCCCGTCTGGTGCCACCGCCGCAGAGGATCTGGCCCGGTCGGGTCACAAGGTCGCGCTGCTTGACCGCGCGGGGCGGATCAAGCCTTGCGGCGGGGCGATCCCGCCGCGCCTGATCGCGGATTTCGATATTCCCGATCACATGATCGTCGCCAAGATCAAGACCGCGCGGATGATCTCGCCCACTGGCCGCAAGGTGGATATTCCCATCGAGAACGGTTTCGTCGGCATGGTAGACCGCGAGGATTTTGACGAATTCCTGCGCGAACGCGCCGCAAAGGCAGGTGCCGTACGCGCCACCGGCACCTACAAGCGGATTGAACGCGACGGCAATGTCACCAAGGTGATCTATCGCGACAAGGTCAGCGGCAATGAGCGCGAACTGGCCTGCAAGCTGGTGATCGGTGCGGATGGCGCGCGCTCCAACGTGGCGCGCGACGAGGTGCCGGGCGGCGATGCGATCCCGTATGTCATCGCCTATCACGAGATCATCGAGGCACCGGGCGTTGTGGGTGACTATCACCCCGACCGCTGCGATGTGATCTATGACGGGCGCATCTCTCCGGATTTTTATGGCTGGGTCTTTCCGCATGGCAAATCCGCCAGCGTCGGCATGGGGTCGATGGTGCGGGGCGTGGATCTGAAACAGGCCACGGCGGCGCTGCGAACCTCAAGCGGGCTGGCAGACTGCAAGACGATCCGGCGCGAAGGCGCGCCCATTCCGCTCAAGCCGCTGGACCGCTGGGACAATGGCCGCGATGTCGTGCTGGCCGGCGATGCCGCTGGCGTGGTCGCGCCCAGTTCGGGCGAGGGGATCTATTACGCGATGGCCGGGGGGCGCGTGGCGGCCACGGCGGCGTCGGCCTGTCTTGCGTCTGGCCGCGTCAAGGATCTGCGCCTTGCCCGGCAGCTTTTCATGCGCGAACACAAGACGGTTTTCCGGGTGCTGGCCTCCATGCAGAATGCCTATTACAAGTCCGACGAGCGGCGCGAACGCTTTGTGTCGCTGTGCCATGATATCGACGTGCAGCGTCTGACCTTCGAGGCGTATATGAACAAGAAGCTGGTCAAGGCCCGCCCGATGGCGCATCTCAAGATCGGGCTCAAGAACCTTGCGCATCTGACGCGATTGGTCCCGCGGGCTTATACATGACGGTGATGATCCCCACATGGGTCGGCGGTGACCTGGTCGCCGTCGAAAAGCTCGAGGCGCATCAAAAGGGACTGCGGCACAAGGCGATTTCGGTTTTCGTCATGCATGGGCAAGAGGTGCTGATCCAGCGCCGGGCGATGGGCAAGTACCATACGCCGGGTCTTTGGGCGAACACATGCTGCACCCATCCGCATTGGGGCGAAGAGGCGCTGACCTGTGCCGAGCGGCGTCTGGATGAAGAGCTTGGCCTTACCGGCTTGACGCTGAATTATCGCGACCGCGTGGAATACCGCGCGGCGGTGGGGGGCGGCCTGATCGAGCATGAGCTGGTCGACATCTTCGTGGCGGAGGTGGCGGCGCGGGTCACGCCGATCCCCAATCCCGAGGAAGTGATGGACACCGATTGGGTCACGCTGGCCGATCTTGCGGCGCGCACGCGCGCCACGCCGGACCAGTTCACGCCTTGGCTGCGGATCTATCTGGAAAAGCACGCGCAACAGATTTTCGCCTGACGGTCGAAAAGACCGGTAAACTTTTCATTTCTTGATGTGAGTCAAATCGTATGGACGGCCAAGCTGTCAACATTTGTTGACAGCTTGGAGGACAACATGCGACTGGCCCTGATCCACCCGAACTATCATTCCGGCGGTGCCGAGATCGCCGGTAACTGGCCGCCCGCCTGGGTCGCCTATCTTGCCGGGCCGTTGAAGGCGGCGGGATACACGGATATCCACTTCATCGACGCGATGACCCACGACATTGGCGAGGAAGAGCTTTTTGAGCGTATCAAGGCGCTCAAGCCCGATATCGTCGGCGCAACGGCGATCACCCCCTCGATCTACAAGGCCGAACGCGCGCTGGAACTGGCCAAACAGGCCGCACCCGGCGCTGTCACCGTTCTGGGCGGGGTTCACGCCACGTTCATGTTCAAGCAGGTTCTGTCAGAGGCCCCGCATATCGACGCCATCGTGCGTGGCGAGGGCGAAGAGGTGTTTCTGGATTTCGTGCGCGCCGTGGAAGATGGCCGCTGGCAGACGGACCGCAAAAAGATCAAGGGCATCGCCTATACCGACGAGACCGGGATTGTCGCCACCCCGGCGGCCCCCACGATCAAGGATCTGGACGCGATCACTCCTGATTGGTCGATCCTGGATTGGGAAAAATACATCTACATCCCGCTTAACACGCGGCTGGCCATTCCCAGCCTTGCCCGCGGATGCCCGTTCACCTGTTCGTTCTGTTCGCAATGGAAATTCTGGCGCGACTACCGCGTGCGCGATCCGCAAAAGGTGGTCGATGAGATCGAGGATCTTGTGAACAACCATCAGGTCGGGTTTTTCATCCTTGCGGATGAGGAACCCACCATCAACAAGCGAAAATTCACCGAATTCTGCGAAGAGTTGATCCGCCGTGACCTGCCCGACCGGGTGAAATGGGGCATCAACACCCGTGTGACCGACATCCAGCGTGACAAGGACATGCTGCCGCTCTGGCGCAAGGCCGGGCTGGTACATATCAGCCTGGGCACCGAGGCGGCCGCGCAGCTCAAGCTGGACCGCTTCAACAAGGAAACCAAGGTCGAGGAAAACAAGGAGGCGATCCGCCTGCTGCGCGAGGCCGATATCTTTACCGAGGCGCAATTCATCGTCGGGCTTGAGAACGAGACGGTGGAAACGCTGGAGGAAACCTATCGCTATGCCCGCGACTGGAACCCCGATCTGGCCAACTGGACGATGTACACGCCGTGGCCGTTCACGCCGCTCTTTCAGGAATTGCGCGACAAGGTCGAAGTGTTCGATTTCGAGAAATACAATTTCGTGACCCCGATCATGAAGCCTGACGCCATGGACCGCGCCACGCTGCTGGACCGGGTGATGCACAATTATCGCCGGTTCTACATCAACAAGGCCCTGTTCCATTACCCTTGGCGCGGGCGCGGGTTCCGGCGCAAATACCTGCTTGGCTGTCTGCGCGCCTTCGCCAAGGCTGGCTTTGCGCGGACCTTCTACGATCTGGGCAAGGTCGGATACTGGGGCCCGCAATCCAAGGAAAAGGTCGATTTCCACTTCGACGACAGCCGCCAGATCGCCGAGGCGCAGATGGCCGACTGGGAGGCGATGGCCGACCGCAAGGCAAAGGCCGCCGAGCGCAAGGCGAGCGTGCGCGAACAGGTGAAAGCCGAGAAGGCGCGTCAGGCAGAGCTTCAGGCCAGTGTCGGCACCACAACGGCAGCGGAATGAAGGACGGTGCTTTGGGCGTTGCGCAGGCCCGTGTCGGGCCGAACGCCATCCTGCAATGTGCACCGGCCCTTGCGGCGCTTGGCGGGGAGGATCTGACACGCCGGATCTATGCGGATGCCGGGCTGTCGCGGATGCTGGACATGCCGCCTGAAACCATGGTTCCCCAGGACGAGGTCGTCGCGCTGCACCGCGCCATTGCGGATGGTCTGCCGCCCGGTCAGGCCGCGCGGGTGGCGCGGGATGCGGGCGCGCGGACCGGGCGCTATATCGTGGAAAACCGGATTCCCGCCCCCGCGCGTCTGATGCTGCGGGCGCTGCCTGCGCGGCTGTCCGGGCCGACGCTGTTGCGGGCGATCACGCGGCACGCCTGGACCTTTGCGGGCGATGCGGATGTGCTGCACGATCCCGGCCCCGATATGAGGTTGGCCATTCTGGACAATCCGCTGGCCATCGGCCCCTGCCATTGGCACGAGGCGGTTTTGCAAACCATGTTTCGCCGCTTGGTCAGCCGCCGCGCGCAGGTTCGTGAAACCCGGTGTTGCGCCCGTGGTGCCCCTGCCTGCATCTTTGAGATCGCGATGTGACGGCCGTGCCGGTCAGGCGGGGGCGGCTTCGGGTAGCACGGATTTCATCTGTGTGACGATATCGTCGACATTGCCCGCGATCACCGCGCCCGCCCGCTGCAACAGATCCGCTTTGGCCGAGGCCGATCCCGTGCCGAAGACCGACAACGTGCCCGCATGGCCCATGCGGCGGCCTTGCGGGGCGTGGCGGCCCACGATCAGCGCGACCACGGGTTTGCCGTAATCGGCCTGCGCCAGATATGCGGCGGCGTCTTCTTCCTCGCGCCCACCCATCTCGCCAATCAGAATCACGGCATCGGTATCGTCATCTTCCTTGAACAGCTTCAGGCAATCGACAAAGCCAAGCCCGTGCAACGCGTCGCCGCCGATGCCGACCGTGGTCGACTGGCCAAGCCCTGCGGCAGAGCATTGCGCCACCACCTCGGAGGTGAGCGAGGCCGCGCGGCTTGCGATGCCGATGCGGCCGGGCAGGGCATATCGCGTGGGCATCACGCCGATCTTGCATTGTTCCGGCGTCAGGATGCCTTGGGAATTCGGTCCGATCAGGACAGAGTTCGATCCGGCAAGCGCGGATTTCACGCGTGCCATGTCATGCTGCGGCACGCGTTCGGTCACACAGGTGATGACGCCGATTTCAGCCTCGATAGCCTCGATCATCGCGGCCCCCGCCTTGGCGGCGGGCACGATCACAAGGCTGGCAGTAGCGCCGGTGCTGGCCCTCGCCTCTTCCACGGTGCCGAATACGGGCAGGCCCAGATGTTCGGTGCCCGGTTTGAACGGGTTCACACCCGCCACATAGGTCGTGCCATAGCGGATGGCCTGATGGGTGTAGAACGACCCGGCGCGCCCGGTCATGCCCTGCACCAGAACCTTGGTGGACTTGTCGACGATGATTGCCATTGTCTGTTCCCTTCTTCAGCTGGCCAGCGCGATCGCGCGGGCGACGGCCTCGGACGTGGTGCCGACGATCTCGACGGGCAGGCGGTGTTCCTTGAGGATCGCAAGCCCCCGGTCCGCATTCTGCCCCGAGATGCGCGCGACCAGCGGCACCTTGCGCTTGGCATGGCCGTAAGCCACCGACACGCCCTCTGCCACCGTATCGCCAAGCGTGATGCCGCCGCCATGCACGTTCAGCAGGATGCAGCGCACATTGGGATCGGCCAGCAACAATTGCACGCCCTTGGCGATCTTGAGGCTGGTGGCCGTGGTGCGGATATCCATGAAATTGGCGGGTCTGCCCTTGGCCTCGATGATCATGTCATGGGTGGCAAGGCCAAGCCCCGCGCCGTTGATGACAACCCCGATCGTGCCGTCCAGCTTGACCATGTTGATCTCGTTCGCCTGCGCCTCCGCCTCGACGGTGTCGCGGTGTTGCAGATGGGCGAATTCCTCGAACTCCGGGTGGCGGAACACGGCGTTGGGATCAAGTGCCGCCTTGGCATCGGCGGCGAACCACGCGCCAGAGCGGGTCTTGGCCAGCGGGTTGATCTCTGCCAGCGTCAGCTCGTTATCGACGAAAGCCTGCCGCGTTGCAAAGGCCAGATCGCAGGCCGTGTCGTCGCCCATGCCGTGGCCGGACAGGAACGCCTTGATCTTCTGGCGCTCTTCGGGGGTGTCCTCGCCGATGATGGTGGTGCCGTAAACGGTATCATCCATACGCGCGCGTTCTTCGAATTCAACGCCGCCGGTGGAGGAGGCCAAAAGCATCACACCGCCTGTTTCTGCGTCCAGAACCATAGCGAGGTAGAAATTATCGACGATATCCAGTGCAGCCTCGACATAGACGCTTTGCACGATTTCGCCGCGTGGGCCGGTCTGGTCGGTGACAAGCACATGCCCAAGCAGGCGTTCGACCTCGCCGCCCACGGCGCTTGGCGTGTCGACGATCTTGACCCCGCCCGCAAGGCCGCGCCCACCGGCAAGGATCTGGGATTTCACCACGTAGCGAGAGGTATTGAGCCGTGCGCAGAGCGTTTCGGCGTCATTCGCGGTCCGAGCCAGAAAGCCGGGCGGGATCGGCACGCCATATTTCGCAAGCAACTCTTTCGAGCGGTATTCCGGCAGCAGCATTTACGTCCTCCCCCGATTGCGCCTCTCTGGTATCTGGTATACCAAGAGTGTGATCGCTGTCAATGAATCTGGTCATCCCCAGCCTAATCGTTTATGCCCGAAATCCCGAGACCTAAATGACATGAGCGCCCGTGTGCTGAGCCTTAAGGATCTTCATTTTCTGACGGCGCTTGCCCGGCAGAAACACTTTGCCCGCGCGGCAGAGGAATGCGGCGTGTCGCAGCCTGCCTTTTCCATGCGGATCAGCAAGCTGGAAGAGCATTTGCAGACCAAGATCGTGCGACGCGGCAACCGTTTCGAGGGGCTGACGCCGGATGGCGAGTCGATCGTGCGGCACGCACTTATGATCCTTGAAGACGTCAAGCGGCTAGAGCGCGAATTCAGCACCGAACCGGGCGATGTGACGGGCGTCCTGTCGCTTGGTGTCGTACCCACCGCCACGGCCTTTGGCGCGCGTCTGATCAAGCGCCTGCGAGAGACCAATCCGGGTATTACCGTCAAGCTGAAATCGACATCTTCGCTGTCGATCCTGCACGGGATCGAGGAGGGCACGTTCGATGCCGGGATCACCTATACCGAGGCGGTGGACGAGCAATCGCTGGATGTCGAGCATGTCCACGAAGAGGAATACGTGCTGCTTGCCCCCACCGACATGGTCGCCCCGGGAATCGAGGAGATCACCTGGAAAGAGGCCAGCCGCCTGCCCATGTGCCTGCTGGAGCCGGGTATGCAGAACCGCCGCATCCTTGACTCGGTGTTCTACGAGGTCGGCGTACAACCGCAGGTCGTGGCAGAGCTTTCGGGCCTGACAGCCGGGGTGGTCATGGCCATTCAGGGCGCCGCGGCCACAATCGTGCCGCGCGGTGTGGTAGAGGCCATCGGCGCGCTGGACACCGTGCGGGTCGTGTCGCTGACAGATCCGGTCGTGCGCAAGTCCCTGTGCCTTGTCACGCCCAACCGGGGACCGGGCCTGCGCACGATCAAGGCGCTCAAGCAGGCTGTTCAATAAGCTGGGCTTATCGCGTTTTCGTACAATACGATTTTGGTATACCACGGCATTGCGGTACGTTCTGCTTCGAATTCGGAGGGAACACATGGCACTCGATGATCAAAACGGCGTTTGGAAGTCCGGCAAGGGCAAGGGGCGTCATACGCCCAAGGGCCGACAGCTAGAGGATCAGGCATGGGACGAGGTGCGCGCGCTTCTGGGCGACGCGCCTCGGCGGAACGATCTGCTGATCGAATATCTGCATCTTATTCAGGACAAGTACGGCCATCTGTCGGCTGCGCATCTGCGCGCGCTGGCTGAAGAGATGCGCATCGCGCAGGCCGAGGTCTATGAGGTCGCGACGTTCTACGCGCATTTCGACGTGGTCAAGGAAGGCGAGGTGCCGCCCCCCGCGTTGACGATTCGGGTCTGCGATTCGCTGGCCTGCGAACTGGCTGGCGCACAGCAACTCAAAGCGGCGCTGGAAGACGGGATGGACCCGAGCGCCGTGCGCGTGCTGCGCGCGCCCTGCATGGGTCGTTGCGATACTGCGCCGGTACTGGAGATCGGCCACAACCATATCGACCACGCGACGCTGGCAAAGGTCGAGGCCGCGATCGAGGCCGACGATACCCATGCGCATATCCCGGAGTATGAGGATTTTGCCGCCTACCGCGCGAATGGCGGCTATGCCAAGCTTGAAGAGCTGCGCAAGACCGGCGATTTCGAGACTGTACAGCAGACGATTCTTGATGCCGGTGTGCGCGGCCTTGGCGGGGCGGGCTTCCCGTCGGGCAAGAAATGGGGGTTCGTGCGGGCCGAGGCCGGGCCGCGTTACCTTGCCGTCAACGGCGACGAAGGCGAGCCGGGCACGTTCAAGGACCGCTATTATCTGGAACGCACGCCGCATCTGTTCCTTGAGGGGATGCTGATTGCCGGTTGGGCGGTCGAGGCGGAAACCTGCTTTATCTACATGCGCGACGAATACCCGGCAGTGCTGGAAATCCTTGCACGGGAAATCAAGGCGCTGGAAGACGCCGGGATCGTGGAGCCGGGCCATATCGACCTGCGTCGCGGGGCCGGGGCCTATATCTGCGGCGAGGAAAGCGCGATGATCGAATCGATCGAGGGCAAGCGCGGCCTGCCGCGCCACCGGCCGCCATTCGTGGCGCAGGTGGGCATATTCAACCGTCCGACGCTGGTGAACAATGTCGAAACGCTCTATTGGGTGGCCCGCGTGCTGCGCGAGGGCGGGGAAATCCTGTCGGGCGTGGAAAAGAACGGGCGCAAGGGCCTGCGCTCCTACTCTGTGTCGGGCCGCGTGAAGAAACCGGGCGTGCATCTGCTGCCCGCCGGGTCCACCATCACCGATATCATCGAGGCCGCTGGCGGGATGCTGGACGGGCATGTTTTCAAGGCCTATCAGCCGGGTGGCCCGTCCTCTGGCCTGTTGCCCGCGCATATGCATGATGTGCCGCTCGATTTCGATACGCTGCAACCGCATGGGTCGTTTATCGGATCCGCCGCCGTCGTGGTTCTGTCGGATAAGGACAGCGCGAAAGAGGCCGCGATCAACATGCTGAAGTTCTTCGAGGACGAAAGCTGTGGTCAATGCACGCCCTGTCGTGTCGGCTGTGAAAAGGCCGTGAAGCTGATGCAGGCGGACAAGTGGGATCAGGATCTGCTGGAAGAACTGAGCCAGACCATGGTCGACGCGTCGATCTGCGGTCTGGGGCAGGCCGCGCCGAACCCCATCCGCCTGACCATGAAACATTTCCCGGACGAGGTTTAAGCCATGACCGACAAGATCAAACTCACGCTTGATGGCAAGGAAATCGAGGCCGAGAAGGGCATGACCATCTGGGAGGTGGCCAATGGAAGGGGCCTTGTGATCCCGCATCTGTGCCACAAGCCCGCACCCGGCTATCGTCCCGATGGCAATTGCCGTGCCTGCATGGTCGAGGTCGAGGGCGAACGCACGCTTGTTGCGTCCTGCATCCGCGAGGCGGCCGAGGGCATGAAGGTCACGACCAACTCCGCCCGCGCCACCAGCGCGCGCAAGATGGTCATGGAAATGCTGATCGCCGATCAGCCCGAGCCCGAAAAGGCGCATGACAAATCGAGCCACCTTTGGGACATGGCAGAGCTGAACGGCGTCACGCATAGCCGCTTTCCCAAGCTGGAGCGTGACCGCGTCCCGCTGCTGGATGACAGCCACATCGCGATGCGCGTCAATCTGGATGCCTGCATCCAGTGCAACCTGTGCGTCCGCGCCTGCCGCGAAGTGCAGGTCAATGACGTGATCGGCATGGCCGGGCGCGGGCATGACAGCTTTCCTGTCTTCGATTTCGACGATCCTATGGGCGAAAGCACCTGTGTGGCCTGTGGCGAATGCGTTCAGGCGTGTCCCACCGGCGCGCTGATGCCCGCCACGGTGCTGGATGATGCGCAGGTTGGCGACAGCAAGGATTACGACGAGGAAGTGGAAAGCGTCTGCGCGTTCTGCGGCGTCGGCTGTCAGATCAGCATGAAAATCAAGGATGGCAAGGTCAAGTATGTCGAGGGTATCAACGGCCCGGCCAACGAGGGGCGGCTCTGCGTCAAGGGGCGGTTCGGGTATGACTATATCAACCACGATCACCGCCTCACGAAGCCGCTGATCCGGCGCGAGGATGCACCTGCCAAGGGGCTGAATGTCGACCCGCAAAACTGGCAGGACTTCTTCCGCGAGGCGACCTGGGACGAGGCGCTGGATGCAGCGGCGAACGGGCTCAAGGGCCGGGGCCGCGAGGTTGCCGGGTTCGGCAGCGCCAAATGCACCAACGAAGAAGCCTATCTCTTTCAGAAGTTCATCCGTCAGGGCTTTGGCCATAACAACGTGGACCATTGCACGCGGCTTTGTCATGCGTCGTCCGTTGCCGCGCTGATCGAGAATGTCGGCTCGGGTGCTGTCACGGCCACCTTCAACGAGATCGAAAACGCGGATGTGGCCATCATCATCGGTGCCAACCCGATCGAGAACCACCCCGTTGCCGCCACCTATTTCAAGCAGTTCACCAAGCGCGGTGGCAAGCTGATCGTGATGGACCCGCGCGGACAGGGGATGAAGCGGTTCGCCACGCATATGTTGCAGTTCAAGCCGGGTGCGGATGTCTCGATGCTCAACGCGATCATGCATGTGATCGTCGAGGAAGGGCTGTACGACCAGCAATATATCGAGGCGTTCACCGAGAACTGGGAGGCCGAGAAAGCGCATCTGGCGCAGTTCCCGCCAGAGAAGATGGAGGCGCTTTGCGGCATCCCCGCAGAGACCCTGCGCGAAGTAGCCCGCGATTTCGCGGGTGCGAAATCGGCGATGATCTTCTGGGGCATGGGCGTCAGCCAGCACATCCACGGCACGGACAATTCACGCTGCCTGATCAGCCTTGCGCTGATGTGCGGGCAGGTGGGCCGTCCGGGCACGGGCCTGCACCCGCTGCGGGGGCAGAACAACGTTCAGGGCGCGTCGGATGCGGGACTTATCCCGATGTTCCTGCCCGATTACCAGTCGGTCACGGATGACAGCGTGCGTCAGGCGTTCACGGATGTCTGGGGTACAGAGGATTTCTCGGATCAAAAGGGCCTCACCGTGACCGAGATCATGGATGCGGTGCACGCGGGCGATATCAAGGCCATGTATGTGCTAGGCGAAAACCCGGCCATGTCAGACCCGGATGTGGAACATGCCCGCGATGCGTTGGCCAAACTCGATCATCTGGTGGTGCAGGATATCTTCATCACCGAGACGGCGAATTATGCCGATGTAATTCTGCCCGCCTCGGCGCTTTATGAAAAGGCGGGCACCGTGTCGAACACCAACCGCACCGTGCAGATGCTGCGCCCCGCGGTGCCGACCCCCGGCGACGCCAAGGAGGATTGGTGGATCGAGGTGGAACTGGCCAAGCGTTGTGGCCTGCCCTGGACCTATACGCACCCGTCGCAGGTGTTCGACGAGATGGCGCTGAACATGCGCAGTCTTGACAACATCACCTGGGCGCGGCTGGAGAATGAGGCGGTCACCTACCCGTCGCTCAGCCCGGAAGATCCCGGTCAGTCGGTGGTGTTCGGCGACAGCTTCCCGCGGCCTGACGGGCGCGCGCGGTTTACCCCTGCAAGCGTTATTCCACCCGATGATCTGCCCGATACGGAGTATCCCATGGTGCTGACCACGGGGCGGCAGCTTGAGCATTGGCACACCGGCTCGATGACCCGGCGCGCCACGGTGCTTGACGCGGTGGAGCCGGAAGCGAACTGTTCGCTGCATCCAAGCACCCTGCGCAAGATGGGGCTTGAGGCGGGCGATTTCGTTCGGCTGACCACCAAGCGCGGCTCGATCGAGATCATGGCGCGGGCAGACCGCGCAATCGCGCCCGATATGGTGTTCCTTCCTTTCGCCTATGTCGAGGCGGCGGCGAACATCCTGACCAACCCGGCCATCGACCCTTACGGCAAGATCCCCGAGTTCAAATACTCGGCCGTGAGGGTAGAGCCGGCGACCAAGGGCGCGGTCGCGGCAGAGTAAAGACGAAACGGCCGGGAAATCAGTTTCCCGGCCGTTTTGCCTTGGACGTTTGGGTTTTGTGAACCACCCGATTACGGGCGCGGGCGGAATTTTGCAAAATTCCGATCCGGAAAATTGCAATTTTCCTGCGCGTTACCCGGTGTTGCGCAGCCCCGAGGCGACCCCGTTGATCGACAGCAGGATGCCGCGATTGACAAGCTCTCCGTCATTACCCGCGCGCGCGCGTTTCATCATCTCGATCTGGATGTGGTTGAGCGAGTTGAGATACGGTGTGCGGTGCGGAATCATCCCGCCCTCGGGCACAGCATCGGCAGAGGTCGGGCTTCGCCCTGTGATTGCTTCCAGCGCGCGGACGGTTGCCTGCCATTCTTCGGTGACGCGCCCGAAGATACGGTCGCGCAATTCCTTGTCCTCGACCAGATCGGCATAGCTGGCTGCGATGGTCAGATCGCTTTTGCTGATGATCAGTTCGACCTTCTGCACGAGCGCGTGAAAGAACGGCCAGTTCGTATAAAGATCGCTCAGCTTTGACAGATCCTGTTCGCCGCTTTCGCGTTGCCATGTCTGCACCGCGGTGCCGAACCCGTACCAGCCCGGCAGCATGATCCGGCATTGCGCCCAGCTGAACACCCAGGGAATCGCGCGCAGCGCTGTGATATCGCGGTTGGATTTCCGCGACGCGGGGCGCGAGCCGATATTGAGCGATGCGATTTCGTTGATGATGGTCGTGGACCAGAAGAAATCCTCGAACCCCTCGGTTCCGAAGACCAGATCGCGATAGGCGTCGAACGCATGGGCCGAGAGTGCGTCCATGATCGCGATGGTGTCGTTGGACGGCAGGCTTTGGCCGGGCAGCAAAGAGGCTTCCATCGTGGCCGAAACCAGTGTCTCCAGATGGGCATAGCCGATCTCGCCGTGGCTGTAGCGCGACGAGATGACCTCGCCCTGTTCGGTCAGGCGGATCTGCCCGTCAACTGCGCCGGGTGGTTGCGCAAGGATCGCCTCTCGCGCCGGGCCGCCACCGCGGCCCACCGATCCGCCGCGCCCGTGGAACAGGCGCAGCCGAACGCCGTAATCCTTGAAAAGCGACACGAAATTCTGCTCGGCCTTGAACAGCTCCCAGTTGGAGGTGACGTAACCACCGTCCTTGTTGCTGTCCGAATAGCCCAGCATCACCTCTTGCGTCGTCTTCTGTTTGTCGACGATCCGGCGATATTCCGGGATCTCGAACAGGTCGCGCATGATGTCGGGACCGTTCTGCAAATCGGCAATGGTCTCGAACAGGGGAACGATGGCGACAGGGCAGGCCCCGTCGCGTGTCAGGATGCCCGCCTCCTTGAGCAGCAGGCACAGTTCCAGCACATCCGAAGCCGATTGCGCGTTGGAGATGATCGAGGTGGCAATCGCGCCGGGGCCAAAGCGATCAAGGATCTGCTTGGCCCGGCGGAAGATGGCGAGTTCCTTTTCCGTCTGCTCGGAATAGGTCCAGAATGGTCGGATCAGCGCGCGGGGCGAGATCAATTCTTCTATGAGGCAGGCGCGGCGCTCTTCCTCGGTCTTGGCCAGATAGTTCTTGCCGGGATGGATCGCTTCCAGCAGTTCTGCGATGGTGGCTTCGTGGACGCTGGCATTCTGGCGCAGATCCACGCTGGCCAGGTGAAAGCCAAAGGCACGCACCTTGCGGCGCAGCTTGGTCAGGCGCCCGTCTGCGATCCGCCCGCCACGATTGGCCCGCAAAGACCGGTCGATCACATCCAGATCGGCCAGAAATTCGGTGGGGCTTGCATAGGGGGTGGCGGTGTGCCCGGCGCGCGGGGCCAGCGACTTGGGGTTGATGTCCTTCAGCGTTGATACCAGCCGCGCATAGATCAGCATCAGGATCCGGCGATAGGGCTCGTCCTCGCGGTGCGTGGACGTGTCAAAGGAATGATCGGCAAGCTGTTCGGCCTCTGCCGAGACAGTGACCACACGGGTCGAGATCGACAGCTCGGACCCAAGCGCGTGGACCTCTTCAAGGTAATGGCGAATGGCATGGCCGGATTGCCGGTGAAAGGTCTTTTGCAACGTGTCGGCGGTGACATTCGGGTTGCCATCGCGGTCGCCCCCGATCCATGTGCCGATGCGCAGGAAAGACGGGATGTCGTCGGCATCGCTTTTGCCCTTGAGGGTGGTCAGCAAGGTTTCGTGCAGCTTCGGGATCGCTTCGAAGAAGGTGTGGTCGAAATAGGCCAGCCCGTTGGTGATTTCATCATTCACCGTCAGCTTGCTGCGGCGCAGAAGATGGGTCTGCCACAGAACCTCGATCTCGCGCTCGATGTCGCGTTCGATCTCGGTCGGGTCTTGCCCCACAAGCTGCGCCTGGCTGCGCTGGTCGAGCATTTCGGTAATGGCGAATTCCGAGCGCATGGTGCTTTGGCGACGGATTTCGGTGGGGTGCGCGGTGAGTATCGGGCTGACCAGCGCACTTTTAAGGAACTCGGCCATGCTGGTTTCGGAGATGCCATTTTCGCGCAGCAGCCGGATGGTGCTGGACAGGGTGGTGACGGGCGCACGCCGGTGCTGAAGCAGTTTTTCCTCGTCCTGCGCGATGTTCAGAAGATGCAGGTAATAGGTGAAGGCACGCAAGACCTGAAGCGCAAGATCCTCTGGCAGGGCCGAGATCACATCGCACAGCGCGGCATGGGCGGTGGTGTTGCCGGTCTTGTGATATTCGATGGAGCGGTGACGGATCTTCTCCACCACGTCGAAGGCTCGGTCGCCCTCCTGCTCCTGAAGAACCCGGCCCAGAACCCGGCCCAGATAGCGGATGCTTTCCTGCGCGTCCGTGCCGGTCTGCATGTCGATTTCGGAATGGTTCGTGTCCATCTGTCGCCTCCCTTGTATCCGCTGGATACCCGATGGTGCCTGTTAGCGCCAACAATAACAGAACGCACTTGCGCCCGATGTCACAGAGACGAAAGGATGTGTCGCGGCGGGCAAGGGCCCGCCGCGCTTTTTCGCGTTACCCGATAGCTTTCAGCACGGCTTCACCGAGGCCTGCGGGGGATTCGGCGACGGTTATTCCGGCGGATTTCATGGCCTCGATCTTGTCGTCTGCGCCGCCCTTTCCGCCTGCGACGATGGCGCCGGCGTGGCCCATGC
>JANSXS010000046.1 GCA_024742835.1 Paracoccaceae bacterium | reverse complement strand
CGCAATCGGATCGAGATCATGTTTGGCAGGCTGAAGGATTGGCGGCGTGTGGCGACCCGCTACGACCGATGCCCAAAGGTCTTCCTATCAGCAATCGCCCTTGCTGCACTCGTCATTTACTGGCTATGAGTCCTGACCCTAATCGAGTTTGAATCGACAGGGAAAAAATTGTCTTCTGTGTATGTGGGGCCGGGATTTGGGTCGTCTTCATGCGGTGTTTCAAGCCTCCACTGATAGGCCACGTCACGCAAATTATCAAAAACTTCATCAAGGCTCATATAGCCATTTGGTGCGAACATCACCCAAGCCTCAAAACATTACCGCCTTTTACCTCACCGCCCATGAAATCCGCCCAATCGGCCATCATGCGCCGCCGTTTTTCGATCATGTCGCCGCGCCGATAGCTGGCCTCTACGGCGTTGCTGATCTTATGGGCCAAGGCCACCTCGGCCATGTCGCCGGGATAGTTGGTTTGTTCTGCCACCCAATCCCGAAAGGTGCTGCGCAGGCCATGCGGCACGGCGGGCCGTTTTGAAACGCGGTCCAGAAAGCCCTTATCGCCTTCGGTGATATCAGCCTTGTGCATCCGCTTCATTGTGGCCGATAGGGTCATATCCGACAACTGCCCGCCCCTTGGCGCAGGGAATACAAAGGCGCTGCCATCCAAACGTGGTAGCGCCTCCAGCATTTTCACCGCGCCGTCAGGAAGCGGAATGCGATGTTCCTTGCCCATCTTCATACGCGCGCCGGGAATGATCCAAAGCGCCTTTTCCAAGTCGATTTCATCCCACGTTGCGCCCCGTACCTCCTGCGACCGGGTGGCGGTCAGGGCGGCAAATTCCAGCGCCCGCGCGCCAAAACCTTCGCGGACCTGTAGGGCGGCGTACCAACGGGGGGCATCTTCCAACGCCAAGGCGGGATGATTGCTTTCTTTCGCCACCTTGGACGGGGCAGGCAAAAGTTCTTTCAGGTTGCCCGCCCAGCGTGCCGGGTTATCGCCTGTCCGGTGTCCTGCGACCGTGGCCCAGCTAAGAACGGCCTCGATCCGACCGCGCAGGCGTGAGGCGGTTTCGGTCTTTTCCATCCATAGAGGTTGCAGCATGCGCGAGCCCTCTCGAAGGGTCGCGCCGAGCCGAAGCGGAACCAAGGGATGGCTGCAGGGCTCATGGTTAAGCCGCCTTTTCGACCAGCGTAGCAGCCTGAGCGGTTCGGAGCTTTAGTTCAATTTGAACCTTCGTTCGCATTTTCCGGCACAAGTCGGAAAGTTGGCGCACGCGTTCGATAATTCTCGCCTGCTCTTGCAGGGGGGGAACCGGAATCGGGTATGCACGCACCACGGTCATGTTCACCCTAGGTGCAGCCCCGCCCGTGGTTTTCTCCGAAGCAAAGCGTCGTGTCCATGGAGAGTTGATTACCAGTTCCAGGTAGTCAGGCCGGACTGCTTCTCCGGCGCGGATCATCGTGGCGAACTGGGTGGAGAGGAGGTGGTGAGAGTTCGATGTGTTACCAAATAATTAACTCTGTTGTGCGAAGTTAAAGAAAACTCTGTTCAAGGGCTTCTGCATGCACATCGATCCGAAACTATACCGCAAGGCGTTCCAAGCCTACCTCCGTAAGGGGACGCCCATCGAGTGGTCGATCAAGAAGGAGCGGCCCACCACACATTACATCTGGCGCACGCGCGGGGATGACAAAGTCCGCCCGAGCCATGCTTCCAACAGTGGTCGGGTTTTTGCATGGGATGATCCGCCCGAAACTGGCCACCCCGGCCAAGACTATGGCTGCCGCTGCGCGGCTGAGCCATTCATGCCGTCGACTAACGAGCACATCGATATCGAAGTCGCGGATGTCGCCGATAGCGGAAACGCTTGGAGCAGCCAAGACTTTGTGGATCACTACTACAACGGAGGCGGACGCGGCGTCACTATCAGGGAAACGGGGCATTTGAGCAGCATCGTTGCGCAGTACATGAACGCCAGTGTAATCAAAAGCCTTCAGGACAACATCGCACAGAAGGCCAGAGGAAACCCAAACGGCACGTTCTCTGATGATTTTTACAACACATACGACATGACCGGGATCGTGTTCAGCATCGGCGATACAACGATTGGCGGTCGTTTCACCGGCACCTGTGTTTCCGAGTTTGGGATACTGACCGTTTCAGGTCAGTTTGAGTTCTACCTGAATGATGAATTTGCCGACCCCATAGACCTTGGCATCGAGCTTTTTGGCGATCCTTATCCGATCACGGATCAATGGAGCGGAAGCTTTGGGGGGCAGGTATATGCTGACCCGGATCGCAGCCGTTTCGGATGAAGTGGGGGAAAGAAGTTCTTCAACGTGGCATAGTTTCCGCCCTTGCCGGTGCCGTTTTATTGCCGTGCCTCGCCGCTGTTCTGTGGATCGTGGTGGTGTTCAACACCAAGTATCGTACCTGTGTAGAGCTCAAGAACGGCGCGAACCTGGGCTACGAAGCAGTGTTTGACCTCAGCAGACCGTACCTGAAGCCAATTGCGGTTCCGCGATTGGACGATGGAACACCGATTCTTCGCGACAGGCTTTGGTCCATCAAGATCACATCGACAACCATACACGGCCTTTCTATGGCACCGTCATTGGATGAACGTGGCTATCGTTTCGCTTGGCGCGCCGATATCGGGCTGGTCTTGGAAGCCGATAATCCCACCGTGTACGAACGTCTTGTCGCCGAAGCGGGGCACGCGAATTGGGACATTGAGATCAACAACGTCGGCACCCAATGGCTGATGAACGAACTAGCCGGGCGACCGGATTTTAAAGTCGGCCGGTGTCCGACGTCCTTGATCACATGGTGATCCATTGCCCAGCCCCCGCGAAACTATCCTCACCGCGCTGCATGTGCGGCTCTCGACGCTGGCCGCCACCGTCCTGCGCGGCGAGGTTCTGCCCGAGCGCGTCCCCGCCGAGGGTCTGCTGATCCTGCGCGACGGCGAGCCGGGGGAGCCCGAGGTGATGCTGTCGCCCTTGCGCTACCACTACCAGCACCGCGCCGAGATCGAGGCGGTGGTCCAAGGTGCGGCGCGTGACGTCGATTTCGACACGCTGACCGCCAGCATCGGCGCGGCGCTTGCGGCTGATCGAACGCTGGGCGGCCTTTGCGGCTGGGTCGAGGCGGAAGCGCCCCGTCCCGTCGATCTGCCGGTTGAGGGCGCCGCCAGTCTGAAGGCGGCCGTCATTCCGGTGGTGCTACACTATTCCACGGCCGACCCGCTCGGCTGACCCCCGACAACCCGAGGAGAACACCATGGCACGAGCCCAGGGGGCGCGGGCGCAGATGGCGCTAGCGTTCGAGACGACCTATGGAACGCCGCCCATAAGCGGCTTCACTCGCATGCCCTTCGCCAGCACGTCGCTCGGCGCGGAGCAGCCGCTCCTGAACTCCGAGCTTCTCGGCTACAGCCGCGATCCGCTGGCGCCGGTCAAGGGTGCAGTGACGGCCGATGGCGACGTCGTCGTGCCGCTGGATGCCGAGGCCTTCGGTTTCTGGCTGAAAGCGGCCTTCGGCGCGCCGACCACCACGGGCACCGGCCCTTGGACGCACGAGTTCCAGTCGGGTGCGTGGACGCTGCCGAGCCTCTCCATCGAGACCGGCATGCCCGAGGTCCCGCGCTATGCAATGTATTCCGGCTGCGTGCTCGACCAGATCACCTGGCATATGCAGCGCTCGGGGCTCCTGACCGCGACGGCGCGGCTGGTCGCGCAGGGCGAGACCGTGGGCACGACGACCAGCGCCGGGACACCCGCCGCTCTCGAATTGCAGCGCTTTGGCCATTTCAACGGGGCGATCACGCGGAATGGCTCCGCCCTCGGCAATGTGGTTTCAGCCGACATCACCTATGCCAACAACCTCGACCGCATCGAGACCATTCGCTCGGACGGCCGCATCGACGGGGCCGACCCGTCCATCGCGGCGCTGACCGGCCGGATCGAGGTGCGCTTCCGCGACTCGGAAATACCCCTGCAGCTCGACGGTATCGCTTGCGTTCAGCGGCACCATGGTCTGCAGCCAGATCGCGGTGGCAAGCGAGAGGTGGGTGGCGGAGATTTCGCCGAGGGAGCCGCGGATTTCGGTCGCACCGTTCAACACTAGCCGCCCGCGCATGCGGGCCGTGGCGCTGGCGTTGATCTTGTAAAGCAGCGTCCCGCCGAAGAGGTAGGTACCGTCGACGGGCGCCACGAAGTGGTTGTTCGCCACGTCGAAGGCCCCCTGGTCATTGTAGTCGCTGTTGTTCAGGCCGATCTTCGTCCAGGTCCCGACGCCCACATAGTTGTCGTAGTTGGTGTAGGCCTTGAAGCGGGGCAGCTGCGGCTGGTCGATGATGCCATTGGCGTTGTCGACGCTCAGACCGTCGAAGAAGGTGCTGCCATCGGCCGAGACCGCGACCCGGAACCTGTCGGACCCGAACAGTCCCACCAGTGCCTTTGTCACGAAGTTGGTCTGCAAAGTCAGACCGAGGTCGTCGCCCGCAGCCTCCTTATTCATGGTGTAGAAAAGATCGCCGGTCCCGCCTTCTGCCACAGTCTTCGCGGTCCAGAGCGCAGCGTTCAGCTTGGCCGAAAATGGGTTGGCGGCGTCGGCGGTGGTCCCCAGCCCAAGCAGCGCCATGTTCTGCAGCGCCGCGGGCGTGGTCCCGACCCAGCTCGCGCCTTTGTAGGCGAGCATCAGCCCCTCGTCCTCGACCCATAGGCGAACTCAAGCTCGCAAGGATCGCCGTTGATTGCTTGCGTCACCAGCGTCTGGTCGGCGACGGCTACTTCGCCGCCGACCACACGTCCTTCTGGGGCTGCAAGGTCGGTTGAGCGGCGGGAGGAGGATTCGATGACACCACCCCGATCTGATCAGGGCTTTGTACGTATGCCAGACGCCGAGTTCGAGGCGATGCTGGCACGCGCCGCCGAGAAAGGTGCCAAACGTGCGCTGGCGGATGTCGGCCTCGACGGCGATGAGGCCGCACTGGATATCCGGGACCTGCGCTCGCTACTGGACTGCATCCGGCTGGTGCGCCGCACCGCGATGCAAACGGCGGTCCGCATGATCACCACCGCCGTGATGCTGGCGCTGCTCGCGGGCATCGCCATCAAGCTGAAAATTTTCGGCGGGGCCCCATAGCTGCGCCTCATCCCAAGCCATCAGCCCAACCGACCCGCCCTAGTGGCGGGTTTCTTCGTTTCTGGAGGACACCATGACCACGACCTTTTACGACCATTGGCGCGACGGGCCGGACGACATTTGGCGCTGGCCCGATTTCTCGCCCGCCGAAATTGCCTGCCGGGGCACTGGCAAGCTTCTGATCAACGCAACCGCGCTCGACAAGCTGCAGGCGCTTCGTGACCGGCTCGGCAAGCCGCTGATCGTGCGTTCCGCCTATCGCAGCCCGGAGCACAACCGCGCCGTTGGTGGCGCGACGCGGTCCAAGCATATGAACGGCGCGGCATTCGACATCGCCATGTCAAACCACGACCCCGTTGCATTCGAGGCGGCGGCACGGGAAGTCGGGTTCCTTGGGTTCGGCTTCTATCCGCGCTCGGGGTTCATGCATGTCGACCTTGGTCCAGCCCGCCAATGGGGCGAGCGCTTCCCGGTCCGGGCGACCGCATTCGCCGAGGATATGCCGCCAGCGCGCGAGGTTCTGGCTGAAAGCCGCACGATGAAAGGTGGCGGAGCGGCCGGGGCGGCGACGCTGGGCGCGGCGGGGGTCGAAGTCGCACAGAGCGTCCTGTCTGAGACCCAGTCCGCCGTCTTGCCACTGGTGCCATATCTGGACACGTTGCGCTGGGTGTTCATCGCGGTGGCGCTCGTTGGCATTGCTGTCACGATCTACGCCCGCCTTGATGACTGGCACAGGGGGCAAAGATTATCGGTAGCATTCTCGGCGGGATCGCCGCCAATCCAGGGGCGAGGGCCGCGCCTCGCTGCGGTGCAATCGCGTTGGCCATCCTTCTGTTCCTGCTGGCCCTGCGCCGTTCCGGCGAGCGCGTCGGTCGCTTGACCGAGCAGCTCGAGACCATGGAGAAAACCAATGAAGTTCAGCGGAGGATGCTGGAGGCGGCGGCTAGCCGTCCTCGCGATCGCGACGAGCTTGTTGACCGGTTGCGCGACGGCAGGTTTTGAAGCTGGCGGCGTGGCAGCGTGCCCGCCGGTCGTGGAATACAGCAGGGAGTTTCAGGCACGGGCGGCCGAGGAACTGGCGACGCTGGCGGACGGATCGGCCGTTGTCGAGATGGTGGCGGACTATGCTGTTTTCAGAGACCAGACCCGGGCATGCCGCCGATGGTATTCGGAGTGAATGAGCGTTGGACAGAAGGTACCCTTTCCTTGATCTGAGACGTGAAGCGTAAGTGGTTCATCCCCTCTCAACCAAGCTGCAGACGCGGCAAGCTCTTGTCTTGAGATGGTATTTTGTGAAGCTGTGAACGTTATTGGTGCGATCTTCCTTTTTCCGCAGACGCGATCAATGCGCCGATCAAGATCAGAGGTGCCGCGAGCAAGAAGGCCGGGGCCAGTCCGGTCTTAAAGATGAACACATCGGCCAAAACGGGCCAGATCAAGGCCACATATTCGAAAGGAGCGAGGCGGGAGGCCTCGGCGTAGCGGAAGGCCAAGGTCATCGCGATATGGCCAAAACCGCCGAAAAGTCCGGACAGGATCAACAATACCAGCGTTCGATAATCCGGCATCATCCACCCCCAAGGCAGCGTGAGCACTCCGCCGATCATGGAGGCCAGAACGAAGTAGAGAGCTATGGCGCCGGGGCTTTCGCTTCGGCTGAGGCTGCGGACCATGAGGAGAGCCAAGGCCGAGAGCGCGGCGGCGACAAAGCCGATGGCGTAGCCAATCATCCGTGTCTCCTCGCCCCTGGGCGCGCTCAATTCTGGCCAGACCAGTACGATGACCCCTGCAAATCCAAAGACAAGGCCCCAGATGCGCCACTGTGTGAGGCGCTCTGACAGCAGTACTGCCGCGCCGACGGCCATAAGAATAGGCGAGAGCTGGGCAATCAAAACCGCCTCGGCAAGGTTCAGGCGGGCCAGAGCCGCAAAAGACCCAAACAGGGCCAGTGCCCCGAAACTCGCTCTGAGGAAATGTGCGCCAGGGCGCTTGGTCGCCAGACCGCCCGGAAACTCGCCCCGCACCCAGAGAAAGACCAACAATGGCAGGATCGCAAAGAATGACCGGAAAAAGACGATCTGGCCAAGTGGCACGTCCTCGCTGACGGCCTTCACGCTGACGAACATGCCGGCCATCAAGAGACCGGACAGAAGGCGCAGGCCGATCCCCAGCGAGGGGCGGTCAAGCGCGCTTATGCGGTATGGCCGTCTTCGGCCAAGGCGTCACGCAGAGCATCGCCAGCAAGGTTGATGGCCAAGACGCAGGTCACAACGGCCAGCCCCGGCCAGATCATCTGCAACGGGGTGGAGCGCATATGCACCCGCGCATCCAGAAGCATGGAGCCCCATTCCGGGTTCGGCGGTTGCACACCAAAACCCAGAAACCCGAGCGCCGAGATGCCAAGGATCGCGCGGGCGAACATGCCGGTCCACACGACAGTGAGCGACGGGACAAGCGACGGCAGATAGTGCCGGCGCGCGATTGATAGGCCCGGCATACCTGCCAGCCGGGCCTGCATGACATAGCCACGGGATTGCAGGGACAACCCGATCCCGCGCGCCACCCGCGCATAGCGCATCCACCCGGTGACGCTGAGCGCAAAGACAAGGCTCCATGTGCCCGCGCCCATCAACCCGGCAATGACCACTGCCGCGACCAGTTCGGGAAAGGCCAGAAAGGTGTCTGTTGCCCGCATGATCGACCAATCCGCGATTTTTCCGCCCAAGGAGGCCAGCAAGCCAATGGCTGTTCCGATCACAAGACTGATCAGGGAGATCAGGAACGCCAGCCCCAGCGACCATTGCGCGCCATGCAGGAGCCGTGACAGGATATCGCGCCCCAATGCATCCGTGCCAAGGGGGAATTGCGCACTTGGTGGCGAGAGGCGTACAGGGATATTGATTGCCGTTGGGTCATACGGGGCCAGCATGGGGCCGAAGGCGACCAGCAGGACAAGCCCGCTTACAACGAGTGCGATACTACGCATCTTGCTCTCCGATCCGGGGGTCGATGACGCGGTAGAGGATGTCGATCAACAAATTTACGACCACAAAAACCAGCGCTGTCACCACCACAACAGCCTGCACATGGGGGAAATCGCGGGCCGTGATTGCCGTGACCAGAAAGGTGCCAAGACCCGGACGACCGAAGATCACCTCTACCAGCACGGCCCCTTCCAACAAAAAAGCCAGTTCCAATCCAAAGACAGTGACAACAGGGATTGCCGCATGTGGCGCTACGTGGTCCCGCGCGACGTCTTTGGAAGAAACGCCGCGTCGTCTGAAGGCAGGCAAAAAGGGCTGGCCACGCGCCTCGAGAATGCCGGAGCGGATGATCCGCGTGAACGAGGCCGCAACGCCAAGTCCCAACGTGACAGCGGGCAGGATCGCATGGGCAGGCGTGCGCGCACCCATGGCGGGCAGCCAACCCAGTTGGACCGCAAAAAGCAGGATCAGCAACAGCCCCAGCCAATAGGCCGGGATCGCCGCCCCAAGCGAGGCAATGGCGACGGCCAGACGGTCCATCAGGCCCCCCGGGCGCCTTGTTGCGAGCGTGGCGAGCGGGAGAGATATGGCAAGGCCGATGGCCAGACCTGCGAGGGCAAGCGGGAAGGTATAGGTTATTGCTGCCCACAAATCTGGCCAGACCGGGCGGCCCGTGACCGCAGAATACCCTAAGTCAAATTGCAGCAAGGGCTCCAGCCAGGCCCAGAAGGCGGGCCAGAAGCTGGCGTCAAGTCCGACCTCGGCGCGCACCTGATCGATGACATCTTCGGTCAAGAGCGCATCGAACCGGGCCATGGCGATGGCCTGTGCTGGATCGCCCGGCGCATTCCACAGCAATGCGAAGGTCAAAATGGCCGTACCCGACAAGACCACCACGGCCCGCAGCGCCAACCCGAGTACGGCCGCGATCATGCTGCTTCCTCCAGTGCGCCGAGGGCGATGGCTGCATCCCTCAATGCGCGGCCATAGGCTGTTTGCGGGTTCAACGCGAAGGCCTGCGCAGCGGCGATCTCTTCGATCTGCCCGGCTTTCAGCACCGCGATCTGATCTGCATGCGCGACTGCATAGCCAAGGTCATGGGTCACGATCAGCGCGGCAAATCTCTCTTCGGCCTGCAACTGCGAGATCAGGCGCGCGGTGTGTTTCTGTGTCACCGCATCCAGCGCCGAGAGCGGCTCATCGAACAAGACCAGCGGTGGTGCTGCGATCAGCGCGCGCAGGATGCCAACCCTTTGCGCCTGCCCAATCGACACTTCTCCGGGGCGGCGATCGAGCAGATCAACAGGCAACTCCAATCCGGAACAAAGCCGTTCCAGCCGCCCTTGCGCCAGCGCGATGCGCTGCGCGACCACTGGCTCCATTACCGATCGGCGCAGGCTGAGTGCCGGATTGAAGGCCGCGCGGGGCTCCTGCATGACCAGCGCCGGACGGGTGGCCTGTGTCGGAGCGCCGTTCCAGGTGACCTCGCCCGATGACGGCCTGAGAAGCCCCAGAACGGCGGAGATGAGCGTGGATTTCCCAGCGCCACTTTCGCCGACAACCGCCAGTGTCTGCCCCGCGGGCACAGACAATGAGATGTCGTGAAGGACCCTGCGACTGCCGCGATTGACGCTGAGGTGGCTCACATTCAGCATGGCAGTTCCATCCAGTTGCGATGAGAGGCCAGCATCTGCGCGGCCTGCGTCTTCGGGCGTTCCAGAATGTCCTCTGTGCGGCCTTGTTCGGCGATGCGCCCGGTCTCCATGAACCGCCCCGGGTTTACCGGAGAGTTTCTGGTTCAATAGTTAGGCTGCTTTTTCGTCAGCGTTCAAGCTTGCGTAGAATGCCTCCTCTGCTTCTTGTGGCGTGATGTAACCGATGGCGCTGTGAAGGCGGGTTTTGTT